>JNJK01000023.1:69283-72728 GCA_000701625.1 Lachnospiraceae bacterium MC2017
GAACGAACGAACGAACGAACGAACGAACGAACGAAGAGATAGGTAATTTTTTACCTGTCTATTTTGGTGTAATATTTTTTAGAGAAAAGAGTATCTCTGTCTTTTAATAGGGCAGGGGTGCTTTTTTGCGTTTTAAACGCAATATATAGATTAAGGAAGGAAAAGAGGATTTATGAGGAAGATAGCAGCAATGTTGGTGTTTGCTATGACAACACTAAATATTACTTCTGCAGTTGGAGCGGCAGAGGTAACAGGTGAGGTGTCATTAAATGAGGCTCCTGTGGAAGCTTCATTAAACAATGCACTGACGGATGGAACAGGTGATGAGCCAATAGTGATATCCACAGATCCAACGGTTATCAAAAGCGGAAAATGCGGAACATTTCTCAACTATAGCTTAGATGATGCAGGTGGTCTAAGTATAACAGGACGAGGAGATATGGATTCACATCCGTGGAGAAATTATAATTGGGGTTGGTATGGAAGCATAGAAGCAAACACTCTTGAGCTTCCGGATGATTTAACATCCATAGTGAAGGAAGCATTTGTGAAAGGTAATCTTGAAATAGATCTTAAGCTTCCGGTTCATCTAAAGAGCATAGGCGATAAAGCTTTTTGTGAAACGAAACTTCAGTCGCTTGATCTAAATAGTGAACTCGAGACTATTGGAGCTTCTGCGTTTGAAAACTGTAGTCAGCTTGGCGGCAGTATGGTAATACCAGCTTCACTTAAGAGCATCGGTAAGTCTGCATTCAGTGGATGTGCAGGCAGCGATGGCAACAGGGGCACGTTGACATTTGAAGAAGGAAGTAGTCTTAGGGAAATACCGGAAAAGGCTTTCTGGAAGTGTGGATTCGAAGGTACACTTAAGCTTCCTTATGGACTGGAAACTATAGGAAATCTTGCGTTTGCAGAGAATGCTTATATCACAGAGGTATACGTTCCGGCAACTGTTACAAGTATTGGAAATGACGCATTTAATGATATTCCATTTCTCAAGAAAGTTACCTATCAAGGCAATGAGGCTTCATGGAGATTGCTTGGATTTGACAGAGTTACAGGCTTTAAGGATCAGACGGTCGTTTTTGAAAATGATGTAGCTGATTGCACGGTGTCATTTGACACAGGCGTTGATGATATACAGGTGGCTTCTCAGACAGTAAGTTTTTGCGGTTATGCAAAGGAACCAACAAATGTATTACGCACGGGATACAAGCTTGATGGTTGGTATAAGGATAAAGATCTGAATGAGAAGTTTGATTTTGAGGCAGATACTGTTGCTAGAGATATGACTCTATATGCTTCATGGACAGAAATGTCTGATCTGGTAGTCAATTTTAACTGGCGTGATGGAAAGGGAACAGTATCAAGCGTAAATGTTGCTTATGATGCAAAGCTTGAAAGACCGGCTGAACCGACCAGAGATGGATATAAGTTTGTGGGATGGTATATAGATACCGCATATTCTTCAGCATATGACTTTGATCTGCCGGTTGAGAGGAATATGACACTTTTTGCAAAGTGGGAAGAGAACAGCACACCAGATAACGGTGACACGCCAGGTAATGGTGACACGCCGGGGAACGGTGACACACCGGGCAATAACGACAATTCAAATAATTCGAAGCGAAAGAAGCCGGCAAATACATTTGTTGCAGGCGAAAAGATCAACGTTCATGAGCTGTATTTCTCAAATATTTCTGGTATTGATAAGTACATTGTGAGTGACAAGAAAACTGCTTCAATTGGTAAGCGTGGCATACTCAAAGGCAAGAGAGCCGGCACCATAAAGATAGAGGCTATCCGTGGCAAGGGTAATGAGGCAAAGACGGTCGCAACTTGTGAGATTACTATTCTTGCAAAGCCAAAGCTTAAGTTTAAGCAGTTTACAACTCTCGGAGAAAAGGACAATGGCTACAATTACTTCGATACATCAGACATTGGAACAGTAGTAGATAAGTGGCAGTCCACTAAACCGGGTGTGGCAACGATCGATGCCGAGACAGGTGATATCACTATTGTCGGTAAAGGATCGACAAAGATATATGCTTACTTTGGAAACTATAAGGTAAAAGCAAGGCTGAAGGTAAAAGCCTGACACTTTGCGATAATATTAATAGTTATGGAGGTATAAAATGATAAATACAAAATTAAAAAAAGCAGCAGTATCAATTATTGCAAGTGTGATCGTAAGTATGAGCTTATCTGTGAGCGCATTTGCATCTGCAAAACCGTTACAGGCTTATGAGTATGGTGGCCAAAGTAGTGCGGCAAAGGCAAAAGCGGCAGCGGTCATTGCTACAGTGATAACACCGGGAATGACAACTACCGAAAAGGTAAGGGCAATTCATGACTATATGATCGTGACAACAGTTTACGATGAGCAGGCTTACACTACAGGAAAAAGCGCGATTGGTGGAAGCACTTATACGGCGGATGGTCCCATTCTTTATGGCACTGGAGTCTGTCAGGGGTATTCAGAAGCTTTTAAGCTCTACATGGATCTTCTCGGTATTCCATGCACAATTCTTTCAGATGATGCCCTGAATCACGCATGGAATCAGGTAACAGTTGATGGTGTTTCCTATGAGATAGATGTCACATGGGATGATCCCATACCGGATGGAGGACCAAAGCTTGATGAATTCAGCCATGTCTATTTCCTGTTATCCACTGAGCAAATGAAGAAGCTTCACGATCCAACAGGTATTTATGAGTATTATTCAAATTTATATGGAGAGGATATTCTCTGGGGTGATGACTATTATGTATGGTAAAAAGCAGATTAGAATCAAGAGTTCCTGGGGGCTGAGAGGTATTGATCATATGGAGGGAGAGAGTATGCATAACAATTCATGGAGAAAATTGTTACTGGCGTTGATTT
The DNA here is from genome assembly GCA_000701625.1 of Lachnospiraceae bacterium MC2017. GTDB lineage: Bacteria > Bacillota > Clostridia > Lachnospirales > Lachnospiraceae > NK4A144. The sequence continues at coordinate 72,168 of JNJK01000023.1, forward strand.
CTTTAATGCTTATTACATTGGTGCAGACACCGGTCATGGCTGAGACTGAGCCGGATGATGCTGAGGTGTGTGGTAGTTCTGATGATTATCCTAATTCAGGAAAACTGGGTGACAACATTAACTGGACGTTTGATAAGGAGAGCGGAACGCTTACGCTTACCGGTTCCGGACCAATGTACGACTATTCAGACTCTGATGATTTTGCATTTAGGAAATATGCAATTGAAGTGAAATCAATAGTATTTCCATCGGGGATTACAAGCATTGGAAAATATGCTTTCCCAAACTGCACAAATCTTCAGAAAGTTGATATTCCGGATACGGTAACGTCAATTGGAGATAATGCGTTTAGCGGTTGCAGTTCCATTACAGAAGCCCATATTCCATCAGGACTGACAAAGTTAGAGAATTGTGTGTTTTGGCGTTGCGAATCTCTAAATAAAATAAATATACCGGGTACATTGACAGAAACAGGAGAAAGTGGGGCAATATTCGCTAACTGTCCATTAGGACAGATAGAATTTGACAATAATACCGTGATTCCTGATCGTTTGTTCTGGG
>KL370806.1:0-65160 GCA_000701625.1 Lachnospiraceae bacterium MC2017
ATAAATCGTTAAGGAAAGAATCGAAGAAGGTGCAAACGAAAAAGCAGTGCTCATCTATTCGATAACTGCCCTTTCGTTTGCATCAATTTCGATTTTTCCTGGTTGAACAAAGCGCGTCCGGGTTGCCTGTATATATGGACTTTCAATCAGACCGCTTTTGCTCAGAGTGTAGCATGGATCCTCTGATAAATGTACTGTTTTGTACAAGAAAACCACGATGATCGCATCAGAAATAAGCCTTTAAAAGGCTTCACAGAATCCGTATTCATTTTTAAGAAATCAACAGAGCAGATGTGGCTCTGGCCGGAACAAAGATGGATCAGCACCTATCGCAATGATCTTTCCGCCACAGGACGAGCATTTACAGACATCCTTGTTATAGAGAAGGCGGATGATTGCCGGTCCATCCAGATTCTTCAATCGGGACAGATATTTTTTACCACCAAGAAGATTCCGGCAAAGAGTAATCTTCCGGTTTTTGTTCCGTGAAGAAAGAAGTCCATAGTGCCTGATCCGTACGAACCTTTTGGGCGGGACATGCATCAGAAACCGGCGTATGAATTCTTCACCGGTGATGGTGACTTCTTTCCATTGTCCCTGGTTTTTGTAATCTTTTGCAGTAAAGGTGACAGTGCTGTCCGTCATGCTTTTAATACGGTAGTTGCTGATTGCTATCCGGTGGGTATACTTTCCAAGATATTTGATAACGGACTCTGCGCCATCAAACGGTTTCTTGCAGTAAGGGATCCATTCTTTGCTGTAACAGGAGTCCAGCAGTTCTTTGAACACATAGTGGTTTTTAAAACACTCCGCGCTGCCGTGGAATTCAAGCTTTCCGTCTTCCCAAAGGTGTTTCAGCTCCGCAAGGTACTTGCCACGGAAAAGGCGCGAAACGACCCGGATAGGAAGGAAGAAATCTTCTCCGTTGTCTTTCCAATGGTTTTTGGAGTCAAGACCACCGCCAAGGACAATGGCATGGATGTGGGGATGGAAGTTCATTTCACTTCCCCAGGTATGGAGAATGCAGATATATCCGATGTCTGCACCGAGATATTTATTGTCGGAAGCCAGTTCACGCAGTGTATCGGAAGATGCATGATACAGGGCATCATACAGAAGTTTCTGGTTGTTGTAGATGATCGGATTCAGCTCTTCCGGGACAGTAAAGACCACATGGAAGTATGGCGCATCCAGTACATCTTCCCGTCGGGCATCCACCCACTTCTCCTTTGGAAACTCCTGGCACATGGGACAGCACCGGTCACGGCAGGAATTGTAGTGAATTGAAATACAGCCGCATTCTTCACAGACACTTACATTGATACCGAAGGCACCTGTCTTACAGTTCATGATGTGATAAGCTGCTTTTCTCTGGACTGCAGATAAGGAGTGCTTCTTTTCGAATTTCGGATAAAAGCGGTTAAAGACATCCTGAATTGTACATTCAGGGCTCATGCTTCACCGCCTTTATGCAGATCGTAAGGGCTGCGGATCCCAAGAAGGCTCTTGTTGCTGACATGGATATAGACTTCTGTCGATTTTGGATCCACATGTCCAAGCAATGCCTGAATGTATTTAATGTCAACACCATCCTCAAACAGATGACTGGCAAAGCTGTGGCGGCAGCAATGACTGGTGACCTTTTTAGTAATACCGGCTCTTTCTGCACTTTTCTTGAAATACTGATTGATGCTGTTCTTGTCAAGATAAGTTCCGGTCCATGAGCTTGGGAAAAGAATGTCTCTGGGCTTGCCACACTTAAACCAGTATTCGGTCAGTAAATCAAGGTTGTGATCAGAAAGAATCGTATATCGGTCCCGTCGGCTCTTGCTTTCGCGGACATGAATAGTTCTGTTAGCTCGGGATATATCGTCATAATGAAGATGTACGACTTCAGACACTCTCAGGCCGGAAGAATACATGGTGGCAATAATCGCTTTGTGTTTAAGGTTGGGCGTATGATCAATAATACTCTGTATTTCATCCCTTGAAAGAACAGTAGGCAATGAGCGGTCAAGCTTCATCCTGGGAATGTCTTCATCGTCCCAATTCATCTTAAGAATTCGCTTATAGAAAAAACGGATAGATGAGTAATAGTGGTTATAGGTTTGCGGTGCCAGTCCACCTAGCCGCTTTTCTGTCAGGAATGCATCAACATCATCCGTCGTTAGGGCAGAGACATCTTTATTTACAGTGCGCAGGAAGTAGTCTACGGAATTGCAGTAAGCGTTGATAGTATTTTCTTTTAAGTTCCGCTTTTCCGCTTCGTTGCGGATCTGGGTAAAAATATCTTCGTACATAAAAACCTCCTTGATAGTAGTGTCTTCAGATACAACTACCTATCAGGAGGTGCGTTGGCATCATAATTCCGATTGCGGAAGACGCCTGGAAATGCTATTGTTTTCATAGGCAGTGGGGCTTTCCGTATTCAGTTGTTTTGTGTGGTAACTTAACAATACCGAATTACGAAAAGTACTTCCACTGCTTTTTATTTGTCGCTAAAGAAAAACTGCGCCACAGCCCAGGCAGGCCATCGCGCAGCGATTTTGTTCAACTTGAATTGTCGGTCTACATTGTATTCCGGTTAATACGAATATCACTTTCCTGTAAGTTTTAAGAATTTCTTATCGTTCATTTGCTCGTTTGTAACATACTCCCCATCATGGAATAACGCATAATTCGTGATCGGTGTCGGTGCATTCTGTGCTTCTTCTTTGCTTTCAAGATGTATTGCCTTGAATGCAATACCATTTTCTTTTGCCGTCTGCTCCAAAACCGGGACATATTTTGCATTGAACGGGCACTGATTCGTATAGTACAGAACATATCCCTTCTCTTCTATATGCGGATGTTTTGCACATTCCTTAAACACCGGAGCTTTTGCATTTTTATCGAACGGCATATACCAAAGCTGAATACCATTATCAGCTTCATCGCTCACGACAAATCCTTTGTACTTCAGAAACTTCGGATCAGCCAGAAACGGTTTCTTCTTTGAAGCGCAAAGAATACAAAGCCCTTTTTTCCCCTTTTCCTTACTATCCTCGATGCAGGCAGCAAGTAGATCAGTAGAATATCCATGTCCTTTTAAAGCCCCGGACACCCAGAGACAGTCAATGTACATATATCCATCTGCCTCTATCGGAATCCATGCGTCTTCCGCCGGGATATATTCGATAAAGCACTTTCCGCGCTCTACGCTCTTTAGGAAAACAAGTCCTTCATCAAACCTCTCCGAAAGCCATGCCTTCTTAGAAGAAACCTGAACATCCTTATTATTTGATATCGCGCAGCAAATATGCTCCTCTTCGAGGTTATCTTTTGTTACATGAACATATTCCATGACCGCTCCTTTCAATAATATGCCTCACCCATCTGATCGTAGCTGCCTTTAATAATACAACTTGCAACGTTTACTTCAGGAAGAGTTTTAAACTTCACATGTTCCGTATCGTTATAAGAACCACTCACGAAAACCCGCTGACTTCGCAGATTGGTATACCGGAAGCACGATTTCCGAAAGTCTTTCACCGAATTCCTTTTCGGAAAGTCCCGGCCTATAAAGCCGGCCCTCCACCATTGTGGAATTTAGATGCTTCTTTTTTACCTTCTCAAATTCATTACGGATTCTCTCATATTTCCATACCATCTGATAAACTAGTCGATCGTATTTATATCACTGTATACCCAGACTTCTCCAGCACTGATAATGCTCTGATAAAATTTTCAGCCTTAACCAGAATATAATCTGTATTATATGTAGATACCGCAAATATCCCTATCTTATTATCAGCTAATATGCCTGAAATCTTTGACAAAATTCCAATAAGAAAAAAATCCAGTACTCCCTGTATCCGAAACGCTCTCCAGCCATCGTCTCTTTCCAACGTATCGGCAGGAATATCCTCTGTTTTACAAACAAGAGATATTTCCTCGTCTGTTTTTCCCACAAAATAAAAACTCTTTGTAACATCAATATCTGCGTCATTTTTTAATTTACATACTGTAAAATCATATGGTATTACCTTTAATTCCATAAAATCATTCTCCGGATGTACGTTTTCTCATATCAACTCGTTACGCTTCCTTCATCATTACCGTCTGATCTTTTATTCTGTCTAATTTCATTATTCAATTTCCCCCTCATTTGTTAAAGATGTGATTTTTTTACCCAAAAGATCTGACGCTTAACATTAACAGCTAGCATTTTTATTCAATGTTAAAATAAAATAAATGCCCTATAAATGCAACGTGTTTTTGTGTTGCATTTACAAGGCATCAAAAAATTGAATGTAACAATTAGTTACCCTCTGATTCCCGCTTTTTTACGACTACAGATGTCGTTTCTGAAAGATCCATCTCTGTTTTTAGATCACATAGGAATCGACCGGCATGATCCTAGATAGAAACTGCTTTGTACGTTCTTCTTCTGATATCCAGGATTTCTCCCTTCTTCGCCCTCTTAAATTCAAGCTCCTTTTCCCCCATTTTCAGAGAGCCTTCATCTGCCTTTTCAAGGAAATTAATACATCTTAAAAGCGTCGTCTTCCCCGATCCACTGGGTCCTAATATAACAACAACCTCCCCGTCTTCCACACTTATAGACACATCCTTCAGAACTTCCAGCTTGCCGAAGGATTTTTTCACATGCTTTAACTCGATCATATTGCCAGCCTCCTGTATCTCGCACTTCGCTTTTCAATGATCTTCCCAATCTGTTCCACAATGACTACCAGTCCCCAGTATATTGCTGCTGCAGCTATATATCCTTCGACATAGCTATAAGTCTGAACACAGGGAATTAGTGCTCCGTTCATTACTTCATACAGTCCTATGATCGATACAAAACTTGTTCCCTTAATGGCTCCAACAAGCCAATTTGTCATGCCCGGCAATACCACAGGCACGATCTGCGGCAATATTATCCGTCTCAATGTGCCAAACTTAGTAAGACCTATTGCATATCCAGCCTCGAACTGAGTTTTGTCTATCGTCCTGTACGCTCCTCTAAAAGTCTCGGATATCATACAGGAGTAACTCAGAATGAGCGTGAAATATGCTACAGAATTAAAATTGGCATCCCTTATGGTTTTTGTCGAACCGAAAAAACTCACGACATCCGTGTAATATGTAGTAAATAAAAGGTAATACACATTAACTGCAAGTATTATAGGAATTCCAAGATAAACTGTTATAAAACCAGAAAAAAATTGCACATATAGAACATGATCTGTATTTCTACATTTTTATAGAATTAATTCAGAAATATACTATATAATGACTTCAAAGGGTAACTGTACTTATGGCCCATACTTACATATTCCAAATTAATAAATCAAAATGCAGGAGAAAGTGTATGAAAATTGTTGCAGCAGATATCGACAGTGTAGGATCAGACCTTGATTTCAGGATATATGATGATCTTGGAGAGGTTATTTATTATGATGACTGTATAAACGATGACAATGCCGGTGAAAGGATGCCCGGCGCCCAGGTTCTTCTCATAAACAAGAGCAAGATTACAGAAAAAGTTCTGGCTCAGTCTCCTGATCTAAAACTGATCTGTGTTTTTGCCACTGGATACGACAATGTAGATCTGGATGCATGCAGGAAATACGGAGTTAAACTTGCTAACGTAGTAAATTACTCTACCGACTCTGTAGCACAGCACACCTTCGCACTTTTATTCTATCTTATGGAAAATCTCCGTCACTACGATGAATTTGTAAAGGATGGAAGCTATGCCGATCAGCCACACTTCTGCTGCATTGATATTCCGTTTTCTGAACTCGCAGGTAAGACTTATGGAATTGTTGGAATGGGTAATATTGGGAAAAAAGTGGCCTCTATTGCCAAAGCCTTTGGTGCCGAAGTTATTTTTTATCCTTCCAGCGGTCACAGTGATTACCACGAATACAGGCAGGTTTCTTTCGACGAGCTCCTTGAAAAGTCCGATATAATTTCTCTGCATTGTCCGCTTAGTGATCTGACACGTGATCTCTTTGACATAGAAGCTTTTAAGAAAATGAAGAAATCCGCTTATCTCATCAATGTTGCACGAGGTGCCGTAGTCGTAGAAAACGATCTTTACGAGGCACTGAAAAACGGAGAGATAAGAGGAGCTGGCATAGATGTTCTTAACCCTGAACCTATGCGTAAGGACTCAAAACTTTTGGAAATCCAGAACAGCGGTAAACTGATAGTGACACCTCATATGGCCTGGGGAAGCACTGAGGCAAGAACCAGATGTCTCGAAGAAGTAAAGAAAAACGTGCTTGCATGGCAGCACGGAGAAGATAGAAATATTGTTTGTTCTTGACATACTCCCACAGCTTAATTGAAAAATGAAAACCGGAAGCGCCCGGAATAGATATGGATAATGTATATTTCCATAATTCCGAGCGCCTGATCATGTTGTTAACTTTTCTTCATCTGATAGAGTCTCGTTCATGCTGCCGGTTCGATATCCCAATATATCCAAAGTCAAATATTCTTCCTATCCGTGCTCAACTCAATCTTCACCTATAAAATGTGCTTGCATGCTTGGATAAATATTCTCGAAATATCCATTTCTGATAAAATAATTCGAAAACGCAAATCCGCCATTCATCAGAGCCTGTCCTGAAATCTTTTCTCCTGTCTCCTCCAGGCGATACTCTTTATCTGCATCCAGCCCTATCAGTTTTACAAATGGTATCTTCTGATTAGCTTCCTTATTTTTTACCACCAGATTTACCAGAGCCTCCGATCTGTCCTTCGCTACAAAAGACCACGCAGTAAAGAAATCTTTATTACATTCATTTTTCAATCTATAGTAATTTCCATGATGCATGAGTTTGTCATACTTATGGAAAGCCTCGATCTGAGCTCTGATTTCATCATCATTGTCTATCTTAGTGACATCAAGCTCATATCCAAAAGTCCCTGACTGTGCCACTATTCCCCTTGTCTTAAATGATGTGATCCTTCCTGTCTGATGGTTAGGTGATGCAGAAACGTGAGCTCCCATAGCGCAGGCCGGGTAACCATAAGATGTACCCTCTTGAATTGATAATCGTGCTATCGGATCTGTGTTATCCGAAGTCCATATCTGCGGGCAATAGAATAACATGCCTGCATCAAATCTTCCGCCACCGCCTGCACATCCTTCTATCATAAGATCCGGAAATCTGTCTAACAGACGACTTAACAAACTATATGTACCAAGAATAAATTTGTGAGAAATCTTTCCCTGCTCCTCATAACCCGTTACAGAAGAATATACATTTGCAACAGAACGATTAAAATCCCATTTTACGTACTGGATATTTGCACTGTCTAAAATCTTGCTTATGGATTCAAACAGATAATCCTGCACATCAGTCCGCGACATATCAAGCACTAGCTGATTCCGTGAAATCATCGGATTTCTGCCCGGATCCTTTAATGCCCAGTCAGGATGCTCTCTAAACAAATCTGAGTTTTCATTTATCATTTCAGGCTCAAACCAAAGCCCAAATCTCATACCTTTGCTGTTTGCAAAATCAGCAATTTCTTTTATTCCACCTTTCAGCTTATTCTCATTAACAAACCAGTCTCCGAGACCTGCATCATCATTGTTTCGTTCTCCAAACCATCCATCATCAAGAACAAACATGTCAATTTTTAACTGACTGGACTTATCTATGAGTTTCTTGATCTTATCATCATCAAAATCAAAATATGTAGCTTCCCAGTTATTGATAAGAACCGGTCGCTTCACATCATAATATTTAGCATCGATAACATTTTCTCTGATAATGTCATGATAAATATTGCTAAGACCATTAAGTCCTGCATCAGAAAACGCCAGTATCATTTCCGGTGCTGTAAATTCTTCACCAGCTCCCAGATTCCAATTGAAATTAGTGTCATTAATACCTGCTACCAGGCGAATACTGTCAAGGGAATCTTTTTCAATTTCAAATTTATGATTACCTGAATACATCATCATAAAACCAAAAACTTCCCCTGTATTTTCTGTAGCAGTCCTATCAGCAAGAATGACAAACGGGTTATTATGATGACTGGACATTCCTCGCTTTGATGAAACAGTGATTATGTCATGATTAATTGCCTCACGTTCAAACTGTCTTTCATTACAGTGCTTACCCTGGAAATGAATAAGATCAAAGTCTGCATACGGAAAATCAATCGCCATGCTTGATGCTTTATTAAGACATATACTCATTTCACCTGCGTTCTTAATAATAACAGTTCGTGTAATTACATCTTTACTTTCAAAAACACCGTAGCAGAGTTTTACTTCCAGTTTTATAACAGGATCTTCTAAAACAATCTCCAGTGTATCAACATCTTCATCCTTTGCCAGATTTCCATTCTTTCCTCTTACATAAGGAAGTTTCTGCAAAGTATATTTTCCTTTTTTGATACTGTGCCTACTATATCTAAGGTCACAGCTAAAACTACCGTTTTCACTTTGCAGCTGAATAGAGCCGATCCTATAATCTCCAACATTATTAGTTGTATATTCCTGCGGCAAAGTATCATGAGATATATCTCTTTTCGCTCTGTTGTCATATGGATTCCCAGAAAGGGCTCTATCAGAAGAACTATCCAGATAATTCATATTACTCTGCCCTACCGGAGCTCCATAATAAAGATGCTTCAAAATCCCGATCTCGTTTATACCAATCTGGTATTCACTATTTTTCGTAGTTAAGCCAAAAACTCTTTGCTCTTTATCAAATCTTATGCTCATTTTTCCATTCTCCTTTTTATAGCCACTTCAAGCATACATTCTTCTGGTGATCCATTTATATCCACAAGGTAATACGAACCCCTGTCAATCAATCTGTTTGTGATATCTTCACCGTTTAAGCTCACTTTCTCAACAGTTGATCTACATACAAATCCTATCTTTCCTTTTTCCCGGAGCTTAAATCTGTAAATTCCGTTTTCATCCTGAAGCCATCCGTCATCAAAGATCATCCATCTGATAGGCAGCTTTTTTTCAGCTATTTCCTTTGCCTTATCCAGCACCTTTTTCTCAGATATATCCTTGTAAAAGGCATCCCAGCTGCACCATCCGACATACTTAAACATTTCCGGATATTTGCGTTTTTCTCTGGGTTTGATATCATATTTTTTCTCCAATGTCTTAGTAATATTTTCTATTGCGAGAGACAATGTCTCTGCCGTAGACGAAATATACATCGTTTCGTCCACATGTCTCACACCAGCTATTCCGGCATCCATCACAAATCGTATTCTATCCTTTGATCCGCTGCCGAAACGACCATAACAGCAGCTAATAAACAAGCCAAAACTTTTTTCTTCATTCTTCTCCTCCTGCTAACTTTTTTGACACAAATATTGTTTTCTCTGTATCCTTTGGCTATGCTTAGTTATACAAAAAGGCAGGATTTTATACTATAACCGCAGAAATGTAAATTATGTCATTTATTAAATGGGATAATTAAAGTTAAGATTTCATTTTTTATATGTTATAATTATAGAGTTTATGGATTATCTTATATGTCGTAATCAGATATTTTACGACATATATACATGTTTTATGTCATAATCAGATATACAGGGAATATTATGGTAAATGTAAAATACACTAACAGTCAGGATTTTAGATGTTTAGAAGATATGAGTCTCGTTTCCATGGAACTTGACTTATTACATATGGGAAAAGAACAGTGTAAGCCTTATCATGCTATTTCCGGAACCCGTGATGAATATATCATCCACTTTGTTGTGAGCGGCACCGGATTTTACTCTATAAACGGCGCAAACTACCCTATTAATGCCGGGCAGATGTTTTTAATCTACCCGAATACGCCTATTGTCTACTGCGCAGATACCAATAATCCCTGGAGTTATATGTGGATAGGTTTTAAAGGTCTAAGAGCCGAAGCTATCCTAAAGCAATGCGGCTTTTCAAAAAATAAGCCTGTCCTCCCCTCTCCGGACGAGAATGAGTTAAATTCATGCTTTGACGAATTATTTAATCATATTGTTCAGGATTATGCAGGAAGCTTATATAGGGAAAGCATCCTGATGAAATTAATGGCACTGCTGGTGTCTACCCATAAACAGAACATAAAAGAAGATGGAAGCGAAAACTCTATCCTAAATAAGAACAGACATCTTGACGCTGCCATCGATTATATTAATACTCATTATATGCAGGAAATCTCTGTAACCGATATAGCTGCACATGCAGGCATTTCACAAGGCTACCTGAATCAGCTATTTACAAAGCATGCAAATATTTCTATACAAAATTATTTAATAGATTTCCGTATGTATAAAGCTGCAAATCTTTTGGTCGCTACAGATTACAGCATAAAAGAAATATCCAACATGGTAGGCTACCGGGACTCTCTGGTTTTTTCCAAGGCATTTAAGAGAAAATTTGATATGAGTCCAAAAGCTTACAGAAATTATAAACTGGATATGCGATCATTATTAAAACCAAGATCATAGTGCGTTCATCGGACATACGCGCTTGCCATCCTTAGTAAGCCATAGCATCACGGCCACTAGCTTAAATACCGCTACTTTAATATGGTTCTGCAATTCCGGATTGCTTATTGTATCTAACAACGGTTTATCATATTCATCAATAAGGACCACGCTTCTCAATCCAGTCTTTTCAGCCGCCAATTACAGAGCTTTTCCTCCGGAAACTTTTATTACTTGTCCTTTGATCATCTGTGCCTGTTCACTTGCGGGGAATAATAAGGTTTCAGCGACATCCTCCGGTCGGATCAATTTCCACATCCCATTTTTGGGGCTTTAAGGCATCTCGAAATCATATCCTGCCTCTTCCAATTTTTTATTTATTCTTTTCTTTGCTTCGTCTGAGCAATATGCATACGCACCTTCGCATTGAGGATATGCTATAACGACATCTTCATCCAAAAAATTCGCCTGATAACACATAGCCACATGCTGGAATCCGAAATTCTTTTCATCAATACTCCATATAAACTTGAATTGATCGGCTAACGTACCGCTGTCATATACCTGTTATAAAGATCTGAGCACTGTTTTGCTAACTGCAAGTATAAGCCTTTAATTTTCTCATTCTTAGAACAAAGTAAGTAGTCTTCATCCTTCATAATCTTAATCCATGGAGCTGCAGCAATATAATCCCCTACCGAATCATCAGTCCTCTTTGATAAATGTTCCAGAATACTCTGCATGACGCTTAAATAATTACCACCATCTTCTCTTGCTTCACACAGTTTATCTATTTCGGTTTTATATCCAACTAGAGATTTAGCTATTAATAATCCTGTATTATCATTATCACCAATGTACGCTCCAAAGGGAGTCTGCCATTTTACACTTACACAATCACTCTCCCTAAAGATAGATTTCTTAAATAAACTATGTAATTCTTGATAATATTTGCTTATAGAAAAATACACATCAAATGAATCATATAAAATATGTTTGCATATCTGGGCGTTTATCGAAGTATCTGTAATATCTGTCTTTGACAACCAAAATGTGCAGTTATTATCAGCCAACCCTTCTATATAAACTTTATCTTCCTCGTAGTAAAAATCTATTCTTCTATTACACGGATCCGGCTTATAATTAACCGTAACAATAGGTTCAGAAATTAACATGTTTAAATCGCCAATATAGTTAGCATCTGTATTATTATTAAGTTTCTTGCTTTTAAAATACTTCATTTTCCTCCCTTACACTCGCTCATCCATGCTCATCACCAATCAAAACTCTTTCACAAAGAACCTGTTCATCGTGCTATGAACTTATTCAGCAACAGCAATGTTCCAAGAAGAATAACAGCACTTGCGAAAAATCCTATCCATGGCACACCAGTAAATCCAATGATCAGATAACCGACTGCGCATACAGCGGCAACCAGAGTTGCGTATGGTATCTGGGTTTCGACATGCCTGATATGATCACACATTGATCCTGTTGAGGACAATATCGTTGTATCAGAAATCGGGGAACAGTGATCGCCGTAAACCGATCCTGCAAGTGTGGCTCCCAGCGCCGGAATAAGCATCTCCGCTCCACCGGATGCCTGACAGATCATTGAAACGATCGGTATAAGGATTCCAAAAGTCCCCCATGATGTGCCCATGGAAAATGACATGAGCGCTGCGATGACAAAGATCATAAGCGGAAGCACTCTGAAGGATATATCCGCCTGTGTCACAAAACCAGAAATAAACTCACCAGTCCCAATCATCTGACGGCATACACCTCCGAGACTCCAGGACAAAATGAGAATAAGCATAGGCGGTACGATACTTCCAATTCCGTTTACGATACCACTTACAAATTCCTTCGGTTTCATGATCCTTCTTGGAATATACAAAACAAATGCCGTTACAAGTCCGGCAAACGCACCTAACGAAAGCCCCGCTGTGGGATTGTAGCCAATCGCCTCCGAGAAAGATACCCCTGAAAAGAAACCTCCAACATACGCCATCCCAAGGATCGCACAAATAATGAGCACAACGATCGGTAAAACAAGATCATATACGTGACCATCCGACGGAGTACTGTCCTTATTTTCCTCCTTTTCACCGGATTTAGTTGCAGAAAATGCATCACTTTCCGCCTTCTTCATCTTACCGAAATCCTTACCTGTGATGCAGATAAACAAAACCATGACAAGAGTGAGAAGTGCATATAAATTATATGGGATAGTGGAAAGAAAAGCGTGAAAACCATTTGTATCACTGACTTCTGATGCAACTGCTACCGCCCACGAAGAAACCGGCGCTATGATACAGACCGGCGCTGCTGTAGCATCGATGATATATGCCAGTTTTTCTCTGGATATTTTCTGTCGGTCATAGATAGGTCTCATAACAGTTCCTATAGTCAGGCAGTTAAACCCATCGTCAATAAAGATAAGAACTCCGAGTAAAGCCGTAGCAAGCTGTGTCATACGCCTGCTTTTAAGCTTCTTTCCGGCCCATCTGCCATATGCTTCCATCCCACCGGATTTTGCCACCAGAGTGATCACGGCCCATAAAAGCGCAAGGAAAACGATCATGTATGAATTATCCGATATCTTTTCTGCCATCATATCAAACATATGTGCAAAAATTGCAACGAATGATTCATGCGCAAACACAGTATAGATCACCATTCCGGAGAGGACTCCGATAAAGAGTGATGAATATACCTCTTTTGTGATAAGTGCAAGAGTGATCGCAATTATTGGCGGCAGTATTGATATCCAACCCGTTTCTATCATCATAAACAGTTCCTCCCCCCTCAGGTATCAGCCTCACTTACAACGCTTTTCACCTGTATTCGATAATATTGTAATCTCAAAATGGTTCTCTAACAATGGCGCACAACAAAAAATGGACAGCCTTCTAGCTGCCCACTTTCCATCCTACAAGCTTCCTTGATTCTGAATCAAATGAAACACCAATCTTATATAGTTTTCTTTTATCAGCAACATAAGGCAATGCATGCATTCCATAAACTAAAAAAGCCTTTGAATACCTCTTTAATATGGTTCTGCAATTCCGGATTGCTTATTGTATCTAACAACGGTTTATCATATTCATCAATAATGACCACGCTTCTCAATCCGGTCTTTTCAGCCGCCAATTACAATGCTTTTCCTCCGGAAACTTTTATTACTTGTCCAGTGATCATATGTGCCTGTTCACTTGCCAGGAATAATAAGGTTCCAGCGATATCCTCCGGTCGGATCAATTTTCCCATAGGAATTAATGGGATAACCACCTTTTCAAATTCCTCGTCGATCCATCCGGTCTGAGTTGGTCCCGGAGCAACACAATTAACGGTTATCCCATATTTCGCCAACTCAAGAGCAATGCTTCGTGTCAGTGCCTCTATCGTTGCTTTACTCGCGCCATAAGTAATCTGACCCGCAAAAATTTGTGCTGCATCCGTAGAAATATTAAGAATTCTACCGTAATCACCATGATGTTTCACGAATTCTCTTATCATCAAAATGCTTCCACGAACATTGACTGCAAATGTATCATCGATAACATTCTGAGTAATAGTTTCTATCGTATCAGAACCGGTTTCATCATCTGTTGCAGCATTATTGATCAGGACATCAACTCTCCCAAATTTTTCAAGAACACCAGTGTAAATATCTTTAACGGATTTCTCGTTTGAAATATCACCTTCAAAAACAACGTAATCGGCATTGATCTCCTTTAATCTGTTCTCCACAGCATCCGTATCACCTGCATTTGATGCATAGTATCTATCCACACCATTTCGATCTGTCTTTGACGGGTCATACTTTCTAAATATTTTCTTATAAACCAAAGCCACTTTTGCTCCCTCTCGAGCAAAAGCACATGCTGCCGCTGCACCGATTCCCCACGGATTATTTGTTCCCGTAATCAAAACAACTCTGTCTTTAAGACCATAATCAACCATTGCGATCACCTCGTGAGTAACAACTCTTTGATTCAATTTTGCTCATCCAACACTTTATATCAAATCTCCACTAAAATGCTGAATCTCATGCTGTATTATCTGTGCTGTAAAATCCGTATATTTGCCGTGCTGTTTTTTAAAGTTCTGATCCAGATAGTCCACTTCGATTTCCTTATATCTGGTACATGGCCTCACCCCATCCAATGAAAGACAACTTTCCTCTGTCTCATACTTCCCGGACTTTCTGGTAATCACCGGGTTGATCATCGGAATAGAGAACGGTCCGACAGCGATCACTATAATCTGCTTCTTCACGCCGATCATGTTTGCAGCCATGCCAACACAACGCTCACGATTTGCATTTAATGTATCTATCAGATCCTGTACTACCTGCTTGTCAGCTTCCGTTGCCGGTTCTGATTTCTGCTGTAAAAATAATGGATCTCTTACTATTTGCTTAACCATTTTTTCCTCCCGCTGCCTCATCATGATCTTTCCAAAATACTCGGAAACATGCCGCAACTCTGCCTGAATCATTCCAGCAAAAAACATGGTATGCATCCTGATCCTTGTCATCCAAATCCTGATACACACAATCCTGTTCAACAACAACGATTTCTGCTCTTGTCTTCAATAGTTATCTTCCCAATACTCGTAGGCATCATCCCAGTCATCGAAATCATCTCCCCATGCGTCATCCGCATAATCCTCAGGGGTATCATAGTCATCCGGATCATTATTCAAAGAATCAAAGTTATCTGTTGTCGAATATCCAGATGACCATTCTATCTGATCTCTATATGCCCCATAATCCTCGCTCTCTGTCGTATCTTCAGTTTCAGAATATGTGCTTCTGTCGCTCCTGTTCGCATCAAAAGATGTATCCGATTGATCATCAGATTTCTCTGAAAATGTGTCAGTAGCACTATCATAAATATCTGCAGATTCAGAGGAGCATTCGCTACTATCAACACTGTATTCGGCCAATTCCGTTGATACGTTGTCCCCAGTAACATCCTTCTTTGAGACGCAGCCAGCAAAAACAAATATCACCAAAACTGTTAAAATCGTAATAGCAGCTCTAACATACGCGTTATCTCGCATAGGTTCCCTCTCTACCTATAATGAATTTCTATCATCACTATCAGAACTGATGAAATTCTTTACAAACATGCTCGCTAAGAGATTCTGTTTTCTCTCCGATAACTCCATGGTTCTGCCTCTCCTTATGCTCTTATCGGTTCTATTAAAATCAACTATTGAACTTTTTGTCTTCAAATCTATGTTATACTTAACTTAGTCAACTTGTGACGGATAAAAGCTGGGTTCCCGAATGGGAGTAGGCACGTAAGTGCTCAGAATTCCTTTGCTCCTGGGGTTGACTATTTTTTTGAACATTTTTTCTTCAAATCATCAAGCAATGTGCTTGGTGATTTTTATATTTTGCTACACTGCTGAAAATCCAACATTCTGTTGATTCTTTCCTCAATAAAAGGCGACCACCACTCACGATATCCTTCTAACGTAGGATGAATAGGATCTGCCATAAATCTCTTATAATCTTCGGCACTTACAGCATTGAGCTCAGGATCATCCCAAAGATTTACAATCTCAATTCCCCATTTCTGGGCAATACTCTTTAGTATCAAAACCATATTCGAATACTTCTCAGAATCGTATCTTGTGCCCGTATAAAATGCTATGGGACATTTCCATTTTTCTCTAGCATAGGCAATAATATACTCTATTGCTCCTGCAACAGTGCTTAAATCAAATGAATCTAATGTTTTCCCCTCAGCGATATTTCCCAACGGGCTGTCAAGCGAAGCATCATTAGTCGAAAGCTGGCAGACAAACAAATCCGCTGAATCCGCCTTTATCCCCCTTATTCTCCTAACGTATGATTCATCATTCTCATCGACCAACGTTGTTCCGGAAACAGCCTCTTTTATCATTTCATAGCCATACTTTTCGCAGATTATATCAGCAAAAGATATTCCTCCCGCTGCCGATCCGTAAGTTACTGAAGAACCTAAAAATATAATCCTTTTACCGTTATTAATCATAGTTCTCTTATCTGACATTTTCGCCGTCATCTCAACACCAACGCCCTCTCCATCTTCACATGAGGAATACCGTGCGCCAACGTTACTACTCTGCCAATCTGAGCAATCCTTTCAATCCATCTTCCGCCTATTTTCACATCTCTTCTCTGATTTTTTCTATCAAAGTAACATCTGCCGGCAGCCAATCAACTGAGTCTAGATTGTCTTTTGTCAGCCATTTAGCTGCTTCATGTTCTCTCAAAATCAAATCACCGCTTTCAATCCGGCACCAAAAGCAATCCATGGAAAGATGAAATGTAGGGTAATCATATTCAATCGTATCAATCATGTCCCCCACCGATATTTCCGTATCCAGTTCTTCTTTGATTTCTCTTTTTAGTGCCTCTTGTGGGGTTTCGCCTTCTTCGATTTTTCCACCCGGAAATTCCCAGCCACCTTTGAATTCACCATAGCCTCGCTGTGTTGCGAAAATAATTGGTTCATTCTTGTCATTCTTATCTTTCATTACCGCTGCCACTACACGTATTTTCTTCATGCAAACTAACTCCTACGCTGTAAAATAATCAAATATATCTTTTCTCGCTTCGTTTTTAAGCTCTAACTTAAAATTCATAATTGGAAGTAATTTGCCTTTGTCATTTTGGATAGTTGTCTGCTCCCACTTTATCGGATTCACTTCTCCCATATAATAAAAGTCGCTTCCTTCACCATCACTCTTTTTTACAAAAAGCAAAATCTTTAACCCATTTTCTCTCGCGCGAATAATCGCTTGAGCTTCAGGACTGTTCTCACTTACCTTACTACGAGTCATCCAACTAAAAATCTTATTGCTATAGCACGCCGGATTAGACGCAATTTTTTCAAATTCATCTGCGTATTTTGTACTACTCGCAATATCATCGGACTTCTCATACGTAACAAATATCGGGCAAGTATTGTGTTTGATCCGATATCCATATACTGTTGAACTATCATCTTTAGCCCAGTTCAAAATACGGCATACATCTTTTCTGGAATACTTCTGATACAAAACAAGATTATTTTCATCGTGTTCACCATACATATCCTGATATCGCGTAATACCATATTCTACTAAAGTAGCTAATTCTTTTTCAAAACGCAGATTTTTCAGCTTTTCAGCAAAGCTTTTTGCACGTTGAACCAAACCTTTTTTTAATGAATCCTGATTTATGATATCAATAGTTTCATATCGTTTCTTTTCTGAAGGTGCGTTAATGAACTCTTTCGTCAACACTTTATAAGCCGACACATAATCGGCCTCTCGATACTTCTCATTCATCTTCTCCAATCCAGATTTCATCGAATCGATTGAGAACTCTCCATTTTCGAGAAGCATTCGACACATTAACAGCTCATGTATACGCTTACCATTCATGATAATATTAGAAACAAACTCCAATATCTTTTCTTCCTCATCAGAAAAGACTACTTTATATTCCTTGTCCACCAAACGTACAAACTTATCATACGTCTTGGAATAATCAACAAAAAGCATCGGATCAATTTCACCGTTTTCATAAAAATCCATTATCGTCGGAATTCGTCCCAATTTATCCTTTAGATTCATATATTTCTCAGTAAGTAGCTTACGATTTGTTGACATCCGATCAATGGAATCATAAATTCTTCTTTTGGAAATCTCATCAAAATGTACCGTCGACGCTCCCGGAATAATCCGTCCGCCCTCCATTAGATAACGACGAACATTATCCTTGTTATAGGATCTATCTCCGGACAAGGCAATCGGAATCATAAAGTTTGTCTCGTAATTTCCAATAAAATCCAAAATCACGACATACTCTTTGCCCTCGGCTTTTCTAAGTCCTCGACCTAATTGCTGAATAAAAACAATTGGAGACTGCGTCTTTCGAAGCATGATTACCTGATTAACTTCTACAATATCAACACCTTCATTTAGAATTTCTACAGAAAATATATAATCAAGCGGCTGCTTCTCATCAGTAGCATCTTCTTCATTCATCGCAAGTCGCTCAAACGCATTCTCTCTGGCTTCATCACTTGCATCGCCATTTAACGAAATTGTTCGGAAATTCTTTCCGGTATCCGGATTAATTGTTTCGTTAAAAATATTTGACAATGCAATAGATTCCTTAATGCTGCTGCAGAAGATAATACCCTTAACTTTTTCTCCGCTATATCCAAAATAAGTTGCCTGATCAATGATATGCTTTACTCTGCTATCACTTGTAAGCATATTAAAGTCCACTTCATTTTGATCACCTATTATTTCAAGATCGCTAATTCCAAAATAATGAAATGGACAAAGAAGATTTTCTTCCATAGCCTGTTGCAAACGGATCTCATATGCAATTTGATGATTAAATTGCTCATAGACATTTCGTCCTTCAATATTATCGTCTCGCTTATCAGGCGTCGCCGTCATTCCGAGCCATAATTTCGGCTTAAAATACTTCATAATATCCTGATAAGAGTTTGACGGACTATGATGCGCTTCATCCAATATTACGCAATCAAATGCATCAGGTGTAAACTTTCTAAGATTTTCTTCCTTTCTGAGCGTCTGTACAGTTGCAAATATAATATCTTTATCCTTATTATCCTCAAGCGAAGGTGTTCCACAAATCACACCCATAGAGACAGAACTCGGAAATACATTCTGATAAGAACGCATAGATTGTCTCGCAAGCTGTTCACGATGCACAACAAACAGAACTCTCTTAAATCCCAATTCTCGCATGGCAAACGCCGAAGCATATGTTTTTCCAGTTCCTGTTGCTGATATCAATAATGCCTTATCGTTGTTTTTCTCCTGCTCAATAATACGCCGCAGATTATTAATAAAGCGAACCTGCATACTATTAGGTTGAAGTTTCGCTTTCTCAATATGAACTAAAGGATCATTTTTTACTATTTCACGTTGTTTCTTTGAAACTTTGTAAGCGGTTTTATACTGTTCTCTGATTTCATCATAAGCAACTGTATATGGCGAATTCCATAGTTCATCAAATTCACGCAAAATCTCCTGAGCCATTTCACCACGATCTGTAGATACAAGTTTTGTATTCCACTCTCGATTAGAAGTGAGCGCGAACTCAGTCATATTTGAGCTTCCTATGATAATTCTATACACTTCGTCTTTTTGAAAAATATATCCCTTTGTATGAAAACCAACGCCCGATGCATTCACATCATACATGCGAAGTGTGATATTCGACAGACTGTTTAGCGTCTCCAATGCTCTTGGTTGGCTAAAATTAAGATAATTTGTTGTTAGTATCTCTCCCTTAATTCCTCGTCTTTCAAGTTCTTGAAAGATTTGGAGCAAAGGTGTAATTCCACCCTGCGTTATAAATGCAACACTGATTTGAAATTTATCGCATGAGAGTAGTTCATCTTCAATTGATGCGACAACCTTCTTTCCCTGTTTGTAATTATTCGATACAAACGATGGCTTAAACGCCTCATTTGAATTGATACTAGAATCTATATATGCTGTTTCAAAACCGGACCGAAGATCCGATAATATTTCTGCTTTCATTATTACCCTCTATTCCAAATCTCATACCCCTGTCTCCTGGCAGAGTCATACACAGGTTGCATATTCTTCTGTAGGATATTATAAAATTCTTCCTGTGTATTCCCTTTTCGGTACAGTTCCTGTCCTGCCCAAATAGAATGCAGATTATCTCTGTAGCAAGCCTCATACCGTTTATGGATCACTTCATTCTCATGGATATATCCGTACAATAAATACTGATTCTCAGCAAACCTCTTAAAATAGGGATCCCACTTAGGAAGTCGGTTGCTCTTTACCGAATTCAGTGAAGAATCCATCGGCATGAGGTTCCACAGTTCATCATTCATCACAAATGACCATGGAATAAAATGATCCACATCATACTTCTTGGGTTCAACCAGATCTCCAGTAAATACATCTTTCACTTCACTAATTTCAAAGATGCATTCCCAGAGCTTTCGCACATTATTCAGCTTCCGCATCTTCTCATCCATCGGCGCAAGCTTATACACGAGTCCCGGAACCTCAGGATTATTATTCTGAAGCCACTTTACTTTCTCGTACTGGATCCAGCCGAGGATCGATACTGTATTATCCTGGATCATCTCCATCCATGCAGGATGAAAATAGATTTCTCTTTTCAATTTACTGGATTCTCCAAGTGTATACGGAAGCAATACCACATCACGATTTATCATCTGTATATATGCTACCATCCTGCGAATACTGTTCCAATCCACTGCAGACTTATCATTCACAAAGAAGCCTGCGAGAGCCCTGTATGGTACCATGTTGGTAAGCTGTTCCTTAGCACCTTTTAATTCCTTATCATGCTCCTTGATGGCATTCTTTATTTCTACTTTTGATGCATTTGCCGGCAGGTTGCTAAGTTCTGATAAGGTAAGTACAGCCCGTTCAAGACCATCCCGTACATGACCATCAGCCATCATTCCCGATAGGTGTATATGAAACTCTCTGACCGAATACCAGGCATTACAGATCATCTCATTGATCACTGTATCAAAGGTGGTCTCACTAATTCCCTCCGATATCAACTGCACGATAGCTTCCAGCCAATAAAATTTGTAACAGTAAGAAGGATCTTTCATCATATGTGAGAAGCCTTCGATATCCAGAGTATTATGATATTTTCCATCAATTTTCAGACTGTATCCAACTTTTTCAAGATCAAATTCAGCCATTTCTCATCACCCCTGCCCGGACGGACATCATCCGATATCCACGACTTTGTTATCTCAAGTTTCGGAAAGCCCTTCAAAAACTCCGCAAAACTTTCCCTTGTAAAATCCGTGAAATATCTTCCATTCCGATATCCTTCAAAATCACCATATTTGAAAGATGTATAAATGTATCCGTTCTTCTTCGTCGCCCGGATCATCTTGCACATTACATCCTTAAGCTTTTCTTTTGAGAGATGAAGGATAGACGAACATGCCCATATAGCATCATACTTTTCAACAGCATCCAACTCAGAAAACATCATCCTTTTTATCGGAATACCTACGTTTTTCTCGGCAATCCTACATATTTCTTCTGAACCATCTGATGCCTCTACCTGAAATCCTTTACTGAGGAAATACTTTGCATCCCTTCCGGATCCGCACCCGAAATCGAGAATAAATGCACCGATGGTAAGATTTTTCAAAAACATATCCTGAACTTCTGTAAACTCCACATTTACTGTACCGGATACAAAAGTATCAGCGTTTTGGTTGTAGTAATCTATTGTTCGATTCAATGATCCATTAATCACATTTCGCTCCATAAAGGCTACCAAGTTTAATACTATTCATCTGCCAACATTCCAATGATATGCTATCCTTGGTGAGCCGTCCCTCACATAGATCACACCGCATTTAACAAATCCGTTTCTTTCGATCTGCCCTTGCATTATCTTATTATCGTGATGCGTATCTATGCGTATATCCGATGATAATCCCTTGCAGTGATCAATAATTTTTGCAACTATACCATGCATTTTTCCATCACTCGCAACCCTGTGAACTGCAATGTAAGGATTATCATTCAGCCAAGAACCATTCTCTATGACATCATAATCCGGTTCTCCACCTGTAATGATCGCAAAAACAGCATGTACTTCATCATTCTCACAAATAACATGACAGCATCCGCTATCTATATCAGCTTTGATAATGTCTTCTGTGGGATAACTATGCCCCCACTGGCTCGCGTTACCGGTAGCGATCATCATATCCTGTGCATGATGATAAATTTCCATTATCGCTGCCAGATCATCTCTCGAAGCTTTTCTTATTTCCATGAACCGACCACCTTTATATGCTACATACTGTGTTAAACCAAATCTGTTTCCAAAATTTTATCACTTAATAAAAAGTCAAATAAATCAACTGTCATTACGCCATCATCATCATATGTTGGATTCAGACCGGTTTTTGCCACAACTATTTTTTTAAAAGAATCATCTATATAGTATAAACTTCTTTTTTCTTGCGCCTGCTTTTCAAGTGATTCCATTGACAAAGCTGATTGAATGTAGAATTTCTGACTACCTTTTGAAGCCACAAAATCCACTTCAAGCGCTTTCTGCACATATATAGGCTTACCATTTACGTCCACCCGGTCTGTTTTTTCACTGACTTTCAACTCTCCAACATCGACATTAAATCCTCTGAATCTCAATTCATTGTATATGATATTCTCCATGATATGCGTTTCTTCTATCTGTCTAAAATTGAGTCGGGCATTTCTCACTCCGATGTCTTCAAAATAAATCTTGAATGGAGATCCTATATATTTTCTGCCTTTAATGTTGTATTTTTTAGCCTTTGAAACAACAAATGCATCCTGAAAATAATCAATATAATCGCCAATTGTATCAGCTGTAATACTCTTATCCAAAATGCTTCTAAATGTATCTGTGATTTTCCTTGCATTTACAGGGCTACCTATCATAGAAGCTAAGATATCAAATGTATCTCCAAGCTCAACTTTTTTCTTAATCTTGTTATGATTAATAATATCTTTTAAATAGGTTTCTTCACATAATCCTTTAAGATATGATATTTTTTCTTCTTCACTTCTCATTTGAGCTACTAGAGGTATTCCACCGGTTACAACATATTCCCTCCAGGCTTTCTCCGGACTCATGTCCATCCCCTGCATATACTCCGAAAATGCAAGCGGCAATACATGAACTACTGTACCCCTGCCTTTAAATTCAGTTGCTATATCTGAAGATAAAAACTTTGAATTAGAACCTGTAACATAAATATCATAATTGGTATGCCTTAATAATCCGTTAAGAGTTCCAACAAAATTATCAAGCAATTGAACCTCATCCAATAACAGATAGTATTTTTCTGTATCATTTGTTTTTTCCTTAATGTATGCTCTAAATTTTTTTGCATTCACACAAAGCACATTTGGTCTTTGTTCAATCATTGTCGGTTCTTCAGAAAAGTATGCATCAAGCAAATCTATGTCTTCATCTGAATCAAATGCAAACCGAATTATATTTTTACTTGGAATACCTGAATTCAATAAGTATTTGAAATATAACTCATTCATCAAATATGATTTGCCTGATCGTCTGGCACCTGTTATTACTTTTATTAACCCATTCTCCTTACGATCAATCAATCTATTTACGTATACTTCTCTAGAATACTCCATACAAACCTCATTTATTCAAAGAACTTTGACTTTTGTCGATTATATTGTAGCATATATTATTCTATCGGTGATTTCAAATCGATTTTTTTCAAAGTTTTTTGTCTTTTACCGAACAAAGTAAAAATTTATCTGCATCCTTTATAAGGTCCACTTACAACGCCTACAAATCTACCACATAACATTTTTTTATTTACAAGTCTAAAGACATATAAACCAGTTCCTGAAATCCGCTTATTCTGGATCTGAACCCCTTCGGATTCCGACCAAACTCTTTGAACCCAAAGTCCTTATACATAGCTATTGCTCTTTCGTTTTCCGCTACTGCATTGAGTTCCAGTTGGATATATCCTGCATCTTTGGCGCATTTAATACATGCTTTTGTAAGAGCCTTGCCCAATCCGAGTCCCCAGTATTCTTCCAAAATGCTGATGCCAAAATCAGCCCTGTGCCGCACCTTGTATTTTGGTCCTACGGCTCCTATTCCTGCCATACCTACGACTTTATCATCCACTATAGCAACGATCTCTATTTCATTATCACTCTTTGCTTTTTCTTCCAGAAACTTTGCCTCCTGCTCCGGATCAAAGCTGTTTTCATCAGGATATGACAGCAGGTAATCTGTCTCTGCATGAGTCAGATTAAAAAGCTCGTAAACAGTGCTTCCATCCGATGCGTCACCATTTCTGAGCAATGCTTCCTTACCGTTTTTCAAAACGATTTTTTGACTGTATTGCATATATTGTTTCTCCCTAAACCGCGATTTTTCACTCCATATCGTATTTTAATACAAGAGCCATATGCAGAGTGCATTTTTTTGCGCAGAAAGAAAGCTGGGGTTTTTTATCGACCCCAGCTTTCTTTTACTCCAGACATCATCATTCTACTCGTTCAATAACTACATCCTTCATTCCTGCATCTATCATCAGGTCTCTCATGGCTGCAGCGTATCTTTCTCCCGGGAATCCCTGGTACCAGTCTATGTAGAAGCGGTCTCCTATCTCTGTAGTCTGCAGCATGATCCCCTTCTCCTGCATTGCGTGATATGCAGTCATGCGTATTCTATTACCATACTCAGCGGTTCTGAGAGTTCCGAGATAGCTCACACCAAATGAACCATTCATATGTGATCGCTGCTCGAGGATTATGTTATCAAGCGCTCCTGCAGCAAAAGCCTTTGCGTAACCTTCGCATATTCCACGATAGACGCCGCACAGCATCTTAATATTGTCTTCTCCTGAGAATCCTTTGAGAAAAGCTCTGTATTTGGTATTAAGTGTCTCATCATCAGTTTGAGACAGCTCCTCAGGTGTAAATCCGTAATATGAATGAACAACCTGATGCAGAAGCGAGTTGGTGTTTCCCATAGCATTTCTTATACTTACGGGAGCCATCATACTGATGGGCAATTTATTGTCCGGATTCTCTCTTTCCACAGCCTTTGCAAAGAGCACCGCAAGTACCGACATGGGGCTTCCCTTAACCGACTTTGCATACGTCATCATCTCCCCACTGGGGACACTTATACAGTAAGCACGGCAATTTTCTTTTTTTGCAAATATGTCATCCTGAACAGTTTCCTTTGCAACAAAAATTTTGCCACCAAGCATCTTTCCCATTATTTCTTTTGGATCAATGGGAGCCGACATGAGGTACGCATCTTCCTCCTGCCCGGGTACTGCGCCATCTTTCTCGGTAAATACTCCCTCCGGAGCCACATATTCACGGCCATCCGCATCACAATAATAATGATAGAAAAATGTCTCAAGAACATGCATAAAACCTGTACCGTCAAATGGCACATGATCCGCATATACCCAAAGCGTGTTCGCCATATAGCAGAATGTTACCGTATGGAAATTTCCGCTTCTTGAAAAAGGTTCGATCAATTCCGCAGTTTCTTTTATGACAAATGGTAAATTATTCTCAAGGAGGACAAGCTTGCCGCCGCGCGTTTCCACTGCATAATTCAGGTATGGATAGACCTTACGCGTCTTCTCCCATGCGCTCTTTATGGCACCTGCATTAACCTTCTCGCTAAGGTCAAATCTGTATGTCATAAAGAATGCCTTACCGGTAGGATACACTCCTCTTGCAAACATTCCTGCGGTAACAGGGCGGATCTCTTTGAACTTCTCAACTGCAGGATCACCCTCTACGCTCACCATAAGCTTTCTCGTTCTTTCAAATTTTCCGCCGTTTAACGACCTTACGGTATCCCAGCCATTACACTGACCGGAGCAGAGAAATGCTTCACACTTTGAAAGGATGTACAGCGCGTAAAAATAATTGACTGTCGTGTCTTCCAGCGCATCCATATATTCCTTGCCGGTATTGAGTTTCTGCTCAAATTCATAGATGAGTGAGCTGTTTTTCTTTTTCATCTCCGATACAGTATGCCTCTCCTGAGAAATAGCCATTACCTTTCCCGGAAAAGCTGCACGTATCTTATCGTAATTGTCCTTATCCTCCGTTGCCAGAAATATTTTGTCGTACTTTCCTGCATCCATCCAATCCTGTATCGCAGATATCATCTGATCAGGAGTCGCGTGACGTCTGTCCGCTCCGAGGTCCAGTGTCACGTAGTCAGTTCCTCTGGCAAGTACACCCAGAACCCTTCTGCCTCCAAGGATCGCATCAGCGTATTCTCTCATTTCGGCAGCGAAGCCTTCATCCAAAATGCTCTCATCAAAGTTCGTAGGATACTGGCTTGCATACCATGAAGTCGAAAAAACAGCATACAGCTCACCTAAAACAAGCGTATTATCCGCTGCTGCATCCTTAGGTTTGGGATTAATATGAAAATATTTACTCAAAAGCTCATCCGAATATCTCGTACATCCGGGTCTCAGATACGCCTTTAACCCTCTGGGTTCTCCTGCATGAGAAACGATCGATACATGAGACAAAAGCCCGCCAATACCGGTTATCTGCGTCATTACAACTTCCAGATACTTAAAAGGTCCTCTTTTCCCTCCGGTAAATGCCTGCCAGAAATAAAGATTCTGAAATGCCGCAACTGAGCTCAGTATATGCCAGTCACGCTTCGTATAACCCATTTCAAAAGGACCTGCTATGATCCTCAGATTCTTCTTCTCAGGCTCTGCCAAGAGACTGTCTACTATATGCAGTCTGTCTGAATCACCTGTGAACCACTTAACTCTTTCATCCGTAGCATAAACAGGTATATCCGTATGCTTAAGAGCAATCCTGGCTACACCGATACTGTATTCATCCACTACTTCCAGCTCGATCTTTTCGAACTGTTTCAGAAAGTCCAGACAGATATTATCCATATCGGTTTCGTCATAGTGAAGGAACGGTGCGTAAACAGCGCCGCCATTTGTCATCTTTGTGATAAGCCCTCTTACCTGTTCCGGAAACATCATCATGTTATCAATATATTCCAGATCATAATCCGGAACCTGTCCCTCAGGATCCGTCACATGAAAATGAGTTTTACCTCTTTTCACCTCTGTCAGAGCGTCATGAAAGATATTCTCACTGTGCTTTAAGTTTATATGTTCTTCAGCGATATCCGGAACAAAATTCAGCATATTCTCTGTCTCCTTTTTTCTGCAAAAGCCCCCAAAAAACATTCCTGAATATATTTCGAATACAATAGCGTTTTACCTTATATTCTCCTGCAATTTCTTCTTTAAGAATTCATACCGCTGCCGCTTCTCTTCCTTTGCGAAATGAACTTCGCGGAACTGCTCAGGGTTATTTGTGTAATCAAGCACCTCGTCTCCAAACTGCTCACTGGTCAGATCAAATGCGCAGTCACCGATCACGTTGTAGCAATGGTAATTTCCGCCGGATCTTTCTATTCCGTAAACTTTTCCTCCAAAAATATCCTGAACGAGAAACGCTGTTATAGAACACTGTCCAAGTGTTTTATTATCTTCCGACCAGTTTTCTCTCATTCTCGGCGCGCAGGTTTCTGCACACCATATTTCTGAAAGCATGTCATAAAGATCCCGGGGATCTTTTATTCCCTTATATCCATCTGTCACCGGTGCCACATCCGCGGTCTTCCAACCCCAAAACTTGTACTCCATAAAGCTCATAACCTCGTTTTTCACATATACTATTTCTTTGTTTCTTTATCTTTCATTTTATCAGAAATAGTCTTTCCTGTGGCACTTCCTATTATGCCTCCGGCAGCTGCTGCCATTCCGGACACTATTCCTACTCCCGCCATAGCCGCTGCCGATACACCTGCAGACGCTGCTTCTGTACCCGCACTTACACCTGCACCTGCAATATCAGCTGCCACATATGACGCAGCCTCCGGTATCGGTGTTTCTATATCAGGAACTGCTGTGCCTGCGGTTCCGCCGCTTACATATACATTCGTGGTTTCCTGATATATAGTTGTTCCACCGGAAGAATTGACCGTTGCGTGCGCCGTTGCTGTCGCCGTCGCTGTAGCTCCGGAAGCCGCGCCTGCTGATGCAACTGCCACAGGTCTCTTATAGAAGTCCCTGTTATGAGCCTTTACTTTATCAACCTTCTGTACAATTTTTTTCTCAGATGAAGTGTAGCTCTGAACTACATCTACCAAAACCTGTCCTGCAAAATTTAGTACAGTTTTTTCCTCCTCCATCTGCTTCTTAAACTTATTGAGATCTGCTCTTACAGACTGAAGTAACTCATCATTTCCGAGCTTGGAGACGATCTGATTTATCTGGTTTACGTAGTTATCCATATCCTTTGCGATATTTTTTAACTGTTCGCCCTGCTCAGAAACTACTTTATAGGATACTTTATATGCCATCTTCTGTTACTCCCTTTCACTTAAACAGATTCGTTGGCAGCTTGGGAATATTTTTTACATCACTCTCTACTGCTTTTATACTCTTTTCATATTTATCCGCAGAATCATAGAGCGAGTTCACCATCTTTCCCATAACTTCCAGCGCTTCGCTGCATTCATCCATAAGTTTCTGAAAACTGCTCTGATACGTAGACGCAGCCTCGCCTGTCCAGATATTTTTTAATGAGTCTATCTGTCCTTTTGCTCCATAGCAGGATTCTCTTAAGCCAGTCTGTACTTTATCCAGTGACTCTGCAAGAGATCTGAGCTTTGCAGCATCAACATTGATATTTACCTCTGACATAATGACCTCCGATCTCCTCAGCCTCTTCTTCCCATCTTCTCTACAATATCCATCGCACGGTTATCCGCCTGACCGTAGGTATTGCAGGATTCTCCCAGTGCCTGGGAAGCCGACCTGATCGCAGCAGCCATCTTTCGGAAAGAATCATGATTTTTATCATACTGTTTCAGATAAGTCGCTGCTGCGTCGCCTGACCAGACCCGCTTAACAGAGTTCATGGTTTCTTCCAGAGTCTTGATATTTTTCTGCATGGAAGCATAGATATTGTCCAGTTCTGACGCCGCAGACCTCATCTTTTGGATATTTACCGTATTCTTTGCTGCCATTGTTCCCCTCTTTTCTATGAGATGGATGAAGCCGATGCTTTAGCTGCCTCATCTGCTTCCTTCATCTTCTTCGCTGCTTTCTTTAGATAATCAGAAACACCGCGCAGATACTTTGCTTTTGCATCGAAGTCACTTTCCGCTGAATTCAGGAATTTCAGAAATGCCTTTCCGGAATCTCCTGTCCACGCCGCGCTCAGATTATCACGAACCCCCGCAAGCTTTGATTTCGTTTTCCCGGAAAGATCGGACGCCATATTTTCCAAAGCCTGCGCCTGCTGCATTGTCTTTTGATAATCAAATTTAACCGCCATATTCAGTACCTCACTTGAATGTAGAATCAAACTTCAGAGATTTGCCGGTATCACGAACCTTGTTCTCTGCTTTATCATAGATTCCGGCGAGTTCTCTTAAGCCGCTCACATAGCCATTAAGCACCTTCACAATTTCTGCCGAACTTGCTTTTAACTGTGCAGCCGTATTTCTGATATCATCCGAACTGTCACCCTGCCATTCGCCTCTTGCGCTCTTTATTTCCTGCTGAAACTGTTCAAATATTTTTTCAAGATTTTTTATCAGCGGTTTTAAGGTTTCCGCTGTATTTGCAAGGAGCGCAGTATCGACCTTTGTTTCATTTTCTGATGCCATATCTTCTCCTTGATCCGATCGATCACAATTTGTAATTTAGGGCTCCGGATAAGTTAGATCTTGAGCTTACCCACGAGTCCACCTACTTCACTTTCCGAATTATCAAAATCCTGAGCGATCTCAAGCAGGATCTCCTGCACTTCGTTATACTGATCCACCATCTCATGCAGTGCATCCTGATCCGCCTGCCAGCTCTGCATAAATCTCGTCGCAGCTTCAGACTTCCAGCTCTTGGAAAGACTGTTCATGGCATCATTGATCTTTGATACATTTCCGGACAGATCTCCTGCCAGACTTCCGATCCTCTTAGCTGTCTGCCTGAGTTTAGCAGCATCCACATTTGTCATATCTGCCATAAATATCTCCTTTAGATCAGCATGATCTTCCCACCACTCTTCACGCCTATGCTTCCGAGTATTTCATTGTCCTGCAGCAGTCCCTTCATATCTATGCTGCAAAAAAGAACTTTATCGGGATCCGGAAATACAGTCATATTTTCAACATTGCTGATCTGTTTGATCATCTCTTTTTTTACCTTCCCGACCGACATCACAGAATCAACAGAAAACTCATATGTCTTTGCTATCCCCGGAACCTTTGTTTCCAAAAAAATCCTGCTCATAGCTGTATTCCCTCCTTTATACGAGTGGTGTGATCACCCTTACAGGAACTCCTGCGTCAGAAAGAGCATAGCCAAATCCTGCAGGAAGCTGTCTGACAGCATCAGCAGATGACATCTCCCAGTGAAGTACGCTTTGCTGATCATACAGTCCACCCATATTTACTCCGCTGTCCATTGACGTAAACTGACGGGATACCTGATATCTTGCAAGATCCGATACATCATCTCCTGTCATCGCCGCAACAAACTGGATCTTATGATTCCTTCCCTTTTCCAGTGCTGTCTCAAAAAATGCATTCATCCCGTAGTTTTCTGAGTAGACTGATTCGATAAAGGATGCATAATCATTGATAAGGAACAGTATCCGCTTATGACCCTTTAGCATTTCCGCTGCCGACATACCCTTATCTGCTGCTTCATGGACAAGACCATTACGTTCTCCGAAGGCTCCTACTATCTGATCCTGCATGAGTCCAAACAGTCCTTCATCATCCGTTATGTAATTTCTGATCCCATTAGCATCCGCAGACTCTTTCAACTCTTCGGTTCTGCCGTCAAAAATGATGACCTCATTTCCTTTTTTCATGCCTTCCAGTGCAAGAGCCTTTAAGAGGTTTGTTTTTCCGGTCTTTCCGATACCGATCACGCTGACGCAGTATTCTTCATCCATGTTCATCGAAACGATATTCTCACCATCGATAGTCTTTCCGATCGGGAATATATTTTCAGGGTAATCTGCTGTTTCAGACATCAGATCTTTGATACTTAAGGAATCAAGCACCTGCCCCGGACGCTTTGCTCCTTTGGTCTTAGGCGCTACATTCACAGACTGCAGATTCTTTTTGATACTCTGTGCCTGTGACAAGCCTTCTGTTTCACGTACAGGAAGCGCAACCTGGAACTCTACGCAGCCTGGTGCTTTAACGAGACCGCGTCCCGGTGTTCTTCCCTCAGGCATGATCTCCGTATGGTCTCCGACAACTGCTTCATATTCAAATCGGTCAGGCATCTGAAGTGCGATTCCGGAGTTAAAGTTCTGTCTGATCCTGCTTCTGAGATCTCCGGAGCCATTTGTAGTTACAACCGTGAAAATGCCATAACTTACACCTTCTCTTGTAATGACAGAAAGATCATCATCAAATTTGTCATAGCTTTCATAGAACGCAGTAAAGTTGTCAATTACGAGCATCAGAGCCGGGCAGTCATTATTATGCTGCACGTATTCCTTAAAGGAGCCTATGCCCATAGCAGCAAACTTCTTTTTTCTATCAGCAAGTTCTGACGCAAAGAATTCAAATATGTCATTAAGCTTATCATCTTCTCCGTCAAAGCACACACCACCGATATGCGGCATCGAAGCAAATACAGCCATCGTCCTTGATGAGAAATCGAGAATGTAGATATTCACGTCTGAAGGTGTATACCTTGTGACAGCGCCATAGATCATGGTCTGCAAAAGCGTTGTCTTACCCGAACCTGAAGGTCCGCATATCAGCAGATTTCCATCTGCGACAAAGTCTGCATATGCTGTATACTGGCTCTGGATCTCCGGGTCATCCGCAAGACCGATCGGCATACGAAGAGAATAACCCTCCGTCTTTTCCGTATGCAGTTCTTCCAGATAGATCCTCTTTTCCAGTGCCGGAAGCCAGATCTGGCGCACTGATGCTACATCATGTTCCTTTGCGATCTCTGCAGCATATTTTACGATTGCATCGAGCTGAGTCACTTTCTGGATATTGTCGGACTTCTTTTTCTTGTTCTTCTTTTTAGGTACTCCATTCTTACCGATAAGGTTGATCAGTTCTACCTTTGCATTCTTATCATCGCTAAAAGGTATATCCGGTTCATACGCAGCGCCTGACCATCCTGACTGGAATTCTTCAAAAATCTCATCACTTCCAACCTGGAAATATCCGCGACCGGTTCCGGTAATGTACGCTGCATCCGGTCTCTTCAGCATTTCATTGGAGTCAGACTTATCAGCTACTCTGAGGCATAAACGGAATCGTGTATTTGACCAGATCTCATCATCTACAACACCGGACGGTTTCTGCGTCGCAAGGATAAGGTTCACACCAAGCGAACGTCCTACACGTGCCGCAGATACCAGTGATCGAACGAATTCCGGCTGCTCCTTCTTAAGTTCTGCAAACTCATCTGCAATGATAAGGAGATGAGGCATAGGTTCTGTCGCTACTCCGGAACGATAAAGCTCGATATACGCATCGATATGCTTTACCTTAAAGTCGTTAAACAGCTTCTGACGGTGCTTTATCTCCGCATTGATCGAAAGAAGTGCCCTGTTCGTCGCATTTCCTCCAAGGTTCGTGATCACACCTGACAGATGCGGTAGGCCTTCAAAGCTCTGAGCCATTCCGCCGCCCTTATAATCGATCAGGATAAATGCTACTTCATCCGGATGATAATTTATTGCGAGAGAAAGGATATAGCTCTGAAGTGTTTCTGATTTACCGGAACCTGTAGTACCTGCTACAAGACCGTGAGGGCCGTGATATTTCTCATGAATATCCAGGAACAAAGGCTGATTTCCCGATTTATAACCGACCATTGCCCTCATGCTTTCATAAGTACGGTTTTCCAGCCAGCGATGGTAAATATCCAGATCCTCAACACTCGATGTTTTATACATATCAAGGAATGTCAGCAGATCAGGTATTCCTGCCGATACGCCCATTTCACGAAGCCGTACACCTGAGAGCGTTCTTGCAAACTTATCTGCTCTCTTAAGCGGCAGCACGTCAAACTTGACATCTTCTCTTGCAGGAAAAGCATTCACTGTGGACATAAAATTGTGCTTTTCCGAACTGTCGGTTATGATCGCCGTACAGCCGCTTGGCAGCTTATCCGGAGAATCTGCGATCATTACAACAGATATTCCCATTTCATCTGTCGGATTCAACAGATACTTTGCGATCGCTTCTTCCTCCAGCAGCGAATAGTCCGCAATGAGAAATACATAGTGAGGCAGGATCTTCTTATCATCTTCCTGTTTTGCTGCCTCTTTTCCCACTTTTTCAACTCTGTCACGTATCACGCCGGAAAGATAGTACATTACATCTCCGATACTGTTTTTGTCACAGCACATCATACGGATCTTTCCATCAGGAGACCATACATGCGGCAGGAACCGCATATAATTCCACTGGTCACGTTCTTTCTGCGAAAATACCACACACATCCTGACATCTGTATACGGGTGTGCGCTGGCGATCTGTACGCTGATCACTCTTGCCAGGTTCAGTGCCTTTTCTCTATCCGGAGAGATGATCCCGACAAAGCGGTTTCTGTAAAGTGAGATTGATACAGGAACATCGCGCAGTACGGACATTGCAGCCTTTATTTCCTCTGTCTTGCTGTTCAGAGGATCAAACTCCTGCATTGCCTGTTCTTTAGGTATCTCGATCACATTAAATGACGGTATGTCACCCTTACCCAGACGTATATCAAGAAAATCTTCATGCATCCAGCTCTTTTCCCATAGTCTGGCTGTTCCGTTTATACCAAACTCTGCTGCTTCCTCCGCATTAGGATAGGTTCTGTCCAGGATCCCGACATTTTCCTCCATCTTTTCACGGATTCTCTTCATCATTTTTACAGCATACTCTTCATAAGTGGTTACACGCTTTTTTTCAGCTTCCGCATAAACCTTGTCCTGATGCTTTGAATTTATGACTGCCCATACAGCACCGATTCCTGCCGCGCCGACACTCATTACGAGTCCTGCTGCTCCAAATCCTGAACCCATGGACAATACTGCTCCAAGTGCCATAGGAATGATCATTGTAAAAGACGGACCTATGGTCAGTATCAGAGGCTGCTTTTCCTGTTTCTGCTTCGGTGGGCATTTTTCCAGTGTAAACACCTGCTTATCGATCAATTCGAGTTTTCTGGGTGTTCGAAGGAAATATTTTTCTTCTTCTGCAACAGCTGTTTCATCACCTCCGGCAGAGGTGATGATGATCTCTTTCAGATCTTTTATCTTGCAGTTGCTTTTTGGATTATTGATCGCAATGGAATTTCCGAGATAGACGATCTTTAATCCGATAATATAAACGATGTCACCAAACTCAAGCTCGCGTTCTCCTTCGAGCATTCTCCCGTTTACAAAGGTTCCGTTCACACTGCCAAGATCCTTTATAACAGCCCGACCGGATGAGATGCTGATCCCTGCATGCTTTGCAGAAACAAACTTATTTGCATAACAGATAGTATTTCCTGAGTCATTACCGATACTGATATTTGTCTGTGCTTCCGCTTTCAGCAGATATTTCTTAAACTGCGTATTTCCTTCTGTAACCTCTTCTGCAGTTAACGAAAAGACCTGACCATCCGGAAGCTCACAGTTCAAAAAAAGCCCTTCCTGCAATTGAACCTTCTCCACTGCCTTTTCATTCTGCAGCAGGACAAACTGCCCTCCGCCTGACAGGGTCCATGCACCGTCCCAAACTTCAAAAGGCAGGATTATATCATCGTCTCTTCCGCTTATATACGGTTTTATCTCCATTGGAACCTTTTTATTGTCCACACTTGGAAGATATAATTCGCAAAATCCGTTTTCAAAAACGGCGGTCAATAGATAACTCATATACCAATCCCTCCTAAAGACAATCGTTTACATATCTTCCATACCTTCCAGCATCCTTTCAAAAATCTTTTCATAAATGTCCTTATTCTGATAAGGTGCCGCCATATCGAATGTGACGAAATAAAATTTTTCCGTTGTTACATCTTCCCAGCCACAGGTAAATTTTCGTTCCCAATATTCAATGCCGTCATAAGTCATTTTGAAATCTGCAGAATATGCACAGGCAAAGTTGTCATATATTTTTTCTGCTTCCTTGGTCCGTCCGCTAAACTGGTCACTAAAATATTCCAGATCTTCCAGCCTTGAAAGCATTTTGGGTGCTCCTTCATTTTCGGAATCAGTGGCTATGCCCTCTATTATCTTTGCGCTGTTTTTCTTCACTGCACTCATTGTAGAATCAACTTCCATGCCCGTTATCAAGATCATCGCTGCATTCCGGTCCGACATGACCACTGAGCTTTCTCCCGATAAATATGACATAAAGCGGTCTTTTGGATATGGCATCTTCATATGAAATGTCAGAAGATTGCATTCCCCATTCACTTCAGATGATTCCGGAGGATCACTTCCTGGTATTCCAAGTTCAAACGAAGCATTTTTGTAACCAATAATATCTGTCGTCATCTCCAGATTGTCCTGTGAGCCATCGCTTCCTGCGGTGCACACTGCCAGGATCTTATATTCATCATTGGAATTCTTTGTGATCCATGCGTCACAATCTGCAACCATAGAATCGCCATACTTAAACTTGCAGCTGTACATATATGTTGAGCCGCCATTATTAAGTGACGACGTCTGCTCTGTGTATTCCACATCTCCATAGATCTCGCTGATAGAACTGTCTATGGTATATGACAGCATTTCATCTGTATCCTTTGATGAATAGAAAAATATTCTTGCATCCGTAAGCATATTTCCCTTAGCGTCACCGAGATTGCCCATGATAAAATCCAGCTCAGGACGTCCCTTTTCCGGAACCAGATGCACTCTTATCCCGTTTTCCAGTTGTTCTTCCTGAACTTCAGAATACAGCGCTCCCGGATAGGTAAGCGGTATACTAAATCCTGCTTCCTTTGGTGTATATTCTGTGTCAAATTCAATCTCATCCGTCATCGCCTGTGTTGAAGATTTTCCACCTAAAACACTTCCTACAACAATAAACAGAACAACAACCACTGCAACGATACCGATAATGACAGGAACCTTTGATTTTGGTTTTGCCTGTGTCTTTGCCATAGAAGTATTTACAGGATTTACTCTTTCACGTTCACCCTTTTGATTAATTTTCTGAGCTTCTTCCTCGGCTTTTTTCTTTCTCTGTTCTACTTCATATTCCATCCTGCGGACTTCCGCTTCCGCAGCTTCACGTTTCGCCTTTTCTTCTTCTGCCCTTCTCTTTGCCTCTTCTTCTGCCTTTTTCTTTTTATGCGCTGATACAAATAAAGCCTCGGCTTCCTCGTTGTTGTTTAGATTTTCGTCACCCATATTAGCCCCCTCTTCTTTAGTATCTACCGTTAGATTCATGTTTTTGCTCTGCCATAGTCAAAATCTCATCATGACTCAGTTCGACATCCCCAAAGCGTATAAATATGCCGTTTGTAACGACACTTTTCCACACCTCTGGATCCGAAAGAGGTCTGAATCGCATTTTGTCCAGATATGGCTTCATGTCGAGAAGTAAGCGGCTGCCCGATACAAAATCGACCTGAAGTACATGATCTGGCAGCGCCTCTACAGATAAGATGTACTTTCGATCCACATATACCCCTCCTTTTCTTTTGTCACACCCTTTCCTGCTGCATACAATAAGTCTCTTTACCTAAAACTGTGAGATACATCACCCAATGTTCTTTGTTCTGTGTTTTCCCTGTGCAATTTGCACATCTTTTTTTCGCACGACACAAAACCACCATACACATTGTATGGTGGTTCGATAGGTATAGACATTAACCTTTGGTTAGGTATTGTTGTCTAACATCTTGTATAATTGTTGACGTTTTGTACGCTTATCGCCCTCTATATCAAGCTTTGAATAGATCTGGTTAACGTACTGTTTTACACTTCCCTCTGACAAAAAAAGTTTATCTGCGATCTCACGATTTGTCATCCGGTTCTTCATGATCATTACTATCTGGTATTCACGGTCAGTGAGTACTGCAAATGCAGCAGGACGCTCAGCATTTTCCCTGTTTCGAACCTTTCCCTGCTCATACTTTTGCCCCAGTTTTCTGATTTTTTCCACAAACGAAGCTTCTTTTCCTGTTTCCACACAGTTCAGGATTTCTTTTATGTATTGGTAATTTTCTGCAAAAGGCAGGATAAGTTCATCCGGAATAGCACACGCAAAAGCTTTTCTGATAAATGTCTGCGCCTCTTCCCGTTTTCCAAGCATTTCATATGCCGCTGCATTCTGAATATATGCATGCAGAAGGACCAGACCATAATGAAGTCCTTCGCACATCGCCATCAGGCCTTCACCCCGGCCTATGACCTTTGCGTACGCTTCCTGCATGAGATATACCTGATTTTCTATCATCTCATACATTGGTTTGCCCGGAGCCAGGATATTTACAGAAGAAAGCATGTGCTCTCTGAATATTTCCGGGATTTTTTCCGGCTCATTCATAAGTGCATGGTAATATGCACTGATCGCACTCCAGATATTGATCTGCGCGATATTCCGACTCTTCAAAAGCTGATCGTAGCGTTCTTCAAAGGTATATCTCTGCTCGATATCGATCCAGAGTGACAGTCGTCTCGCTGCAAAATCACAGCAAAGTGCCATATTTTCCTGTCCACTCTCTTCTATTCTCGGATAAGCGCCCTCTATTTCGATGTTTGCATCCTCGAAACGTCCTTTCATCAGATACGCCTCTGCCCGCATGATCTTTTCAGCGCCCTGTCCATGTCCGTCCGTTATCTTATAGTAATGAGGCATACATTCGTCCATTTCGGACAGTTCCTCTTTTAAGGAACCGGGACTTCTATGAAACATCATCAATACAGATGGTGATCCAAAAGTCCAGCCTCCGCTTTTATTCAGGCTGATCGCCGTACGTGACATCTGCAAGCTCGCGCTTCTGTGAAGTCTGCTCATCGCAACGATATCGTTATACATGAGAAAGCTTGTGATCAGATCACATTCACCAAGCAGATTTCCGCGTTCAACCGGATCCATATCCAGGCTCTCATTTATGGAATTCAACAGCAGTTCTTTTAGCTCCAGCATCTTTGGGATCTTATGCCAGTTAAACATACACCGCATTAATACGAGTATAGCCAGCGGATGCTCACACATCACCTCTTTCGGCCACTTATCCAGATCCTCCAGTACGCTTTCCGGATCCAGTGATGACAAAAGGATCCCGGCATCTTTTTGGATCACTCTTAACACACCATCGAAATTCTCACTTTTTTTATACTCAAATATCGCATGCAGATACAGGCCGCGTTCCTCATACCATTCTCCGTAACGGTCACGATACATCCGCTGCTTCTCAATTGGCAGCATGCGAAACGCCCTGTCTGCACACTCCTTCATCATATGGTGAAAACGATAACTCACTCCATCCGCAAGCTTTGTTACAAAGGCATTTTGTTCTGTAAGGAGCCTTATCATGTCCTGCGAATCATTTCTGCCGGTGACAGCCTTCGCCATATCGATCGTGAATTCATCCGCAAGTCCCATAACTGCCAGAAATTCCCTCTGTTCATCCGGCAGAGGTTCGATCATAGCTGCCGTAAACATGGCGTAGATGTCTGAATCACGATCAGGCAGACTTCCCCGTTCAAACAATGTTCTAAAATTCAGATACACAGCAGAAAACCACCCTTCACTGGAATAGAGAAGGGATTCGATCTGTTCTTCCGTTATCGTAAACCCGCATCGATGCGCATATATTGAAAGCTCCGTATGATTAAGGCGCAGATTTTCCACACCGATCTGATACACATTATTCCCAAGCCGCAATATTTCTGCCGCAGGTAAAAAACGATCTCTGCCCGCTATGATGAGATGAACGTTTTCCGGCAGCCTGTTTACAAGGTAGCAGATAAAATCCGATACCCTGTGTTCCGTCATCAGATGAAAATCGTCGATAAAAACATAGCAGGTTTTTTCTCCCCTTAGCTCATGGCAAAACATGTCCGCCAGGAGACTTGCTCCTGCCGGATCTCCGGGATACGGATAGTTACGCAGAAAATCATATCCCGCATACATAAAAGCATCCTGAACGCTCTTCCAAAAGATCGTGACATTCCCCGAATATACACTGATCCGGACAATGTTGACCTTTTCTTCCTTCTCACGTTCTGAAAGAAACCAGTTTACCGCAGTAGTCTTCCCATATCCCATTGGAGCTATTACGGTAGTCAAGGCGCAGTATGAAATCGGTCTGAGGCCTTCCTGAAGTCTTTCAGAAATATAGACGCTGTTCAAATTCCACTTTCGTCTTGGCATATATTTGTTCCTCCATGCAAATCTGCCTTAGAAAAACATGCGAACACCTTTGTTTTTAATTACGTCTTCCGAAGTTCCACACTTCAGACTCTGCTGAACAGCTTCATTTTATCAGATATTCTCAGTTCTTTATACATCAAAAATTACAGGCTGCCGTGCTTTCTGATATCCATAAACAATATCAAAAGAAGAATAGCGTTTATACCTTATTTGATGTAAACTATAACAATAATGTACGTATCAAAATACACGAAGAAAAAAAGCAGGGCAACGACCGTGAGTAATAAAGCTAAACATACAAACCTGACCTTTCTATCCATACTTGTAGCATGTGTCCTTCTCGTTATTATTTCTGGATATATTTCATTAAAAAATAATTTTCCATTAAAAACGCTCAAAACATCAGATGAACCTGCCATTTCCGGATTTCTCATGCGTTCTTCGGAAAATCGAGGGCTGTTTTTTGACATATACGGATTTCTTAAGGACAACAAATGCTATTTTTTCCTTCCAGAAACTGCCGATGCTTCGAACCTCGAATTCTATTCAACAGACGCTGATGGAGATATACTTCATCGTTACAGGCACGACTTCACCGAAGGATCTATAGAAATTGAGGGAATTGAAGTCACCATGATGCAGTCAGATCTGCCTGTGATCAATTTAAGCATTTATTCAAACTATCCTTCGCTTACAGATCTCGAGGAATCAGATGATCATCACGTCAGGACAAAGGCTGATTTCAAGATGGACAATCCGGACGGCCGCATAACCGAGGGAATAGTCGAAATACGCGGTCGCGGAAATACTTCCTGGCAGGAAGACAAAAAATCTTATCAGATAAAGTTTAAGAAAAATACAGATCTTATGGGTATGGGAGCTGCCAAAAACTGGATACTCCTTGCAAATGCCGGTGACTATTCTTTGCTCAGAAATGAAGTATTCCTGGATCTTGCAAGAGATCTGGATCTCCCCTATACCTCTGAACTCAGAGAAGTTAACCTCTTTATAAACGGTGAATACCACGGCGTATATTCACTTACCGAAAAGGTCGAGGTCGGACGTGAAAGAGTTCGCATGGACGATGGTGATTTCCTGTACCGTATAGGTATGGATCCTGACAAGTATTCATTTCTTACCTATACCAACCCCTTTGCCGAAGGTGAGGGTAATTTTAAGAAACTCTACGGAGAACTAAGAAACAGCACGGATTCCATAAAAATACATCGTTCGGAAAAATATTTAAAAGAGGCAATGAACGAGTTATACGACAGTAGTTCAGACCTTTCAATTTTTGATATGGATTCACTGGCCAAATACTACTGGCTTCAGGAATTTTCAAAGACTACCGACCCTACCGGCAGGAGCGTTTATCTCCTCTGGTCAGCATCCGACCAAAAAATGTACATGGGTCCGGCGTGGGATTACGACAGAACCGCCGGCATTATAGATATGCCCTTCCTCGAAGAAGACTATATCTGGCCTGATGGCTGGACTGCGAGAGTCCGTGACTACTATGTTCCACTCTTTAATAACCCAAGATTCATCCAGGCGATAAACGATGCTTATGAAAATGGTGGCGTTAGAGAAGCATTTCGCAAGGCTGCCGACAGTATTCCCGAGCGTGTAGCAAGGATGTCGCGTGCAGCAGAAATGAATTTTATCAGATGGGATATTCCGG
Organism: Lachnospiraceae bacterium MC2017; assembly: GCA_000701625.1. Taxonomy (GTDB): domain Bacteria; phylum Bacillota; class Clostridia; order Lachnospirales; family Lachnospiraceae; genus NK4A144. The sequence goes on from KL370806.1 coordinate 41,148, forward strand.
AAGAAGAAAACAACAAAGTTCTGTATGCTTACCATGATACTTCGTGGTGCAGCCAGACTGCATGGCTTCATGACTGGCTCACTCTCCGTTGTGATTTCATTGAAAAAGACATGCATGAAAAGCATTGAAAAAAGCAGGTCCTGACCGTTTCCGGCGGACCTGCTTTTTTACGCTTCTTTATGCTTTTAGGCGTTTTTTGCTTCACGTTCATTATCGAATGCGATCAGTTTAGCTATGATCTCATCACAGATCTGATCCTCGCTCTTTCCATCTGTTGCAACTTCTATATCAGCAACAGCATGATACTTCTCTCTTCTCTTATCCAAAAGATTAGCTATAAACTCTACATTCATGTGGTTATTAAGAATCGGTCTGTCATTGCTGTCTTTAACACGTTCCAGTATAGTTTCCGGCTTTGCAGTGAGGAGTACGACTCTTCCGTTCTTCTTCATATGTTCGGAGTTATCATCACGCATAACTACACCACCGCCGCAGGATACGATACTCTGCTTTACTTTCTGCAGCTCTATGAGACAATTGCTCTCAAGATTACGGAAATAAGCTTCACCGTATTCATCAAATATCTCAGAAATGGACATTCCCTGCTTCTCGACTATCATGGCGTCCATCTCCACACGATGCATCTCAAGCTTTCTCTCAAGTTCTGCCGCGATCGTAGTCTTTCCTGCACCCATAAAACCGATCAGAAATACGTTGTAATCAAAAAGGCTCTTTGCCTGTACGCGACGGCTATTCTTAACAATGTATTTGAAAATATCAAGGATTTCTTCTTCAAATTCATTATCGCCAAGTTTCTGCTTCAGTGTTTCTGTCTGCTTTTTCTCCTGTTCCGGTTGAAGGATCGGGATTCCTGTTGCCTTTTTATAGGAGATTATTTCCTGAATATGCACCATACGATCAGCAAGTGCCTCTATAATTCTGTTATCACATTCACCGATTTTTTCTCGGATCTTTTCAAGCTGTTCCATTCTGATTTCCCTCCAGACTTCTCTACTTCGTTTCGTCAGCCTTCATCCGCAAATGCCTCAGACTGTTCTGAATAGATATAATTATAGAACACACTTCGATGCAATGACAAGGAAAAGTTTTAGCGATTTAAAGCGTTTATGTGTTAAATCATTTTTGTTCTTCTTACTTATCCGCTCCACTCATATAAAGATCTACAAGTTTAGGATCCACGGACTTCCTTATGCTCTCATAAACCGGCTCACAGGAAGTTTTTATTTCTGCATAAAGCTCATCTGAAGGAGTTATGATCTCACTTCCGCTTTCCTTGATGATCTCCTGTCTGGAAGCGATACGTTCATCTGACTGCTCACGGGCATAGTCCTTTGCTTTTTCAGCAGCTGCCCTTATTATCTCCTGATCCTCTGATGATAATTTCTGCATAAATTCATCACTTACTATGAGCGAGATCAGATGAGGCAGATGATTTGTTTCAACTATATAATGCTGCTGTTCATATAGTTTGTTTGAAACGATAACCTCATAGGGATTCTCCTGAGCATCAATAGTTCCCTGCTGCAGCCCTATATAAACCTCTGAAAATGCCATCGGAGTCGGACTCGCTCCGAGCTGCTTCCAAAACGCCAGATGATACGAGTTTTCCATTGTTCTGATCTTCTGACCCTTAAAGTCCGCCATAGATGAGACGTTTTTATTTGTACTCATTACGCGAAAGCCCTGATCAGCATATCCCAAAAGTTCATATCCGCCGTTCTTATATACACTGCTTATACCACTTAAAAAATCAGGATCATCGACAACCTTTCTCAAGTCATCAATATTGCTGTAAACGCAGGGCATGTCAAAGACAGCAATGTCTTTCATAAAGGAAACCTGCGGTGCCGTGTTCTGTACCACAAACGGTATATCACCATCTGCACATGACTCCAGAAGTTCTCTGTCTCCGCCAAGCACACTATTGGGATAAACCTGGATCTTCATCCTTCCGTCACTTAATTCAGATACTTCATTGGCAAATTTTTCTGCCATTATCTGTGTTACCGTATCTTCCGGGCTGGATGTTCCAAGAGGCCATGCATATCTCTGTTCTTCCACCCCATCTGCTGATTTTCCGCATCCTGCAAAAACCACAGACATTCCTGCAAGGATCAATATTAATTTAAGCCTTTTAAGCATGATCATTATTCTCCTTAAAACAGTGCCAGACTGATCCCGGGGATAAATGTGATGAGAAGCAGCGCTATCATAAAAATAATGATAAGCGGTGCACTCTTCTTTGCTATATCCATAACCGGTACCCCCGAAAGCGAACTTGCCACGAACAGATTCACTCCTATAGGCGGTGTTACAAATCCGATCGCGAGGTTTACAACCATCATTACAGCGAAATGAACAGGATTCATTCCAACCACTGTCACTATCGGAAGCAGTATAGGTGTCAGTATGAGTATTGCGGGTGTGGTATCCATAACCATTCCGACTATCAGAAGGAATACATTTATTACGAGCAAAAGAACTATCTTATTTGTGAAATGCGCAAGTATCCATGCGCTTACTACCTGCGGTACCTGCATCAGTGTCAGTACTCTGGAAAATGCTGTTGATGCAGCCAGTATAAACAATATCGGTCCGTATGTATGAACTGCTTCAGCAAAAATTGTCCATACATCGCGAAGTTTCAACGACTTATATATAAAGAGACTCACTATCAGCGCATAAAAAACAGAAATAACCGCTGCCTCTGTCGGAGACGCAATTCCTGTATAGATACAGCCAAGTATGATAACCGGACTTAATAATGCAAAAAATCCTTCTCTTACTACCCTTAAAAAGCCCTTGTCCTTTAACTCTTTGACCTTAGTCTCAATCTTTTCACGGTCTTCTCCACGGGTCTTGCAATAAAATACAGCGTAACCCATAAGTAATAACGCGATCAAACATCCCGGAATGATACCAGCAAGGAACAGGTCACTTACCGACTCTCCCGATGCCATTGCAAACATGATGAAAGGGATACTCGGCGGAATGATAACTCCAAGTCCTCCGGAAACAGCCACTATCGCGACAGAAAACTTTTTATCATATCCCATCTCCATAAGAAACGGTATCGTCATACTTCCCACTGCAGCTACTGTTGCAGGCGCAGATCCTGAAATAGCTCCATAGAAAAGACAGGTTATAATGACCGCGCACGGGATACCTGCCGTTCTTCTGCCAAGGAAGTATGCAAAAACATCAAACAATCTCTTTGAGATCTGTCCATGCGCCATTACTATGCCCGCAAGTACAAACATAGGAACTGCAAGAAGAGGAAAACTATCGATTCCTCCGAGCATTGAACGTATCGCATAGCTTCCGCTCGCTGTAAATGACGGATCAAAAGCCCCCGGCAGTACAGCAACTATTCCGAGCGAAATGGAAATAGGTATCGCAATAAGGAGACATATGATAAATATGATAAATACAGCTGCTACCGACATTTCAAATATCCTCCTTATTTCCTATGTTATCTGTTACAGACTCTGTAATGGATTCCGCGAGACTTCCTTCTCCCATTTCTTTGTATTCTTTTTTCATCACGATCTCCAGATTTATGATCCACCTCTGAATCAGCCGGATTCCGGTTAGCGAGAAACACACAAGCGGTGCTGCCTGAATAAAATACATCGGTATCCCACACGCCGGACTCACCTGACCGCTTGCAATAGTAGATTTCAGATATGCAAAAGAATATGGTATAAGGTATGCAAAATAAATGAATGAAATTGTCAGATTTACCAATTTAAACGCTGCTTCACCACGTTTTGGGAAAAACTTTATAAACTGGTCGATCTTTATAGATATACATTTTCTTGTACACAGACTGACGCTTAAGAACGCTGACCAGATAAATAAATATCTGGTTATCTCTTCAGACCATGAAAGGGATACTCCCAATATATACCGCGAAAAAACCTGTATTCCCATGATGACTGCCATTGCTGCCAACATAAGAACCATAAGCATTTCTTCCAGATTTTCTTCCAGATAATATAAAATCTTTTTCATACTTTCCCCTTCTAAAACATCGGTATTATATCTGACATTACATTATTCATTATACTTCATTAATGTAAATCATTAAAGTGAATTTAAACAATTCATCATATATTAGTAAAAAAATAAGGGTGAAAGTATATCTGTTAAACAACTTTCACCCTTATCTTCCCTAATTTGTTTCTAAATATTCAACAAAAACTCTGATATTTTATCTCTCTAAACTTATCAGATGCTTTCATGTATAAGACCCAGAATTGTATCCAGATCCTTTGCATTCATCTGTCCCGGAGCAGAAACCTTTCCAACAGCTCCAAATGTAGCGGCAGATCCAAATACCTCACCGCAAAGGCGGCTTATAAGACCTGTTCCTGCCATAGACATAGTGATGATCGGGCGGTCTGCATATTCCTCAGACATCTCTCTTGTTGCGGAAAGAAGTGTCAGCACGTCAGCCTTGTTCTGAGGCATAACTGCGATCTTAGGAATATCAGCTCCAAGCTCCTGCATCTTCTTCAGTCTTCCTACGATATCATCCTTATCAGGAGTCTTGTGGAAATCATGATTTGATGCAACAACTTTAACATTATTCTTATGTGCATTCTCAATGATACGCTTTACGTACTCATCACCTGTAAATGCTTCTACATCAACAAGATCGATAAGTCCTGTCTCTGCAGCCATACTGTTGAGATTTACATATGCCTCGGGATCGATAGCCTTTTCTCCACCCTCTTTAGATGTACGGAAAGTGAAAAGGATCGGCTTATCTCCTAATACATCACGAAGCTTCTGCATAACATCCTTTGTACGTGTTTCATTGAAGATCTCATCAAACCAGTCAACACGCCACTCAACGATATCATATCTTACTTCCTTAAAAGAAGCTGCTGCTGCGAGGATCTCTTCCTCTGTCTTTCCAACGATAGGAACGATGATCTTAGGTGTACCTTCGCCAATAACGACGTTTCTAACTTTAACAGTATTCATAGTAATACCTCTTTTTATTTGTTAGCTTCCAGCATCTTTGCATATCTCAGATTTACGAAGAGACCAAGCAGAACACCGATACCTGTAAGAACGATATTCATGATCATAACTCCGGACGGTGTCATCTTTGATGCTGCTGTAAGGATGGTGTAATTGCACAGTGATGATGCGATCATAACAAGTGCTGTAACTGTACCCTTGATCTTAGGGAAAAGCATGTTACAAACGGAAGTAGCGATCTGAAGAAGTCCGCCGGCTCCTGCCCATCCGATGATGAACGCTGCTGCTGCACATACAGTCTGTGTCGGGCAGAGAAGTACCCCGATCAATGTAGCAAGACAGATAAGAGGATAAACAAGGATGAAACGAACATCCTTGATCTTACGTGTAAGGATTGATGTAACCACCAGTGCGATAAGTGTACCCATTGAATAATAGGTCTGCATGATGGACGGATTCTCCCAACCTACATTTGTCTTAGCGTAGTTCTGTGCACAGTTAAGCCACAGCTGGAATGTACCTGTACATGTAAATCCGATGAGGATCATTGCGATGGACTCAATTGAGAAATTAGTATGCTTTAAGCTCTCGATAAGTCCTTCTTTCTTCTCTCCCTTTGATGCATCAGAATCAGGAAGCGGAAGGATAAAGATCAGAACTACCAGGATAAGGTAAGCTGCACCGCAAACATAGAACAGATTATTGTAGGAAGTCATTCCTGCTGCTGTTGTTGCTACTGCCATGCCAAGGAAGAAAGGCAGAAGCATCTGTGAGATAGCGATAAAGAACTTGATTCCCATTGTAGCAACACCCGGAGCATCGCTGATAACCTCAGCAACTGCAGGATAGATACCTGTATCAAGGAATGAATTTGCAATACCACCAACGATAGCGCAGATATATGCGATCTGATAACCGCCGTTTGCACCTGCATTAAATGCAAATGCAAGACCAAAAAGATAGATGGCATATGACAGACCACCGATAACAACAGAGATACGACGACCAAGCTTATCGGAAAGAGGTCCCGCAAAAGGAAGCGCGATAAGTCTTCCAAGTCCAAGTGCTGCTGAAATAGCTGTGATCGACATTACTTCAACTCCCCAGCTTGCTGCGAGAGCCTCCTTGATAACAGACTGTCCAAGGATCGAGCAGCCCACACCATGGATAAAATAGTTCAGATACAGTATAAACGCTGCAGGGAAATACTTCTTATTCATTAATAAACTCCTTTAACTAAATATGTTCAGATCTTATCGTAATCGATACCAAGAACTTCCTTCATATGCTCGATCGGCATATCGTGTCCTGTCCACATCTTGAATGCAGCAGCACCCTGGAAGAGCATCATTCCAAATCCGTTCATTCTCTTACATCCAACTTCCTCAGCCATCTCAAGGAATCTGGTCTTTGCAGGAGCATAAACAGTGTCTGTTACGATGAGGTCCGGACGAAGGAAAGATGTATCCGGAAGGAATGTCTGACCTTCAAGAGGCTTCATACCCATACCTGTTGCATTTGCAAGGAGGTAGCTGTCCTCGATCTCACGTCTAAGAGTCTCCTTATCATCGAGATCATAAAGAGTTGCCTTACAATTTGTCTTTGAATTGATCTTTTCAACAGTCTTCTCTGCGTTCTCCCAGAACTTGTCGTGGATATTGAAGATTGAGATCTCCTTAACGCCATCAAGAGCAGCCTGGATCTCGATTGCAGTAGCAGCACCGCCGGCACCTGCGATAGTCATCTTCTTTCCGATAACATCAATATCATAGTCCTTAAGAGACTGCATATATCCGATACCATCTGTGATATGACCTGTAAGAACACCATTCTCATTAACGATAGTATTTACAGCACCGCAAAGTTCTGCAGCCGGTGAAAGCTTGTCCAGATACTGCCCTACTACTGTCTTATTCGGCATAGACACATTTGAACCAACGAGCTTCAGTGCACGAATACCCTTAACTGCATCCTCAAGAGTGCTGTTATCAACTTCAAATGCAAGGTAAGCGTAATCAAGTCCAAGATATGCAAATGCCTCATTGTGCATTGCCGGTGAACTTGAATGTCTGATAGGATAAGCCATAAGTCCTATAAGCTCTGTATGTCCTGTAATTCTTTCTGCCATTGTTTCTTCCTTCCCGCGTGTTAGCGCTCTGAATTGATTGGTTAAATAATTATCAGCCCTGTTTAATTTTTAACAATCTTTATGAAATTATTATACATTTATAAACTTATTAAATCTAATACCAACTTTCGATCAAATTAATAGCTTTGATGTACTGATCGTGTTATACTCTTTACATTAACATATGTAGTAACACCCAAAAGGAGATGCCTTATGACTCTGAATCAGCTCACTTATTTCTATAAAGCAGCAACACTGGAGCATTTCAATCTCGCTGCCGAGCAGCTTCATATATCCGAGCCATCTCTAAGCCGCTCCATTCACGCTCTTGAGGATGAACTCGGTCTGACTCTTTTCGAAAAAAAAGGCAGAAACGTTACTCTTACCAAGGCAGGAAAGATTTTTCTGTTCCATGCAGAAAAAATACTGACCGATGTATCCGCTGCCGAAGAGAAAATGAACGAACTGTCAACTGACGGCGGTCATATCGATATCGCATATGTAGCACCGTTGGCACGAAAGTTCATTCCCAGCCTCGTAAGAGCATTCCTCAATCAAAAAGAAAACAAAAATGTAATTTTTAACTTCTATCAAAACTACACAGATCAAAACCTGAAGAGTCTGAAGGCCGGTACTGTAGACCTTATCTTTGGATCATACGTAGAAAACGAACCCTCAATAGAGTTTGTCCCTATCATAAAGCAGGACATGGTCGTGATACTCCCTGTTGATCATCCTCTTGCCAGGTATGACGCCCTTGACCATACTGTTTTTACCCGCTACCCTGTCGCCGGCTACACTCACACTTCCGGTCTTGGCGGATATTCCGGAGCTTTTTTTAAAGAACATAATATTAATCCGGACATTATCTGTGAATCTCCGGATGAAAACAGTATCGCTTCATTTGTAGCCGAGGGTTTTGGAATCGCACTCGTCGCAGACGTTCACGCTATCCACAGAGATGATATCATCATAAAACCCTTAATTCTTAAGGAAAAATTTTATCATCAGGTATACATGGCTTATCAAAAGGATATTTACATGCTTCCGGCTGTTCAGCGTCTTATTTCGTTTATTACAAATGCTGTAAAAGACGGTTATCATGATCAGATATAACAACATATACCTGTTCATTGTTTATTTGTATCATTTAAAAATAATCAATAAATAATTGTTTTTAAGTCGGTTTTTTCCACAAGGAAAAGACCGGCTTATTCGGATTTAAACACAATTTTTCACACTGCTTTTGTGTATTTGTCACACATCTGCGCATCGTAAATGTATTAATCATTTTATTTTTAGTACATTTCCGCTATTAATATCACTCATAAAACTCATTTGACGCTGTTAAACAGCACATTCTATAATTTTATCAGCCCTGTTAGTGAAACTATTAACAATATTGTGTATTGTATATCGAATGTCGGGAGCTTTCGCTGTCGATTTTAATCTTGTGCATTTATTAAATATAGGAGAATCTAAATGAATAGTAAGTATTCACATATTTTTGAACCCTTCACAGTTAGACGTATGACTCTTAAGAATCGTACAGTCATGACACCTATGGGAACCAACTTTGGTGAGCAGACCGGCGAAATGAGTTTCCGTCATATCGCTTATTATGAGCAGCGTGCAAAGGGAGGCACAGGTCTCCTTATCGTTGAAAATGTAAGTGTTGATAATCCGCTTGGCTCAAACGGTACTACTCAGCTTCGTATCGATCTCGATAATTTCATTCCGCGTCTCTACATGCTTACAGAAACTGTTCATAAGCATGGCTCATGCATCGCTGTTCAGCTGAATCATGCAGGTGCATCCGCCATGTCTTCCAGGATCGGTGCACAGCCTGTTTCCGCATCAGATGTTCCGACCAAGGAAAATGGCGATACTCCTCGTCCGCTCACTAAAGATGAGATCATGGGCATCGTAAAGAAGTACGGTGAAGCTGCAAAGAGAGCTGTTATTTCCGGATTTGATGCTGTTGAGATCCACGCAGGTCATTCATATCTTATCAGCCAGTTCCTCTCTCCTATTACAAATAAGAGAACTGATGAATTCGGCGGATCTGCTGAGAACAGAGCTCGTTTTGCAAAGCTCGTTATCGAAGAAGTTCGTCGTCAGGTTGGACCGTTCTTCCCGATCTTTGTTCGTATCAGTGCTGATGAATTCCTTCCGGGCGGAAATACTCTTGAGGATACTCTTGAGTACCTTCAGTATTTCGAAAAAGAAGTTGATGTATTTGATGTATCTGCAGGTCTTAACGGATCTATCCAGTTCCAGATCGATGCAAACTATCTGCCTGACGGTTGGAGATCTTACCTTGCAAAGGCAGTTAAAGATAAATACAACAAGCCTTGTATGACAATGGGTAATATTCGTGATCCTAAGGTTGCAGAGGATATCCTCGCACGTGGCGATGCTGACCTTATCGGTATGGGTCGTGGTCTTATCGCAGATCCTGAATGGGCAAACAAGGTTGAGTACGGCAGAGAATGTGATATCAGAAAGTGTATCTCCTGTAACGTAGGCTGTGCAGGTCATCGTATCGGTCTCAATCAGCCGATCAGATGTACCGTTAATCCTGATCTTTTCAGCCTTGATGATTATAAGAACCACAAGATTTCAAAGCCTTGCAACGTTGTAGTTGTTGGTGGTGGTACAGCAGGTCTCGAAGCCGCATGTACAGCTGCTGAAGTTGGATGTACAACAGTGCTTATTGAAAAGAGTAATCAGCTTGGCGGTCTTGCTTCCATTATCTCAAAGATCCCGGACAAGACTCGTATGACTGATTTTCCGAAGTACCTTATAAACAGAGCCAAGAAGCTCAAAAACCTCTTTATCCTTATGAATACTGAGGCTACTGTAGAGCTTGTTAACAGCTTCAATCCTGATATCATTGTTAACTCTACAGGTTCTGTTCCTACTCTTCCTCCGATCACAGGTCTCCATGATCTCGTTGATAAGGATGGCACAAAGGTAGCAACAGTTCTCAAGATGATCGAGCGTATGTCTGAATATCCTGAAAAGATGGATGGACAGAAAGTTGCCATCATCGGTGGTGGTGCAGTTGGTCTCGATGTTATGGAATACTTCACAGAAAAGGGCGCTGACGTATCAATGATCGAAATGCTTCCGATCATCGGTAACGGACTGGATCCTGTTACAAAGTGTGATACAGCATCCAAGATGAAGAAGTTCAATGTAAAGCAGATGACAAATACTGCTCTTCAGGAAGTTAAGGAAGATCGCTTCATCGTTAAGAATCCTCAGGGTGAGATCGAGGAAGTTCCGTTTGATTACGGTTTCATCTGCCTCGGCATGAGATCCAATACCCCTATTCTCAAGGAGCTCGAGGAAGCATATGCTGATACTACAGTAGAAATCTACAATATCGGTGACAGTAAGAGAGCTCGCCGTATCATCGAAGGAACAACAGAGGGAAGAAATATCCTTGAAGTTCTTAAGAAGCATGGATTTATGAACTGATAGAAATTCCAGCAGATTATCCTATTAATTAAAGAGAAAGACCGAAAAACCTTAATATAGGCTTTTCGGTCTTTTTATATATCCGCGCTTCTCAGTCCTTAAAGAAAAGTTCTTTTACTTCTTCCACCGGCATATCCTGACCGGTGTACAGCTTAAATGCAGATACCCCCTGCCAAAGAAGCATTCCTTTTCCGTTTACAGTCTTACATCCTGCAGCCTTTGCATCTTTAAGAAGCTTTGTTTCAGCAGGATTATAAACTGTGTCTGCCACTACCAGATCTTTATGAAAAGCAGACAGATCCTTTACTACTGACTGGTCCTCAAAATTCGGCTTCATTCCGACGATCGTGGCATTTACAAAGATATCACTTGATAGAATCTCTTCAGTCATTTTTGCCGTGTCTGCGAGATCAAATACATTTACAACACATTCAGGAACCGCATTTCTGATCTTTTCAGCCATCTCCACAACTCTGTCAAAGAACGCATCCTTCACATTGAAAATAGAAATCTCTCTCGCACCGTCAAGTGCCATCTGTACCTGGATCGCCGTAGCTGCTCCGCCACCGCCGGCAATGGAGATTTTTTTACCTTTTACCTCTACCCCATGATCTCTGAGATTATTATTAAATCCCTCACCATCAGTAATATGTCCTGTAAGCTTTCCGTTGTCATTTACGATCGTATTTACGGCTCCGATGATCTTTGCCGCAGGAGAGAGCTCGTCCATACACTTGCAGGCAGCGATCTTGTCCGGCATTGTTACATTACAGCCTCTCATATTAAAGGTCTTCATTGCCTGGATAGCATCCGGAACCTTATCTTCCTTCACATCAAATGCCACATATACATAATCAAGACCAAGCTTTTCAAAGCTGTAATTATACATAGCCGGTGAACCGGAATGTCCGACCGGTGATCCAATCAGTGCCAGCAGACCTGTATGTCCTGAAATCCTATCCATAACACTTCCTCCTTAATGCTGTCAGATATTCATTTTCTTAACATCTTTTTGGAATTATAACATCTTTCAGATAATTTTACCATTTAAAACGTTAAAGTGATAGAGTATTTTTTAATCCTGTGGATATACATCGTTATATATCCACAGGATTGTATCTACTTATCAGCTGCTATTAACTTTTTATTTTTTCTTTTCTTTTTTTACCTTAAGCGTTATTCCTGCTTTATACTTCTTATTTCCAAAGTAAACAATAATTTTTGATGTACCCTTGGACAATACCTTGATATTTCCGTTTTCATCTATTGTAGCAACGCTTGTTTTCTTTGACTCATACTTTGTAGGTTTCAGATATGTGATTCCTGTGAGCATCTGACTAATTGTTGCATTACCTGCCGAAGATACTACAAGTTTCTTCATGACCGGTTTCTCCACATATATGTAAACTGTTGCTGCCTTACCATCTCCTGCAAGTGTCACTTCATAAGCACCTGCTTTTCTGCCTGCAAGTTCACCCTTTTTATTGATCCTTACGCCCTTTGCCGGGGAATTCTCAAGTTCTTTTACCGTATAGGAACTCGGTGTAAAACCATAAAATGATGAATCGAAAGTTATTTTCTTACTTCCTGCCGTCATAACTGCAGAATGCGACTTAATAACACCCGTTGACTCCACAAAATCAGGTACAAGGATATCAGGATCTGTTGAATTATAATGGATTACAGTATTATAAGAAAGACCTATCGATTCCAGGTGGTCTGCTACCGTGCCGGCATCCACGTAATAATTTGCGCTGTCATCATACCTGTCATAACGGATTTTCTTCCAATCTTCTTCAGAGCCGCTGTAATAGACATCCGTAACATTACATACAGACACGCTTCCATCACCGGATCCACCCTCCCAATAATCTTCACCAGAAGCTTCTTCGTAATCCTTCGGTGTCGCATATGGAACGTCATCATAGTCTGCAAACGGAGCTGCACCGGATCCCGGTTTTGTAGTATCAAATATGCTAAATGCCTCGTTTCCGATATGCTCAACGCTCTTTGAAATATAAAGCGTCTTCATATTTGGAGCATTATAAAATGCACGCGGTCCTACTATCTGAACACCTGATGTGATCTTTGCAGTCTTCATCTGATCCATTCCGGCAACCGCCGCAAAAGCCACAGTCTTTGTTCCTCTTTTAACCTTAAAGGTCTCGCCAACCTTCTTATATGGAACACACATGAGTCCCGGAACAACGATATTATAGAGCTTATTCTTCTCTACATAATATGGACAGTACTTCTTATACAGAATGCCATCATCCGTATAGAAATAGTTGCTGTCACTCTTAAGCTCAAATTCCTCAAGCCCCGTACAACCTTCAAATGCATCTCCTCTCATATGATGAAGAGCATTAAAGGCAATCTTTGAAATACCACTATCTTTGTAAAACGCTCTCTGTCCTACATGAAAGGCATTATTAAGAGTGACATCAGTGAGTGCTGTATCTCCATAAAACGCTTTGTGGCTTATTTCATATCCTCCTGTTTCGGATTTAGCTGTTCCAACATAGAGTTTCTTAAGATTGGGATTCTGTTTAAATGCGCTCCTTCCGATCTGATCAAGTTTATTTTGATCCTCTACATAAATCTCTGTAAGCGCATTTGCATTCCTTTTTAGAAGATTCTCATAAAATCCCTCTATGTCCTTACCTGCGATTATCTTCTTAAGGTAAGTATTAACATCGTCATCTTCATTTCCGGTACAGGCTTCGAATATCACAGCACTCATCGTATCGTATTTAATCGTATTCGGACCTGTCGCTGTAAGTACTCCTGAATCTTTATCAAAAGTATATGTATTATTATCCGGATCACTGGCATTACTTACAGAAACCGAACTCTGCTCCGAAACATCATTCTCCTGAAGTTCCGGAAGTATATCCTTGTCCAGTGCTACATAATCAATAGATCCATCATCCCTTATATATTTCTGAAGCTCAGGATGATAGCTCTGCATTATATTGTTTTTTCCCTCTGTTTCATGCAAATTGTCTGCAGATGCCGTTCCGACACTACCCAATGCCATCACTGTTGCAAGTAATACGGCTATCGTACTTTTCCTCTTAATCATTCGCATTGTCTCCTGATCATGATAATGCCAAAAATGTCTTGCCACATTGGTTCACATGACAAGACATTTTAAGTTACATGATTTCGTTATTTATCCTCTTTGCCCTCGATCCATGTCTTATGGATTATATCATCTCTGAACATCGAGAATTTATCCATCGGATAATTCTTAAGATTCTCAAGAACCTTTCTGTCATCAGCAGCGTCAAGAAGCTGCTTTCTGGCCTTCATGATCTCCATCTCTGTTCTGTGCTTTGACGGACCGCCAACACAGCCGCCTTCGCAGACCATTCCCTCGATAAAGTCCTCAGGAAGCTTTCCTGCCTTGAGCAGAAGGAGTGCCTTCTTACACTCGTCACCACCAGCACACTTCTTAAGCTTAATACCGTCAGTATCCTCTCCTCTTTCCTGCATACACTCGATAACTGCATTTGCAACACCGCCAGATGTAGCAAATCTCTTACCAAAAATTGAAGATTCCTGATACGGATCATCGCAAGGCTTAAGCTCAACACCCTTAGAACGGAGAAGTGCTCTAAACTCACCATATGTCATTACAAAATCAGCATTCTCCGGTGTGTTCTCCTGATCCGCAGCCTCTGACTTCTTCGCAATACATGGTCCGATAAATACAGTTACGCATCCCGGGTTCATTGCTTTCAGATAACGGGAAATAGCGCACATAGGAGATACTACTGTAGACATATTGTCCCTATACTGATCCGGGAAGTGCTTTCTAAGCATATTTATAAATGCAGGACAACAGGAAGTTGTCATCTTCTTTCCTTCTGCTCTTGCCTCACTCCACTCTTCAGACTCGTACGCAGCTGTCATATCACCGCCGAGACCTACTTCTACCATGTCAGTGAAGCCAAGTTCCTTGCAAGCCTGACGAAGGGATCCCATGGTTATCTCTTCACCAAACTGACCCTCTGTTGCCGGTGCGCACATAGCGAAGACCTTCTTGCCCTCTTTGATTGCCTTGATTATCTGCGTAAGATATGTTTTTGAAGCAGGAGCTCCGAACGGACACGCATGGATACAATGTCCACACTCGATACATTTTTCTTCATCAATTACGCAAATGCCATATTCATCATAAGTGATCGCGCCAACAGGACATGCTCTTCTACAAGGACGCTCAAGATGTACGATAGCATTAAACGGACACGCCTTTGCGCACTGTCCACACTCCTTACACTTGGTAGGATCGATATGTGAACGATGAGTACCGATTGAAACTGCTCCAAATTTACAAGCAGACTGACAAGCCTGGCCCATACACTTTCTACAGTTATCTGTAACCGTATATGATGAAATAGGACACTCTTCGCATGCCGGACTAAGTATCTGTATCTGATTTTTAGATGTGCTTGAAGGATTAGGATTCTTTCCCTCAGCAAGTCTGATCCTCTGCTTTACAAGCTCACGATCCTTATATACACAGCATCTGTAGCTAGCTAACGGTCCGGGACATACATCCAGGATCAACTGCTGCTTATGATCCTCATCCAGCTCATCTTTCCATGCAAGTCTTGCAACCTCTTCCATTATTTTGTGCTTCAATGAGACCAGACTTTTGTCATTTGTAATCATGTTTCAATTTCTCCTTTCAGCTTCTCAAAAACCTTTATGCATCACAGCATTAGATAAAAGCCGAGAGCCACTCGTCTTTTTCCATCTTCTTGAAATAACACTCATGCCTTTAGCCAATAAGATCTTTCGTAACTTATATGAATTCCAATGGAATTACCTATAAGTAAAAAAGCACACAATGTCCCTACTGTAAAAAGACCCTACTAGTACAATCGGATTATTCACGTAACTTTTTAACCCCTGTTACAACATTAAACACGATCTTTTTTAATTTGACTCTGGCATCATTTTGTTAATTCCTTAACATTATAACATTTAAAAATCCTCCGGGCACAATGTTATTACATTTCCCGGAGGACATTGTTATTTCCTTATTCCTCGTTCGTGACCACCCTGACGGTTTGCAGCTTCTTCATTACCTGCAAGAATATTCCTTACGATCTCCATACGCATTCCGGCATCAATAAAGTCACAATGCTTACAGAAATCATAATTCTGACGACCTTCTGCGATCTTTCTGCGAACTTCCATAAATTCAGGTGAACCCCATGCTTCTTTAAGAGGTGTCTTATTAAGATCTCCAAAGTCTGTTACTTCAAAGTTATCACAGCAGCAGAGTCCCATCTTTCCATTAGGCATGATCCACATGTCTGTGAAAGGAAGAAGGCATGTTTCCTTTATAACCTTTTCAGTTGCTTTCTTATTTGGTGCACTTCCTGCCCTATTTGTCAGAACTTCCTTAAGATAACGCATCTGGATCAGGATATCGATATTCTCAAATTCCTCCGGATGCATATTTACATACTCATAAATTCTCTGGATATTCTTATGGAGCTTCATATTAAGACAATAGTTATTGATAATGAGCTGATCCACATACGGCTGGATTGCCTTTACCTTTTCCAGATCAAGAATGAGTCCATTCGTGGACATAAAGATAAAACTCTCAGGAAGCTTCTCTCTGGCATATTTATGTCTCTCCACGATCTTTTTATCGAGCCAGGGCTCATTATTTCCATAAAGAGTCAAATGTCCCTTGTAATTCCAGTCTGCCAGCTGATCGATGATCGAACGATAAAGGTCATCATCGATCTGCATGAAAGGTCTCTTCTCTGCATGGATATTTGCCGTACAAAAAGCACATGTAGAATTACACCTGTTTATCGTCTCGATATTAACGATATTTGGCTTCGGCACTTCATCTGCATTTAAGAAATAATCGCAGTACTGCTTTTGCATTTTTGACCTTGTCAAAAACTGAAGCTTTAAGTATGCATTACTTGCAAGGTTTGGAAGATACTTTCTCGCATTCCATCCAAGCCTGCCCATGAAGTTATTAATCTGAATAGGCATTAACTAAACTCCTCGCTTTTTCATATTCATCCGGCGTTCCAAACGAGATCATTTTGTCCGTTGGAAAACTCATTACCTTTCCTCCCTGTTCGATAATGAGATTGTAAATACCGCTCATAAAGTATTCATTATATGGGCAGGTATCCATGTACTTCTCCGCAGCATTCAGAAAAATGTCTTTATTCCCAAATCCATAAGCACCACAGATAGCCTCTCGACTTATGACCTTCTTTTCCGCCGTCTCCACTACGTATCCGTTTTCATTCTTTCTGACATAACTGTATCTCGGTAGATCAGATTCAAATGTCACAAGAGTTCCATCAACAGAACGCGCATCCTTTTTATAATACTCGTAAAGTGCCCCACATGTAAAGGTCAGATCGCAATCACAGAAAATAATCGGTGCATCATTTTTTATTGCGCGCGCTCCTTCCATACAGGTAAGAACTGCACCGTTAAGGACATGATCGAGCACACAGATATCTGCTTCAGGTGCATATTTTTTTATTTCTTTATCGATTCCAAATTTTTCTATATGCTCTTTTAAAACTACAAATGTCAGGCTTTGCAGTTCTACATGCCCTCTTACCGAATCAGTTGCCCATTCAAAAAAATGACGATTTCCAAGCGGAAGAAGCGGTTTAGGACATTCATAACCATTATCAGCAAATCTTGTTCCTGCACCACCCATCGGCATAATTAAATTAATTTTCATTTGTATTTTCCTTTTTGCTATGCTATAATTCTTTTTGCGCGTTTCAATTAAATATTCGCCGGCATGTCGGAATGGCAGACGAGGAAGACTCAAAATCTTTTGATGGCAACATCGTGTGGGTTCAAGTCCCACTGCCGGCACTTTATTTTCCGCGATCCAGTTTTGGATCAGCGGAATTTTTATTTTTTATTATGTGAAATTCCCCCGAAATTCTTATTACTTTGTTCTTTCTTATCATCCGTAAAAGAGCACGTCATTTCTGACGTGCCCCCTTCTTTATCACTTTTATCAATGATGGAAAAGTCTCAAACCTGTGAATGCCATCGCTATGCCATGTCTGTTGCAGGCTTCGATAACATTGTCATCACGAATAGAACCTCCTGGCTGTGCAACATATTTTACACCACTCTTAAAGGCTCTCTCAATATTATCTCCAAACGGGAAGAACGCATCACTTCCGAGAGCAACATCTGTATTCTTGTCGAGCCATGCTCTCTTTTCTTCTTTCGTAAATACTTCCGGTTTTGTCTTAAAGATCCTCTCCCATTCTCCGTCAGCAATGACATCCATATAGTCTTCACCAATATACAGATCGATCGCATTATCACGATCCGCTCTGCGAATATTATCAAGGAACGGAAGATTAAGAACCTTTGGTGACTGACGAAGGAACCAGTTATCTGCCTTCTGTCCTGCCAGCCTTGTGCAATGGATTCTTGACTGCTGTCCAGCTCCGATTCCAATTGCCTGACCACCCTTCGCGTATGCCACAGAATTACTCTGTGTATATTTTAATACGATAAGTGAGATCATCAGATCGATTTTTGCAGAATCAGGTATTTCTTTATTATCTGTAACGATATTATTAAGAAGATCAGTACTGATAACAGCATTATTATGCCCCTGTTCAAAAGAAACACCAAATACCTGCTTCGTTTCAATCTCTGCCGGAACATACTCAGGATCTATCTGGATCACACA
This sequence comes from Lachnospiraceae bacterium MC2017, assembly GCA_000701625.1. Classification (GTDB taxonomy): domain Bacteria; phylum Bacillota; class Clostridia; order Lachnospirales; family Lachnospiraceae; genus NK4A144. Next base: position 59,504 of record KL370806.1, read on the forward strand.
GTAGTTTCCCTTTTTCTTGCTCTTAAGGATCTCAAGTGCCTCAGGCTCATATCCCGGAGCAATGATTCCATCTGACACTTCTCTGTGTACAAGCTTAGCTGTGTCAACATCGCACACATCAGAAAGGGAAATGAAATCACCGTAGGAACTCATACGGTCTGCACCACGGGCACGTGCATAAGCACAGGCGAGCGGACTCAGCTCACCAAGATCATCAACCCAGTAAATCTTTGCTTCGATATCTGTAAGCGGAAGACCTACAGCAGCACCTGCAGGGGATACATGCTTAAATGATGTGGCTGCCGGGAGACCTGTTGCCTCCTTAAGCTCCTTTACAAGCTGCCAGCCATTAAACGCATCCAGCAAATTGATATATCCCGGTCTGCCATTAAGTACGGTTATAGGAAGATCACTTCCATCTTCCATAAAAACACGGGCGGGAGTCTGATTAGGGTTACAACCATACTTAAGGGAAATTTCGTTCATCTTACTTGTCTCCTATCCAGAGCAATATCCATTGTATCAGCCTGCAGTGCTCTGATCCTCTACAGGCTGATATGAAGCCTTCAGAGAATCAGTTATGTTTATTTACAATTCTTGTTTCATACTCTCCTGTAGCGATATCTATATAACGCACAAAAAGAGAAACCTTATTATCAGCATTGAGAGACTCCCACACATTCTGTGTAAAAGTATCTATATCACCATCAAGCTCAACAGGTTCCGGTTCACCCTCAAAGCTCGGAAGCGGATTTCCATCCCCCATATATGTATGGATAAAATGTCCCTCTCCAGCCTTTGGTGCAGAATATGAATATGTAAAACGAAGACACTCTGACGGATCTCCGTTATTACTTTTCAGTATAGACATCATATAATCATAGGAACCGTTTTTCACATTCATCACGGCAGAAATACGAGGTGTATAATTCGGTGCATCAGGTTCAAACTCACGGCTTCTCAAAGACTCCTCAAAGCTCTCATCCCTGCTCATCTTTTCATAGATCGTATCAGTCTGATCACCATTTGTAACGATAGTATGATGCTTCAGTACCCGAACCGGTGCATAAATGATAAGCGATGGATCTTCCATCTTTGAATCATCATATGCCTGTGTACGGATTCCCTCTCCATCTGCTACAAATACACGGTTACGACTGTTTTCACTCCTGCCCATAATAAAGTAAGCAGTCACAGCTTTACTGCCGTCAGCGCTCCGTCCGACAACGATACCCCTTCCGGGATATGCGTTTTTCTTCAGTTCCTCGGATAAGTTTCTGATCTTCATAAGTTCCTTTCACGCCTGTGTTCCAGGCTTTTCCATGTGTTTATATCTGCCAGACCGAAAAGTCAGTTGGCCGTATGAATATTGTCAATCTGCCAGTCAATAGGATCAATACCATTTGACCGTAGGAAATCATTACATTGTGAAAAGTGTTTGCAGCCGAAAAATCCTCTGCTCGCCGATAACGGACTCGGATGAGGTGCTTTCAGGACCAACTGTTTCGGGTTATCAAGCATCGCTGCTTTTTCCCCGGCCGGTCTTCCCCATAACATATACACTATAGGTCTGTCCTCTTTATTCACGGCAGAAATGATCGCATCGGTGAATTTCTCCCAGCCATGTCCTCTATGAGAAGCAGCCTCATGTGCACGTACAGTCAGCACTGTATTCAGAAGTAGAACTCCCTGATCTGCCCACTTTTTCAGGTATCCGTTATCCGGAACAAAACAGCCAAGATCACTATGAAGTTCTTTATATATGTTTTTAAGAGATGGTGGAACATCCTTCGCCGAAACATCCGGTAGAACCGAAAAAGACAATCCGTGCGCCTGATGCTCATTATGATATGGATCCTGCCCCAATATCACAACCTTTACATTGTGAAGCGGAGTCAGGTGTAAAGCATTGAATATATCCCCACTAGGCGGATATATCACATGATTTGAATATTCTTCTTTTACAAATTTATACAGCTCAGTATAGTAAGGTTTTTTAAATTCCTCTCCAACAGCACTGAGCCAGTCATTAGTTATTGCCGACATCTTACATTCACTCCATTATCTTTCAAATAATCCTTTACTTCACTAATAGACAATTCTTTATAATGGAATAAAGATGCAGCCAATACTGCTTCCGCATGTCCTTCTGTGAGCGCATCCAGAAAATGTTCTTTTTTCCCTGCACCGCCTGATGCGATCACTGGTACAGATACAGCGTCTGCGACAGCCCTTGTAAGCTCTATATCATATCCCGCCTTCGTACCATCACAATCCATGCTGGTCAAAAGAATCTCTCCTGCACCAAGTTCAACTGCCTTCTGCGCCCATTCGATGGCGTCTATCCCCATGTCAACACGTCCACCGTTCTTGTATATGGTCCATCCGTCGCCGTTTTCTCTACGCTTTGCATCCATAGCCAATACGACGCACTGGCTTCCGAATTTTTCTGCCGCTTCACTTATCAAAGAAGGATTCATAATAGCCGCACTATTTACGGCCACCTTATCTGCACCCTCTCGGAGGATTTCACGAAAGTCCTCAGCTGTACGGATTCCTCCACCTACTGTAAAGGGTATAAAAACCTGCTCCGCTACACGACGAACCAGCTCAGTTACCGTTTTTCTATGATCCGAAGAAGCTGTAATATCAAGAAAAACCAGCTCATCCGCACCCTCAGCATCATATGCTCTTGCGATTTCTACCGGATCGCCTGCATCTTTTAGATTAACAAAATTCACGCCCTTAACTACACGCCCATTATTAACATCCAGGCAAGGGATTATTCTTTTCGTATACATTATTTATTCATCCGTATAAGTTAAGCAATTAACAATTACCGCAGAACCAAGCCTTTTTGACAAGGCCTGTTCTTTTATCACCCATGTCATTCTACCCTAAAATGAAAGATTATGCAGTAAGGAAATTTTTTAAAATCTGCATTCCTATATCAGAGCTCTTTTCAGGGTGAAACTGACAGGCAAAAATATTTCCCTTTTCTACGGATGCATCTGCTGTCGTTCCGTAATCTATCGTTGCCTTAACAATATCACGTTCTTCTGCGTGAACATAAAATGAATGTACAAAATAAACAAATGAACCTTCAGGAACACCCTTAAACAGTCTGCCCTCCGCCGGATACTCAAGCGAATTCCACCCAATATTAGGCACTTTAAGTCCTTTGTTCTCCGGAAGTCTCAAAACTTTTCCCTTGAATAGTCCAAGTCCCTTTACCCCGGGAGATTCCTCACTTTCTTCAAAAAGCAACTGCTCACCCAGGCAGATTCCAAGAAGTGGGATACCTCTTTTGGCTACTTCATGGATCACCTCTGTTAATCCATATGAGTTAAGCTTTTCCATAGCATCACCAAAAGCGCCGACTCCCGGAAGGATCACATGATCTGACGAAAGAATTTCTTTTTCATCCCGGGTAATAAGCGGATTTCCTCCCAGCTTCAAAATTGCCTTTTCAACACTTTTGATATTACCTGCATCATAATCAATTATTGCTATCTTCATTTTTCTGCCTACATTTCCAGTAAATACATGAATCGCCATGTTCCATTGAAAGTCATTATCGCATAAAACCTCTGTTTTCAACAACTATTTTTGGATATAAAGTTAAAAAGCTGTATGTACCGGACATTTCCGTGTACATACAGCCTTTTTCTTAATAATTATCGTGATGAATATGTTCCATCATCATTTCGCTTTACATTAAATTCATAAAGCAGATCTCCATTCTTTGCTCCGCTGTCGGAACTATTGGTTTGATCTTCAGGGACATTATCTGAGCCATTGTCACTCTGATCATCCCCTGTAATCTCTGCGGTGATCTCGCCATTTTCAGCATCACTCGGAGGAGCAGCCTCGTCTGTTGCAACGATTTCAGGTTCATTTACATCATTATTCACCGGTGTAACTTCCTGAATGCTATCAGACAAAGGAACCTGCCCTGATCCTGATGATTCTGGAACAATAACTTCTTCACCGGATTCTGCTGCTATTTCTGCCGCAATACGAGCTCTCCAGTCAGGATCAGTCACATCCATGAGCGCGATCGTGTAATCAATCCTGTCATTCATCTGTAGCCAGCTTACCGCCGTTTCCAGACTCACTCCAAATGTATTCGTCAGTGCTGACAAGATATTATTGTAGATAGCTGTATACTCCTCTTCCACACCCTTTTCCCTTGCATCCGGGAGATTTGCATTGTACATCGATATTCCCTGTACAAGTACATCAAGTGCTTCCAATGACTTACCCTGAGCCATGAAATCTGTGTACGATTCATATTTTCTCTGCAATTTCATTATAAATGCAGATTTCTCATAAATTTCCTGACTCACTGCATCCAGATCAGACACTCCGGCCAATGTTTCATACGCAGCATTATAATCACCTTTTTCGAATAGTGACTTTCCGAGATTTACATATCCTGCCTTCGGGAATACCATCAGACAGAACATTATCATTGCCGTTAGAGAAACAAAGAACAGTACTACTGCAAATACTTTCTTCTTCGGCAGCTTAGGCTCCGGCGGTCCATCATCCGGTTTCGGCTCCTTCTTCTTTTTCTCTTTCTTTGGCTTTGGTTCTTTTGGTTTCTTCTCTTTCTTCGGCTTTGGCTCTTTCTTCTTTTTCTTCTTCTTTTCTGCAGCTTCTGCTTCTTTGATGACCTTCATGTTTTCACGAGTTGCCTCGCTCATTCCATCCATTTCATCGTCATCATCATCTTCACCAAAGAGAATAAGCGATAGTTTTGCAAGGAATCCCTGTTTTTCTTCCTTTCCTTCCTTCGCTTTAGCCTTTCCAGCCTTCTTTTTCTTATCCCCTTCGCCCTCTTCTATCAGTGAGCCTAGGATATCTTCTGCATCCGGAGGAACTTCTTCCTTAGTTTCTGCCTTCTTTGCAGGTTCTTCCGCTTCTTTTTCTTCTCCGGCATCTTCCTCGTCAGCATCTTTCTTACCAAATAATTTGGTTAAGAATCCGCCTTTCTTTTTCTTCTTTTTCTTTTTCTTTCCTTCCTCCTCAGCTTCTTCAGCATTTTCTTCAGCCTTTGGAGCAGGTTTTGGCTTTTCTTCAGCTTCTCCGGCATCTATGCCGTCATCTGTATCATTGAGGATTGACAAAATATCATCGTCAACCATCTCATTACTGTCATTTTTCTTCAGCAGATCACTGATTTCCGAAAGTTCCTCATCCTGCGGATTCTCATCCAGAATATCAGTTATATCCTTATCCGCCGATGCCGAAAGCTCACTTAATAAATCTTCCTCAGGAGATGGATCAGCCAAAGTTTCCGCCGGAATTTCTTCCGTTGTCTCTTCCGCTGTCTGATCTACTGCCCCAGCAAGATCCCCTATGTCATCTCCCAATTCCGGGATATCATTTAGTAAATTAGCAATATCATCCTCAGACATCACTTCGTCTCCCGTTGGTAGTGCCGGTTCTGGTGCCAATTCAGGTTCTGGCTCCAGCGCAGGTTCCGGTTCCGGAGATGGTTCCGGCTCCAGATCCAAGTCCAAATCTAACTCAGAAGCTATATCCGGTTCTGGCGCAGGTTCTAGCGCAGGTTCCGGCTCTAGCTCCGGCTCTAGCTCCGGCATAGGTTCCGGTTCTGGTTCTGGCGCAGAATCCACTGAATCTAACATCGC
>KL370806.1:65725-71690 GCA_000701625.1 Lachnospiraceae bacterium MC2017
GCTGCTATCTCTTCCGGTGTCATCACATGATTTGGATCATCTGATACCGGCATTGGTGCTGGCTCTGGTGATGTCTCTGTTTCTTCCCCCAGCAAAGACTGATCATTTTCTTCATCCACAATCTGCTCGTCCCCATCCAACTCAACAGAATTCAGAAGTGAATCAAGATAATTTTCATCAGAACTCATACTCATGAAAACGCCCTCTGATCTTTCTTCTCTCAGACAAACATGTCTGGCCCCTCAAAAAACGCTAATGCGTCAATACCATAAGGATCAGTCTTAACTCCTAAACAGACCTTTCCCTTCTAGAAATATACATCGGTTTATTCGAGCTCTATCATAAGTTCTACAGGGTCATCTTTTACAGAAATTGCCTTTTCAGACAGATTTTCCGGAATAAACGCAAGTTTTTTGTTAACTCTTATAAAATTTGATTTCATATTTACGGCGGCCATTTTTTCAAACGGAAAACGTATGATTTCCGGTTGAACCAAAGAGACCCCAAGTTCCAATAGCAAAATATTGCGATTCATACTTCCCATGATCCACTTAAGATATTTATCCCAGTTTTCATCAGCTGTTTTTCCCGTTTTCTCTTTTTCTATAACAGGAGCTGTAACCCTGTCCGGCTTAAACCCTGCCTTAAAAACACTTTCATCATCACTTTCCGTAATAACAAAATAATTCTTTCCATCAATAAGATTCTTAAGATTCGTATATGCTCTTTCCACGTTTGTCTGATCCTCAGACTTAAATCCGGTTCCGATTCCTACCAAAACCATATCTGCAGCATCCACGTAGTTTTTGATCAATTCTTTGCTATTCATTCCTTCTCTGTTGCTGTTACGTATATAAGTAAACAGCAACTCCTTTCTCATTACAGATACAAATAGACACTTAACAGTGTCTTGAAATTTATAAGATCCTATACTATATTAGAACAGAACGGTCAAAAAAGGAATTAGTTATATCAGCTATTCGCCGTCACATCAAGAAGGGAGAAGTACAATTATGAAGGAAGAATTTACTATTCAGTTTGGTGGAAAAGAAAAAACAGAAGAGGATCTCATGAGCACAGCTCAGAAGATCTGGACTGATGCAGGAAACAAGGCTGCTTCACTTAAGTCCTGCAACCTTTACATCCAGCCTGAAACCGAAAAGGTTTACTATGTAATGAACGACGAATTCAAGGGTGATTTTGCCCTTTGATAAACGTAACTTATAGGAATTCCAACGTAATTTCCTATAAGTAAAAAAATCAGGAGTCCTGACCTGGATCGGTCTCGACTCCTGATTTTTTATTTCTGCTCCATAACTTCAATAGAATGACTTTGCACAACTAAACGGATTCACCTTTAGTTAAAATCATTCATCTTCCGACTCTACATGGATATTTACCAAACGATCGATCTCCTTAACAAGATTTCCGATTTCAGGCTTTGAAAGCTGCGCATCTGCGCCAAGCTGCTCACCCTTTCTCCTCATTTCATCATTAACAAGTGATGAGAAGATAACCAGCGGAATATGTTTCGTTCGATCATTACTCTTAACCAACTTTGTAAGCCTGTGACCGTCCATAACCGGCATCTCAATATCAGTAATGATAAGACCAACCTTCTGCGACAATGTCCCCTCTGCTTCACATGCAGAAATGAAATCCCATGCCTCTTTACCATTGACACAATCTATCAGATTTACATAGCCAGACTTTTTAAGTGAGTCAGAAATCAGCTTATGCAGCAATGCAGAATCTTCTGCAAGAACGATAGGGATATCTTTTCTCTCACGAGAACCAAGATCCTCAATGTCAGCAACCTTAAGACCTGTCTCCGGGCTAATATCTGTAACGATCTTCTCAAAGTCAAGAATGATCACAAGACGATCATCAAATTTAACAATACCTGTGGAAATACCGGATTCGACTGTATTAACGGTAGCATCCGGCTTAATGATAGCCGTCCACGATACTCTATGAATTCCCACAACAGAATCAACGTGGAATGCGATATCCAACTTATTAAAGTTCGTTATTATAAAGAGTCCCTTTGAATCCTGAACACCTCTCTGAATACAATTTTTCAGATTAATTGCTGTGATCATTTTATCACGCGGCATAAAAATGCCCTCAATACTGGGATGTGCATTCGGAACAGGCGTCACCGGCTGAAACGGTATTATTTCCGTAATCTTTGCTACGTTAATACCATACGAATCGTCACCAAGCTTGAACTCCAGTATTTCCAGCTCATTTGTGCCGTTCTCTAGTAAAATATTTGTCTCCATACCCTGCACCTCACATAATTATATTAACATTGTCCGTAACTAAATTCCGATGCGTGCCTCAATAAGCCCTTCACACCGAATTCCCACAAAGGTCATCAACAAAAAGTTGCACCTAACCTTCCCCCAAAACTACCTCGTCTGTTTCTATATCGGCAAGTATTTACAGACTCACAAGTACCATTGTTAAATAAAATGTACAGATTTCCCTGTTTTTTTTTTCGTACTAAAAAGGGATCGGTTTGATTCCGATCCCTTTTATAATATCCCATAATTATTTTTTTGCCACCTTACTATTTCGTGACAAATATATCTGATATGCAATTCCTGCAATTATCAATACTAAACCACATAAATCCGTCTTGATATGCGGATCTATCAGCAATAATCCGCCTGCCGCAAATACAACTCGAACTACCGGAGTCATATTTTCAATCAAATATCCCTCTAATGCCGAAGAAACTCCAAAAATACCTATAAGTGATGTGATAGTAATCTGGATAACTCCTACAAGATTCGTATCTATCAAAAGCATCTGTGGACTCAATGCAAAAACATACGGAACAATAAATGCTGCAATCGCCAATTTAGTAGCATTAAAAGCAGTTCGCATCGGATTACCCTTTGCTATCGCAGATCCTGCATACGCTGCAAGTGCTACCGGCGGTGTTATATCAGCAACAATTCCGAAGTAAAATACAAAGAAATGCGCTGCTATAAGAGGTACTCCCATCCTTACAAGAATAGGTGCACAGGTAGCCGCCATAATACAATAATTCGCCGTAGTCGGAACACCCATACCAAGAACAATACAGCAAAGCATTGTGAGGAAAAGAGCTATTATCAGCTGATTATTTGCTATAGCAACAATGCCATTTATCAACTCATTAGCAAGACCTGTCATTGTAATGGTTCCACTAACAATTCCTGCTACACCACATGCTGCTCCAACAGTTATAGTTCCCTTGCCGCCTGATTCGAGAGCATCTAAAAACTTTGAAGGAGTGATCCTGTTTTCACGATTAAAAAGACTTACAAAAATAGCAAGAAGAATTGCCAGTGAAGCGGCTCTCTGCATTGTCATCATATTTGTGGATACCCACCAGACAAGTGCTATAAGCGGCGCAAGTAAATATACTTTTTTTATTAGTACTCCAAACTTAGGCAAATTCTCTTTTGGAATACCTGTCAGCCCATATTTCTTTGCTTCGAGATGTACCGCTATAAAAATGCCTGTAAAATACAGGATTGCCGGCAGGATTGCTCTACCAATAATATCTGAATATGGAACACCTGCAAAATCCGCCATCAAAAATGCTGCTGCACCCATTATCGGAGGCATGATCTGACCGCCTGTAGATGATGCCGCCTCAACTGCACCTGCGAATTCCGCTCTATATCCTGTTTTTTTCATCATTGGTATGGTCACACTACCTGTCGTAACTGTATTACCAACAGATGAACCTGATACCATTCCGCAAAGTGCTGATGAAATAACAGAAACTTTAGCAGGACCACCTGCATACCTTCCGGCAACACAATTTGCAAGACTTATAAAGAACTCAGAAATACCGGTTCTCTCAAGAAAAGCACCAAAAATAATAAAAACAACTATGTATTTTGAGCATACATTTATCGGTGTAGCAAAAATACCCTCTTTCGTATAGAACAGGTTACGAACCAAATATCGTATCCTACCCCACATAGCCGGATTTGTTAAACCATATGTCAAAGCATAAATTATAAAAAACAGCGCAACACATAATATAGGCCAACCTACACTTCTGCGAGTAACTTCCATAAGAGCTACAACAGCCGCTACACCAATAAGTATCTGAATCGGCGTAAATCTTGTTCCCTGCTGAATTATACTTTCTGCATTGAATGTGTAGTATAAGAAAGAACCTGTACCCAGGATCATCATTACTATGTCATACCACGGCATGTAATTTACGCGTGTTTCTCCCTTTTTAGCCGGATATGTCAAAAATCCCAAAAGGATGATCAATGCCATAAATGATGTAAGTCGGATTTCCTCTAAAAATGTAGCGAACAAAGTCACATAAATACAGTACAGCGAAAAGAAGATCGTTATTGCCTTAACCGCTATAGCATATTTTCCTGTCCATTCCCTAACATTGGACTCCCGGTCATATTTCTTCATTACATCATTTATATTATCTATTTTCGTCTCCTCCTGTTTACCCATTCTCATCTCCTGTTTTCAAAATCAATAAGTTACTGTCTGATTTAATTATTCACTATCAACCTGAATGCCATTTTCTGCATAATACTTTGCGGCACCCTTATGAAAGGGAACGGCTATTCCTGCTGTAGCATTCGATAGAGATAATTCTTCTCCCTTTGCATTTTCCGATGCTATCTCATCTTTATGATCAAAAATTGCCTTTGTCATCTTATATACCTCTTCCTCCGGCAATTCAGCTGAAACAATCAATGTTGCTTTGACTGTGATCGTTTCAATATCCTTATCCTGTCCCGGATATGTTCCAGTCGGAATCTTATACTCAGAATAATACGGACATTCCTCCATGATCTTTGAACGAAGATCACCATCAATGTTAATGAGCTTTACACCATTGGTAGTACCTAATTCAGTAATAGCTGATGTGGGTGCTCCTGCAACGATAAATGCCGCATCTATCTTTCCATCCTTAAGTGCTTCCTTGCTATCCTCAAAGCTCTGATACTGAGGTATGATATCATCCTCTGTAATGCCGGCAGCACTAAGCACATCCTGTGCATTATAGTAGACGCCTGATCCCGGAGCACCTATTGATACGCTTTTACCTCTAAGATCCTCAACTGAATCAATATCTTTTTCCATGGTTATCAGCTGAACCGTCTCTGCATACAAACCACCGATTACACGAAAATCATGTGTGGCGCCTTCGCTCTCAAAAGCTTTAACTCCATTCCAAGCATATGTCATGACATCAGACTGAACTGTTCCCAACTGATAATCTCCATCCTGTATACTTTGAATATTGACTTTCGATCCTCCGGTTGAAACTGCTGTGACTTTTACATTTGCATAATTTTTTATATACTGTGCTAACACGCCGCCATATGCATAATAAGTCCCCGCCGTTCCACCGGTACCCATCATAAGACGATCCGCCCCTCCACAGGCAGTAATCTGAAGCATTGCAATAAAAACCACCGCAATCGCTATAATCTTCTTCCCAAGCATTCTCATATTCTCTTCCTCATATCTCTTACATTTTCTGACCCAATTTACATTTTTCACAATGATTAATTGTAACAAAAAAAGGGCAATCTCTCAACCAATCGCATGTACTCGCGCACGAAAAAGGCAGGTACAACGACCTGCCTTACACTGTACACCAAAAACCGAACATCGAATCATTTTTCACATCCGGGAATAACTCCCGATTTATCTTGGACAAGCACTCGACCTATTAGTAATGGTCAGCTGCACACCTCACGGTGCTTCCACCTCCATCCTATCTACCCTGTACTCTTCAGGGGGTCTCGCGGATCTTTAAGATCCCTGGATATCTCATCTTGAGGTCGGCTTCACGCTTAGATGCCTTCAGCGTTTATCCGATCCGGATTTGGCTACCCTGTTGTGGAATTGGTTTCCAGCAGGTGCACCAGTGATCCGTCCATCCCGGTCCTCTCGTACTAAGGACAGCTCC
>JNJK01000026.1 GCA_000701625.1 Lachnospiraceae bacterium MC2017
ATATGACTTTTTCTTCAATTTCCTGATGTATCTATAAAGAGCGGTTTGACTGATTCCATTAGCAGCACACCAATCTTTATCAGTCATACCGCTAGTACGACATCTTTGGATTGCTTCAAACAATTCATCATCAGACTTAAAAAGAGCTTTGGGCATCGAATCTCCTTCCTTGGCACATTGGAAGTAAATTTTTCCAACGTTTAGACAATATGAAAGTAAATTTTTCCAACCTGCCAATGTGGCAGATCGGATTTCGACACCATTATGAAGAAAAATCAGCTGCATGGGAATCCGGGGGCATATATGACGCTTACAATAGAGGTATTGAAAAAGATAGGATTGATATTGTTATTAGTAAAACGGGATTTTATGATGCAATCAATCAATATCCTGAAGAACAACTCCATTATCCTGTTGAAAGTGCTGTTGATGAGATACTTCTAACTGCTGCACAGAATTAAACAAAGATTTTCCGTAATTATGAGTGTTATACTGCCTGCAAAATGTAGGCAGTATTTTTTAATCTAATGATTCGCATAAGCTTTTTCAAAAGCAGTCTTCATTGATTTTTGTTCGGCTCGGGAGATATGATAAAAATCCGCTAATTTCTCCCAAGAATTACGAATGGTTTCCTGGATAAAAGATATTTTGGCTTTTGCCTCTTTTGTGCTATATCTAAAATAATTGGCAATCTCCAGGGCTGCGTTTAAGTCCTTTATATTGTCATCCCCTATAAGAAGAGAAAGTCTTTCATTTTCGGGATTAGGATTAACATCATAAGCCGGAGATAATGTCCAGCCGTCGTTTTTATAGAGGAATCCGTGATTTCTTAAGTGATCGTCAGTGTTTGATGTACATATATTGAAGACCATTCTCGCCCATAATTCGTGTAAGTCACTTTCGGAATTAAGGCATATTGATTCAATAACTCCTGCAATATCAAGATAGCCCATCTGATTATTTGAATTATCTGTTTCTGATAACATTGTCATTGCAGAGGAGAAATGTACTCTTTTAGTACCTATGCGGTCGAATCTTTTTACAAGAAAAATACTTCCTGCGTCGGATATATCCATTTTTTGAGCGTCGGGAACATTAATGCCGCACTTTTTTTGTAAATCATGTAACAACATTTCCCAGGCACCGACATTTCGATCATCGTTTCTTGAGGGAAATTTAGCAATCCAGATGTTTCCATTTTCGTCGAGAACATTGGCCTTGGGTCTTGCACCGCCAAGAGATGAACCGGGTTCGATAAGGTCTTTAAACCATTTTTCTTCGTCAGGATCTTTGCTGTCTTCAAGATTAAGAGATGCCTGTTCCAGCCGTCTAAGTTCTGTTATTGGAGGTGCTGCAAGTATATTTCTCTTTGAAACAAATTCTCCGGTCTCAGTATCTCTAAAACGTAGTCCACCTGTCCGTCCAAAGTCATTAACGCCAAAGATATAATCACTTTCAAATAATGTTCGAGGAGATCTATGTTCTTTCTTTGCATCTATGCGTTCTCGCCGGGCAATTAGTTTTCTTCCCCAGCGATCAGGAGCTGTATCGGATAGAAAACCAAAACAACTTTTGCCATCAGCGATATACTGTCTCCCGCGCATGGGAAATACGTCCGGATCAAGAATAAAATCCGGATGTTTAATTAACCACTCGTCTGTATAGGAGAAGGATATTATCTCTTTTCCGCGCGAGTTTTCTACAAAAATATGACCAATGATTTCCGGATTATCCATCCATCCGGCTAAAAGTTCATATATCTTCATTATTTCTTTCAGCTTTCCTTAAAAGTTCTGCGTCCTGCAAGGCATGTCCAAGCAGATCGTCTTTTGCGAGTAGAAGGATATCTTCGCCAAGACCGATCGCAGTTAAGACTTTAGCATATATCCCAAAAGCGACTCCCGGATCACCCTTCTCGACTTTCCATACAGTAGTTCTGCTTACCCCGGCTCTTTCTGCTATTAATTCAACGCTGTAGTGCCGCCTGAGCCTTGCAAGTTTAATCTGCTCACCAACCTGAGTAAGCATTCTTTTAGTTTTAGGCATAATAAGAGGTGCGTGTCTTTTCATAAAAAGTCCTCATTTTAATAAACAACTTGTGTTTATAATTGTAGACATCATATATATAATCGTCAATCTTAATGAACGATACAAGAGGTCTTTTTGCGAGTAGGAGGATAACATCACTAAGGCCAATCGTAGTTAAGACTTTAGCATATATCCCAAAAGAGACGCCAAAAAAATATCAAAAATATGCCCCAGAGTGTTCTAGGATAGCGGCGTTGTAAACAATGCGCCTATTTATTAAATTTCTATTAAGTTGAAATTAAATTTTAATTATGATAATTTCAGAATGGTACGAAAAATAAAACATATTTCTTATTTTTCGACCATCTAAAAAAGTTCGCTTTTTTAGAAAAATATATGGGTTATGAAATGACTCAAGGAGGGATTATGCGTTTATTGGGAAATCGCAGATTATGTGGAAGTAAGAGGATAATGGCAGTGCTACTGTCAGCATCACTTACGGTAGGTGGAGTGGCAGGCACAGCCGCATTTGCAGGAGAGAAAGCAGATGCAAAGGCAGAAAAGATTCAGTTATCTGATGCTGGCTATGACGGAGTATCATCAGAGTCAACGTCGGATAATACCGTTTCTTATGATAATGTCGCAGGAGAGACGGTAAGTGGTGACACGGCTGAAAAAGATGATGGGGAAGTCAGTGATAATTCGGCCAAGCCAAAAAACAAAATACTTGAAGAAATAGAAAAGATTGTAAAAAAGACTAATGGCAATCTCACAAAGGAAGATTCAATAAATATTGCAAGGTTAAAAAAAGAGCTTGACGGAAATAAGTCTGACTCGGAAGATACCGGTGACATACAGATTGCTGAATATGGATACAGTTCCATAGCAAATAAATGGCTTGACGTAGAAGTTAACAATGGAAGTGGGCGTTTAAGCATAGGTACGAAAGAAGGTAATGAAGCATATACTACGGACAACGACCGAATGCTTACATATTCCTGGCCGACAGGAACTACTTCTGATACGCTTCTTTATGTAGGAACTGAACCATACTCTGACAGCGGGGAGTATGAAAGAAATACTACTTCTTTCTTCTATGCTGAAGATACTGAAGTAGACAGCGATAAAAATATTATCAGGTCATCAATGTCGTTTAACGGCGTATTGTTCACGCAGGAACTTTCATTTGTGTCAGTTGATGATTCTGGTAAAGAAGATATGGTACAAATATCATATCATGCAAAGAATCTCAGCGGTGAAAGAAAATATATAGGTGTACGTGTCATGCTTGACACGATGATAGTTGATAATGACTATGCACCATTCCGTCTTGAAAGCATCGGAAATGTTACGACACAAAGAGCTTCTGAAGGCGAGGATATTGAACAGCGCTATCAGGTATATGATAACCTGACAGCTCCAAGGGGAATTGCTGGAGGACTTCTTTGGAAAGATGACGATGAAAGAAAACCTGACAGGTTTGAGCTGACGAACTGGCCATCAGTTGTTGGTAATATCAACTGGAGAACTAATTACACTGAGGGTGGTGCACTTGGAGACAGTGCAGTCGAGGTCTACTTTGATCCTGTGGCTGTCAACGGTGATGACGACATGGAAGTTCACACCTACTATGGTGTAAATATTGATGATATATCAGGTAATGGTGATAAATCAAATCCTGCTAATATATCCCTTAAAGAGGGTGATGTCGCAGTATATGCTGTAGATAATGACTCATTTAAAGGAATAGGCGATGTAAGCATCACGGTAGAGGATGGCGATGGTAAGACTGTGACAGGAACTACAAGTAATAATGGTCTTATCATATTTTCAGATGCCCAAAATAGTATAAATCTGAGCGGAACTGGTACTATAAAAGCTGATGCCGAAGGCTATAAGACAAAAACGAGTGAAGTAACACTCGCAGGAGCCAAGATTTACTCAATGCAGATGCGTAAATCGACAGATATGACTCCTGAAATAGAAGCAGTTAAGCTCACTATTGACTCAAAAGAGACAGATCTCTTAAATGATGTAATAAATGTTAACAGAAACAGATACAGGGAGAGCGTAGAGGATAAGCCAGACAGAGTCAAGACTATAAATATCAAAGTTAGATCAGATGCCGGAGATGGCAGTAAGTACGAAATATTTCAAAAGAGCGGTGCAACTGAGAAAAGCATAGCTGAGAATGAGACAGGAAGTTTTGATTTCAAGGCATTCTACAAGGCTGCAGATGGAACCCTGCTCAAGACTTGCAGAATAGATGAGAAGTTTCAGTCACATCAGAGTGTTTATGTACGTGTGAAAGAGTCAGACGGAAGTGTTTCTGTAAGAAAGCTCGGACTTCAGATAACAGATCCTGCAGAGTTTACAGAAAGTGAGTTTAATGCGCTTCAGCTCATTCCTGAAGTAGACCTTTCATCTCTCGAAGACGAGAGTGAAGCTCTGAAAAATATCAGTCATTT
Organism: Lachnospiraceae bacterium MC2017; assembly: GCA_000701625.1. Taxonomy (GTDB): domain Bacteria; phylum Bacillota; class Clostridia; order Lachnospirales; family Lachnospiraceae; genus NK4A144. The sequence continues at coordinate 4,497 of JNJK01000026.1, forward strand.
TCTCTGGGGTAAAGAATCTTCTGATAAGAAGAAGCTTAAATTCAAGGATGTTCCTATTAAAGTTTCTGTTGAAGATGACGGAAAAATCCGCGTTGCGTTCGTGTTATTCGATCAGGGTACCACAAGTGGTAGAAATTTTAATGGCGAAAACATGGACAATATCGAGGAGACATATGACAGTCTTGTTGCAACTACGGGATTACAGCGAACAAGGATTGGAAAGACATTTGGTGGGTCACCTGAAGGATTCCAATTTGGAAGTATGAATTTTAAAGCCTCTGTATTGGGATATGGTGAAGGACAGATTTCAGATTTCCAGAATAATAAGCTTCTGATAACTGTAGGTATCATAGGTGAAGTCGAGGGCTCAGCATCAGATTCACACCAGTTCTTTGTAGGATGGGTTCCGATTTATCTTACAGTTGAGGGCAAGGCCGGTGCAGGGCTTGAAGTAAAGGGTGACATTACAAGAGAAACTCTTACAAGCGGAGACTTCGACTGGACATGGAATGCAGGTGAGTTCAGTCCATCGGTTGGTTTAGGCGCTGAAGCAGGTGTAGGCATTGCTGGTGTTGCCCAGGCTGGACTAAATGGAGAAGCTGAGGCAGTATACAAAACGGAATTTGTTGAAAAGTACCATAAGGCCTCTGTCGATGGAAAAATAAACATACATGTTAAAATACCGTTTTATGACAAGAAGTTCAATTTAATAAACGGCACGGTTCAGCTCTTTGACAAGTATTGGGATGGCTCTGACCATGCTTCAACTTCAAATGTTGAAACAGCTAATCTTGATACTCTTTTTGACACAGAAGGATTTGAGCCGATAAAGAGAATCAATAGTAGTAAAAAAGATGATTTGACGGTCTGTTCATCAGGGGCTACGATTTCCAATAATGCTTATCTGGATGCAAAGCCAAAAGCAGTAAGATGCGGAAATGGAGCTTATTTATTCTATCTTACAGATGCATCAGATGCTGATAGTGAGTATGTAAACAGGACAAAAATTGTATACAGGTATAAGAGCAACAATTCTTATTCATGGGGAGATGAAATTCCAGTAAGTTCTGCAGATGATCATTCTGATTATGATTTTGATCTGGTAAGCGATGGTACGAATGTACATCTTGTTTATCAGCACGCAAATGCTGACATTGATGTTGAGTCTTCGTTCAACGAAAACTCATTTAAGGATATCATCAAGTCGATGGACATTTGTTATGCAAAGTTCACCGCAGGCGTGCAGGATGCAGACGGTACAAAAATTTCCGGAAGTTCATCAGGTTATGTTTCTCCCAGAATCGCAGTAAAGGGTACAAATATTTTCACAGCATGGTATGCTAATTCAGAGAATACATATCTTGTTAATTCTGAGGATGATGCAGAAGGAAAAACAACCATTTACATGAAGTCATTTAATGGCAGTCAGTGGGGAAACATCACAAGTTGTGAAACAACGAATGCAACATTAGCTTCATTTGATGCCGGATTCATTGGAAATAATGGATATGCAGCATTTATTACTGATGAAGATGGAAATCTTATGACTTCATCGGATCACAGTCTTTTCGTGGTAAATGAGGCTTCTGCAAGTGCAAGCAAGGTAACGGTTTCCGCAAACAATGCGCAGTTTGTAAAGATTGGTACGGATGACGCTCTTTTCTGGTATCAGGATGGCAATTACCATTACAAGAAAACGGAAGGCGACGAAATCACACGACTTTTTGACAAGCCTGCTGATGATCTCCAGAGCGATTACACTGTAATTGATGATGGAAATGGAAATCAGAAAGTTGTATGGATAAGCCAGATTGAGACAGGCTCAAGTTATTACAAAAAAGTATTTAAGGCTGCAGATATAGTCTCAGGTAAGGCAGAAAATACTTATATCCTCGATCAAGATGGTATTTATTCGTATTCGACGTCAGATTCTTATTATGAAAATTATATTACAGAACTGACAGGATATATTGATGATTCAGAAAAACCTGTTATGGTATACCAGCAGCAGAGTTTTTCATCAAGTGAGCTTTCTGAATCAAAGATATATGCTGACACTGTCAATGACAGGAGATCATTAAAGATCGAAAGCCTTGATTATGACCTTGGAAGCGTTGAGGCAGGAAAGGATCTTGATATTGACGTATATGTAACAAATGATGGTAATAAGGACATAACTGATGCGCAGATTTACTTTGATTCATCGGTATATGGTGATAAGTTTGATATAAAGGCCGGTGAGAGCAAGCATGTATCTGCTGCAGTACGTATACCGGATACAAGTTCTAGAAGTAAATACGAAGTACGGATAAAGTCAGATAATTTGTATTCGGACTCTGACTATAATAAGGCTATAGGCGTTAATTATACTGATCTTTCCGTTGAGCAGAGTGACAACGTACAGATTATTGATGGTACAGTATACTATACATTTAAGGTTAAGAATAACAGCAAAGTAACAGCTGAAAATGTTGCTTTCAGAGTGATGCTCGGTTCAACTGACGGATATCTTAAGATGAACAAGCTGCTGGAAGATCCTATTGAAGCAGGTGGCTCAGTTACAATGTACTGTCCTGTAAGTGCGCTTGATAAGGCAGAAGTGGCATATGCTGTTGTGGCAACAGATACCGAAGAGGAAAATGAGAGTAACAATTCAGAGATGATTGCCTTTGGAAGAATTATCCCTGAAATAGTAACAGCGAAGACAGTTGGAACATGGAAAGTAACATTTGTTTATGACAATGGTGAGGAGAATACTGAAATTTATACAACTGACCAGAAGGTAATTTTCCCTGAAAAGCCATATAAGAGCGGATACACATTTGACGGATGGTTTACTGCTGAAAATGGTCGCGGGACACAAATTACAGAAGGACAGGAAATATTTGCTGATGTTACTCTTTATGCTAAGTGGGCTGAGGGTGATGATCCGGAAAAATCTGATGATGATCCGAAAAAACCTGATGAATCAGTATCAAATCCGGTTGGCGATGGCAGGTCTGTTTATACGGAGAATGGAATTACTGTAAGATGGCCGCAGACAGTATCAATTAATGCAAAAAAGACAGTACCGGGTGATATTACTCTTGAATATGCCGGAACTACTTATAACAGTAGCAGCATCAAGATGACTTTCAAGAACAATAAGTCAGCGGGTAACGCATATTTCAAGATAAAAGGACTTAAGAAGGTTAAGCTTGACAAAAATGGAAAGAAAGCCTTCAAGACAATTATGAAACATAACTTTGACTTTACTTTACAAAAAAAGAATATTTATTCGTTAGCAGATATAGAATACAAAACTGTTGATGAAAAGGGAAAGATAAAGGGACTCAAAGTTAAATCTGAGGTCGGAAAGTCCATTCCTGTAAAGAAGGCTGAATACACATTTGATATTGGAAGCAGGCTACTTACGTTCAAAGGAGACAGATTTGAGGGAAGTGTGACATTGCCGTAATAGTTTTCGATGAATTGATTTTTCAATAACTAAAAGACCGTGAAGTTTATCATTATGATATAACTTCACGGTTTTTTAGCTTCTTTATTTCTTTCAGCTTTCCTTAAAAGTTCTGTGTCCTGCAAGGCATGTCCAAGAAGGTCGTCTTTTGCGAGTAGAAGGATATCTTCGCCAAGACCGATCGCAGTTAAGACTGAGGTTTTATTCCAAAAAACGATTCTTTGTTATATGATGAGTGAATGTGGTATGCTTGGAGAGATAGAAAAAAGAGGTTAATATGAGGAAAAAAAGCTTATCTATAATAGCAGTTACATTGGCTGCGGTGATGATGCTCACTGCATGCGGTAATTATTCTACAAAGACTGAGCAGGTAACAGAGAGTAGCGCGGAAACAGAAGCGTCTGAAGAAGTGATAGTAGCGTCTGAAACTGAAAGCGAAGAGTCAGAGAGCGTGGAAACAGCTTCAACTGAGGCAGCTTCTACGGAAGAAAGCTCTACAGAGGAAGTGTCCACCGAGGCAGCTTCAACAGAGGAAAGTTCGACAGAAGAGGCATCTACTGAAGCATCAACAGAAGAGACTATTGTTACCGGCGGACATATCGTAGTGATCGACCCCGGACATCAGTTAAAGGGAGATAGCACGAAAGAGCCGAACGGACCCGGTTCATCAACTATGAAGGCAAGGGTCACAGGCGGTACAAGGGGGACTACAACAGGTGTCAGCGAGTATGTACTGACCCTTGATATCGGACTTCAGCTTCGTGATGAACTTGAGAGCAGAGGTTACACTGTTTATATGACGCGAGAGGTTCACGAGGTTAATATCAGTAATAAAGAGCGTGCAGAGTTTGCAACGGCAAAAAATGCAGACATTGTAGTACGTATCCATGCAAACGGAGCTGAATCAAGTTCTACGAATGGGGCACTTGCACTTGCGCCATCCTCATCAAATCCATACGTGTCAAATCTCGCATCGAGCAGTCAGAGCCTAAGTAAAGCAGTGCTCAATGCTTACTGTGAAGCCACAGGAATGAAAAATCTCGGCGTACAGGCAAACGACACAATGACAGGAATCAACTGGTGCACAATGCCTGTTACTATCATTGAAATGGGATTCATGACAAACGCCCGAGACGATGCCAACATGCAGGATGCCACCTATCAGTCAAAAATGGTGCAGGGCATAGCAAATGGTATTGATGCGTATTTTGGTGAGTGACATAGTTACGTGTGGACAAAGGAGTGATTTACGGTCACGGTTTGTAATATTTGGAAAGCATAAATTATTCTGTTTGGATGAGTCAGTAACGTGAGTGCAGGTCGTATAGTTAATTCTTGGAACAATTAGCCGGCAGTTCTTAGCAAATGTGCTGTCCGAATAGGTAATTCAGGATAACTGTTTGAGACGCAAAGCGTCGAGTTTAGACTGAATTACCGTGTTTATGAGGACAGTGCATGAGCTTAGAACTGTCCGAGCCGTGACAAAAATTAACTATACGAACTGCACGTGACTTTTATACCATACTTACAGATATTAAGATTATTCGGGAGGAGAGAAATGAACGAAAGACTAATGTTTGCATCAGACTACATGGAAGGCGCACACCCTGCGATAATGGAACGCCTCATGGAAACAAATATGCAGAGTACACCTGGATATGGCACAGATGAATACTCTGAAAATGCACGTGAGCTTATCCGTAAATCCTGCGGCTGTCCGGATGCACTGGTATATTTCCTGATCGGAGGAACCCAGACAAATGCCACAGTAATAGACAGTGTCCTCCATAGATATGAAGGAGTCATCGCAGCAGACACAGGTCACGTAGCAGTACACGAAGCCGGTGCAATCGAATTCACAGGACATAAAGTGCTCACCATCAAAGGAAAAGAAGGAAAGATCAGTGCGGCAGATGTAAAAAAATATGTCGATGACTACTATGCAGATGATAGCTATGAGCACATGGTAAAGCCCGGAATGGTCTATATCTCCCAGCCAACAGAATACGGAACAATGTACTCTCTGGAAGAACTCACTGCACTGTCAGACGTATGCCATAGCTTCAAGATCCCGCTTTATGTAGATGGAGCAAGGCTCGCATATGCGCTCGCATGCCCGTCAAACGATGTCACACTGAAAGACCTGGCGCGACTCGCAGACGTATTCTATATCGGCGGAACAAAGTGCGGATGTCTCTTCGGCGAAGCAGTAGTAGTGCCGGATCCGGCACTGATCCAAAACTTTTTCTCCCTCATAAAACAGCACGGAGCACTCCTTGCAAAAGGAAGACTCTCAGGAATCCAGTTTGAGACCCTTTTCAAAGACGGACTCTATGAAAAAATCGGAGAGCCTGCAATAAAAGCAGCAGAAAAAATCCGTGCAGCCCTTAAGGATAACGGATACAAATTCTATCTGGAAAATCCAACCAATCAGATATTGATCGTACTCGAAAACAAAAAGATCGAAGAACTCAAAAAAGACGTAGAACTGGGATTCTGGGAAAAATACGACGACACCCACACAGTAATGCGAATAGCAACCTCCTGGGCAACCACAGACGAAAAGGCTGATAATTTAATAGAGTTGCTTAAAAGATAAGTAGAAGATATGTTTTCGTCACTCGCTAATGGTATTATCGGATTATTATTTCGAAAAGCACCACAATATAATGTACTTATAAATTTATGAAAGCATAAGTGAAGGCATAAAGATACCTCTCTGAACAATTAGCCGGATGCACTTAGTGCACTCCGAGCCGTGAAGAGAGGTATCTTTATGCCTGAACGTAAAATACATAAATACAGATTTTATTCCCGTATCTCCATTTTAGAGATCTTTGTGCTGTAGATCCTCTTTATAAAGAAGAGGGAGAAAGAAATAGCTACGATCTCTGCAATATCATATGACCACCATACATTCTGCAGTACACCGGAAAGAGACAGCAGATAAGCGGCAGGGAGCAGGACAACAAGCTGACGGATAAAGGATATGATCAAAGAATAAATACCGTTTCCGAGAGCTTGGAACAGTGAGCCGCAGATAATGCTGACCGCCGCAAAAGGGAAACTCAGGCAAATGATCCTAAGTGCCGGGATACCGATCGAAAGCATATCATCGGACGCATTAAAGAGCGACAGGAAGAAACCCGGAAGCGTAAGGAACAGCGCGGAGCCAAAGGCCAGTATCACTATCGCATAGATAAGACCCTGACGGAAAGCCTTGTCCATACGGGATCTTTTGCCGGCACCGTAATTGTATGCGATGATCGGAACCATACCATTATTCAGACCAAATACCGGCATAAAGATAAAACTGTTTATCTTGAAATAAACACCAAATACAGCCGAGGCCGTGGTCGTAAAAGAAATAAGGATACGGTTCATACCGTAAGTCATGACAGAACCAATGGCCTGCATGAAGATCGACGGGATACCAACTGTAAAAATTTCTTTTATAACGGCAATATCCGGTCGGAAACCCCTAACATTAAAATGAATTTCCTTATTTATCGTGAGGTTAAAAATAAGAGCAAGGATACCGGCAACAGTCTGTCCGAAGATAGTTGCAATAGCAGCTCCGCGAACTCCGAGAGCAGGGGCGCCGTATAGACCAAAGATCAGGATAGGATCCATGACAATATTTATAACAGCACCGACAGTCTGTGTGATCATGGTAAAAATGGTTTTACCGGTTGCCTGCATCAGTCGCTCAAGGCTTATCTGGAAAAAGAGAAAAATAGAGCATCGGCAAATGATAGACATATATTGGATACCGTACTCAACGATCTCGGTATCGGTTGTCTGAGATCGCATAAAAAACTCCGGAAGCGTCAGACCTACGATGAAAAAAATGATTCCTGAACATATTTCAAGGAAAAGACCGTTTAAAGCGCTTTTGTTTACAAGTTCTTGGTTCTTTTCACCCAATGAACGGGATAAAAGTGATGAAAAACCAACTCCAAGACCTGTAGCAAATGCGATCATAAGGGTCTGGATCGGGAAGATAAGTGAAACAGCGGTAAGGGCATGTTCATTTATCTGTGATACGTAGATAGAGTCAACGATATTGTACAATGCCTGAACTAACATCGAGATCATCATCGGCACGGACATGACCAGGATCAGCTTGCTGACCGGCATGGTCCCCATCTTGTTTTCTTTTATTTCTGACATATTTTTTCCTCCAACAGTTTTATAAGTATATCATGATGTACGAGCTAAAGGTAAAAAAACCGATCGTGTCGGTAATGTATCAAAAAAGAAACATAAATTGTTAGCACTCGATATTGACGAGTGCTAACAATGGTGGTATAACATAATCACAGCAAGAAAATAAAGCTGAAAAACACGAAACGACAATAAAAACAAAAGCTACCGGAGCAAACGAAAAATCCGGTTCAGATTAAAAACAGGAGGTAGAAACCATGTTAGTACCGAATCTTTTTTATGATAATTTCACAGATGACTTTTTCAATAGCGTATTTGATGCACCTGCGTCAAAGGTCAGCAGGGGTTCAAGCCTTATGCATACAGATATAAGAGAAAATGGCACTCAGTATGAGCTCCTGATCGAGCTTCCGGGATATAAAAAGGAAGAACTTCAGGCTGAGCTGAAGGATGGATATCTCACAGTAAGTGCAGAACATAAAGAAAAGACTGAGGAAAAAGAGGGTGTAAAGTATCTGAGACGTGAGCGTTACAGCGGTCGCTGCAGCAGAACTTTCTATGTAGGTGATAACCTCACAGAGAATGATATCCACGCAAAGTTTGAGGACGGAATCCTGACACTTAGCCTTCCTAAGGAAGAAGCAAGGAAAAAGGTAGAAGAAAAGAAATTTATCTCGATCAACTGAGAATAAAATAAGTATAAAGCTCCGGAGAAACAAAACTCTCCGGAGTTTTTTCTTTGACTTATAGATATTCCGATGGAATTCCTATAAGTCAAAAAATGCACTACGTGCATTAGGATGCGACGCGCGCGGATAGGAAGAGCCTACGGCTCCCGCGAAACTCGATTTTTTCACAAGTTCATGGGATAATTAGGATAAAAAAATTTACTTGAAAGGATTATTATGAGTGATTTTTTACAATTGATCCATGTACCGGATAATATTTTTACGGAAGCGCTTGTCTGGACTATACTGATCCCGCTTCTGGTGATCGCAGCCGGAAATATAATACGGGCATTTAACAGCATGATAACAGCGGGACTCAGCAAAGTAATGGGAGCCGGACCGGCATTTGTGATCAGGAACTATGTGACTTATCCCGGAACTATCCATCATGAATTTGCGCATGCACTGCTCGGAACGGTGACGGGAGCAAAAGTCACGAGAATCACGCTTGTACCGAGAGGACAGACTTTGGGACAGGTGGAATTTATACCAAGAGGAAATATATTTTTAAGATCCCTTCAGCTCTCTATTTCAGCAGTTGCTCCGGTGATATGTGGAGGAATAAGTCTGAGCCTTATGTACATGTTTTTGTGGCAAAAACTCACAGAGTGGTGGCATTATCCGCTGTTCATATACTTTTTTATAAGCATACTATTCCACATGACCATGAGCACTCAGGATCTGAAAAATTTTGTAAAAGGGCTGATCCCATCATTGATCGTGATATATGTCGTCACATTGGCCATACTGGTCTTCTGACAGGGTAGGACATCAGACCGTTTTTTGTTACAATAGGGGGATGAATAACAGATGGGGGACCGGCGAAATGGCTGACACCGGAAAAAAGAAGGCTGATAAGAATAAAACTATAGATTTTACGCTGGAAGAAGGACAGGAATATCTGGAAAGAGTCCTGGATTTTGAAACAGAATACGGAAAAATATCCGATAATCTAACCGAAAAAACAGTATCGATTAATGACCTGATCGATCATACGGTCCTGGGCGATTCGAGGAAAGTTCTGGAGGCGATACCAAAGGAATCTGTGGATCTCTTAATTGTAGATCCGCCTTACAATTTGGATAAAGATTTTAACGGAAAAAAATTTCGTAAGAAAAGAGATGAACTTTACGCAGAATATACGGAAAACTGGCTCCTTGCAGTGAGACCGCTTCTAAAAAAGAATGCATCTATCTATGTCTGCTGCGACTGGGAATCAGGAATGATAATCGGCCCGCTTATCGCTAAATACTTTCAGATCAGAAATCGCATCACCTGGCAGAGAGAAAAAGGCCGCGGAGCCATGACAAATTGGAAAAATGGCATGGAGGACATCTGGTATGCTACAGTTTCGGGAGATTATCAATTTCATGTAGAGGATGTAAAGGTCAGGAGAAAGGTGATGGCGCCTTATCGTCAGGATGGCAAGCCAAAGGACTGGGAGGAAACCGGAGAAGGAAATTTCAGAAATACATATCCATCAAATTTTTGGGATGATATTTCGATCCCCTACTGGTCCATGCCGGAAAACACCGCACATCCGACGCAGAAGCCGGAAAAACTTCTTGCGAAGCTTATCCTTGCAAGTTCCTCTGAGGGAGATCTGGTACTGGATCCTTTTGCAGGCTCCGGTTCTACTGCGGTCACAGCAAAGAAACTCGGACGGCATTTTATAGGGATCGAGCAAAATCCTCTGTACTGTGCATGGGCAGAGAAAAGACTTGAAATGGCAGATACAGACAGCTCTATCCAGGGTTATACAGATGGCGTATTTTGGGAAAGAAATACAGCGCAGCAGCAAAAGATCAGGAGACGTAACTGTTCACACGTAAACGGAGCATTTACTGCGGAGTTTACGACAAAGAAAGATGAATAGCCATTGGATTTTGCCATCGACGAAGTCGATTTTATTGCAAAATCCGTTACGTGAGCGAGCTGTAAGCGAGTGAACAGTAACCAGGAGACGGGCAAATAAAGACTAATAAAGAAAACCTTCGCAAGCATGAACGCTGCGAAGGTTTTCTTTATGACAAAAATTAATTCAGAACTTGTAATCAACAACAGTAAAGAGCGGCTTTACGATGACAACCTCGTCATGTTCCTCCTGTGTAACGCGAACACTGGGATTCAGTGCCTTTAGGTTATTTTTTTCTACCTCAAGGGCTTTTCTAATACTCTTTGCACGCCCCTCCCTGATGACTCTTATCAGACGGTCGATCACTATCGGATGAGCATAGGCAGTAGGAAGCGGGAAACAGTCACATTCATTTAAGTACATCTCCATATCGGAAACAGCACCGGAATAGCGGTTATCACCGTATTGTTTGTTGTTTCGTCCTGAAGGAAGCACTTTGGTTGACATAACAAAAAAGATAAATGCTATGCCGAATAAAACAAATATGACACCGTCCTGAAGACCCTTAGTCATGATCGTATGAACACCGAATACAGCGGAACCGATCGCTGTCAGCAGTATAAGGACTGCTGTAATACGATAGGTTGGATTGATCGAGTCCAGCGTGCGCTTGAGTTTTGCTGAATAGGCCAGATTATCGGACAGATCTTTTCTCGCGTTTAACAGGTGCTGCGCATCTCTAAGAGTTTCGACCGAAGCTTCTGCTTCAGGGGAAAGTTCTTTAAGGTAGCGCAGTCTTTCTTTTTCTGCGGCAGCGGCAAGCCGTCTTTCCGCATCACGGCTGATGGTCTTTATGTCAGGATACATTTCTGAGAAAAGATTCAGCAGCTGATCCACCTGCTCTTCATATTTGAAATTACATTGTTTTTCTGTTCCATCCTTAAATAGAACCACTAAATAGGGTATTGAAGCAAAAATGCCCTTTCCCGTAAAGCCGCCCTTACTTATGGCGACGCGCTTAAAAATACGGTCTATTTTACTGTACTCTGCGTAAAATACCCGGTGAAAGAAGAAGCTGTTTAGATAGATGGCTTTTTCTCCGAGTCCGCAGGGACCGATTTTTCTCGCATTTTTCTTATCAAGAGCAAGCTCTTCGCGAGAAAGAGAAGATGCCCCGAGAGGACGAGGTGAGATGATCATGATGAAAACCCCCTTTAAAGACATCAGATTTTTGCTGAACTGAATATCCCTTAAGCTGTGTGAGCTGTGTTATTGTGTTTCTTTGTTGTTGAAATGAAAAGTCCGAGGAACAGGATCGCTACGATGATTCCGCCCGGATAAGCGACCATAGTGTTGCTCTTAAAGAACGGGATAAGTCCCAGACACTCAGGTGCCATCAGGAAGTATGTAGCGGAAACTGCACTCATAAAGGTTGCAGGAACAACTGTGATCCAGTAGTTTTTCTTTTCCTTAAAGAGATACATGGATGCGGACCAGAGAACGATCATAGCAAGTGTCTGGTTTGTCCAGCTGAAGTATCTCCAAATGACATTGTAGTTGATAAATCCAAATGTGTTACCAAATCCGAGGATAGCACCTGCGCCGAGAATCGGGATGCAGAGCTTCAGACGGTTTGTAAAGTTTTCCTGATCGATATGGAACCAGTCTGCAACAGTGAGTCGTGCGGAACGGAATGCTGTGTCACCGGATGTGATAGGGCAGGCAACAACACCGAGCATTGCAAGGATAACACCGATAGGTCCCATTGTGGTCTTACAGATTTCATATACAGTTGTGGAATTTCCACCGCCTGCATCTACAAGTGCCTGTACTCCGTAAACTGAGCATCCTGCTGCTGCCCATACGAGAGCGATGATACCTTCTGCAACCATTGCTCCGTAGAATACGAAGTGACCCTGTTTCTCACTCTTAAGGCAGCGAGCCATGATAGGCGACTGTGTGGAGTGGAATCCGGAAATGGCTCCGCATGCAACAGTGATGAACATGAAGGACCAGATAGGAGTTCCGCTCGGGTGCATATTATAGAAATGTGACCAAAGCTCAGGCATCTGATAACCACCGATCATTGTACCACCGGCAACACCGATAGCCATGATGATAAGGCAGATACCGAAGATCGGATAAATACGTCCGATGATCTTGTCGATAGAAATAAATGTAGCGATGAAGTAGTAAATAAGGATAATAGCAAGCCAGAACGGAGCGGATGTAAGTATTCCGCCAACGCCGTTGTTCTTGAACAGAACTACGATAAGTCCGGCAGGACCTACAGCAAATACTGTTCCAACCATTATAAGGAGAACAACAGAGAATACTCGCATGATGTTCTGCATTGTATGTCCGAGATAAGTACCTGTTACTTCTGCTATGGATGCGCCGCGGTTACGCTCGGAAAGCATTCCGGAGAAGTAATCGTGTACTGCACCGGCAAAGATCGTACCGAAAGTGATCCAGAGATAAACTACAGGACCCCACTCAGCACCGGTGAGTGCTCCAAAGATAGGTCCGAGACCTGCGATGTTCAATAACTGTACGAGAAACAGTTTCCACTGAGGCATCACGACGTAATCAACACCATCGTTGATCGCGACTGCAGGAGTCTCCCGATCGTCAGGGCCAAATGTGCTTTCAACAAATTTGCCGTACGTGAAATATCCGCCGATAAGTATCAATAGACAAATAAAGAAACTTAACATATATTCCACCCTCCTTTGGATTAGTATGTTTTGCCTTTGCGTGATTGGCAAATTCATCGCAAAGAACCGATTTATAAAATAATTATAAACTTTTGATTTGTGCAAATTCAACTATAAAACTTCACTAAAATGAGGGATTAATTGTAGCAAATATACTATAAGATTAAAAAAGATCAATACAAAAAATGGCGTTGTCAAGAAAAAAGGTGGAAAATAGCGGAATTAGGAGATGTTTTCAAAAAAGAATAAAAAAACAAATTAGTCAACATGTGTCTTTAATGTTGCCGTACAAGTTTTAAGAAAAAAAGATTGGCGCTGACCAGGGAATGATCAGCGCCGTGAGGGGAGTATAAATATTTATAAAGGGGTTAAGTTACGTTGAGAGATGTCTGAAGGGTTCGATCTCTCAACACTGATGATTGTACTTTTTTTTATACATTTCGTCAACACTTCATTTAAATTTTTTTAAAAAAATATTAAGAAAATGACTTTAAATCTGGCGTTTTAAATACAACTTAGTGGCAAAAATTTGATTAATTAATAAAAATTTGTATTTTTAGAGATCAATTTCAAATGAATTAAACGTTTTCGTTGTACTGTTTTCGCACTTTTGAGATGTACTATCGGATAGGTGCGATGAAGATATTATCTTGATACTTTTTGTATACAATGTCAAGAGGAATAGATATAGCTATTTATCTTTATTTGTACTTGACGGTCTATCGAAAAAAAGGATATGCTTCGTTGAGGCAAGGTTTTATTATGGATAGAACACGCAGATTAGTGCTGGAAAGAGAGGAAATATGCTTAATATATTATTACAGGTTGTATTATTGGTAGTTGGTTTTTCTATGCTGGTTAAAGGTGCGGACTGGTTTGTGGACGGTGCGTGCGGTATTGCATCCAAATTTGGTATTCCCCAGCTGGTTATCGGACTCACGATAGTAGCGATGGGAACCAGCGCGCCGGAGACTGCGGTGAGCCTTACTGCTGCACTTAAAGGAAGTGCAGATATGTCCATAGGAAATGTTGTGGGCAGTAATATCATGAATGTGCTGGTGATCCTTGGTATCACGTCGGTGATAAGAGCACTTCACGTAGGAGAATCTACTATTAAATATGAGATTCCATTCGTAATAGTTGTTTCGATCGTTTTACTGATAGAGGGACTCGACGGAACAGTAAGCTTTTTTGATGCACTGATATTAGTCGTTCTTTTTGCGGTATATCTTTTCTACTTATATAAATTAGCAAAAGCAGGGAAGAGCGAGCAGGAGGAAATAAAACAGATTTCTTTCCCTAAGGCCATTATCCTGACACTTATTGGTATGGGACTTATCGTTGCAGGCAGTAATGTCAGCGTAAATGCAGCAACTGAACTTGCAAGGATCTTTGGTATGAGTGAGAGACTTATCGGTCTCACCATCGTTGCCCTCGGAACATCCCTTCCGGAACTTGTTACAAGTGCTACGGCTGCTGTTAAGGGAAATGCAGATATAGCCATTGGAAATATTATAGGAAGTGATATTTTTAATATTCTGTTTGTTCTTGGTATTACAGGAGTTATCACACCGATCCCGTTTGCTCCGGCATTTATTATAGATATGATCATTGCAATAGGTGCGGTGGTGCTTCTGTTCATTCTTTCTTTTAGAAAAAAAGAGCTGAACAGGGCTGCAGGTATCATCATGCTTCTCTGCTATGCAGGTTATTTTGTTTATACGTTACACTGAGTGTTGAAAGGAATAGAAATGGCACATAGAGTCAGACTGATCGCCAGCGATCTCGATGGAACACTTTTACTTAATGGGGCACAGGCGCTTCAGGCAGGTACGCCTGATCTGATACACAGGCTTACGACGCAGGGGATTATTTTTCTTGCAGCGAGCGGCAGACAGTATGCGAATCTTCAGAGATTGTTTGCACCGGTAAAAAATGAGATATGTTATCTTTGCGAAAACGGATGCTTAAGTTTCTTGGATGGAGAAATGCTTTCACAGGAGTTTATGCCATATGAACTTGGGCAGGAGCTGATACGTGAGATAAAAAAAGAACCCGGCGCTGAAGTAATGATCTCTGGCGTAAATACATCTTATATAGAAGATACAAATACAGAGTTTTGTGATCACTTAAGAAATTACGTGCATAATAATGTTCGCCAGGTAAAAGATATTTTTGATACAAAAGAGCCTTATATGAAGATCTCCATGTATGAAAAAGGAGGTCTTCAGAGGGTAGATTATTGGAAAGAAAAATTCGGCGATAAATGCACCGTCGTTACAGGCGGTAATGAATGGCTCGATTGCATGCCAAAAGGCGTGCACAAAGGGCTTGCAATAAAGAAGATATTGGAACGTCTCGACATCGATCCGGATGATGTCATTGCGTTTGGTGATAATGAAAACGATCGTGAGATGCTGTCATATGTTGGGTGTCCGATAACTATGGAATCTGCAAGACCGGATATACGTGCTTTCGGAAAATACACGACGGACACCGTAGAACATGCATTGGAACGTATTTTGGACGGAGAAGGATATAATTGGTGATATGGCTCTCTGGGCAATAGGTGATTTCCATTTGTCACTGGGAATCGGAAAAACAATGGATAAGTTCGGTGATCTGTGGAAGAACCATCCTGAAAAAATAAGAAAAGCATTTAAGAAGCGTGTCAAACCTACAGACACCGTAGTGATCACCGGCGACCATTCCTGGGGCAGGAATACTGCCGAATGTATGCCTGACTTTGAGTTTATCGCGTCGCTTCCCGGCCGAAAGATCATGATCAGAGGAAATCATGATCTGTTTTGGGATGCAAAACGAACCGACAGGTTGAATAAAGGTATTCTGGGTGATCGTTTCTTCTTTTTACAGAACAATTTTGCGTCCTATAAAGATTATGCACTGGTTGGGACAAAGGGATATTGCTTTGAAGGCAGAGATACGCTTGAGCACTTTATAAAGATAAGAGATCGGGAGATCGAGAGACTCAGGGTATCATTTGAAATGGCAAAAGAAGCCGGATATGAGAAATTCATCATGTTTACGCATTACCCGCCGACATCTATAGGAGAGAACAGCAGTCTGTTTACAAAGATGGCAGAGGAATACGGTGCCGAGCAGGTCGTGTATTCGCACTGCCATGGAATTGAGCATTTTTATGATAGTTTTCAGGGAAATGTAAATGGTATCGAGTATCGACTGGTATCGAGTGACTACCTGAAATTTAAGCCGGCAAAAATATTAGATTAACATATTAATAATCGACTTTCATCATGCAGAGTCCTTGCGGCGGTGCCGTGGGACCTGCATTTTTTCTGTCCTTTGACTCAATTATCCTGGGGATTTCTTCAGGACGGATCTCACCGTATCCTACAGAAATCAGAGTACCTGTCATTATACGGACCATGTTTTGAAGGAATCCATCTCCGTGGAAATAAAGTCGTATATAGTTTCCCTGTGTATCGATCCTGATGGAGTCGACTGTGCGAACAGTCGATTTTTTCATCTTGGGATTACCGCAGAAGCATTTATAATCATGCTCGCCTGTCATGAGTTCTGCGGCTTTCCGCATGAGATCTATGTCCGGTGTTTTTTCCAGAATAGTTACATATTTTCGGTCAAAAACAGGCTTAGTGGCGCCGTACCACAATGTATAACGGTAGGTTTTGCCTGCTGCATTAAAGCGGCTGTGAAAACGGTCAGCAGCGTGACGAACCTCGTTTACACTGATATCTTCCGGGAGGTAGTGATTCATATACGCCTGTATCTCTTCCGGCGTCATCTCTGTATCAAGTAGTACGTTACAGGTCATGGCACGGGCATGAACTCCGGCATCGGTCCGCCCGGCTCCGATCACGGTAACAGGTTTATTCTCAGGTAATCCCACCATGCGTGTCAGGACAGTTTCGAGCTTACCCTGTATAGTCATATCTGTATTTGGCTGATGCTCC
This sequence comes from Lachnospiraceae bacterium MC2017, assembly GCA_000701625.1. Taxonomy (GTDB): domain Bacteria; phylum Bacillota; class Clostridia; order Lachnospirales; family Lachnospiraceae; genus NK4A144. The sequence continues at coordinate 21,374 of JNJK01000026.1, forward strand.
CAACCAAAGTACCGTGTGCCGTCATAGCTCACGATTATCTTAAAGTTCTGTTTCATTGTTTCTTAACCTCTTTAAATATTTATATATTAAGTTTGCGATAAACTTTAGTGCTTATACTTAAACCAGCAAGTTAACCCCAGATAGATCAGCGGCTGGTGAAGGAGATATATTCCGAGAGAGTGACGACCGAGCCACTCAAGGGGAGGAAGCCAGCCTCGGGACAGATGTCCAAGGACTCTCCCGTGTTTTTTCTGCAAAGTACGATAAAGAAAATAACCTGTTAAAAATAAGAAAAACCATGGGAGCAGCGGAAAGTAGTCCGTTGAGAAAAATTCCTTAAAGGGAAAACCTACCCATGCAGTCAGCCAGTTCCTAAAAAAATGTGCAGGAAGCTCTCTTGTAAATGGACCAATCTGAGGTTCTATCATGAGTCCGGTAAAACCGATATAACCGTATGGCGCATGTCGCGTTACAAGAAACAGGAGAGAAGAGGCTACAGCGCACTCAAGTGAAGGCAGATGCTTAAATAAAGGATCGAGCAGAGCCATAAGTATCATACTGCTGCCTATCAGAGTCAGGACACCAAAGTAGACCACGTCATCCGGCATAAAAACTGCCGTAACGATAGTAACTATGAGACCTGCGATAAAGACCGTAGCGCCACGACTGAAAGGATGTTTTCCGAGAGACCATACAAAACCCGAAAGCAGGATAAAGCACCAGCAAATACTCTGCTGCCAGATGTATCCCTTAATACCATTGTACCAAGGGTGAGACTGTCCAAATATAAAGATCAGATCCCACATGGCATGGTAAAGGATCATGCTAATAAGAGTCAGACCGCGAAGTCCATCGAGCTTCCGGTAGCGTGTCTTTCCCCCGTAACTTTTCCAGACGGTAGTCATTTTGCTGCCGCCGGAAGAATTTGTTTCGTTTTTTGACTTCAAGATAACTCCCCTCTTTCGATCATTGGCCGATAAGTTCAGAAATAGCATTTTCGGTATTCTTAACTTTCTCAAGGAAATTAAGTGCGCTTAAACGATAAGCACCTGCACCAAATATTATAACCTGTTCAACGTTATCACTTGTAGCGACTGTGACAGTATACTTTTTACTGAGTTCGTGAGCTGCTTTTTCTATATAAAGATCAGCTGTTTCGGCCTCACGGGTAAATACCACGTCGATATTATGATACCGCATTATGCGTTCCTGTCCGCCGTTTACCTTATATGCGTCATAAACAAGGATAACATTTTCTTTTTCAAAACCGGCATAATTGGACAAAATATCCATAAGCCTGTCGCGGGCTGCCTTTATATCCCGGGAAGCCAGACTCTTAAGCTCTGGCCAGGCAAAGATCATGTTGTATCCGTCTACCAGCAGATATTCTTTTTTCGGCTCGTTCTTTTTCTTAACGGCAGCAGCATATTTAGGGTCTCCGCCTAGAGGTCCCTTGGGGACGGTTTCTTCTGCAGAATTGACTAACGGATAGTCATCATCATTATTGGTGACGCGTTTTTTGATCGGTCCGTATGTACGTTCAAAAATGTCCATGAGCTCTTTATCAAAAGCAGCGCGGTCATGTTCTTTTTCCTTAAAAGTACGTGTATCCGGACGATCACCGGATTGCCTTGCGCGATGAGCTTCGGTTCTGTCGTAGAAGGTATCATCTCCGGCAGCAAAACTGTTCTCACCAAATTCGGATGGAGCAGCCTCTGTGTCAACCCCGTTAAATGGACGCCAGCCTGTGTCTATATGCATATAGTTCCTGACCTGATCCCAAGGTATGATAGTTCCGACTCCGTGGATACAGAAGACGGACGATCCGGTGTTTCTGGTATCGAGATCAGCGATATAGCCGCGTTTTTCGATAACTTCATCTGCATTGTGGCAGGGTTCATACCCCTTAAGCTGTACAGAGAGATGTCCTTCTCCGGCAGTATAGGCTGCAACGGTACGTGAATAATCTTTTAATTCAGAGGCAGGTATTGTTCCTGTGAGGACAGCACGGTTTCCGTCAGCAGAAATTTCAGGAGCACCGGTCGAACCGTGCATTTCTGAAATATCTGTCATGGCACGTCCGACATTGCCTGAAGGAACTTCCAGAGTAAAAGAAAGTACCGGCTCGAGAAGAACACTTTCAGCCATCATAAGCCCCTGACGAACAGCTCTGTAAGATGCCTGACGGAAATCACCGCCTTCGGTGTGTTTTTCATGAGATTTACCGGCTATCAAAGTGATCTTTATGTCAGTGATCTCAGAACCGGTGAGTACACCGCGATGAGCCTTTTCTTCCAGATTTGTCATGATGAGCCGCTGGAAATTAACGGTCAGATAATCGCGCGGGCATTTATTTTCGAATGTAATACCGCTTCCGGGATCGGAAGGCGTCAGCATAATGTGGACTTCCGCATAGTGACGGAGAGGTTCAAAGTGTCCAACACCTTCAACTTCGTTCAGGATCGTCTCCTTATAAACAATTTCCGGTGTACCGAAATCAATCGGATAACCGAAACGGTCAAGAGTCAGTCGCCGCAGTATCTCTGTCTGGACTTCACCCATGATCTCGGCAGTGATATCACGGGTTTCTTCATTATATGACAGGTGGAGCATGGGCTCTTCTTCTTCGAGCTGTCTTAGATCTGCAAAAGACTTAACCGGATCTGCACCCTCGGGCAGGATTATGCGGCAGCTCTCAATGGGCTGCAGGAGCTCAGTCGTATCGTCAGTCTCTGTTCCGAGTCCTGAGCCGATATGGGTTGTTGTCAGGCCTGCAACTGCACAGATCATTCCGGCAGAAGCTTCCTGTATAAGCTCGGATCTTGCACCGGAGGAAAGGCGTATCTGGTTAACTTTTTCGTCATTTATCATGTCGCGGATCTTCAGGGTACCGCCTGTGATCTTCATCCATGACAGACGTGTGTTTTCGTCGCGGGAAATTTTGTACACGCGCGCCCCGAACTCAGCTGGATAGTCAGGGATCAGAGTCAATGTATCAAGCGCGTTTAGGAGTGGCCTGATGCCTTCCATACGGAGTGCAGATCCAAAAAACACGGGGAAAAGTTTCTGATCCCGGATGAGAGATGGCAGAACATCTGATTTAATGGGATTACCCTCGAGATAATCTGTCATAAGATTTTCATCAAGAACAGCAATTTCTTCCTGAACATTATCATTTGAGAAATCAGCAGGGATTGTTACATCATCACCGGAAAATTCGATACAGCCACCGGACAGTTCGGATTTTAGTGTTTCAAGGATAGAGTCCGCTTCCATGCCGGGCTGGTCCATTTTATTAACAAATATATAGGTAGGAACATTGTAGTGACGTAAAAGTCTCCAAAGTGTTCGCACCTGCCCTGTAACACGATCCGGGGCACTGATGACCAGAACAGCGCAGTCGAGGACACGGAGTGTACGTTCCATTTCAGGAGAAAAGTCCGCATGTCCGGGGGTATCAAGTAATGAAATGGAGCGGTGAGCAGTTTCAAAACGAGCTTCCTTTGAAAAAATTGTTATCCCACGTTCTTTTTCCAGATCAAAGGTGTCGAGATGCGCATCACCGTGATCCACACGTCCGGCTTTTCTTATCGCGCCTGTTTCAAATAGAAGTGCCTCTGAAAGAGTTGTCTTTCCGGCATCTACATGTGCCAGGATACCCAGCACCATGTTTTTCTTTATGTTATCCATTTATGTAAACCTCTCAAAAAGTCAGTATGATGACACAACACTAATATTATGAATGTGAATAGCGGTTCTTACAAGCGTTTATCGCTTTAGTGTAAAAAAGCGTTGACAATCGTTACTTATTGGGTGATAATAGCAAAAACTATGATAATTAAGAGCGGCAAAGAAGTCGTGGCAGAAATGGGTCTGCCTTGATGTACTTCTTTGCTGCTCTTTTTTGGTTTTACAGAATAATTCCGGTGGAATTTTTCTATTATTTTCCCATATTTAGGTAAGAGAAAGAGGAGGCACAAATGGAAAATCAGTGTAGAGCAGGTAATGAATTAGCACCTGTAAAGCCGCTGCATACCCCTGTGCTTGCGGACGGACGCGAGCATGACGCATGTGGTATCGGAGCTGTCGTAAATATTGACGGTCATACTGATCACAGAGTACTTGATGATGCGCTGAGTATCGTAGAGAAGCTTGAGCACAGAGCCGGTAAGGACGCATCAGGAAAGGTCGGTGACGGTGTTGGTATCCTGACACAGATTTCCCATAAATTTTTCAAGAAGGCTGCAAAGAAATGCGGAATCTCTCTTGGAAGCGCAGGAGATTATGGTGTAGGAATGTTCTTTTTCCCGCAGGATGAGTTAAAAAAGACATTTGCGATGAAAATGTTTGAGGTGATCTGCGAGAAAAACGGCATCCCGTTTTTGGGATGGAGAGAGGTTCCGGTTCACCCTGAGATACTCGGAGCTGCAGCACGTGACTGTATGCCGAAGATCGTGCAGTGCTTTGTCGGACGTCCTGAAAACACCGAAAAAGGACTCTCATTTGATCGCCGACTCTATGTGGCAAGACGCGAGTTTGAGCAGAGTTCCGATGATACATATATATGCTCGCTTTCATCCAGAACTATCGTATACAAGGGAATGTTCCTTGTAAAACAGCTTAGATGTTTCTTTGAAGATATGCAGGATAAGGATTACGAGACTGCTATCGCGCTTGTACACTCCAGATTTTCCACTAATACAACGCCCAGCTGGCAGAGAGCACATCCGTATCGATTCATAGCACATAACGGTGAGATCAATACTATCCGCGGAAATATCGACCGTATGCTTGCCCGTGAGGAGACTCTTTCCAGTCTTGTTATGGAAAACGATATGGAAAAGATCCTCCCTGTAGTAGACAGAAACGGATCCGATTCTGCCATGCTCGACAACACTCTGGAATTTTTCTACATGAACGGCATGGAACTTCCGCTTTCTGTAATGATGATGATTCCTGAACCCTGGAAACATGATCAGTATATAGATGAGAGAAAGAAGGATTTCTATCACTACTATGCGACAATGATGGAGCCTTGGGATGGGCCGGCAGCGATCCTTTTCACAGACGGAGATATGTTTGGCGCGACTCTGGATAGAAACGGTCTGCGTCCCAGCCGTTATTACATCACTGATGATGGCAGGCTTATACTTTCCAGTGAGGTTGGAGTACTTGATATCGGTGCAGACCATATCGTGAAAAAGTCACGCCTCATGCCGGGACGTATCCTTATCGTAGATACAAAGAAAAAGCGCATTATCACAGACGAAGAGTGTAAGGCACACTATGCAGAGTCACAGCCTTATGGTGAGTGGCTTGACCAGAATCTGCTGCATCTCTCTAAGTTAAAGATACCTAATCAGAAGATCCCGGTACATGATCAGGAGACAAGAGACCGTCTTTACAAGGTTTTTGGTTATACCTATGAAGACTTAAAAGACGTTATCATGCCGATGGCAGCAAACCGCGTGGAAGCTACTTCGTCAATGGGTCATGATGTGCCGCTTGCAGTATTGTCAGAAGCACATCAGCCGCTTTTCTCATACTTTAAGCAGCTTTTTGCGCAGGTAACCAATCCGCCTATCGACTCTTTAAGAGAGAAAATAGTTACCGACACGACAGTCTACATTGGTTCTGACGGAAATATCCTGCAGGAAAAGGGCGAGAACTGTCGTGTACTTGAGGTAAATAACCCGATCCTTACAGGTACTGACGTGATGAAGATCCGTGCGCTTCACCAGCCGGGATTCATGACGACAACTATTTCTATACTTTATTACAAAAATACGTCCCTCGAGAAAGCACTGGAACAGCTTATGATCCAGGTGGATCGCGCATATGCAAAGGGATACAATATCGTGATCCTGTCCGACCGTGGAATTGATGAAAACCACGTGCCGATCCCGTCACTATTGGCTGTTTCGGCAGTTGAGCAGCATCTCGTTCGTACAAAGAAGAGGACTGCCGTGTCTCTGATCCTTGAATCCGGAGAACCGAGAGATGTTCATCATATGGCGACACTTTTAGGCTTTGGTGTACGTGCCATCAACCCTTATCTTGCGCATGAAAGTATTTCCGAGCTCATCGATATGGGAATTCTTGATAAGGATTATCATACGGCTATTGATGACTACAATCAGGCGATACTTGGCGGAATCGTAAAGATCGCGGCAAAGATGGGAATATCTACACTTCAGTCATACCAGTCTGCGAGGATTTTCGAAGCGATCGGTATTTCGCAGGAAGTTATAGATAAATACTTTACCGGCGTTGTAAGCCGTGTAGAAGGTATCGGCTTAAAGGAGATAGCTGAAGGTGTAACCTGGAGACACGATCGTGCTTTTGACCCGTTGGGACTTGGAGTAGATACGTCTCTTGACAGTATCGGTTTCCATAAACTGAGAAGTGGTGACAGCAAGGAAGATCATCTTTACAATCCGCAGACTATCATTGCGCTGCAGAGAGCAACAAAAACCGGAAGCTATGAGAAGTTTAAGGAATATACTGCGCTTATCGACAATGAGAAGCCACACACTCTCCGGGGACTTTTAGAATTTCAGGCTCAGAAAAAGCCGATTCCGATCGAGGAAGTTGAGCCTGTAAGTGAGATCGTAAAGAGATTTAAGACAGGTGCAATGTCCTTTGGATCTATCTCAAAAGAAGCTCATGAGACAATGGCTGTCGCAATGAACCGTCTCGGAGGAAAGTCTAATACGGGAGAAGGCGGCGAAGCACCTGAGAGATTCGGCACAGAGAAAAACAGTGCCATAAAGCAGGTAGCGAGCGGACGATTTGGCGTTACTGAAGAATATCTTTACAGCGCAAAAGAGATCCAGATCAAAATGGCGCAGGGGGCAAAGCCCGGAGAAGGCGGACACCTTCCCGGAAAGAAGGTATATCCGTGGGTTGCCCGTATTCGCTATTCGACACCGGGTGTATCTCTGATCTCGCCTCCGCCTCATCACGACATATACTCGATCGAGGATCTGGCACAGCTTATTTACGACCTTAAAAATGCAAACAGAAATGCAGCTATTTCAGTAAAGCTCGTATCGGAAGACGGAGTAGGAACCATTGCGTCCGGTGTTGCAAAGGCAGGAGCGCAGGTAATCCTTATTTCCGGATATGACGGAGGTACAGGTGCGGCACCGTCCACATCTATCCACAACGCAGGTCTTCCTTGGGAACTTGGCCTTGCGGAAGCACATCAGACACTTATACAGAATGGTCTCAGAAGCCGTGTACGTATAGAGACAGACGGAAAGCTCATGAGCGGACGTGACGTTGCTATCGCATGTCTTCTTGGAGCAGAGGAGTTCGGCTTTGCTACAGCTCCACTTGTAACAATGGGTTGTATGATGATGCGTGTCTGCAATCAGGATACATGCCCTGTAGGAATAGCTACACAGAATGAAAAGCTTAGAAAGAGATTCTGCGGAAAGCCTGAATATGTAATGAATTTCATGAACTTTATCGCAGAAGAAATGCGTGAGATCATGGCATCTCTCGGTTTCCATACGATAGAAGAGATGGTTGGACGCACAGACTGCCTGAGACTCAAGGATCATCAGATCACTCACAGGGCAGAGACTGTAGATCTTGCGGCTATTATTGATAAAACCTATGCAGGACAGAAAGAACGTCATTATGATCCCAAAAAGGTCTATGACTTCCACCTGGAGAAGACAGTGGATGAGAAGACACTGCTGCCATCCTTTGAGGACGCATTTGGTTCAGGCAGACCTCATGAAGTGTCAGTAAAGGTTTCCAGCACAAACCGTACGGTCGGAACGATCCTCGGTTCTGTTATCACGGAAAAATTCGGAAATACGCTTAAGGATGATACTTATGTCGTAAACTGTGAAGGCGGCGTAGGTCAGTCCTTTGGAGCATTTATACCTAAGGGACTCACTCTGAGACTTATAGGTGACGCAAATGATGGTCTCGGAAAGGGTCTTTCCGGCGGTCATCTGATAGTAACTCCGCCGAAGAACGCAAAGTTCGTACCGTCTGATAACATCATCATCGGTAACGTGGCGCTTTACGGAGCAACAAGCGGAAAGGCATATATCGAAGGTATCGCAGGAGAGCGTTTCTGCGTCAGAAATTCCGGTGCGACAGCTGTTGCAGAGGGATGCGGTGACCATGGTCTTGAGTATATGACAGGAGGCCGTGCGGTCATCCTCGGACCTACAGGAAAGAATTTTGCGGCAGGAATGAGCGGCGGTATTGCGTACGTACTTGATGAAGATCATTCTCTGTATCGCAGGATGAATAAAGATATGGTCTCAATGACAGAAGTCACTGAGAAGTATGATATACAGGAATTAAAGGATATTCTCACAGATTATGTTAAAGAAACCGGTTCGCCTCTCGGACGTAAGGTTCTTGATGAGTTTAGCGAGTATCTCCCGCACTTCAAAAAGATCGTTCCGAATGATTATCAGAAGATCCTGACGATCATCGGAAAGTATGAAGAACAGGGTATCTCGCATGAAAACGCAGTGCTCGAAGCATTTAGAGAATCCGGCGCTGCGATCTGAGTGAATTATAACCGAAAGAGAGGATAGAAATGGGAAAACCAACCGGATTTCTGGAATATGATAGAGTTGAAGATACGATCATACCGGTAAAAGACAGGATCAAAAGTTTTAAAGAATTTCACACTGCATTAGATTCGGAAGCACGAAGAGACCAGGCATCACGCTGCATGAATTGCGGCGTGCCGCTCTGCCAGTCTGCAATGAAGCTCTCCGGCATGGTGACAGGGTGCCCTTTGCACAACCTTATTCCTGAGTGGAATGATGAGATATATCATGGACATTATGAACATGCTTTAAGCAGACTGGTAAAGACATCCAGTTTCCCTGAGTTTACGGGAAGAGTATGCCCTGCACTTTGCGAGAAGGCCTGCATCTGCGGTATGAATGACAGTCCTGTAACGATCCACAATAATGAATTATTCCTGATCGAGAAGGGCTTTAAAGAGGGCTGGATGAAGCCCAGGGTTCCTGCTGTAAGGAGCGGAAAGCGCGTTGCTGTAGTAGGAAGCGGACCTTCAGGGCTTGCTGTTGCGGACCGTCTGAATCAGAGAGGCCACAATGTGACTGTATATGAGCGTGACGACCGTGTTGGTGGTCTGCTTATGTACGGTATCCCGAATATGAAGCTTGATAAGTCAGTTATTGAGCGCAGACGTAAGCTCATGGAAGCAGAGGGCGTAGTGTTCCGTACAGGAGTGGATGTAGGAGGAGAAGGCGAAAATGCTGTTTCTGCAGACGAACTTCGTGCAGAATATGATGCAGTAGTACTTTGCTGCGGCGCAAAGAAACCGCGTCCTCTGGCAGTACCCGGATTTGAAGAGGTAGAAGGCGTTCACTATGCTGTAGATTTCCTCACAAATACCACTAAAAATCTGCTCGCAGGCAGACTTACCGCAGCAAATGGTACAGGTGTGTCAAAACGCGGCAGAAAGAAGAAAGAAGAGAACCTTATCAGTGCAAAGAACCTCAATGTTGTCATCGTTGGTGGTGGTGATACAGGAAATGACTGTGTAGGTACATGTATCCGCGAAGGCTGTAAGTCTGTGACGCAGATCGAGATGATGCCAAAGCCTCCGGTAGAAAGAGCTGAGAGCAATCCGTGGCCGGAGTGGCCAAAGGTCTTAAAGACTGACTATGGCCAGCAGGAAGCTATCGAAGAATTCGGGTATGATCCGCGAATCTATGAAACGACCGTTAAAGAGCTCGTGACAAATAAATCGGGAAAGCTCACAGCGGTAAAAACTGTACAGGTGAAGTTTGAAGATCGTCAGATGAAGGAAGTTCCCGGCACTGAGAAGACATTAAAGTGCGATCTTCTCCTGATCGCAGCCGGATTTATCGGATGCCAGGACTATGTCGCAGACGCATTTCAGGTAGAGCGCGGACCACGTGGAACAGTCAGCACCTCAACACCGGAAACTTATGCCACAGACAAAGCAAAAGTCTTCACAGCAGGAGACATGCACCGTGGACAGTCTCTCGTAGTCTGGGCAATAGCCGAAGGCCGTCACTGCGCCAAAGAAGTAGACGAGTACCTTATGGGTTATACTACGTTGGAGTAAGGTAAAGGTTGAGGTAAAAATAAAAAAGAATCGTTTAAGACGGAGGTGTAAGATCCTCCGTCTTTTCGTTTGCTTTTTGATAAATGAATAAAAACAGAAACAATTCATTTTTTTGTATAGGTTAATGTGATTTGAGTCGATAAATGATATGTACAGTTTTATTGTCTGCGCTGATAGCGCAGGGTGTTTCAAGGAGGTTAATTTAAAGAAACTGGTAAGGCTATATCACAGGAAGGGGATTTATTATTATGAGGAAAAAGCGGATAACAAGCATTTTTTTGTCAGTGCTGTTGACGGCGACCATGGTGATCGGTTCGTCAAATACCCTGATCTTTGCTGAAAAAATGGGTAGTGATGAACCATCATATAAGATCACAGATGTCGGAGATGAGTATGTTGATCCTGTCGAGCTTTCACTTACACTTGATAAGGCGAGCTATGAAGCAGGAGAAAGTGTAAAATCGACACTTAAGATAAAGAATAACTATCAGATTCCGATTAATGTGTCTCTTACCAATACAGCTCCGGAAGGGTATGAGATAGGAAAGGCGGATAGTGTTCAATCTGTAGCTGCAGGAGAAACAAAAGAAGTTGTTGTTGTTTACAATGTCCCAACAATGGTTGCAAAACAGAAACTTGACATTTCGTCTGAGTTTAAAGCGTTTGGGACTATCAACGGTTACGAAACCAGCGATAAAAAGATCGCTAGAGTTAATAAAAAAGGATCTGTTAAGTTTAAGAAAACAGGAACTGTTACGATCAAAGCTTATCAAGGGCGTGGCAAACAAAAGACTTTTGTAAGCAAGAAAGTTGTACTGAATGTTGAAGTGCCAAAGGCACAGAAAAAGGTTCAGCTTAATGCCGGAGCAACGGCGGATGCGATCAGCTTCTTTGATGGAATTACTAATGCGAAGCCTACAAAATGGACTTCCTCCAAGACATCAGTAGCAACAGTAGATGAAACAACCGGTGAGATAAAGGCACTTAGTGCTGGAAATACCACGATTACAGCATATTTTGGTGAAGGAAAAAATGCCGCAAAGTATCCGGTAAAGATCAAGATTCCTAAAGGGGCAGCCGGAACAAGTTCGACTGCTTCCACAAAAGAGACTGCTTCTGATGAAAGTCATATAACAGCAGTATCTGAGGAGAAGGAGCTTTCAGCAGAGGCAACGGCAAAAGCAAATGATGCTAACGTTACGTTTAAGTCTACAGTTAAGTATACCTATGGAACATCCGGAAGCGGTGAGATCAGTGCAAGCTTTGCTGATGACACGGATAGCATTGTTAAAATTGAAAATTTCACGACAAGTGAGAGAAATGTACTGGCGAACACAGCTACAGATGTAACATTTAAGGCAACGCTTAGGTCACGTGAACTTCTGGATTCACCCACGGTTAAAGTGTTTGATGGAGATGGTAATGAAATTGATACCATGAATGACAATGGTGAAGACGGTGACCAGGAAGCCAATGATGGTATTTTCACAGCGACAGTAACCTTGAATAATGCAAAGGGCGAAAAGAAATATCATGCGGAATTTGATGACACAGAAACAAATGTACAAAGCATATATTTCTATGAACCAATTAATGATGATGAAAGAGCCGCAGCAAGTGGAGCTTTAGCACAGAATAGTGCTGATGATGTAGAAACCTACATTAAAGACAATAGTGCTTTCTTCCAAGATGCTGTTAGAGACGGCGATAAGGTAACATTCACTACTGCAAGTGGTATTAACGGTGTTTGGGAAGAGCAACCGACTCCTGCAACAAGCGGTGATGCGCAAACAGGTAAAGGTTCTTTAATTTCTAAAGATGTTGAAGAGATCGAGGAAAATGTCGGTATCACTGAGGAAAACGATGGAAGCATTTCAAGCGTTATTCTCTCTGACAATTCGGGAGCATACGATCCGTCTAAAGAGTCCAAAGTATTAGTTGTACGTCCGTTCCACGGTACTGAATTCCCGTATGAAGATTTTGCGGATCAGGGTATAGAACTCTCTGCTTCAGCGGAGATAATAAACGATGATTATGCAGATCTCGACGTCTTTAAGTCTTTCGGCGCTTATGGAACGGTATTGCTTGACTCTCATGGAACTACATATAAGGATACACCGTATCTCCTTACAGGCTATACAATTGATCCATACACAGCGGGATATGACGCTGATTTCCAGGCAGGAAGAGTAATTGTATTTAATAGCGGCCTTGTAGCAGTTGGTCCAAAATTCTTTGAAGATTATTATTCTGCATCAGAACTGAAGAATACAAAACTTTTCCTTGGTACATGTTACAGCAGCGCTGCTGATGAAGTGATACCGAAGAAACTTGTTGCTAAGGGCGCGGCTGCTGTATATGGCTATGATGATGTAGTTACTGTAGGTTACTGCAACGATACTCTTGAAGCGGTTGTTGATTCCATCAAGGAAGGTGATTCAACAAAGGATGCCTACGAGGATGCTGTAGCTAAATGTGGTGCGAAGGATCCTAATAATACTGATACAGACTTCCTGTATGAAGGCATTGAAGCTACTCAGGGACAGATAGTGGGTCAGGTATTTGATTATAGCAACAATGAACCTATACCTGGAGCATTTGTATCAGTATGGAATGGTGATACGGCTGTTGCGACAGAACCTGTAGCGTATAATGGCTCGTTTACAGTATTTGTCGCACCCGGAACCTATGATGTTGTCGTATCTGCATACGGATATGTTACAGACAGAAGAACCGATATAGAAGTTGAAGCAGGAGGAAGAACACGTCTCGGAAATGCTATAATGCTAAGACCTGCAGGTAATACATCAACTAAGGTTTATGGAATAGTTGATGATGCAGTAACTGCTAAGCCTATAAAAGAAGCGATTATCAGATTCAGGAAGGGAAGAGATAATACAACGGGTGATTATCTTAAGTATGCGTCCGGAACGGATGTAGTACTTCTGACGGATGCAGATGGAAAATATGAAATTACTGATCTTCCGTATGGATATTACACCATGGAAGTAAGTTATGCAGGATATAGCACGTCCTACAGGAATATAGTTGCAGGTGATAGTGAGGAAAATCAGAATGTCTCATTGTCGAGATTCCTTGGAGAGGGTGCTTTTAGAGTAAAGCTACTGTGGAATACACTACCTTATGATATTGATTCACATATGGTAGGTCCTACACCTGATGGAGCATTTTTCCATACGTGGTATAGCGATATGTATGCTTGGGAAAATGGGACGTATGTAGCTGACCTTGATCGTGATGATACAGACTCTGAAGGTCCAGAGGTTACAACTGTTAGAACAGCAGCTGATGGGAAGTACTATTTCTTCGTTCATAATTATTCTGCTGATAGAAATAATGAGCCAACACCATTAGCAGGATCTGGCGCATATGCAGAGGTATATAGGGGAGATTCTCTAATTGCCACCTACCATGTTCCTGTAGCTGGTAGCGGTGTGTATTGGAATGTATTTATGTATGATAGTGTAGCTGATACATTTACTGAGACAGGCACTATATCGGATACTGCATATACTGGTGATTATGGAATCACATTGTTCGATCAGTATGATAATCTTGCATATGATGATTATGATGATCCAGATGACGATGATGACAACCCTGACGCCGATGAGTATTCAATCCAAAGTGTATCTGGCATAAAGGATGAGAACTATCTAAAGAAAGCTATTAAGGAAGACAGATCCTTTGTTCCGGCTAAGTAAAGAAAGTAAATTATGTAACTAAATTATGTAACCAGGAACACCGCCGCATGGAGTAAAATCCGTGCGGCGGTGTTTTTTGACTTATAGAAATTCCGTTGGAATTTCTATAAGTCAAAAAATGCACTACGTGCATTAGGATGTGACGCGCGCGGATAGGAAGAGCGACATATGGTTAAATATAACAAATTTGAGTATAACCTATACTAATTTAAAAATCGCAACAAACAATTGATAGATGCTTAAAAAGAGTAGTAAACATACGGCTTTAAAAAAGAACAAAAGTTATACGTAGAAAACCATAAAACGGTGTTGACACACTAACTTCGCAAGAGTATTATTTAGAACGCAAGAAAATGATACTCATTATCAAAGAAATTTATCGGGAGGTGCTTATTGATGCCCCTTACAATGGCTGCTGTTGGAGAACAGAATAAGGTATTTAGAGTAAATGGATTAGATGATACTAAGCGTTTTTTGACAAACCTCGGTTTTACTGAGGGTGCTGAAGTTACGGTTATCTCAAAAATCGCCGGAAACCTTATCGTTAATATCCGCGATTCAAGAGTAGCGCTCGATGAAGTTATGGCAAAGAAAATTATGATCCACTAATGGGTCATAAAATGATGACAGGGTCAAAAGTACTTTTGACCCCAACATCATAAAATATATGGAGGAGAATACATTGAGAACACTCAGACAGGTAAAAGTTGGAGAGACAGTCACAGTTGCTTCTATCAAAGGTGACGGTGCGCTGAAGAGAAGAATCATGGACATGGGTATCACAAAGAAAGCTCAGCTTTACATCAGAAAAGTTGCGCCGCTTGGTGATCCGGTTGAAGTAACCGTACGTGGATATGAGCTTTCTATCAGAAAAGACGACGCAGAGATAATCGAGATCGCTGATTAAGCAAAATTGTTTCTGTGAAAAAGAGAGTCAAAAAGAGGAGAAGAAGAAAATGTCTGTCAGAATAGCATTAATCGGTAATCCGAACTGTGGTAAGACCACTATGTTCAATGCTCTTACAGGATCCAATCAGTATGTTGGAAACTGGCCGGGTGTAACAGTTGAAAAGAAGGAAGGACACTGGAAGAAAGACAAGGAAGTTGTTATCACTGACCTTCCGGGTATTTATTCCCTGTCACCTTACACTTTAGAGGAAGTGGTTAGCCGTGACTATCTTCTGAAGGAAAAGCCTGAAGCTGTTATAAATCTTGTAGATGCAACAAATATCGAGCGAAATCTTTACCTCACAACACAGGTTCTCGAGGCAGGTATTCCGGTCGTTATCGCACTCAACATGATGGATATCATCCGCAAGAGAGGCGATGTGATCGACACAAAGAAGCTCGCAAAGGAGCTTGGCTGTGAAGTAGTTGAGACAAGTGCTCTTCAGGAGAAGGGAATACATGAAGCTGTAGAGAAGGCAGCAGCTCTTGCAAAGAGCAGAGCTTCTGTTGATCTTTCAAAGAAATTCTCCGCTGAAGTTGAAAAGTATCTTTCCGAGATAGATAATCTCCTTCCGGAAAACATCTCTTCTGCTGAGCAGCGCAGATGGTATGTTGTAAAGGTATTTGAGCAGGATGAGAAAGTTCTTGAAGAGCTGAGCCTTCCTCGAAATATTGATTCAGATATCAAGGCTATCGTAAAGAAGGCTGAGACCGAGAACGATGATACAACTGAGTCTGTTATCACAAATGAGCGTTATGAGTTCATCGTAGGTGTTGTATCAGACGCTGTTAAGAAGCCGAAGGAAAAGATGACAACATCTGATAAGATCGACCAGATCGTTACAAACCGTATCCTCGGTCTCCCGATCTTTGCGCTTGTTATGGTATTTGTTTACTGGCTTTCAGTGTGCAGCGGCGGATTTGGAACAAATCTCTGTGACTGGGTAAATGATGTTCTCTTTGGAGATATCATTCCTCCGGCTGTTGAAGGATTCCTCACAAATGCAGGTGTTAACGATGTACTTATAGATGTTATCGTAAACGGTATCATTGGCGGTGTTGGTTCTGTACTTGGATTCCTGCCGCAGATGATCGTATTGTTCTTCTGCCTGTCTATCCTTGAGGATATCGGTTATATGGTTCGTATCGCATTCGTTATGGACCGTGTTTTCCGTCACTTTGGACTTTCAGGAAAATCTTTCATCCCGCTTCTTATCGGAGCAGGCTGCGGTGTTCCCGGTATCATGGCTAGTAAGACTATCGAGAATGACAATGACAGACGTCTTACTATCATGACAGCTACTTACATCCCTTGCGGAGCGAAGCTTCCGGTAATCGCACTTCTTGCAGGTGTTATTTTCGGAGGTCCCTGGTATCTGGCACCGCTTATGTACTTTATCGGAATCGCAGCTGTACTTGTTGTAGCGATCGTACTTAAGAAGACAAAGCCGTTCCACGGTCAGGCAGCACCTTTTGTAATGGAGCTTCCTGCATACCACATTCCTTCACCTAAGACAGTACTTCTCCATGTTTGGGAGAGAACCTGGGCATTCCTTAAGAAGGCAGGAACAATTCTTTTCCTTGCCTGCCTCGTAATGTGGTTCCTGTCATCCTATGGATTTGAGAATGGTGCGTTCTGCCTCGTTTCTTCTCAGGAGTTCAGTCTTATGGCTTCTGTTGGTAAGGCTCTTGCATGGATCTTCATTCCTGTTGGATTTGGTTCATGGCAGGCTGTTGCTTCATCCATTTCCGGATTTGTTGCAAAGGAGTCCATTGTTACTACAATGTCTATCCTTTCTCTCGGAGCTGAGGCTGCAGAGGATGATCCGTCACTTTGGGCAGGAGTACAGACCTTCTTCCCGCAGGCTACAATGGCAGTAAGTGCATTCTCCTTCCTGATCTTTAACCTGATCAACAGCCCTTGCCTTGCAGCTATCAGTACTATGGCAAAGGAACTTAATGACAAGAAGTGGACAGCTTTTGCTATCATTTTCCAGAATGTTTTCGCATACTTTGTTGCATTCCTGATCTATCAGATCGGTTCATTCATTGTATATGGTATCTTTACAGTGGCAACAGTGATTGCGTTTATTGGACTTGCAGCGCTTCTCTTCCTTATATTCCGTCCGGATCCGTATAGACATGCGAATCTCGAAGCGCGTCGTTCAGTAGCGTGATCAGAACGGAGTAAGTATGACGAGCGATAAGGTGATCGATAAACTGAAAGAAAGCGGTTGCAGAATCACCAAGCAACGCAGATTGATAGTAGATGTAATAATGGGAAACGAGTTTTCGTCATGTAAGGATATCTATTATCAGGTCATTTCCAGAGATAAGACCATCGGTATGGCAACGGTATATCGTATGATCCGGCAGCTGGAAGAACTCGATGTGATCAGACGTGTCGAAAGAATAGAAGTAAATCAAGAGTAAGATGATCCCGGTGTCACAACCTAAAGACGTGGCATCGGGATTCTTTATACTCCTTTATTCTATTAAGAATAGCGGGAAAAACATAAATACAAGAAATTGATCTGCTGTTATTTATTTTCTTGATCAATAATATACAAAACGTAGAAAATTCCAGCAAAACACCACATGATTCTCGAAAATATGAACGCCTTAAAAATCCTGACGATACTTATTATGAGGAATTGCGTGAGCGTCCCGAATTGGAATGTTCAATATTTACAACGTGGATCATCAAAGAGGAGGCGAAATGTTTTACAGGAAAAGTGTGGGGTACGAAGCAAAAAATATACAGATCAAATTGGAGGAATGGTTTAGAAAGTACAAAAAAGGTGAAAAGATAAACCATGCGGAAAGACGATGTTTTTCTGAGGAGGTGTGGTCGATATTTCCGGCTGAAATTGGTTCGGATCTTACGGAAGAATATAGAGCATTATATTGGATACTTGAAAACATGCTTGAACCAAAGTATAAAGAAAATCTGGAAGAGAGGCTTAATTTTTACGTTGAAAACGGTCTTCTCTATATTTTTTCTGACGTGCTGTTTTTTCATGGGAAGTCGGATATATGGAGACTAAAGATCGGTTCGCGTGCGATGAGGATGCTGGATATTTTTGGAGCTGGAGGTTTAAGCGCTAATGCAGCACTTGGAACCGTGGCTCAGATCACCGGTATGTTTGACAGTTTCAAATTCAGAACAAGAAGGCTTGTTTTTACTTGTATGGAAGAGCTGAGTCCTGCGGTTTTCTATTATAGCTTGATGAATAATATTGTTAGTCAGAGCGATGCGAAAGCTATTCTCGGACATCTGACGGAGAGAAGGGCAGAGATCAGGCAGCGGTGCAATGAGAATGATCTGATGTCAGAACCTGCATTTGATTATCTGAAGGAGAGGTGTCACAGATATCTTACAGAGCCAATGTCGTACAGCATGACAAACGAAAATGATATGGAAATGAAGCATTTTCTTAGTGTAGAAGGGTGCTTTAGCCGGATAATACCGGTGGATTTCAGCAGAAGAAATCCGGATTATATAAATATTGTGGCGATGAGATCCATGAAAGACAGATTTAAGTAATGCCGCATAAAGACATGTATTGTATAATTGTATCTATGATTAATAAAAAGAATTACATTGTTCTCGATCTGGAATGGAATCAGAGCAGTGAAAAGGCAGAAGAGAACGCCGAGATCCCTTTTGAAATAGTGGAGATCGGTGCAGTAAAACTTAATGAGAGAAAAGAGATCGTAGATACCTTTATGAGTTATATAAAGCCTCAGGTGTATCTCAGGATGCATCATATGACTCAAAAGGTTATTCATCTAAAGATGGAGGAACTACAGGACGCGGATACGTTTCCGGTGGTCTGGGAAAGATTTCTTAAGTGGTGTGGGGAAGACTATATCTTCTGTACCTGGGGTACTCTTGACCTTACAGAACTGCAGTACAATATACGTTATCATAAGCTTCCGCCTCTGTCAGACGGGCCGATTGCCTATCTTGATGTGCAGAAACTATTCAGTCTGGAAAAAGAAGATGGGAAGAGCAGAAGGGCACTGGAATACGCGGTTGACTTTATGAGGTTTGAAAAGGACGATACTTTTCACAGGGCAGACAGCGACGCGTATTATACAGCAGAAATATTGTCAAAGCTCAGTAAGGCGGTAGAATCAAGAGTTTCTTTTGATGTATTTCATCTGCCTAAGGATCGTAAGAGCGAACTTTTAGTTCAGTTTGATACATATTCAAAGTATATATCCAGAAAGTTCCCGGATAAGGCAGCGGCTCTTAGTGATCCTGATGCATCCAGTCTCAGGTGCTATATCTGCAAGAGGAATACAAAGAAAAAGATTGGCTGGTTCACCCTTAATAATAAGCATTATCTCGGTCTCGGCGTGTGTGCCGAGCATGGGCCGATGCATGGAAAGCTTAGGATAAAGAAGGCCGAAGACGGCAGTATTTATGTGGTAAAGACGATACGCCGTGCGACAAAAGAAGATGAAAATGGCCTGAAAACCCGGGAGAAAAAAGCCAGGATTCAGGCCAGCAAACTTGCGAAAATGTTCAAAAATCATAACCGTTCAGAACACAAAAAGTTCTGATAGTTACTAGAAATCAAATTTGTCGAATTCGGAAGAATAACGGCGATCGCGCTTGATCTTATGTCGTTTATGTATATCTGAGAGCAGATAATTATGGATCATAAAGACTATGAAAATGATCAAAAGCAGTGATCCGATAACTATTCCGGAGTATAGCAGCAGGTTTTTAATACGAATGTATATCATGCCTCGGGTCTGAAAGCCCGGGGCATTTGTTGATGATACGCTGTTTTCTGATATTTCATTTCCGGAAACAGCATTACTGAAAGGCTCACGTTCGGCTGCTCCGATCGACATCAGAACATTAGTAGAACCGACAAAATTTCCTTTATAGGAGTAATTAATGGTAGCTGCGGAACGGTCGCTGATGTCATCACTATAGGATATTTCCGAGTCGAGATCCTCAAAAGAGATTGTTTTCGGCAGCAGGACGTATCCGGTGGGATCCAGTGACAGGAGAGCCTCAGTGTTTCCGAAAAATGTATTATTTGTATTAAAGAAATCTGAGGTTTTCAGATTAAATTTCGTTTCGTTGTCTGTAATATACAGTTTCTGGAAATTCTGGAACCCATAGTCAAAAAGGTCACGCGTATCGGTATACTGTGAGCCGGGTTCTGCCTTCATTACGACAGCAACCAGGTTAATACCGTCTTTCTCGGCAGCTGTTACCAGAGTAGAGCGAGCCACGTTCGTATATCCTGTTTTTCCCCATACAAAGTAGTCGTAACCGTAGTTAAATCCGGGAAACATCTGATGATGATTATAAAGTGTAAATGTATCCGGCTGTGTCGGAGTCGCGTTTACTGTATAGGATTTTGAGGAAGCTATCCTGCGGCATGTATCGTTTTGGTTAAAAGCACATGCGATAAGTGCCAGATCGTGAGCTGTGGTCAGGTGTTCATCATTAGGAAGACCGTTGGCATTGCAGAAGTTTGTGGAAGTGCAGCCAAGTTCGCGGGCCCGTTCATTCATTAATTTGGCAAATTCTTCCGTTGAACCGGATATATGCTCGGCAATGGCAGATGCAACTTCATTAGCGGATGCGAGCATAACACAGTAGATCGCTTCCTCCATCGTAAGTGTCTGCCCTATATCAATGCCAACATTTGAAGATCCGGGATCGATACCATTAACGGCCTCGCTGGAGAAAGATACAACTTCGTCCATGGAACACAGTTCTGCTGCCAGGAGACAGGTCATGACCTTGGTGGTGCTTGCGGGAAAATGCTGCACATCCATATTTTTGTCATACAATATAACTCCACTGTCAGCATCCATAAGTACTGCACTTTCGGAATTGATGGCAGGACCTTTTGCCCAACCATCTATCTCATTTGTGGCGACAGGAATGCTGGAGCGTGCGGCGTTAATATCGTCTCTGGTGAGCGGTTCGTCGGCATAGACGGGTATTACAGGAGAAATAGCAGAAACACCGTATACTGTCAGAAATGTACCCAGCATCAAAGCTGAAAGACCTCGGTGAACCGCCTTTAGGAGTAAATGCTTTCGATTGTTCATAATATAAAGCTTTCTAATAATTAAGCGTTTGTTGAATTTTTGTAATCCTTATAATACACTAAGACGAGCTAATTTGAAATGGCATAAAAAGTACAGTTACTTTAGGAAGAAAAAATATGAGATTAAGAAATATCCCCGGTTCTCGGGAAGCAGTTGCAGCAGACAATAGATGTGTCCATACTCCGGAGGAGGCAAAAGGACACTGGCATGAAATTTTTGGAAATGATCATCCCGTAAACGCTGAGGTCGGAATGGGGAAAGGGCGTTTCATAGTTGATATGGCTCTTAAATACCCGGATCAGAATTTTGTAGGTATAGAAATGTACGAAAGCGTATTGATCCGTGCACTTCAGAAGCTCGACAGGAGAAAGAAGGCTGGAGAGCCTGTTCCGGAAAATCTCCGTTTTATCAGGATGGATGCCAGAGATATGGATCTGTATTTTGAAAAAGGAGAGGTAGATAAGATATATCTTAATTTTTCCGATCCTTGGCCGAAAGACAGACATGCAAAGAGAAGACTGGAGTCCAGACAGTTCCTTGCGAGGTTTGACATGGTTCTCGCAAAAGAAGGCGTTATCGAGTTTAAGACAGATAATGAAGGCCTTTTTGATTTTGCACTGGGTGAGATCGAACCGGCCGGCTGGGTGCTTGATTTTTGCACCAGAGATCTGCATGCAGATACGGAAGCCATGAAGGACAATGTCATGACAGAATATGAAGAGAAGTTTTCTGCAAAAGGTAATAAAATTTATAAATATATAATCCACAGATAATGGGATTCATTGTATAATTTCCTTAACTAGACAATAGACAAAAAGGCAGATTTTTGTCGACGGATATCCGACAACTTTTAGTCAGATTTTTCTGGCGTCAATGGAGGAGGAAATTTAATGGTTAATCAGATTACGGAAGAAGCTTTTGAGGAAGAAGTACTGAAGTCATCAGAGCCGGTTTTTGTTGATTTCTATGCCGACTGGTGCGGACCGTGCAAGATGATGGCTCCTGTTATTTCCGAGCTTTCCGAGAAATATCAGACAAAGATGAAGTTTTATAAGTGCAACGTTGACAATTGTCAGAGCGTTGCTCAGAAATATGGGATCATGTCTATACCGACAATGATCATCTTTAAGGATGGCGAGGCTTCTTCACCGCTCGTTGGTGCACAGCCGAGAAAGGCTCTTGAGTCTGTGATCGAGGAATATTAAAATTTAATAGGTATTATAAAAGCGCTGTAAAGACAGAGATTGTTTTTACAGCGCTTTTTAATGTTTTTATAGTTTTCGTTTTCCTAACAAAAATGGAAAGAAGCGGTTTATGATCTCTATCAGGAAAACTTCTCCGATCAGAGTAAATATGAATGACAACAGGATAAATACGGTATTTTTCGTATCGCCGTCAGTCATGTGCTTTGTAAAATGCTGCCCGCCGATCTCGCCAGCAAGTAGTACATAGAAATTAAGGTGCGTGACCATTACGATCAGTGAATTCCGTCCATAATATCCAAGGAGCCTCAGAGGCGGGAATGATGCTGCATTCTCCAGACCTTTGCAGAAAAGAATGACGCCCAGACTTCCTGCGTATGCCGTGAGTACATATAAAAAGATGTTGCCGAGTACAAGAAAGTGAAGGTCTGTTACTCCATTAAGTCTTGCCATAAAGAAAACAAATATTAAGAGATCTGCTCCTATAAAAAGGTCGGCAGGCATCGTCATTGCCGAAAACCTCACAGGTGACAAAGAAACCGACTTTTCCCAAAAGTGATCCGTGAGATATCCTGCGGTAAAGAAAAAGCAGCATACCGGGATTCTGAGTAAGGCTACCGCGATCAGATGAAAAACAGAGAATGCGGTTTCTGTTCCGTGTACAGCATTAGCGGCTTCCAGGCTGTGATTTAGCATTATGGCCAGGAAAAAGAGCAGTAAAACACTTATAACTGTCATAAGGAGCCGTTTTTGACCCGTACGATAAAAGAACCTGCGGAGCAAAAGGAAAAGAACCTCTGCGCCAAATAATGCGGGCAGGAACCAGAGCACGGAAAAGCCGTAAAAGGTTATAGTCTGTATCACGTCCGATAAAACGGTTGGAAAACCGCCGTCACGCCCTGTGAGCAGGTAGTAAACTATATAGATCAGTATGTCCAGTATAGAAAAGATAAAATAGGGCAGCAGAATGGTGCGCTTCTTATTATCGATTACCGCTTTTAGGTTTTTTTCGCCGTTTTTGTGCTCGGAAATTCCCGTAAGCAGACCGGATACGACAAAGAAAAGCGGTATATGGAAGGACACGATATAAATTCTGAGATCATTACTGATCATTGAAATATGTCCGAGGATAACAAGGAGGATACCAATTCCTCTGGCCAGATCAAGATATTTAATTCGATTTTTTGTGTTCATAGCAAGAATTATGTGATATTTTGAAATTAATTACAAGTGAGAAATGCCTGTTTTACGGCTTTTCTATGGCTTTTTTCAAAAAAATAAAAAAAATTGAAAAAAAAGCTTGCAAAATGATTGGCAGTACCATATAATAACACTTGCGCTGCGGAAGACAGACAAAAACAACTGCCTGAAGCAAAAGCAATATGCGCTTCTAGCTCAGCTGGTAGAGCACCTGACTCTTAATCAGGGTGTCCAGGGTTCGAGTCCCTGGAGGCGCACTTTACAATTTCAATATTTCCGCGGGTACGCGTTCCTGTTGAGACACGTACTTAAATATAACGAAGCGTGGCTCAGTTTGGTAGAGCGCTGCGTTCGGGACGCAGAGGTCGCAAGTTCAAATCTTGTCGCTTCGACTAGAGGTTGCTTGTTTAGCCTCAAAAAATTCATAAATGCGCTTCTAGCTCAGCTGGTAGAGCACCTGACTCTTAATCAGGGTGTCCAGGGTTCGAGTCCCTGGAGGCGCACTAAGTTAAAGGCATTGGTTTTGACCAATGTCTTTTTTCGTATTCAAAAATTTCTCCAAAAATGGCATAATAAATGATGCAGGTCAAAATGAGCTGCTTATTGGTGTTATATAGGGGAGAGTAGAAATGAAAAAGTTTAAGATTTTATTGGGGGTCATGCTGGGGATGCTGGCAGTGACGCTGGGGGTCTCTGTGTTTTGTTTTGTAAGTTGCAGAGATTCCAGAGGGTTTGTGACAGGAACCAGATTAGATAATAAAAATGTGACCGGTATGATTCCGGAAGAGATTATTGATGATGTGGATTCTGAATATAAGGGATTCAAGATCCGCATTACCGAAAACGGAAAGACAGCGATGGAGGGGATCGCTGAGGATTATGGTTACATTTATGACCGTATGGATGCGGTCAGGGAATTAGAACAGATACTTGCGGAGCAGAAGAGTAATTATCTTTCTTATTATAAAACTCTTTTTCTTGGTTCAGAGCTTGTATTGAGGCAGGCATATAAATTTGACAGCAACGTGTTTAAGGACCGGGTATGCGCTGATAATTTGGCAGAACCGCGTGTGCCGTCTTCGGACGCATCGTTTTGCCTGAATGAAGATGGTTCGGAGTATATTATCGCTGATGCAACAAAGGGTAATGAAATAGATGACAGGCTGCTTAGGGAATTTGTTCAGCAGGCGATAAAAACAGCAATAAACGACGGTAATGTGGCAACAGAGCTGGTGATCGAAATACCTGCGGAAGCATACATTTCTGTGATGGGATCTAATGATAAGACAGAGCTCATAAAAGAACTTCCTGCAAAGAATAAAGAACTCAGGCTTCAAAATAAATATAAAGATGTAAATATAATCTATACATTCGGAAAAGAAGAGGAAGTATTAAGTGGAAATCAGATTCTGGAATGGGTGGGTTATTCCGGTTCGTCTGACAGGATCGTTGTGGATCAGACAAAGATAAAAGAATATGTAGATGAGCTGGCAGAAATATATGATACGCTATGGCTTTCAAGAAAGTTTGTGACAACAGCAGGAAAGACAGTTTCGGTAGACAGTGCGCACAATGCGTATGGTTACAGGATCAGTCGTGAAAATGAGTACAAACAGTTAAAGAAAGACATACTGGAAGCAAAAAGTGTCAAGCGAGAACCGATATATGACGGTGAGGGTGCATATGGAAACCCGTTATATCTATCAAGAAACGGTACGGACGATCTGAATGGTACCTATGTAGAAGTGAGCATAGGATCGCAGCATGTCTGGTTTTATAAAAATGGAAAGCTTGTGGTTGATGATGATTGTGTGACAGGAAAGATATCAAACGGTCATGGAACCATTCCCGGTGCATATCCTTTGGCGTATAAGCAGAAATCCCGAGTCCTTAGAGGAGGAACTGGTGCCGGAGCATACAGTACATTTGTGAACTACTGGATGCCCTTTAATTTGGGTCAGGGGCTTCATGATGCGAGCTGGAGAGCAAAGTTTGGCGGAAATATTTACTATAACAGAGGCTCTCATGGCTGTGTAAATCTGCCGCTTAAAACAGCAAAGAAAATTTTTGAAAATATCGATGCAGGAACTGCGATAATCGTATATAACTGATACTGATCCCTGTCGGGCAAAAGCCTGATGGGGATTAATTTTTTTACAGAAAATGCCGATATAAGATAAACAAGGATAGGAAGAACCTATGGTTCCCGCGCTTGCGCGGAGAATCCGACAAAGTCGGATTTTTTGTTCAAGAGGAGGTTGTCCATGAGTAAGTTTTCGGTTACAAACAATTATTATCTTTACAATTTATATAAGGACAATAGCCTTTACGCAATACAGTCAAAGAGAAGCGGGATTAATCCGGGGTCATTGCTCGCAACAGATACAAAAGCTCTGATAAAAGGCGCAAAGATACTTGGAGACGCAAACTATGGTGACGAGGAAGAAGACAAGGCTCCTGAAAAAAAGAGGTTTTATAAACAGTTGAAGTCTTTTGCTGATGCATATAACTATACGATGGAATCAAGTACTGAACTTGGTGGCCGTGCAAACAGAAAGATTCATAAAGAACTGGCGGCACTTAGAGACAAATATGCCGATAAGTTAAAGAGTTATGGAATCACTTTTACTGATGATGGATATATGAAGCTCTCAAAGGCAGAGATAGATGAGATAGATAAGAGCAAGTATGAGAAGTTCTTTGGAAAGGATTCGGAGCTTACAAAGACCATAAGTAAGTATGCACAGAAAATGAGAAATCACGTTGATTATCAGATATAAAAAAGACCCGGGCAGAAAAGGCTGTCCGGGTTACGTTTTATTTAGGATACTTCGATACGTTAATCTGATGACGCAAAAACCAAAGTGTGTTATGATGTTGAAATTGAAGATGATGTGTAACTATTCAGAATACAAAGGTTTCTGAACAGTTGCGAGGATGCAAGGGTTTTTAAGTCAGGAGTTTATCATGAATATTGTTTGTTTGGACCTTGAGGGTGTATTAGTACCGGAAATCTGGATCGCATTTGCTGAGGCGAGCGGAATACCGGAGCTTCGCAGAACTACCAGAGATGAGCCTGATTATGACAAGCTGATGCGTTGGAGGCTTGGTATCCTTAAGGAACACGGACTTGGATTAAAGGAAATCCAGAATACGATCGCTACTATAGATCCTATGCCGGGAGCAAAAGATTTTTTGGATGAACTTCGCTCTTTGACACAGGTTATCATTATCAGTGACACATTTACACAGTTTGCTTCACCGCTGATGAAGAAACTTGGATGGCCGACAATTTTTTGTAATTCTCTTGAGGTTGCAGATAATGGTGAGATAACAGGTTTCAAGATGCGCATCGAAAATTCGAAGCTTACAACGGTAAAGGCTCTTCAGTCCATAGGATATGACACCATTGCCAGCGGCGACAGCTTCAATGATCTCGGAATGATCGAGGCAAGTAAGGCAGGATTCCTGTTCCGAAGTACAGAGCAGATTAAAAAAGACTATCCTCAGTATCCTGCATTTGAAACCTATGATGAGCTTATGGATGCTATAAAGAAAGCGCTTTAATCTATGAATGAGTGTACTACTCTTTGTTATGTAGAGAAGGACGGGAAGTATCTGATGCTTCACCGTACGACGAAGAAAAATGATATAAATCATGAAAAGTGGATAGGTATCGGAGGTCACTGCGAAGAAGGAGAGAGCCCTGAAGAATGTATTCTGCGAGAGGCCCGGGAGGAAACAGGCTATATTTTGGATGGTCTGAGATTTCGCGGGATAGTCACCTTCGTGTCGGGTGGGGAAAGAAATACAGAGGGCATATGGGTAGAACATCCGGTTTCGGAGTACATGTTTCTTTTTACTGCGTCTGATTTTCACGGAGAACCGATCTCTTGTGATGAGGGCGAGCTCCAATGGATACCGAAGGAAGAAATATGGGATCTGAATCTTTGGGCAGGTGACAGGATTTTTTTCAGGCTGCTTGATGAGGAAGTGCCATTCTTTTCTCTAAAACTTCTATATGATAAGGGTGGTACATTAAGAGAAGCCGTGCTTAACGGGAATGAATTGGAACTTTTTGATATCCTTAATGAGGATGGAACCCAGAGTGGTGACGTAGAGGAGCGAAACGTAGCACACAGATTGGGACTGCTTCACGGTACCGTTCATACATGGATTGTCAGGAAGAATGAAAAGTGCGGATATGATGTACTCCTTCAAAAACGCAGCATGAATAAAGATTCTCATCCGGGTGAATACGATATTTCTTCGGCGGGGCATATATCATCAGGTGATATACCGCTTTTGTCTGCTGTCAGGGAGATGAAGGAAGAGCTTGGTATAAATGCAGATACGTCTGATATAAAGGAGATAGGTCTTCATCGAGGCAAATTTTCCGGGAATTTCGGGAAGAATTTTCATGATCGTATGTTTAAGGATCGGGAAATAAGCCATGTATATATCTATGACAGGGAAATTGATATAGAAAAGCTTGAACTGCAGGAAAGCGAAGTTGAATCCGTTAAATGGATTGACTGGGCAGAGTGCAGACAGGCGTTAAGAGAAAAGACGATACATAGCTGTATATATATCGATGAATTTGAGCAGCTTGGTGAAGCATTGGGGCTAATGAAAACCTAACGGGATTGCCGATATAATGATGTAAAGACATGACTTTATCGGAAAGGAATCGTAGATATGCTTCATGAATATCCGGATTATTTAGATGAATTTGAATGTATAGGCGGTCGTTGTACAGATACTTGTTGTTCCGGTTGGGAATTTGATATAGATCCGGAAACAGCAAGGATTTATTCGGAGATTCCGGGAGAAGAGGGCGAATATATCCGCTCCAGACTTACTTATGCAGAGGATGGATCTCTTTGTATTTCGCCGGGAGAAGGTGGACGGTGCCCGTTTTTAAATGAAAATAATCTCTGTGAGCTGATTCTTAAGCACGGTGACAATATATTGAGTGATGCCTGTGCAGAGTATCCGAGGTACTACACAGATATAGGAAATTATGAAGCGGTAGACATGAGTCTGTCCTGCATGGAACTGGGGCGGCTGTTCTTTACGAGAGATGGACGTCCTACGGTGTATCGAAAGGTCGAGGACGATATCGAAGGAGAGATATTACCGGAGAAAGATGAAGAGCTCCTTAAGAAACGTATTGCAGAGCGTGATGGTATGATACGTGAGATATACAGTCAGTCTGAGGAATTATTTCTAAAAGACGCTGGATTTCTTAAGGCGGAAGAGGACGAAGTTCTTTTTGCTTTTTTTGATAAGCTGGATTACTATCATTTTCTGTTTGCGGAATTTGTAAAGAGCTTTAGGGCATCCTTACCGGAATTACAGGAAAGATCTGATGATTTTTTTATGGGTCATAAAGACAGTATACTGAGATGGTTCAGGTATCTTTCGGAATATTTTGTATTTCGTTATACGATATCCGATCTGGCAGCGGGAGTACCTATTGAAGCTACGATGAGATTTGTAAAGCGTTCATTGCGTCTTATATATCTTGCATCCTGTTTTGAGTGGCTCAAAAAAGGTGAATTTGAAGTAGATAACATGATATATGTTGCTCATGTTTATTCTAAAGAGATAGAACACAATCTGAAAAACGTATCGATAATACGAGGATGAAGCATAACGATGATCGGAAATTATCCGAAGTCCAAAGAAGGTTGAACAAGTATCTCGATTAAAGGATTAATCATGCATAAAACATGGGGTATGAATTTGTAGATTACTCCCAAAAAATCAAAAAAGCACCTTATTGCATTTACAATGATGCAATAAGGTGCTAATCTTTGTTTAAAGAGATAAAACGATTAATCAAAGAGGGAAAGGAAAATATGGCTAGACATCAAAAACCGCTGGAACTGAAGAACACGAGAATCACTGACTCCCTCTTCGGACATTATGTGGACACTGTGAGTGAGATCATGGTTCCGTATCAGTGGAAGATACTAACGGATCAGAATCCTGAAACAGAACCTACATATTGCGTTCAGAATTTTCGGATAGCAGCAGGTAGAGAAAAAGGAGAACGGAAGGGCGTTGTCTTTCAGGATACGGATCTTTATAAATGGATAGAAACCGTAGCATATTGTCTTGCATCCGGCAGAGCAAAAGAGTATGAGGCTGTTGTAGATGATGTGATAGAGCTCCTAAGCGAAGCTCAGGAACCGGATGGATATTTAAATACATGGTTTCAGGTAAATCAGCCGGATGACAAATGGCAAAACCTGATAGAAGGGCATGAATTATATACCTCCGGGCATATGTTTGAAGCAGCGGTTGCTTACTATGAAGCAACTGGAAAAAGCAGATTCCTGGATGTTGCGAGAAAAAATGCGGATCTTATATGCAGGACATTCGGATGCAGTGAAGGGCAGATAAATGGATATCCCGGGCATGAAGAAGTAGAGCTTGGGCTTATCAAGCTTTACAGAGTGACGGGAGAAAAGAAATATCTGGATCAGGTCAGATATTTTCTTGAGGAAAGAGGGAAAAAACCGAATTTCTTTGAAGCAGAAATGAAGCGCAGAAAGAAACCGACATTTTTCCCTGAGTTTATGAATTATGACCTGGAATATTCTCAGGCAGCTGTCCCGCCTGCGGAACAGACAAGAGCTATGGGGCACGCAGTGAGGGATATGTATCTCTGTGCAGCGATGACAGATTATGCAGAGGAAACAGGGAATCAGAAGTTTATAAATGCTTGTAAAGCCATATGGGACAACATGGTAAACCGTCAGATGTATATCACAGGCGGGATCGGTGCCAGCGGTTTCAGAGAGAGGTTTACGACAGATTACGATCTGCCGAACAATACAAACTATTGTGAAACCTGTGCATCTGTGGGAATGATGATGTTTGGCCTGCGTATGGCATCCGTTGAGGGACGGGCAGACTACTATGATACGGTAGAAAGAGCACTGTACAACACGCTTCTCGGAAGTGTAAATCTTGAGGGAAATAGATATTTTTATGTAAACCCGTTAGAGATGGTTCCGGAATTTTGCACATCGCACACCTATATGGATCACGTAAAACCGATCCGTCAGAAGTGGTTCAATGTAGCCTGCTGTCCGCCTAATCTTGCAAGAACGATCGCTTCACTTGGACAGTATATATACGCAGCAGATCATGAGGCCCTGTACATTCATCAATTTATCTCTTCTGAGACAGAAGGGGTTGCCGGAGAAACAGAATATCGGATTTTTATGGAGTCTGAATTATTACAGAACGGCAAAATAAAGATAAAAGCAGGTTTATCTCAAGACGGTGTGGTAAAGATAAGAGTTCCCTATTACGGAAATGAATATAGTATAACCGTGGACGGAATCGATACTGATCCGGAAGTGTGTGACAGATACATGATAGTCAGACTACCGAAAGGTGAGTCACATATTGAGATAAAATTTGAGATCAGACCACGCTGGGTATCAGCCAGGGATGAAGTAAGAGCAGACGCGGGAAAAGTAGCTCTGATGTATGGACCTATGGTGTATTGCCTTGAGGAAGCGGATAACGGAAAGAATCTAACTGGAATATATGTTGATCCTTCCGAAAAGATTTCAAAAGTATCAGAGATTAAACGATTTATCGGGAAGCTTCCGATTTTTGAATTTGAGGGATTGAAACTTATTAACAAAGGCGTAGAAAAAGGAAAACTGTACGGACTTCCAAAGTTTGAAACCGAAAATACAAAAATCACTGCTGTTCCGTATTGTATGTGGAATAACAGGGGCATTGGAGAAATGACAGTTTGGCTAAAGAGCCGGATACCGGTATAAAAGAACGGACAAAGCGTACATTCTGTGTGGGGGTACAGATCACACATGAGTGATAAAAAAGGATGGATATGTTGCTGGATCGAAAATAAGCAGATTGACAGTGACGAAGATTAAAAGGAGGAAGTGTATGAAAAAGAACAAGTTAATGGGTGTAACGCTTGCAACTGTTATGGCAGCTTCAATGCTTGCTACAGGATGCGGAAGCAGCTCGGCATCGGGAACCGCAGCATCTGCTGGTACTTCTGAGGCATCCGGAGGCAGTGAAGCAGCTGGAGGAAGTGAATCGGCTGGAAGCGGTGACCGTGTTCACATCACATACGCTCAGTGGGGAAATGAGACAGAGACGGCAGCTACACAGAAGGTTGCTGATAAGTTCAATAATTCTCAGGATGAGATCGAAGTTGAAGTAATAAAGATCGATCATGATACATATGTTACAAAGCTTAATGCCATGGCTACAGCAGGAGAACTTCCGGATACAGCTATCATGAGTGAAGCAGGCGTTCTGAAGTTTGCAGAAAATGGACTTCTTGCGGACATCAGTGATATGTATGGCGAGGGTGATTCAAAGCCGCTTGAGAGCATCACATTTAAATATCAGGGAACACCGGTTGCATATTCAGCTGCAAACGAAGTGCTGAACCTTTGGTACAACAAGGATCTTTTAAAGGAAGTTGCTGATAAGCAGGGACTTAAGGTTGAAGATGTGACACCTCCGGCAAATGCAGACGACGCGTGGGACTGGGATACTTTCGTAAAGACAGCACAGTCACTTACAGTTGATGTAAACGGAAAGAATGCACTTGATCCTGATTTTGATCCTGACAACATTGATATCTATGGCTGCACAGTAAACACACTTCCATGGCAGCTTGAAGTATGGGCAAAGAGTAACGGCGCAGGCTATTTCTCAGAAGACGGAACACAGTGCACGATCGATGATCCTGCTACAGTAGAAGCGCTTCAGAATATCGCAGATCTTTCAAGCAAGTATCACTGCGCACCGCCTGTAACAAGCGCAGCAAACGCTCTTGAGTCTTCTCTTGGAAGCAAAAAGGTTGTAATGGCTACAGACGGAACATGGAATGTAGGAACATACCTTGGACCGAACGCTGATTATGAATATGGAGTAGGTGTTCTTCCGTATATGAAGGAAAAAGTTACTATCTGCACAGGCGGACCGAACGTAGTATTCTCCACCACAAAGCATCCGGAAGAAGCTATGACATGGCTCAAGTGGTACTATCAGGAAGAAAATTCATGGGACCTCATCGAAGCAGGTACATGGATGCCTATTCTTGACAAGTGGTACAACGAAGAAGAGCTTACAAATAAGTGGATCGACAATGACAACTTCCCTCAGCATGATGAGTATAAGAGCGCTGTTGTTGAGTATGCTAAGAACAATTCCAAGTCCACAGCTTGGTATTATGTAAACGGAACAGATGAGTTCAACGCAACTCTCGATACTGCATTCTCAAGTGTATGGTCCGGAGATCAGACAATGGCAGAGGCTATTGCAGAGAATAAAGACGAGCTTCAGGAAATCTTTGATGAGAGTAACGCTCAGTAAAAATATCCTAAAATGACAAACTCTATCCGGCAGCAATCTGCTGAGAGCTGCCGGATATTTTTCTCCCTATAAAGAGGTTGATGATGAACAAGATCAGTGCAAAACCGAAATCAATTCACGGTAAAAAAGAAGAACGTACAGCGTATCTATGTCTGATACCGGCATTCCTAGGTATTTCATTTATCAGTTATTTTCCGACGATAGCAGTTTTTGTCCTGAGTTTCTTTGAGTATAATGGTCTGTCCAGCCCAAAGTTCATAGGACTGACTAATTTTCAGAGGATTTTTACAAAAGATATATATTTTGCGGAATCTATAAAGGCAACACTTCTTTACGCGTTTCTTGCAGTAGTTGGTTCTATTATTTATTCCCTTTTTATAGCACTTCTTCTGAATATGAAAATATATGGACGGACACTTTTTCGATCCATTTTCTTTATACCATACCTGCTTCCGGCAATTGGTGTATTTAAGGGATGGCAGTGGTTATATGAGCAAAATTTTGGACTTTTCAATTTTGTTTTGAGAATGTTCGGCATGAGACCGCATCAGTTCCTTGATAGTCCGCATGAAGTCATTCCGTCACTTGTGATGATAGCTGTGTGGTGCAGCGGAAATCTGATAGTAATATTCCTTGCGGGATTGCAGAATGTGCCCACAGTATACAGAGAGGCAGCGGAGGTTGACGGAGCAAATACATGGCAGAGATTCATCCATGTAACGATCCCCTGCATAAAGCCGATCATTTTCTATAATGTTCTTACTGCGCTCATAACAAATCTCCAGGTTATAAATCCGGCGCTGGCTCTTACAGACGGCGGCCCCGGAAAGAAATCAATGTTTATGTCATACGTGATATATCTGTATGGTTTCCAAAAAAATAAGCTTGGATATGCCGCAGCATATTCCGTGATCTTTTTCATACTTGTAGGAATTTTCACAGCGATCTTGTTTAAGACACAAAGAGAAGCAATATTTGGAGAGGAATCCTGAATAAAAGTTGTATTGTTGTTTCGAAAATATCAGGATTGGAGTAGAATATGAACAATAGAAAGAAAAAGGAAAAAATGCTGAATCTGCTTGCTACACTAGCAGTACTGATCTTTGCACTTCTTGTATTGCTGCCGATCTGGTGGATATTCAGATCATCATTAATGAGTGTAGCGGCTGTAAATGCGTATCCGCCGTCTTTTATACCCTATGAATGGCTGTGGTCCAATTATTCAAAGGCACTGGAAACCTTTAAGTATTGGACTTATTTCAGAAACACTTTTTCTATAATCATTCCTGCAGTGACTTTCGGTACAGTAACGGCGATCTTTTGCGGATACGCTTTTGCACGTCTTCAGTTTCGCGGAAAGAGATTGATATTTAACGTATGTGTAAGTACGATACTTCTTCCCGGAATGGTGACACTGATCCCGCTTTATATTATGTGGACAAAGTTTCTGGGACTTGGAGACACTTATTGGCCGCTGATCCTCCCGTTTCTTACAGGTGGTGGATTCTTTAATATTTTCCTTATCAGACAGTTTTTGATGACAATACCAAAAGACCTGGATGAGGCAGCGAGCATTGATGGCGCAGGAAGGATGAGGATATTGTGGACCATCCTTGTACCGGCTATAAAACCGGCGATAGTCGTAGTCGGAATGATGCTGTTCATTCAGATATGGAATGATCTTTTGCAGCAGCTGATATACATCAACAGCATGGATAAATTCACATTTGCGATAGCTCTTACGAATTTTACGGGTTCGTTTGGTACAAACTGGCCGGTAGCTTTGGCTGCGACATTTATGACGATATTGCCTGGCATAATAATCTATATTTTCGGACAGCGTTCATTTGTGGAAGGAATTGTCCTCACCGGTATGAAAAACTAGTGAAAAGATAAAAGGAGACCGGCAGATGAAGATCCTGGATCGATTTATGAAATGGTACTGGGGAGATAATGATACGGAAAAAGAGCCGCCGCGGGAAGGGATGAAAAGGGCATTGTTTCTTTTGATCAATTTTCCGGGAAGGTTGATAGTGTTAAACTTTATCTTTATTATAAGCTGTATTCCGATATTTACTGTTCCGGCAGCGGTATCGGGGATGCAGAGGTACCTTATCAGGATGTTCCGTGATGGCTATGGTTTTTCAGTAGGTGATTATTTTCGGGAATTTCGGCAGAGCCTTTTTCGCAGGATACCGGCATTTATCCCTTCGATCGTAATAGCTTTTTATGGATACTACCTCATGAGCCTTTCAGGAAATTTTTCGGATGGCGTGATAGAAGCTTGGGTATTTGGTACAGGCTTTGCGGTATTGGCAGTCGGTGGACTTTTGTTTACGTGGCTGGGCGTTCTTTCAGCTATGTTTGATATACCGAATAATGCACTCCTTAAAAATGCACTGATACTTCTTATCACTGAGTGGAAAGTTAATGGAAAGCTCTTTGCTTTCTACGCAGTATATCTTTTTGTTATGGGATCGTTTTTCCCGTATTCCATGTTTATCATTGCAGCACTCGGGTTTTCATTCCCGTCACTTGTCAGCTGCGCATTTATAAATTCATCAGTTCAGAGAAGGATTCTCACTCCTTTTGAAGAAAAGGAGGTACAGATTTGACAATGACCATAAAAGAAATAGCCAGCCTCACCGGTGTTTCGGTGGCAACAGTATCTAATATTATTAACAATAAGGGAAGAGTTGGTGAGGATACCCGGGCGAGAGTAGAAAAAGTCATACGGGAGCATCATTACAGACCAAACTCTGTCGCAAAAAACCTAAAAACAAAGACCAGCCGCAGTATCGGAGTAATTGCGGAAGATATGACAGTATTTGTCATGCCGGAAATAATAGACGGGATCACGGAATGCTGTGAAGAAAATGATTACCAGATCCTTCTCGTAAACTTACGTCTTTACAAAAAATATTCTGATACATATTACAAAACAAATCATCACAGAGAGCGTGTTAAAGCTGAGATCCAAAAACTTATATCCATGCAGGTGGATGGAATAATATATGTGGCTGCACACGAACGCGTAAATGATGTTATCCCCAAAAATCTTCCGATTCCTGTAGTAATGGCATACAGTTTTTCCAATAGGGGTGAAGTACCGTCGATAGTAGTAAATGATCAGGGCGGAGCGGAGAAGATCACTGAGTATCTTTTATCAAAGAAACATGAGAAAATAGGCGTGATAGCTGGAAAAAAGGAGTCGATCCATACATTGTCCAGACTGGAGGGGTATCAGAGAGCACTTCTTCGTCATCAGATTTTTTATGATCCGGATCTTGTCGTATATGGAGACTGGGACAGACAGAGCGGACACGATGCGATGGAGAATCTGATGAAAAAAAGTCCCACAGCTATATTTGCCATGAATGACGTAATGGCAGGCGGTGTATACGACTGGTTAAAAGAACACGAGATGACACCGGGAAAGGATGTAGCGGTAGTCGGGTACGATGATCAGGTAATGTCAGCCTATGAAAATCCGCCTCTTACAACGGTAGGACTTCCGTTAAGAGACATCGGCTACAAAGCAGGTGAAGAGATAATAGGTATGCTTTCAAGCGGAGATGACTATAGGGCAGAAAGCCAGGTGGACGTCGACTGTCGCTTATGCGAAAGAGAATCAGTATTTGAGTATAGAGGATAAAACTGTAAAACAAAAAATTGCCCCTCGGAAGCAAATGCTTCCGAGGGGCAATTTTTGAAAAGCGGAGACGGAGGGATTCGAACCCTCGTGCCCCGGAGGGCTAACGCATTTCGAGTGCGCCCCGTTATGACCGCTTCGATACGTCTCCAAAATATAAAGCAGCCGCTGATAAAGCATAACTTAAACCAACTGCCACATTTGTATATTATAAAACGTTGCACAACTGCCGTCAACAGCAGATTTTTACGAGGTTTTCGGGCATAAATGCTTATTGTTAGAGCAGTCAAAATCAGATATAATGATAACAAGTATGTGAATACGTAATACCATTCACGCTGAACCGGAAAAAGGGGTTCCAAAGGGGATATAAAAAGCACGTTCGGGAATATAAACCCGTAAATGCAGTGAGGAGGCGGAAATGAAACGTATTGGTATGCTCACAAGCGGTGGTGACTGTCAGGCACTCAATGCAGCGATGCGAGGTGTTGTAAAGTCACTTATATTTAGTGGGGAGCAGATAGAGATCTATGGATTTCTTAACGGTTATCAGGGTCTTATCTATGGCAACTACAGGATGCTTGATGTATCGGATTTTTCGGGAATCTTGACTCGTGGAGGTACGATACTTGGCTCATCACGTACACCGTTCAAGCTCATTCACGAACCTGATGCAAATGGTCTTGATAAAGTAGAGGCAATGAAGCACAGCTACTATAAGCTTAATCTGGATTGTCTCGTTATCCTTGGAGGTAACGGTACTCATAAGACCGCAAATCTGCTTCGTGAAGAGGGACTGAATGTTGTTACATTACCAAAGACTATCGACAATGATCTTTGGGGAACGGATATGACATTTGGTTTCCAGAGCGCTGTGGATATCGCGACAAATGCCATTGACTGCATTCATACGACAGCAGATTCTCATGGACGTGTTTTCATAGTAGAAGTAATGGGACACAAGGTTGGATACCTGACACTCAATGCCGGTATGGCAGGCGGTGCGGATATAATCCTGATACCGGAGATCCCATATGATATAAAAAAGATCGTTCAGGCGATTGATGAGCGTAAGAAGAGAGGCTCCAAGTTTACGATAATTGCTGTAGCAGAGGGAGCTATCAGCAAAGAAGATGCAAAGCTTTCAAAGAAAGAATACAAGAAAAAGATGGAGAATTACCCATATCCGTCGGTTTCTTATGAAGTAGCTGCAGAAATCCTTAAAAAGACAGGTCAGGAAGTTCGGGTAACGGTACCCGGTCATACACAGAGAGGCGGAAGCCCGTGCCCGTACGACAGAGTATTTGCTTCCAGACTCGGAGCAGAAGCAGGTAAGCTGATCCTTAAGGGAGAATATGGATTCATGGTTGGTTACAGAAATCGTGAAGTAGTTAAGGTTCCGCTTGAGGATGTAGCAGGAAAGTTAAAGAAGATCCAACCGGATTCATCAATAATAAAAGAAGCCAAGATGCTTGGAATAAGCTTTGGCGATTGACCCTTATATCATTTATGCAAGAAGGAGATCAAGGATTCGCGGACCGGAATGGGCCGCGGATCCAAATTTATGGCATATCAGGCATTATACAGAAAGTTTCGTCCGGACAGATTTGAAGATGTCAGAGGACAGGACGTAATTGTAACAACATTAAAAAATCAGATAAAAGCGGACCGGATAGGTCATGCATATCTATTCACAGGAACTCGTGGAACGGGTAAGACAACCGTAGCAAAGCTTTTTGCAAAGGCAGTTAACTGCACGGACAGAAAAGAAGATGGGAGTCCTTGCGGTGAGTGTCCAAATTGTCGGGCGATCCAGACTGGTTCATCAATGAATGTAGTAGAAATCGATGCAGCCAGTAATAACGGTGTAGATAATATTCGTGAGATCCGTGATGAGGTTTCATATCCACCTACGGATGCCAGGTTCCGCGTGTACATTATCGACGAGGTTCACATGCTTTCTGCAGGAGCATTTAACGCGCTGCTGAAAACCCTGGAAGAACCGCCGTCGTATGTAATCTTTATCCTTGCAACCACAGAAATAAACAAAATACCGGCAACTATTCTTTCGCGTTGTCAGCGTTATGATTTTCATCGTATGACGATAGAAACCATGGTGAAGCGTATGCGCGAGATATGTGACCGGGAAAATATCGAAGTAGAGGATAAGGCTCTGAATTATATCGCACGGTGTGGAAATGGCTCCATGCGAGATTCGTTGAGTCTTTTGGATCAGTGCGCATCATTTCATATAGGGCAGCAGCTGACTTATGATAAAGCCCTTCAGGTTCTGGGAGCAGTAGACACATCTGTTTACAGCAGATTTCTCGAAGACATAGTCGGGAAGGATCTTAGCGGTGCTCTTAGGATACTTGACGATGTTCTTATGCAGGGACGGGATCTCAGTGCATTTATCACAGATTTCATTTGGTATTTAAGAAATCTTTTGCTGATCTCTGCTCAGGATCAGCATATGGAAGATGTTATCGATGTCTCAAGCGAGGCTCTTGAAGTCATGAAGAAAGAGTCTGAGACGGTAAGCCCTGACGTGCTCATGCGCTTTATCCGGATACTGTCTACATTGCAGGGCGATGTTCGATTTTCAACAGAGAAACGTGTTCTCACAGAAATCGCGATCATTAAGCTCATGCAGCCAGCGATGGAATCGGATCTCGGTTCATTAAAACAGCGCATTGAGGATCTTGAGCAAAAAATCGAAAACGGTATAGCTGTCAATCCGGGTTTTTTTGACAGCGCTGCAGGAGCAGAGGGCATAAATAAAGGCTCGGCTGCAGCTGAAAAATATGAGAAAGTTCCGCTTCCCGATGCGTTGCCTGAGGATGTTGAACAGGTAGCAAAAAACTGGAAAAAAATATATAACCAGTTAGAACAGCCGACAAGAAATATGGTCAGGAATGCACATCCTACGGTTGACGGTGGTCAGTTGATAATTGTTTTTGATGAAGACAAAAGGATGGATTATGCTTTTGTTTCGGGAAAAGATCCTGAAACAGGTGAAGAAAAAGAACAGGAAGCGCTTCAGGAAGCAATAAATAAAGTAATTGGAAAGAACGTTTCTTTTAAGCTGGTACTCCAGCAGGAGAAGAGACCATTTAATACGGTTTATGCAGATCTTTCGTCATTGATCCAGTTCGATGGTATTGAGATCGTTGATGAGAGTTCAGAATAAATAAATTACAGATCTTCTAAGAAGTTCAGGAGGAAATGCAACATGGCAAAGAGAGGCGGTTTCCCGGGCGGAATGGTACCCGGTGGAATGAATAATCTGATGAAGCAGGCACAGAGAATGCAGCGTCAGATGGAAGAAAGTGCAAAAGAACTTGAAACAAAAGAGTTCAAGGCTACTGTTGGAGGCGGTGTAGTAACTGCAACAGTAAGCGGAAAAAAGGATCTTAAGGAAGTAAAGATCGATCCGGAAGCAGTAGATCCGGATGATGTTGAGACTTTACAGGATATGATCGTTGCAGCAGTAAATGAAGCAATGAAACAGGCCGATGAAGCATCACAGGCAGCTATGGGCAGATTTACCGGCGGTCTTGGCGGACTTATGTAACAGGAGCTGAAATGGAATTATATTCCGGAAAGATCAACAAACTGATCGAGGAGCTTACTTCTCTTCCGGGAATCGGTGCAAAGTCTGCGGGACGTCTTGCATTTTATCTGGTTAATCAGCCGGAAGAGAGGGTAAAGCAGCTTACAGACGCGATTCTCGATGCAAAGAAAAATATACATTACTGTAAGGAATGCTGGACCCTGACGGATGAAGAGATCTGTCCGATATGCAAAAATCCCAAGCGGGATCATACAACCATCATGGTTGTTGAGAATACGAGGGATCAGGCGGCATATGAAAAGACAGGAAAATATGAAGGCGTTTATCATGTGCTCCATGGCGCCATATCTCCGATGCTGGGAATAGGACCCGGCGATATCCGACTAAAAGAATTGATGAAAAGGCTGGAGGGCGATATTAATGAAGTGATCGTTGCAACAAATTCCAGTCTTGAAGGCGAGACCACAGCCATGTATATAAGTAAGCTTATAAAGCCTACAGGGATAAAGGTCAGTCGTATAGCCAGCGGAGTGCCGGTTGGCGGCGATCTTGAAAATATTGATGAAGTAACATTACTCAGAGCGTTAGAGGGGCGTACAGCGTTATAAGCTGTAAAGAAAAGGGGCATCAATTAGGGAGTTGTTAGATATAAACTGGTGTTTATGGAGGATACAGACAAAATGGAAATCGAAAAGAAGCTGTTCGGTCACACGGGGGACAACAAAGACATTTCAGTATACACGCTGGTAAATTCCAATGGAATGAAGGCATCCATATCTGAGTTTGGAGCAAATATCGTTTCACTTATAGTTCCTGACAGGAACGGTGAACTGAAGGATGTGGTTTTGGGGTATGACAGCGCAGATCCTTATTTTGTAAACAATGAGTTCTTTGGTGCGACGATCGGACGCAGCGCAAATCGTATAGCAGGAGCCAGATTTGATCTGGATGGTACGACCGTTCTGCTGGATGCAAACGAAAATGACAATAATCTTCACACAGATAAAGAGAACGGATTCCATAAAAAGCTCTGGACAGCGGCACCTGATGAGGGTAGAAATTCGGTTACCATGAGTTATACGAGCCCGGATGGCGAGAATGGCTTCCCCGGAAGGCTCGATATGAAAGTTACCTTTACATTGACAGATGACAATGAACTGGTGCTTCATTATGAAGGTGTATCAGATAAAAAAACTCTGATAAACTGCACAAACCATTCTTACTTTAATCTTGGAGGGCACGACAGCGGACTCATCACCGATCACTTTATTCAGATCGTTGCGTCACATTATACTCCTGTACGCGCAGGATCTATTCCGACAGGCGAGATCGCTTCTGTATCAGGAACACCTTTTGACCTTCGTGAGATGACAAGAGTGGGTGATCATATAGATGACGCCATTGAACAGCTCTGTCTTACAGGAGGCTATGATCACAACTTTGTACTCGATGCACCTGGCGGAGACATGATCGCAGCAGTTGAGGATAGAAAGAGCGGCAGAAGAATGGAAGTATATACAGACCTTCCGGGTGTTCAGTTCTATGCCGGAAACTTTATTGGTGAATTAACCGGTAAAAACGGTGCGCATTACACTAAGCGCTGCGGGCTTTGCCTTGAGACACAGTATTTCCCCAATAGTGCAAATCAGGAAGGCTTCCGTCGCCCGATCTACTCTGCGGGCGAGAAGTATGATACAACAACAACATATAAATTCACCACTTGCTAAGGCAACATCACTAAAAGGTATGGTTGTATCAATACAAAATGAGCAATAATTCCCAAACTGATCGATTAAAACAAGACAACTTCTTGTATAATACAGCGTATACGGTCTTGAAAATGTATAGGGATCGCATATAATGAAAATGTACTGTCTAATCGACAAAAAGTTGTATTTAAGGAGGAATCACAGTGCTTGAGGAATTAAAGAAAAAGGTTTATGAAGCCAATATGCTTCTGCCGAAGTATGATCTTGTGACATTTACATGGGGAAATGTCAGCGGAATTGACCGTGAGTCCGGTTATTTCGTAATCAAGCCCAGCGGTGTTGAGTATGATAGTCTTACTCCGGATGATATGGTAGTCGTCGATCTTAATTGCAACAAAATCGAGGGCAAATATAATCCGTCCTCTGATACAGAAACTCATGCAGAGCTTTATCGTAAGTGGAGTGATATCGGCGGTATCGTTCACACACATTCTCCGTGGGCTACGAGCTGGGCTCAGGCCGGACGCAGCATTCCCTGCTATGGAACAACCCATGCTGATTATTTCTATGGTGATGTTCCGTGTCTTCGTTGCCTTACAAAAGAAGAGATTGATGAAGCATACGAGAGAAATACCGGTGTTCTGATCACTGATTACTTTAAGGACAAGGATCACGTTGCAGTTCAGGCTTGCCTCTGCAAGAACCATGGTCCTTTTGGATGGGGCAAAGACCCAGTAGATGCTGTACATACAGCAGTTGTACTTGAGGAAGTTGCAAAGATGGCTTGCCGTACAGAAATGATCAACCCGAAGGTACAGGAGTGCCCTCAGGAAGTTCAGGATAAACATTACTATCGTAAGCATGGTGCAAATGCATATTATGGTCAGAATAACGGCTGAGAAAGGAAACTAATATGACTAACAAAGAACTTGAAAAGACGGCTAATGCGGTCCGCAAGGATATCGTAACTGCCGTACATGCTGCAAAGTCCGGACATCCCGGCGGATCTCTTTCAGCAGCAGATATTTTTACATATCTTTATTTCGAAGAGATGAACGTTGATCCTAAGAACCCTAAGGATGAAAATCGTGATCGTTTCGTGCTTTCAAAGGGTCACACAGCACCGGGTCTTTACTCTGCACTTGCAGAAAAAGGATTCTTCCCGGTAAAAGACCTTGAGACACTTCGTCACACAGGTTCATACCTTCAGGGACATCCTGACATGAAGCACATCCCGGGCGTAGATATGTCCAGCGGTTCACTTGGACAGGGACTTTCTGCAGCAGTAGGAATGGCTGTAGCAGCAAAGCTTGATAACAAAGATTATCGCACATACTGCCTCTGCGGTGATGGTGAGATCCAGGAGGGTCAGATCTGGGAAGCAGCAATGTTCGCAGGTGCAAGAAAGCTTGATAACCTCTGTGTTATCGTAGATAATAACAACCTTCAGATCGATGGAACAGTTGAGGAAGTTAATTCTCCTTATCCTATCGACAAGAAGTTCGAGGCCTTCAATTTCCACGTTATCAACATAAATGGTAATGATTTTGAGGAAATCCGTAAGGCATTTGATGAAGCAAAGAATACAAAGGGAATGCCCACAGCTATTATTGCCAAGACTGTTAAGGGTAAGGGCGTTTCATTTATGGAAAATCAGGTCGGCTGGCATGGAAAGGCTCCGAGTGACGATGAGTTTAAGACAGCCATGGACGAGCTGGAGAAAGCAGGTGCCGCATTATGAGTGATGTAAAGAAGATTGCAACCCGTGAAAGCTACGGAAAAGCACTGGCAGAGTTCGGTGATCAGTATAAGGATCTTGTAGTTCTTGACGCTGACCTTGCAAATGCAACAAAGACACAGTATTTCAAGGATAAATTCCCGGAACGTCATATCGACTGCGGTATCGCTGAGTCAAACATGACAGGAATCGCTGCTGGTCTTGCAGCAGCAGGAAAGATCCCGTTCATTAGCTCCTTTGCTATGTTCGCAGCAGGACGTAACTATGAGCAGGTAAGAAACTCAATTGGTTACCCGAAACTCAATGTAAAGATCGGTGCTACACATGCAGGTATCACAGTAGGTGAGGACGGTGCTACTCATCAGTGTCTTGAGGATGTTGCTCTTATGAGAACTATCCCTGGAATGACAGTTATCGTACCTTCAGACGATGTTGAGTCAAGGGCTGCAGTAAAGGCAGCGATCGAGATGAACGGACCTGTTTATCTTAGATTCAGCAGAGCTGCAACACCGGTTATCAACGATACACCTGACTTCAAGTTTGAAGTAGGCAAGGGAATCACAGTTCGTGATGGTAAGGATCTCACTATCATCGCATGTGGTGTTGAGGTAGGATATGCACTTGAGGCAGCTGAAAAGCTTGCAGCAGAAGGCGTAGACGCACGTGTTATCGACATGCACACAATTAAGCCTATTGATGAAGAACTCGTACTCAAGGCAGCAGAAGAGACAGGAAAGATCTTCACAGTAGAAGAGGCATCTGTTATCGGCGGTCTTGGAAGTGCAGTAGCAGACGTTGTATCAGAGAAGAAGCCTGTACCGGTTCACAAGATCGGCGTATACGATCAGTTTGGTGAGTCCGGCCCGTGGTCAGAGCTTATGGCAAAGTACAAGCTCGACGGCGAAGGCATCTACGAGCAGATCAAGGCAAAGCTTTGAAAAGTTTGAAGAAAAATAAATAAATGATTTATCGAATCGGGCCATTCGTGGCCCGATTTTTTGACTTATAGCAATTCTTATAGGTAAAAAGAGGCATTACTTATAGTAAAATCCGATTGAAATAAAATGTGTTCGGTTTTCAGGCAGGTGGTCATGATATAATATGAAAACAGAGGCAAAAGTAAAACGTAAGTACTTTTGACCTTTA
This sequence comes from Lachnospiraceae bacterium MC2017, assembly GCA_000701625.1. Lineage (GTDB taxonomy): Bacteria > Bacillota > Clostridia > Lachnospirales > Lachnospiraceae > NK4A144. Next base: position 65,847 of record JNJK01000026.1, read on the forward strand.
CATCTTATATAGACAAGGATGAAAAATGGCAGATCTGAAAATAATTAAATCAGCTACTAAAGAAGACTTTGACGCAGATGTAAGGCGTCACCGCCTGGATATAACATTAAGAGTGATTGTTATTCTTGTTGTTTTATTCGCAATAGCATTTGCTGTAAAGCATTATATAGATACCAGAAGCTACACAGGTTATGAAATTCTAAAAAAAACAGTCAGATCCGATTCTGATACGGCAGAATATATGGTTTATAACGGTCATATTCTAAAATATAGTCAGGACGGAGCGGAATCCTTTGACGAAACAGACAAAACAAACTGGAATGTAACCTATGAAATGCAGGAACCTAAGATCGCAACCTGCGGAGACTATGTGGCAATGAGTGATCTCGGCTCCACGGAAATACTTGTGATGAACCCGGATGGAAATCAGACTGCGATCCAGACAAAACTGCCGGTGATGAATTTTAATGTAGCAGGGCAGGGAGTAGTCGCTGCAGTGCTGGAAGAGGGTAATACGACAAGGATCAATGTATACGACAGAGAAGGAAATCAGCTTGCAGGAATCAAGAGTACAATGTCAAAAAGCGGATATCCGGCTGATATTGCCCTTTCTCCGGGAGGAACACTTTTAGGAGTGACATATATCCGTATGGAAAATGATGAATTAAAGTCATCAGTAGCTTTTTATAACTTTGGCGATGTAGGTCAGAATGAAATAGATAATTACGTAAGCGGATATGATTACGAAGGCACAGTAATACCAAGGATTAAATTTCTTAATAATCGTACCGCGGTCGCCATTGGTGATGACAAGATGATATTTTATAAAGGGGATCAAAAACCGGAGGCGTTGTCTGCAAATGCTATCGAAGATGAGATAGAGAGCGTTTTCTATGGCCCGGATGAAGTTGGTCTCGTATTTAGGGCTGAAAGTGGAGCAAACAGATATCGGATAGAGTTATATAGTGATAGCGGAAAATTGAATCTGTCACAGGAATTTGAAATGGCATACACCGACATAAAGCTCACAACGGACAGGATTATAATATACAACGATTCTACATGTGAAATACTTGATATGAAGGGAAAGGTCAAATATGATGGCCTGTTTGAGGATTCCGTCATATTAATGGCGCCAACGAAGAATACCAACAGGTTTGTTCTTGTAAACAGAAATATGACCCAGATGATACAATTAAACTAAAGAATATAAATGCCTGCCGAAAAATAAGGCAGGCATTTATTGTATGGAACAGACGCATCTGACAACGATCAGTTTGGATATAGATATTTGTTTATATTTAGGAGGAAAGTTATGACTGCAGAACTAATGCTGTTGCTAATTGTAATAGTAGTCGCATTGTTTACCTTTCAGGGTTATAAACAGGGATTTTTACGGATAATTTTTTCGTTTGTATCAATCCTGCTTGCGATATGGCTTGTTGTAAGGATATCTCCGATGATATCGGACTATCTGATGGAGAAAACAAAGATAAGCACAATTACGGAAAAAAAGATCATGGAACTATTTGAAGATAAAAACTCTGAACGTGACAATACGATCTATGAAAATCAGATAGAGACGATACAGTCATATACTTTGCCGGATCTGTTAAAAGGGATGCTTGTAAAAAATGATACGCCGGAGGTATATACGAAGCTGCTTGTAACGGCATTTGAAGAGTACGTTGCAAGATTTCTTTCAAAACTATTTATTAAGATACTGGTATTCGTGATCTCGCTGTTATTAGTATATGTAATATTAAAAATAACTGTTCTATCGTTGGACTTTATAGGCAAAATACCCGTGATAAATGGACTTAACAGAATGGCAGGGGCGTTGATAGGGCTGTCAGAGGGATTTATGGTTATATGGCTGTTCTTACTGATAATGACCCTGTTTGCAGGAAGTGTAGCGGGTCAGAAGTTCTTCGAGATGGTAAATGGAAACAAGGTGTTATCTCTATTTTATAGTACAGATGTGTTTATTAATTTGATGGACAGATGATAATGGATTCTGAATAAGCGTGTATGATCATTTTTGGAAGACAATATGAAATATAGATCTATGTTTGCGTGAGAAGTATCCAAAATTTAAATGCAGGAAGTTTTGCAGGAAGAACAAAATAGAGTGGAGTTTTTCGTTGTGGGAGAGATGTTGTATATCGATAGGGTCGATGGTACAATATATAGTGCTTTGGAGAGGCGTGATAATAAATAAATAAAAAAACTAAAAAAAAATGAAAATTGTTGTTGACGCGTGTGTATTTGGGTGGTAATATATCACTTGTCGCCGCGAGCGGCAGCGAACAAAACAGCTCGCAAGCCCAGCAACCAAGCGGATCGACAGAACTGAACCTTGACAAACAAACAGCAATGCAACCCTGAAAATTCAAATGAGAAATTTCAGAAATGCAAAAAAATAAACTCTGGATCAGAGAGATCTGATTCACAGTAAATAACGGTAATTAAGAAACGCGAAGCGAAAGCTAGCTTGTCTTGAAAACCGGATCAAACTTTTTTCGAGAGTTCGATCCTGGCTCAGGATGAACGCTGGCGGCGTGCCTAACACATGCAAGTCGAGCGGACCTTAGAGAGTGAACAGCTTGCTGGGATCTTTCGAAAGG
>JNJK01000027.1 GCA_000701625.1 Lachnospiraceae bacterium MC2017
TAGATTTGTTTCTAAAAACCAAAGCAAAGGCATAACTCATGATCTTGAGCGGTGTAGTGCCTTTCGATTTCTTTGCATTGGATGCTTTTAGAACAGCTGATAAATGAAAGCGTTCAAAAAAGTATCTGATTGAATCAGTAATCTGCTTAGAATCGTAGTCGTTCTGTGATATAATCTTAGACAAGGCGTGAGGCTCCTTTTGTATGGTTTTTGGTGGTACTTAAATTATACCAAAGGCAGAGTTATCACGCCCTTTTTAATGCCAGTTTTTATTGAATTATCAAGGTTCTAATGCACTTTTTAATGTGCGAAGTTTAAGTCATTAATATTTATTTTCCATTTGTCTTCTTTAAATTCAAACTCATGAATTCCATCTTTTTTAGCAACAATAATTACAAACACCTTTATATGTTTTACAATCTCGCCCCATTCCATATTTTTTTCTTTTTTAAGATACTCTATATCCTTATACTGCTTGCTATCCTTAAATACAGCTATTGCAGGTTTGAAATCTGAATATGTGTCCGTTGTATAGGTCAGTATTTCTGCCACCATCCTACTTAATGTTTCTTTACTTGATTCTGGCTTGACTTCTACTCCATATTTTTCCTTTGGCTCAGACTCGCTCTCGATTATCAAATCTATCCCACCAATATTTTTTATCACATATTTTGTAGGCCATTCATATTCAACTATTTTATACTTCCCAATATTCTTCCATTTCCTTCTCAACTTACAAACATTCTCGCATTTCTTTGGATAGTTATTATTATAATAGAACATGCAACGGCAAATCCGCTTTTCTGTTGCTCTATCATTTCCACATCCTTCACATCTATTATGCTTAGGATCATGCTCCTGTTTTTTCTCAAATGCTTCCGAAATTCCCAGTTCCCTTCGTAAAATTTCACTCGTTTTACTCGCATCAGCAAACGCTTCTCTGCAAATGTCGGCCAAACGGCCTAAATAATACCTTTGATTATCTCGATTCCTGCTGTTAATTCCATGTTCATCTTTAAACAGTGTCATTTCAAATACTCCTTATATCAACCCTAAATTTTCCAACTTAAGAAATTCAAATAAATGAATCCTTGATTATTCTTATCAATATTCAAAATATAACTACTTTTAAAACTCAACCTCCACACCATCCTCCACAACTATCTGATTCTCAAACACATTTAACTGTTCCTGAGACTCCGTATGAATCACAATGACATTCTTCGGATTTATTGTTTTTACAAAGCCTTCTAAATCCTGTATTGTCACATGACCGGAAGAATGGACAATCCTTAATCTATTCCTTTCTCTTGCAAAATCTGTTATCTTCTTTAGTTTCCCCCTTTCCATATATCCGGACCACATTGAATAAATCAGTAATGTCTTATCCGTATATTCTGTCATATATTTCTTAAAAATCTCTTCATGTTCCTGATTATTTGTACGAAGCTGCATTGCAAAACCCTTTTCTTCCATACCTGCATTCAGATTTCGCCCGTACTTACTGTGACTCTTAAAACTATATCTATCCGGCGAATACTTTTCTGCAACCTTAAGAAGTTTGTTCTGAAAATCATCAACAAGATAGTATTTTCCCCTTCTTATTCTTCTGTATTTAGCTCGAAAGCTGTCTATACTTTTTGTTATTCCCTGAAATCTGTCAAAATTTGTAGAAGACAATATAAAGAAGCAATACTTGTTCTCGTCTATGTACCCTCTAATCAATTCTTCTACCTTTTCTTCCGTATAGTTTTCCTCATCATTTTTCTTTCTGAAAAGAGTCGTACCCTCAGTTATCAAAAGATCAATTTTTCCAAGATTCGTTAGTCCTTCTATCAACTCATCTCTATACTTCCCATGAAGCCGGAAATCACCGGTATGAAGAATATTAAAGCCATCCGCCTTAATTAGAAACATAAATGATTCAGCTGCTGAATGATCTGAGCGGATTGGTCGTATCAAAAAAGAACCTATCTTTAATTCTCTGCCGGCAGAAAGATTTCTTATATTAGCTGTATCAATTTCTGAATATTGTGTCTTTTTGTTATCCTGATAAGCCTTTATTACTTCTTTAGCAAAATCACTCATATATATCGGTATATCTGAATTAACACGATTTATTTCGCCTATATGGTCACCGTGATAATGCGTGCATAGTACAGCATCAAATTTACTCTCTCCGCAAGTCAGTCCCTGTACATTAAGTTTCTTCTTGTCCTCTCCCGGTAAAGGACTCCCCAGATCAATAGCGATACGAGTTCCTTTATAAGTAATTTCCGTACAACATCCACCTATTGTATTAGTTCCTCTGTGCACATTAACTTTAACTTTTTCGCTCATAATCAACCCCGCGTATTTATATCGACATCCCTATACTTTTTCCCAATCTCCAACACCGCTCTCTTTATCCTGCCCCGCATGCTTTCCGGTTCCAGTACTTCAATATTCTGCCCATACTGCATTGCCCAATAGAAAAAAGCATCCGGGTTGCAATTTAGATTAACGGTAATATCGCTTTCATCATCAAGTGCTACCCTGAATTCTTTTCCGAAGGCATCAATAAGTGCATCCATCATGTTTTCATTAGTCCGTAATTTTATATGCACACTTTCTCCGGAATACATATATACGCGTTCCGCAATATGCTTTGCTATGTTAAGCCCTTTTTCAAGACCTTTTATTGTCTTCATCGGCTTACGATTTTCTGTAAGTATTTCTACATCCGCTATTCTGTCGAGTCTGTAATGCGATATATTGTCATAATCGTTATAATTAGCCACCAGATAATACTTCCCCTTATTGCTTATCATCTGATACGGACTCACGATATATCTGATATTCCTTTTCGGATGCAGCTTAAAATCTATTCCATACTGCAAATATGAAAAACTTATCTTCTTACCCTTTGATATTGCGGTATCTATCGCCGCTATTGAATCCATGACTTTTTCGTTCTCGGCATTTTTTCCGCTGACCGAACTGTGTATATGCGAAATATGCGACTTAAAATATTTATTCGAAAACTTCTCAAGTTTTTTAGCGAGCGTGTGAGCCTCTTTATTTGTAATCGCACCCGATGTAAAAATGCTGTCGATAAGAAGACGCAGTTCTGCATCGGTAAATTCCCTGCTATTGAGAAAATAGCCTTTATCAGAGACAATATCGTAGCCCATTTCCCGAAGCGAAACTATGTTATTCTTTACAGCCCTTCTTTCGCATTCCATCCCATAATTTAGTTTCAAAAGATCGATAATATCCTGCTGAAGTAATCGATGCTCACTATCCGAATATTCTTTCAAAATATCGAGTATCAGCATGTTCAGCATCTTTTTAGTTCCGGTTCCGTACATAACGCATCCCCTATCATCTATATATGCCTATTTGCTCACGTTAATCCCTTTATTATTTCTTTATAACCGTATAATAAATGTATCCATGTGCGTTTTTTAGCTCATTTCTATATATAATTCTTTTCGGAACTATTCCGGATTAAAACGAGAGAAAATCTGCCCGAATAGGCAAAAGAAATCTGTTCAAGACGTGACTGCGAAGTGATAATGCTCTCGATACGGTTAGACGCCTCCGTACTCTGTTATACTGAAGGCAATGTAAGTCCTCAAAATCGCGGCTCCTGTTTATTTGTAGTCGCCTGCCGTGATATAATCATCTCACTATGATCGAATTAAGCGGAACACTGATAGAACGTTTGAATGAAGCAATACGACTGGTCTGCACTCCGGTAAGCGAAAAAGAGGTTGCAGGCTTTATTGCGTTGTACGAAAAAGCCGGGATTGAGCTGCTTCCTTCGGCTATAGACTATTTCAAACAGTACGGCGGGGCCTATCGCAACAGCTACATCATGCTTACAGATCCAAAACGCAACAAGGTCCCAAGGAGGTCAGGACAAAGATGAGCACACCCGGTACTGCAAGATTGGAATACGGCGATGACTTTTTTGAGATCAGATGCTTTTCCCACAGCGAGGAAGACGAGAAATCCGGCAATCCTTATAACTGCTTTTTTACCATGAAGGTTCGTTCCGGGGAGTTTTCGGGGCAGAGTCATTGCTGCGAATGCGATTACAAGGATATCAAGGAACTGATCACACAGCTTGAAGAACTGGTCAATTTTAAAACCGATGAGGCTGTTTTCCGGGAACTGGCATATGATTCAACGATACGCTTTACAGGAGACGGATGCGGACATATCACTGTCTCAGGCACCATTTACGGGGATGCGAAGATCCAGTCATTACAATTTGAATTCATGACCGATCAGACGGTGTATCCGTCGTTCATAAGCAATCTCAAGAGATTATGATTCTTTATCCTTTAGCGCCCGCTTTTTAAGCTCGTTAGGAATTCTGACCAGTCAGTCGTGCCAATGTTATCGTCATCCGGTCACCATCTGATGGCAGTAATTATTGCTACAATAAATATTTAAAATACCATTGCCAACGTGCTTCCAAGGAAAATGAAAAAGATTATCAGTGCCATGCCGATACCCAGACCGCCAAGGTCGTGGATCAGCCTGAATACGGTCAATCTCTTTCCATCCTTATCTATGCTTCCGATTCCGAACATTGACAGGACACTGAGCTTCCTGTCACGCCTTTTGCCTATCAGCTTCGTCTTGCCGTTTGAAAAGAGCTGATAGATGATCGGATGATCATAGGCATCCTTTCGTACTCCCTTTACAAAGTACAGGAGGACTATGAATGCCGTCAGTGTATACCATGCCGCCCCGTACAAAGGATGAAAACCTTCCATGAACGTTTCCCCCTCTTCCATGGAGCACCAACGTAAAAAAGCTCCTATCAGGAGAGGAAGCATTACGGTAATGATACCGTTAAACAGTATGGACAGCCACCTGCCTAAGGTATAGAACCTGATGCGCACGGGAACCTTCTGCCCCTTGTCATTCATTTCATAGAATACCGGAGTATTGTCATACGGATTTTTCAGTATGTTCTTCGATTCATCAATGACAAGCTCTCCGTCCACTGTATATGTGCGCGTAACAAGATACTCGTGATTCCTCTTGTTCTCGTCCACATATCCGCCTCTTCTTTCACTTAAGTCCTCATAACTTATAGATTCATCTACGAAAAACCTATTCGGTTTTGACATATAGCTGATATAACCCAACCCTTCTTTTGCAGCAAAAACAAATAGTAATACCGCCGCAATCAAACAGCCTATCCCGAATACCGGCTTGCCTGCTTTCCTTACCCATTTCGTGACCGATTCGCTTATCGCATCAAATATAAAGTCGCCCATCTGTTTGCCCTCATATCTAACTATTCAACTTGAGATTCCGCAATCCATCCGATCTCTGTTATTCCCTGTTCATTGGATCCGTCGAGTTGAGATGTTCCCTCGGGATGCCAGTAAGCTACTTTCAGCCACTTGTTACCCTTTTTATCCGTGGCGGTCTCGCGATATACCTCCATGGAATCGCCGGTCGGTATCTGACATATCACATCATACTCGGTGCCCGGACCTGTGCGGAGGTTTGCATATCCGTCAGGTGATATTACATAGATAAAATACTCCGGTATGGTATGATCCTCCGCGGTTTCCTCATGCTGTTTTTCATCAGAATCGGTCTCAATCTCTTCCCATGAACCATTATGCCACGCCAATAATGCATGATTTTTTACCGAGACATCCGCACTTTCCTTTTGATACGTGGTCACATCAAGCGCATACTTAGGATACCCTTCTTTATCCAGTGGTTTGATCATCATATCCGCAACATCATCAGTTAATTCGGGGATATCTCCCATAGGAGAGATATCTTCAATGTTACCATCTACAAGCTTAAAGACATAGACAATGTTATACTCAGTCGCAGTATTTGAAAAATACTGATTAATAACGATCTCATCCTCGCCGTCACCGTCTATATCAACTTCCTCTTTTCCATCCACATAATATCCGAGAGGAACCTGTTTTGTGATGGTCTCACCATTACTCAGCGTGAAATACACTTCTGTTACATCCGAATCAGCTTCAATGAACTCCTCGTAACTCCCATGATTCCATGATACATCCGTTATTGTCACGTCCTCTTTGGAAGACTTTTCTGCCTTGCTTACGCTTATCGCTGTTATCGCCATACCATACTTTGATCTATCGTTTGCCTCAAGCGTATATGTTACAACATAGTTCGAGTAACCGGGCTTTTGTTCCAGTTCGCCCCAATATCCCCAGAACATGTTGACTTCGCCAATGTATTTACCGTCTTCTTCCGTGATCGTGCATTCATGATTTTCGAGTGCGATTTCCGTATCAACTTCCTGATCGACCTGAAGAGCGTGTGTACCGTCTTCATCGGTATAGGAAACCGCATCGAACAGGTCGCATACCGGTTTTTCCGGAAGAGCATCCCAGTCAGCTTCTTCCCCGAATAGGTCAAGGCAGTTCTCTTCCACGCTTTTATCAGGAACAGACATCCCGTGAAATCCGTCACTGTCCGGCCCGGTCTCGGCATTCTTATCCTCTACGAGTTCTCCCTTTTTCAAGCTAAAATAACCGTCGATAACACCATCCGTCTCTGACGCCAGCACGGCTGCTCTGATCTTATCGGAATCAGAAAGTTTAAGATCCACACTTTCTCCGAGATTGAAAACATCGCCCTCAGATTCCGTCATCAGAGCAACCCACAGGTAACTGACCATGGCATCGCTCATTTCCTTCAGGTTCTTCTCAGTCTGCTTTACATCAAGGGTAGTTGCATTTTCCTCCTCATTCTCATTTTCTTCCGCATCCTCCCTGATGTTCTCGAGCCTGTCCGTCAGGCTGCTGTCATCGGACTTCCCACAGCCTGCAAGAAGCATAGCACTGATTAAACAAATGATAATTGTAGCAAATGATTTTCTCTTCATTATTTGTATTCCTCTATCCCAAGTCGCTATTTGTTAATAAGCCCAGTCTTTGTCCGTAACCTTGCCCTTTTTAAACTGACCTGTTTTGCTCTCATATATAAGCTCTGTTATCATATACCTGTGACCGTCGGTAAAATCATCGGTCAGAGTGTAGAACCTACCCTGCTCGTTCCGATAGAAGCCCTCCGTCTCCATTGACAGATCAAGTTCGTAAGGTTCTCCGTTCCTGACACCGAAGATGAACGTCAGCCATCCGCTTCCGTATCCTCCGCATTCTCCGGTAAAGAACCCCACATTCTCGTCAGAATACTGCTCGTAATAACCGCTCTCATCAGAGTACATGGACAGATCGTTAAAATCATCCCGCATCATTTTTCCTTTTTCGTCACTACCTATGAACCAGATGGATTCAAGAATACATCCGCCCATATCGTCATCCTTGCCTATTGCAGCAAATGCTTCATTGCGTCCGTCTCCGTCATAATCGTGATACTCAAGAGCGCATACTTTTCCGTCTGCAACCATTCGGGCAATCTCATATGCATCATCCTTCGTCAGTGACACTCCTGTGCTTCCTTCGTTGTCGGATATCTTTTTACCGGATTCTTCTGATGCATCGTCCTTTGTACTTTTCACAGTCATCGTACCATCTGTATCTATGCTCAGATACTGCGGTTTTGCATCCTCTTCCGACTCGCCATCAAGTACAGTATGTACCTCTATCGCAGATGGATCTGTGGGAACATATACACCATAACTTGTTGGAGAAGACACCCACGCCAAAGCACCGACCATATTATCTGCTTTGATGACCGTATCATTTGTTATATTGAACGTGTCTATGTATGACACAATATCCTCATCATGCGATATCATCAGAACAGCCTTTGCTTCCTTATATATGAGTATCGCATCATAATTCTCCCATGCGAGCCCGTCACCGGGACAGATATCAGCTGAATCATAATACTGTGCATTGTAATTCACGCATATACCGCTTTGGTATGTCCCATTGGAATCGTCATCAAACTCACTGGGACACCATGCGATAGTATCAGTGCTCCCATCCAAACCGTAATCAAACTTTGTCTCTATATAGTGTCCGGGAATCTGCATTATCCATTCATCCGGAGCATTAGCAGCATATTCCTCCTTAAAGATCGCACCATCAGTATCATCTATGAATAAGACACTTGCAGTTGTATTGGAAAGCACCGCATTGATATTCTCAAACCAAAAAGTGATACCCTGCGGATCCAGCACCCATCCGGCTCTGTCATCCCTGATGCACTCCTCTATGGATTCCCTGCAGTCTATCAGCTCCATATCATTCTCGCCCGTATAGGTCATCATCTTTCTTGTGACTACATAGGACAGTTCGGTTGCCAGTGTATCATAAAACAACTCTTCATCCTTAACGATATCTTTAAGCTTCAGTTCTCTGCCGTTTCCCATATCATATGAGTGTCCGCGCACCTTAACATATCCACCTTCATATCCCGTCCTGCTGTATTCTGTGATAAAGCTCATTACATCCTTATCCGCCCGTCTTACACATATATTCCATTCTTCATCCTTCATTGCCTTTTGCTCCTGTCCTGCGATATCACTGTTGACCCGGTCAAGCTCATCTTCCAGTGCTTTATAGACATTATCTTCGCTTTCCATATGGATCTGATCGTAGGTGTATTGCCCGATAAAGTCTCCATCGACTTCTTTCTCGTCTCTTTCCTTGGATATATAAAACCTTGGAAGCACACTATCTTCCGTTTTTGTCTCTTCCTTTTCCGGCTCCGTAACGGCATCAGCTTTTACATCTTCTATACCCTCTTCCGTTGTTTTCTCTGTTGCTTCATTACTAGCTTCTTCCAGCCTGTCCCTCAGATCGCTGTCATCCGACTTCCCACAGCCTGCAAGAAGCATGGTGCTGATAAGGAAGATGATAATTGTTGCAAATGGTTTTCTCTTCATTCTAAACTCCTATATTAATCCAAGGACGCTCGCCCATTAGAATCGCTTCGCAAATGGGTCCTCAGTCCCACCAGTAGCTTCCGTAATATGTCGTGATCTTATTATTATCAAGGCCGACCTCAAATATGCCGGAAAGGGCCGGACCGTTCATCAGATACTCATCAGGATCATCGTTCATGAGTTTGCAGTTCCTGACTATCCATTCATATGGCGTGTCTCCCTTTTCGTAGTTACCGAAAGCTTCAAAATCAGCGGATCTGTCAAATATTGTATCCTTAGTTACGAGCAGATCGGCATCTATAGGTTCACCGTCTGTAGAATATGGTATCGCAAGGGACACGCCGCGAATCATTACGCCATCCGATAACACATCAATCTTCTCGCCGCCATACATCGTGTACCAATATCTGTCTCCGGTATAAGAGCCCGCATACTTCACATAAGCATCCTTAAAGCCCGCCGCTTTCGCTTCGGAAAGGGCTTCCCTTGCGTCGCTTTCGGATGTGTATAATCCCATTGTCACAACATAGTATGGTTCAGGGTTAAGCTCCGAAAAATCGGGTGTATATACAACAAAGCTCCTGAAGATGCCTGCTTCCTCAAGCTTATCTATGGTCAGCGTGCAGCCTTCCGGTGATTTTGCCGATGACACGAACACTCCGTAATAATCCTGTTCTCTAAGCGTATCGTAGCTTAGATAGCCTCCGGACATTCCGAGTGAATCGGAGGAGAGCTCCACTTCATTCATTGTAGTGACATGAACCCTGCCGTCACCGATCCTCTCATATTTCCCGTTTTCCGGAATCTGCTCCGGTACGTCACCATCAGTGATCTTAAGCGTCAGGGTGTCACCGTCCACCTTATAATCGCACGAGAACTCAAAAGGCTGCCCGCCGTCATCTATAAAATTTGCCATACAGTCAAATGAGCCGTCATGACAGTCACACCCACCTGCTGCATAGAACACTTCCGAGCCCGGGTCTTTGCAGTAAATATACATGTCAGAACCGTCAAACCGTATATAGAGGTCGGCTCTCATACGGTCAAGTATCCACACGCCTTCAAGCTCGTTATTTCCTTTACCGCCCATGGTGTAGGAGAATGCTTCCTCTACCCGGTCATCCCTTGCAAATTCTCTGCTTCCTCCACCATCCTCCGTAAGAAAATCGTCATCGAATCCTTCAAAGATGAGTCCGTCGTCCGTAAGAGTGACCGTACCCTTGCAGCCTGCGTCCCAGTATTTGCCCGCATTGGACATAATGGAAAAGCGCAGTTCGTTGACTGTCGTCGTATCCCCGTCCGTACTTGTAACCTCATCCGCATCATACGGAATAAACTCGCTCGTCCAGAAAGTGTATGCTTCAAAGCTGTCGGAATCATCCGCCATGGCTCGTCCGCAAAACGCATAAAGATTATCACCGAACGGAACGACATCCATAATATACAGCTCATCGTCACTGTATTGGTAGCTGTACTTTCCCGCCATGCGCTGTGCAAGGGACTTACCGATGGCGGCTGCCTTCTCGTCATTCTCTTCCTTTTTTTCAGGCTCTTCTACGGTTTCGCTGTCATTTTCCGCATCTTTCTTTTCAGCGGACTCATCCACATTTTTCGGTTTGTCACTCATAGTACTATCAGAAGCTCCGGTGGTATTTCCGCAGCCGGCAAGAAGCATAGTACTGATTAAGCAAATGATAATTGTTACAAATGTTTTTCTCTTCATTTCTCGAAACCTCCCGCGCCTGCTTATTACTCAGAAACGTATCGTATTTCCCCTTAATCTCCTAAGCATCCGTTACAACGGTAAATGCATTATTCCTGTACATTTCTCCGTCTGCATCAGGCTCGGAATACCATGGTGTTCCATCAACATTTTCCACGGTTCCCAGATAGGAATTATCAATCCCCATATCATAAAAATTTCAAAAGATCGATAATATCCTGCTGCAGTAATCGATGCTCACTATCCGAATATTCTTTCAAAATATCGAGATCAGCATGTTCAGCATCTTTTTAGTTCCGGTTCCATACATATCGCATCCCCTATCATCTATATATGTGTAATTGCTTACGAAAAAACCCTTTATTATTTCGTTATATCCGTATAATAAATATAGCCGTGTTCGTTTTTTAGCTCATTATTATATATGTTTATTTTCGGAACTAATCCGGATAAAAACGAGAGAAAATCTGCCTGAATAGAAAAAAGTGGTTGAAAGCCCTTAAAAATCATGCTTTCAACCACTTAATAACTAAAAACTGTTTCCACGTCTGCGGTAGTCTTCGTTAATTTCATCACACCAGTCACTATCATCAAGATCTCTTGCAACAGTCTTCGCACTTTCAGACTTCATTACGGAGCATACAGCACGTGTCACACCTGCAAATACACCGGCAGTTCCAAGCCCATCACATACGTAATTAACAGCCCTGTCCTCGCGGATGCCATATTTCTGTGCTTCTGCATAAGCATCTATATTTGCTCCGATGAAAATGAATTCCCAACCGTATTTCTTCTGCTGTTTCTTGATCATCCTTGCAATCTTTTCACGAGAATACTTTCTGCTCGCATTTTCCATTCCGTCAGTAGTTATTACAACGATCGTCTTTTCCGGTCTGTCCTCTTCTCTCGCGTACTTGTGAATATTTTTGATATGATGGATCGCGCCTCCGACAGCATCGAGAAGAGCTGTACAACCTCTGACAAAATACTGTTCATCCGTCATCTTTCCGATATCTTCAATCGGAACCCTGTCATGAATAACTTCACATTCATCATCAAAAAGGACTGTGGATACGATTGCCTTTTCTCCGGTTTTCTTCTGCTTCTCCATCATAGAGTTAAATCCCCCGATCGTATCTGCTTCAAGACCACTCATTGATCCGCTTCTGTCCAAGATATATATAATTTCTGTTAAACCCTTACTCATTGTCATTACCTCCGACTTAATAAAAAACAACCAGATATCCTTTACTCGAAGCGCTTCTTGTTTTGATGATCATATGATACCAACTGAGCAAAGAAAAAAGGTCAACCCGAAGGCGACCTTTATAATCAACCGTTTGAAAGCGGATCTAGTCCGTAATCAAACAGTACCATATCTATTTTTATAACACTGTAATTTTCATGCTCTATAAAATACTCTACAACTACATCCGTCTGTGAAATAGGTGACAGCGCATATCCGGCAAGTCGCAAGAAATCAACAGTTTCATCCATATTTAGTCGCAATCCCACTGCAAGAGAAAGTACCTTTCCCTTTGAAGGCTTTACCTGCCCCTTTAAGAGCTTTGAAAAATACTGCTTTGAAATGTTGGCCGATGCATAAACTTCTGAATTCTTTAACCCCTTTTTGTTAATCAGCATTTGAAGGTGTTTTTCAAATGACTCCTTATAAATGCCCTTTATAGCATCGTCCAAAGAAGCTGTTGCCTTTAAGAAAGCTCCCCCTGCTGTACGGGCTGCACTGTCAGTAAATGAAAAACTGGTATTTCCGCATCTACCAGATGAATTATCAGAAGCAAAACGCTTACTGTCGTATTCTGATTTACCCTCATCAAAACAAGCAGAATCAGAGGCATCACTATCCTCAGTAAAACTCTCACCCTGGTATTCCTCAGCAATCGTATCGGAGACATAATCATCGTCTATGTAGCTAAGAACCGCTTCTCCAAGCTCACCCGATATTTTTACCGACTCCTGACCGAATACAACAAGATAAATCTCAATATCATATTTCTGAAGAAATCTGGTAAACGCATCTACAGCAATCTCAATCCCAAGTTTTTTTGGAAAGCCATAGGTTCCTGTGGCAAGAAGCGGAAACGCTATTGATTTACAGTTATTATCAGCAGCAAGCTGCAGCGACTTATCATAACACTGTCTTAGTATTTCTGCCTCTCCCTGATTGCCGCCCCACCACCAAGGACCGCTCGCATGGATAATATATTTTGCATCCAGATCAAATGCCGGAGTGATCGCAACTTCTCCCGGTTCCAGTTTCCCAATCTTCTGACGTTCGCGAAGAAGTCTATCCTCTCCGGCAGCTTTATATATGGCAGAATCAACACCGCTTCCAACTGCAACATCCGGATTGGCTGTATTTACGATAGCATCTGCTTTTACCTTAATGATATCGTTCCTTATTATCTGAAATGGCATAACTCTCCCCTTTGTATAGTTTCAAAGATGATCACTGCAACCTTTATTTTAATGATAAAATTATTCATAATGTACTTATCGGTTTTATCCCAACTCTTCTCAATCAGTAGGTTCATAAACGATTGTAGACTCTTTTCACACGTAAGAAGCTCTAACGTACATAAAGAAATACTCATATCAAAGTATTTGGAGGTGCTTGTTTTGGAAATATCACGAGAAAAAATAGATGCTTATTTACAAGAAATATATACTGAAATGAAAAGCCGTAGATTTCAGGCTGATGAGATTCCAAGGATTATAGAGAAAACCGGATTTATGACAGCACTTGAAAAATATCCGGAAGAACAACTTTATTACGAAATATCAGACGCAGTAGACGAAATCATCGCAACTGCCGCAAGATCTTATACATGCTATTGAAGAAATGCAGCAGATTATCGAATTCAATTGATAATCTACGGCATTTTTCATTTCATTGATTATTTGACCAACATACACTACAATTATTTAACTTTCTTTTTTGGCTCTCTGTAATTACTCAGATCAATTATATCCATATACTGAGCCGGAATACTAAGCTTTTTAAGATTAACACCCTTAGCAACATTCCGAATATTCGAATAAACTGTTTCTTTCAGTTCTGCTTGAAATATAGCCACTACCTGTGATATATCGTTACCAAAATTTCTTATATCTTCATTAAGACACGATACCGGAACATAATATCCATCTTTGGTGGAATTAAGCGCAAGGCAATAGTTTGTTGTACCAACAACCCTGTCACATCTGAGAACAGGCCTTCCATTACTACAAATGAGGGTCATTTTGCTATAATGGATAAAATTTATAAGTGTTGGTAGTATAGCTAGCTTTCGCTCAGCATCTGTACCATCCGGATCATTTATGTCTTTTGGAGACAATTTTTTCTTACAACAGGCATCATAAAAATCCTTTGAAGAATGTAATTCAGAATCATTATCAAGCTTCAATCCGGTCAGATGCATAAAGGCATATTCGGGAAATCTGATTTCAAAACATTGTATGGTTGCATCCTTTTTTCTGAACATTATCAGAAACTTATTATCTTTAAGATATCTATCATAGTCCACAGCACTGCTTATTGTTTTAGCTATGGCATTTGCTTTTGTAAAAGTTTTCATTCTAATCCTAATTCCGACAAAAAAGCGGAGAGCTGATACACCGCAGTGTAACTAACTCTCCACTTCTTTTTGTCTAATTTTTCTGTTGTCCGATCAACCCTCCGGTCCAAGCCCGGCATTGTTCCCCCTTTTTCTGCTGTGGGGCCAGCCCTCCGGTTCAAGCCCGGCATTGTTTCGGATTGGACTCATCTCCCAGCTATTAAGCCTGATAAGTCAGGTGTTAGACCACCCCGTATTGCACGCAATACGCTTTTGTATATTAATAGTGGCATACATAAATGCTTTTGTCAATTAGATAAATGCCTCATCGACACACTCTCCCCCTCTACCACAACATCATCGAGCAGAGTCAATGCTTCGTCGAGTTTTGCATAGATAGCGTCACCCATACGTGTGAAGCCCAGCTGATTTGCGAGAGTTTTGTACAGGCCGTCTTTCCCGGCTGTGATGTTCTGCATGAGAAGTACGTGCAGTCCCGCTGCCAGTTCTTCCGGTGCGATATACTTTATGTCCCGCTTTATTCCGGGCACACGCATCACGAAATCCTCCTGACCTGCAAGATACAGGAAACCGTTTTTCCTAATGATCCCGTTTTTTTCACAGCCTCTCATATCCGCATCAAACTGATCCTTAACAACACTCGTCACTTTCTCGCGTCCATATATAAAGCATATCCTCTTTAGAAGATTCTCCTCCGATGTCGGCGCTTCAATTTCAAGGATGCTCTTTACAAAAACCTTTGTGTCTGACATATGACTATTCCTTAAGCTCTCAACATCTGCTTCCGCATACTCAGGGAATGCCATATGAACCGGCTCTGCCACCTTTTCAAAATCAATATTTTCAACTTCCGACTCCGTCACCTCGTTCTCAACAAATCCACCAAGTTCTATAGCTTCTGCAGCAGCTTTCAGCAGATTTTCCTTTTCAACCTCATTATTCCTAAACCAATCCGTCGACCAGATACGATAAAATCTCCAGCCCATACGCTCGAGGATTTCCTGACGCAGTCTGTCTCTGTCTCTTGCATTCTTAGACGAATGATATGTCGCACCGTCACACTCTATCGCCAGTACATAGTCCGAGCTGTCAGGTTTCTTAAGTCCCAGATCGATCCGGAATCCGCTGCATCCAACCTGCGTATCAACATTAAAACCGTTATCCCTGAGAAATTCGCACACTTCCATCTCAAAATCAGAATCAAACTGCTCAAATTGATTTACAGAAATCGTTCTCTCAAGCGCAATGCTGCCATTTTCCGCATAGTCAAGATATTCTCTGAGTAAACGCGCTCCCTCGGCAGAAGTGCGGTTCAGATCTATATCCGTGCTGTGCATAGAAGAAACCAGTTGCACATTTTCCTTTGCTCGAGTAACGGCAACGTTCAGACGCCTCTCTCCTCCAACACGGTTAAGTGGACCGAAATTATGCAGGAGTTTGCCCTGTGCATCCATTCCATACGCGACACTGAATATGATGGTATCTCTCTCATCACCCTGTACGGTTTCCAGATTTTTCACAAAGAAAGGCTCTCTCTTTGAATCATCCCGTTTGAAAAACCATTCTTTTGAAGTATCTTCCTGACGCTTTTTTGAAAGAAGTTTTTCTATCAGTTCCTGCTGCGCCACGCTAAATGCTACTACTCCAAGGCTTCTGTCCGGATATTTGTCGATATTTTTGTAGATCAGTTCAACAATAAACTCCGCTTCCTTCCGATTTGTGTGGCTCTTTCTGTCAAACAGGCCATCCACATGATAATAATCCACACCTACACCCTCATGATCGATAGTCGATGAAGGGAAGGTGACCAGTGAATTATCATAGAAATTCTTATTTGAAAAAGAAATAAGCTGCTCGTAACGGCTTCTGTAATGCCACTTTAAACGAAGCTGAGTAAATGTCGCAGAGCACAGATCAAGGATCGATTCGAAATCTGTCACATCACCTGTTTCTTCATCTCCATCATCTATCTCAACCGAAGTGTTAAAGAAATTGCTGGGCGGCATCTGTTTTGAATCGCCGACTACAATGAGCTGGGATGCCCTGTAGATCGCTCCGATCGCATCCTGAGGGAAAATCTGCGATGCCTCATCAAATACTACCGTATCAAAGGAAATACTGTTTTCACTTAAGAATGTACTCACGCTAAGCGGAGACATAAGAAAACACGGTTTCAGTACCTGAACCAGTTCTCCGGTCTCTTCCAGAAGTTTCCTTATGCTCTTTTGCTTACGTTTTTTCTCACCCTCCCTGAGCAGCACCGAAACAGCGCTTCCGCCTGCCATCATATCAAGGGACGGACGCTTTGCGGAAAGTTCTGCTCTGATCTGTGCCTTACTGATCTCAAACTGAAGCCTGTCTTTCTCGGAAAACTGTTCTACTGCCTTGTCATGAGAAATCCTGGTAAAGCCTGCAAATACCGTTTTTTCATACATCACATGATTTATCCAGTGCTTATAGAAAAGCTTCTGATATGCAGATACTATCTGCTCTTTATCGATATGCGCCTCAATCGCTCCATCTACATAAGATATCAGATCATGTCCGGTAAGCTTATCAAGCAAAATATTGAATCTCACCCAGTTTTCTGCTTTCCCCATAGAATCCAGGCACGCCTGCATCTTTCCAAGTAAAGCTGTGAGAGACATTTCCTCAAAAACAACAATCTTCTCGTCAAAATCATTTTGAATATCTGCCACAGCTTGTCTAAAGGATCCAAGTACCTTACTTAACTGACCTGCATAATCCCCAAAAGCAGATCTGGCGGAAGCAAACGCATCATCCTGCATTTTTACTATGTTTCCGACACTCAGACCTTTTGCAAAAAATGCCTTTGCAATTTCCAGTTCTCTGCTAAGCTGATTCCAGTTTGTTTCAGGAGTTACAGCATTTGCATTGAGCAAACCATCTGTCTTACCTTTTTCTGCATCAAACTGTCCCATAATCGTCTGAAGCTCCATGAGGTTCTTCATATATTCCTTAGCATCGTTGTATCCCGGCTTCTTCCCTGTTTTAGATGCGAGACGGATATCCGAAATAATCTTTTTATATTCTGAATTAAAAAGCCTTGAGAAAAATCCGGAATATAATTTTGCAAGCTTATTGTAGTAATCCTGACCATCTATCTTGTAGATGCTGTCTTCAAATATTCCCCCTATCTTTAATCTGCGAGCCTTGATCTGTTCGCTGAGCCCCGACAGAGTCTTAACCGAATCACTAAGCATTTCTGTCTTTTCCGGTAAAAGCGAGCCAGCTCTTAAAAACATAGTATTTGACAGCACAGATAAGAGATGTGCATATTTTTCTACATCAGACATAGTATCTATCTTTACAGCGTACTCTGTCTCACATTCTATAGTCTTTAGTATCAGACTCTCTAAACCCGAAACGATCCCCTGCAGATTTTGCCTAAGCTTATTCTGCGCTTCAAGTGCCCCGTTCCGGCTCTTATATCCGTACCATTCGTTCTTTCTGTAATCCTCACCGATAGTCGGTACATACTCTGCATATTCCGAAAGCAGATTTTTGGCTTCGACAAGGTACGCCTCACCTTTATTTACAATATCATTAATTATGATATCCAGATCCGGTGCTTTCCTATTCGCCGCATATGCCTCATAAAGCTGGTACATTGATTTATTGATACCTGCAACAGGTGTATGTAATTCTTCTGCATAGGAATCCAGCTGTTCCTGAAGTCTGGCTTTTTCTTCTACCTCTGCGTATGCTCTTGAAGAAACCGCGCTTCTGTCTGCCTTTAATGTCCTGCACAGCTCAGCGATCACTTCTTTTTTACTGGATTTATGGCTGTGAAGCTCCAGACAAAATTCTTCCAGTCCGACCTTTTTGAGCTTATCATATACAACATTCAGCGCTGCCAGCTTCTCGGATACAAACAGAACCTTTTTGCCGTCATGCAGGCATTCCGCAATGATATTTGTGATAGTCTGGCTCTTTCCTGTTCCGGGAGGTCCCTGCAGCACAAAGCTCTTGCCGGACTTTGCCATTTCTATAGCATCGATCTGACTGGAATCCGCATCTACTACTGCATGCAGATCTATGATCTCATTGTTAACAAATCTGACATCATCCTGAAGCACCGCTTCTTGCTGATTTCCCTCTTCTCCAAGAAGTGACCGGACATTTTTATTCTTGAGTATCGTATCTTCGTTATTAACGAGATCGTAATACATATTTATTTTCAAGAATGAAAAAATGCCCATTTTGCACTCGGATGTAACTTCCCAATGCAGTTTTGAGACTATCTCCTTCACTTTATCAAGGTAAGAAGTTAATGATTCATCGTCCTCATATTCCGGCAGCTTGATCCCGTACTGTGCTTCTAAAAGAAAGTTAAACGTAGGATTTACTACAACGTCATCCTCCGTTAATTCTATATAGTACGGAGTTATGGAGGATTCATTTTTTAACGTGATCGGGACCAGCAGCAGAGGCGCCCTGTTAATCGTGTCCGATGTTTCCTTCTCTTTCCAATGAACAAATCCGAACGCGAGATATGCTACATTGACACCTGTTTCCTCCAGAAAGTCTCTTGCCTTTTTATCGATATTTTTGACAGCACTTATTGGGTTCGGTATCTTTGCAAATGCTAGTACCTGGTTAGCTTTACGCAGTTTTGAAGAATACAGGTCGATATACTCCTCTTTTCTCAATACATCATTTTCACCTGTATCAGGCGTCTCAACATTTTCACTTCCCTCGTCTTCTTCGTCCATGATCTTTGGATCATAGATTTCAAAAGATGACGCACTGAGACACTTTTCGTAAAATGTCTCTCCATCAGGAAATACTATTTCCACCGTTGATGACTTGGTATCTTTGAAATTTATCAGATTGTTCCGCTTACCGGTATCAAGCAGATTTTGAGCCCACCGTTCTAATTTTTTATTCTCCATACTGTCCCCTTAATACTTCCACTTTTTTCCTTAACTACTTTATGTCTTTTACCCTGACATCATTGTACCATCTACATTTTTTCTGTTAAACAAAACAAACAAAAAACTGAACATTTATATCCGATCTGCCGATATGTATTCCGTAAAATACTATTTCCCTATTGACATTAGATTGTGTGCAATGTATTTTAATTGCATACAATCGAATTGCAAATTTATAAAAACTATTTATATATCTCTCACCAAGAAAGGACAAACAATATTATGGCAAATTTTGATTACGACGTACTCTACATTGGTTCCGGACATGCTGCATGGCATGGCGCACTTATCCTTGCAAGAGCAGGTAAGAAAGTTGCTTTTGCCGAGAGGGATCTGACAGGCGGTACCTGCACAAACTACGGATGCGATGCAAAAGCTCTTCTTGATGGTCCCGCAGAGCTTGTATCCGCACTTGAAAGATATAAAGATCTCGGTCTCACTGCTGATATAAAGATGGACTGGCCGAAATTTATGTCCTACAAACATCAGGTGATCGATCCTCTTGCAAACGTAATGACTGGCATGCTCAATAATGCCGGATTCCCCATTATCAGAGGCAGCGCAGAATTTATTGATGAGCACACCGTAAAGGTTGGAGATCAGACTGTTACTGCAGAAAACATTGTCATCTGCACAGGTCAGAATGATTTTAAGCTCGATATACCGGGCAAGGAATATATGCATACCAGCCGTGAGATCCTTGATCTGCCCGAACTTCCGAAGCACATTACTTTCATCGGTGCAGGTATCATCTCCATGGAGTTTGCTTCTCTCCTCACTCAGTTTGGAGTTAAAGCTACAGTCATCGAATTTGCAGACAGAGCACTCCTTGCTTACAACGAAGAGTATGCTATGAGGATCGTTGATAAGCTTAAGGAAGCCGGTGTAGATTTCCACTTTGGCGAATCCTTAGCATCAGTCGAAAAATCCGGCGACAAGTTTATCGCTAAAACTGCTTCCGGTCTCACAGTTGAAACAGACTACATCCTCGCTGCAACAGGCCGCCGCGCAAATGTTGAAGGTCTTGGCCTTGAGAATGTCGGCGTAGAATTCAGCCCCCGCGGTGTGAAAGTTGACGATCACATGCGCACAAATGTGCCTAATATCTATGCAAGTGGTGACGTAGTTGATAAGATGATCCCTCGTCTGACTCCTACAGCTACGTTTGAATCAAACTACATCGCTCTTGCGATCCTCGGAAATCCGGCACCTATTAAATATCCTGCGGTTCCAAATGTAGTATTTACTCTGCCACGTATCGCCGCAGTTGGCGTTTCCGTAAATCAGGCGTTGAAAGATCCTGAGAAGTATCATATCGAAAAGATCGCGTACGGTCAGATGCTCTCATTTGAGTTTAGAAACGAGACAGACGCTGAAGCAACTATCGTTCTGGATAAAGATAATTACCTCGTCGGAGCCGAGCTCTACGGTGATATGGCAGCAGAAATGATCAATACTGTCACACTCATCGTCAATGCCCGCATGACAATGGAACAGATGATGGGAACGATCTGGGCATTCCCCACACAGACAGACGGTCTCACGGAATTGCTCGCATCCAAGCTTCACAGTGATATGGCGAAATAAGTACATCAGTAAGGGGCAAAATTTACTTTTGACCCTTACATCATTATTTGAAGGCATGACGGAAATGGGCAGCATTGTTTCCAACGCGTCCCGGAGAACCGACATTACGAAGAGCTAACTGCTTACTTCGACTAAAGCACGCAGGACATTTGCTTTCGGTATCGCTCTTGCCCTGCGTGCCTAGTCTTCGTATGCAGTGGATCTCTTCTATGCGGTTCCTTATTGGGGCACTTATGGAAATCAATGCTGCCCATTTCCTGATAGAGATGATATCAACATTATTTTATCTAAAGTTTAAAGGGGTTCCGTCCGAAGACAGAACCCCTTTCCCAGGTTATATTGTGACGCCTGACGCGTCACTTTCGATTATTAAATAATCTGCAATTCATTAGCGAAAAAATTGCTATTAGCCAAGAAGTGACAGGATACCCTGATTGCTCTGGTTTGCCTGCGCAAGCATTGATGTACCTGCCTGTGAAAGGATATTAGCACTGGAGAACTTAACCATCTCTGTTGCCATATCTGTATCACGGATTTCCTGCTCAGCGGATGTTGTATTTTCAACAACATTATCAAGATTCTTGATGGTGTGCTCCAGTCTGTTCTGTGTAGCACCAAGAGCTGATCTCTGAGTAGAAACCTTCTTTATTGCATCTTCGATAGCATCAATTGCATACGTAGCTGCTTCGCCTGTCGCATCCTTTACATTGAGACCTTTTATTCCAAGTCCGGATGCATTCATTGTATCAATAGAAACACCAATCTTATTTGTAAGATCTGCGTCTGCACCTACGTGAAGATTGAATGTAAGCGCATTATCTACAGTAACCGATCCCTTTGTGATCTCGAATGTACCATCACCATTGTTCTTTACAACAGCCTTGGAATTTGCATCAGAATCAGTACCAATATTTGAAGCCTGCTCCAATGCTGATGCCATCTTGTCATAAGCCTCGTTTACAGTGATTTCCGTATCTTTCTCAGCTGCAGACGGAAGCGCATAGAATGTGTTTGTACCATTATTTACATAGTTACCAGCCTTTACCAGATCAGCAACATCATCTGCCGTATAAACTGATCCATCAGCCTTTGTCGTAACTCCAATCGTATATGACTTGTAATCATTTACTGTACCTGTCGAATCGATATTAGAGCCAATCTGAACTACAGTACCAGCTGCAAGTCCCTTTATATTTTCCTTAATGGAATCTATTGATGCTATTCCACTAGGAGAAGGAACTGTGCCTGTTGCACCAGATGCTGCAATAGTATAAGTCTCACCT
Source organism: Lachnospiraceae bacterium MC2017 (assembly GCA_000701625.1). GTDB lineage: Bacteria > Bacillota > Clostridia > Lachnospirales > Lachnospiraceae > NK4A144. Next base: position 22,011 of record JNJK01000027.1, read on the forward strand.
CCAGCAAGTGTATAATCTGGAGTCGCTGTCCCAGCCACAGCTGCACCTGGCTGTGCTGTATAGAAACCAGGATTTGTAAGGTTCACACCTGCTGTGGTAGATTCTGTCTGATATGTATATGTATTACCATTAGAATCTGTAACAGTATCACCTGCAGCCCACGAAGGAGTTGCCTCTGGTGAAACATTCATTGCCAGACCTGTTGCACCAACCAGAGTCTTCTTCTCACCACCGGTTACAAGTGTGTCACCAGCTCTCAATGTAGTGGTATTTCCGTTAGAATCCTTCCAAGCGGTATGTGCACTATCATAAGAGTAGGTTACACCATTCTGTATAAGCTTATCGTCCGCTGCAGGAGCTGTGTACTCTGCGATTGACTGATAATCACTGGACTTTGCTGATCCAACTATAGTATAGTCTGTGCCGCCAATCTTCACTGTATCGCCTACACCAAATGCCTTTGCAGTGAACACTGCCTTTGTAGCATCAGAAGCATCATCAACCAGTGAGCCTGCAAGACCCGCATCGTGGGCATTTACAGTCTTGACGGATTTATTTCCATTTCCCTTAAGAAGGTATGTTTCATTGAACTTTGTTGTTTCTGAAACACGGTCTATTTCTGTAAGGAGAGTATCAACTTCATCCTGCACATTCTTACGATCATCTTCTGAAAGAGATCCATTTGCAGCCTTGGTTGCAAGCTCATCCATTCTCTGGAGCATGTCATGCACTTCTGTCAGCGCACCTTCAGCAGTCTGTACTGCAGAGATACCGTCCTGAGCATTGGAAGATGCCTGTGTGAGGCCCTTGATCTGACGTCTCATCTTCTCAGATATAGAGAGTCCTGCAGCGTCATCAGCTGCTCTGTTGATCTTGTAGCCGGATGAAAGCTTCTCTGTTGACTTAGCTACTGTTGCCTGTGTGATACCAAAGTTTCTGTTTGCATTAAGTGCTGTAATGTTGTGCTGTACGCTATTTGCCATATTTAACCTCCTTGTTTGGTACTTCAATTCCTTTTGTCAGTACCCGTTCCCTACACTTCCTTGCGTAGAGAGTGATTTGATTGAAAGTATGTATAATAAACGCTGACTCCATGGCTGCCAGTGCTATTATCTGATCAAGCATTTTGTTTTCTCTTTGCCCGCTCCCTCTTGAGAATCTGTCTGATTTCGTTATGTGCTTCTTCCGATATTTCATCCTTTTTATATGGAGATGAATCACCACGATTGATGTCGATCTCACGCGATATCCTGATTTCCCTCGGAGCGTCTATCAGTAAACTAATATTTTCTTTAGATCCACCCGTGTAGATCACTTTTATGTTTTCTCCAATTGCAACACATTCTGTCGGTTTCAACTTGAGCTTCAACATATTCTCTGCCTCCTGCATGATTCCAAATTTAAATCCATTCAAAAAAGTAAGGATTCGTAGAAGAACATCTTCTGCGAATCCTTACTTAAAACAATTCTTTAAGCTTATTCATATTTTCACGTTTCAATTTCATCGTTGGATGAACATACCTGTTTAATGTTATTGTCACACTGGAGTGCCCCAATATTTCTGACAATGATTTGATATCAAAATCCAATTCCACACATCGCGTTGCAAATGTATGCCGAGTTGCATGAAAATTTGCATCCTTTATCCCGCATGTTTGAAGTATTTTCTTAAATCTCTTTTGCATCACTCTTGGCTCAACGAACTTTTCTGTATCACCTGTTAATACAAATGCATCTTTTGTAAAATGTGGTTTTAGAATTCTTACTAAAACCTTAGGTATTGGAATGATTCGAACAGAATGGGTGCTCTTGGGATCCAGTATTTTCACTTCAGTCTTATGTTCCTTACCATAAACTCTCAATCTTTGCATCGTTTTACCTATCTTCATAGTTCTTTCACTTAAATTAACATCGTTCCACTTAAGTGCACACAATTCCCCAATACGTATTCCGGTATAAAGACATATCAAGATACCCACTGATGTCAGATCATCCTTCTTTTTCAGATACTTGATCAGCTTATTCTCCTCATAAATACTAAAAACCCTTATATCATGACGATCATGCTTGATATTAACGCAATGAGGATTAAATAAAACTATCAAGTTTTTCCTCTGTACATAGCTTCTCAGTAAATTCATTGTCGTAATAACTTCTGATATTGTAGCCGGGGAAAGTCCTTGCTTTTTTATTCCTCCTGTTCTGCGTAGTTCGTCGACAAAATTCACCAGATCCATATTTGTTATCATCGAAAAATCCATTTCTCCGTATACCGGCAAAATGTAATTTTTCAATATGTCTTCATACTTTATTATTGATGATTCTTTTAGTGTAAGTGCCGCCTCATTAAGCCATGCAATGCTTACCTCTGACACCTTTCCTGCTTTTTGTTCATTACCGGAAATTACATCTTTATTCATCTTCTCCTCCTCTATGTACTTCTAATTTGAGCAACAAAACTTAGTATGCACAGAAAAGTAAAAAAATGAAATTACCCCTATTGGAAATGAAAGAACATGACGATATAAGAAATGAAAGAAGGATGTGATGTTTACAAGTTACCTTTTGTCAGTCTTAATTAATTATTTTCTTTTTTTGTATTGACATTTGCGTTTTGTAATTGTATACTGAATGCAGAATTTAGATTTAGTCGCAGAAGATGTTCTTCTGCGACTTTTTTATTTTAAAGTTAAACGACAGGGATAAAAGGACTCCTGATCGTTTTATGGCTTGCGCGCTTTCCGTTGCTGGTCATCGGTACTGCTGTCCTCCACAAAGAAAGAGTAGACACCATAGACGGTAAGACTATTTATTACGATATGAACGGAACACAGATCGAGCATCTGACCGACCTGTATGAATTTAATCAATAATATCATTCTGAAATCTCGACAGATGCTCATAGGGCAGGATGAGCCTGCCTCTGTAAAGTCCGCAGCCATCATTTACAAGCTGGTTATTAACTGCTCCAAACATATTTACATCCAGCTTTGCGAGGTCAAGATTTTGCAGCAGTATCCCTCTGTCATAGGCTTCGTCGAAATAGACACACTCTCCCACCGGTATCTTATCCCTGCGTGCTCTCTCCTTCTCCTGACGCTTCTCATAGTCAAGGTGATGTGCCGGTCCGATCTCCGAATAATCGTCCATCTCTTTTGTACGCATCTGAACTTCGAAATACGACCTGGACAGGTTATCATATAAAGTGATATGAAGCGAACGATATCCAAATGCAGCGGGGTGCATGATATAGTCTCTAAAATAAGGTCGTAACGCCTCATCTATATCATCCGACGGATAGCAGTCAGGGAGTACTGATACCTCTGCACTGAACCCTCTTTGTTCCAAAAAACCGGGCAGTGAATTTGCTATCTCATACAAATATTTCAACTCTGTCTTTTCACGATCTTCACCCGGTTTCAGATGGCATGCCGGCATGGAGATAACGATACGGTACGCGATAAGATCACGGATATATCCCATCATTTGCTTTAATAAAGCCTCACTCAGAAACTTATTATTTTCGTTATAATAATTGTAAACATGTTCTACAATATTTCCGTTAAATTTCTGCTCAGCTCTTATCAAAGACTTTATCCGCCCTTTAAATGTAAAAGCCAGATACGGATACTTCCCTGACATATATTTATAAAACTCTCTAAGACGCTGCGACTGTGACGTCAGGAAATCATTATGCTCCAGTAGTTCCATGAGCTGGAGCAAAAAATTGCAATGTACTATATCAATTTCATTTTGAGTCCTGCCTGCACTCTCCATGAGATCATCATGGTATCTATGCAGTATTTTTAACACTGTGTCTCCGGAATACAGATAATCATTTAACGCTATCATCTACTCCCTCCATTTCTAATATCTAAAACCACGCAAAAAGGCAAAGAACGCACGCATTGAAACGGCGTCTTTGCCTTTTTACCCTTACCTGCTTTCCATCAGTGCTATAGTCTCTTCCACTGAGATACACTGTGCGAAGCGCTCCGGCCATATCAGGGCATTATAGTATTTATAGGTTCTTTCACGATTCATATAGTCATTATCAAAAGTGGAATTTGTCAGCTCCGGGATAATGACTTTATACCCTCTCTCAAATGCAGATTTCACGGAAGCATCGATGCAGTAATTTGTCATGAGACCTACGATGACCAGTGTTCCCTCTTCCTTTTCTTTCAAATATTCCGTAAGTTCTCTGTTTCCAAAACAACTATTGATGTTTTTCACAAAGACCCTTTCATCCGGATGAGGTGCTACTCTGTCATCTATTTCAAATGCCTCATCTCCATCAGAAAAGCCGCTCCCCGGTCCATCATCATGCTTTACATGTATGACTTCAACGTTATTTGTCCTCGCAGAGCTTATTATCCGCGTCACATTCCTGATAAATGATTCGTAAGCATATAACCTGTTATCCGTTATCCCCTTCTGGATATCAATAGAAAGAACGATCATCCCTTCATCCCCCTTGTTAAAGATCATCGGTCGTAACTATCCATGATTCATTACTGTTCATTCGCTTACAGCTCGCGTCTAAAGTTTACATATACCTTGTAGCTTCATATGTATTTTCAATAACAGAAACTCCGCTCTTTGTGAGTTTATCAGTTATCGCTTTTTCGTAATCTGCCCATACTCCAAGATTAGAAATACTGCTATCAAATGCTGCTTTCCCTATAGTTCCAATAGTTTTACAGCTAAACTCCAGATTATTAAAGCCCGTAAATACTCCGGCTCCGATAGAAACATTCTCTGCTGCTATTTTTAATGTAAGATCATTATTTTGCTTACTTCGGCAGTCAGCAAAAGCGTTTTCACTTATACAGGTATTTGTCTTAAAGATACTGACATTATTAAGTGACTTACATCCCCTAAATGCATTCCGGCCAATAGAAAACACTCTGCCGTCATACTTATTACCTATAGTACCGATATATACACCGGTGAGACTCTGATTCCACTGAAATGCTGCTTCTCTTATACCTGTAACAGGAAGTATCTTTCCATTTTTCGATACATCAAAGCTGCTTATGACCAGGCTTTCTTTACATCTTGCCGCATCCGAAAAACCGATCACTTCCAGTGTACTCTGCTTCGTTACCTCGTATTTTAAGTCCCCATCATCAAAAACCGCTCCTTCTGAAAGAGACTCTCTGTCACTCTTTGCATACCCCTCTGTATGCATTACCGCGAACGCAGTAAATACGATGAATAAACCTGCTAGTATTTTCTTCATAATCCCTCCACTATATTGTCTAACTAACATGTCTGTATGCATTATAAAACACATTCGGGATTTTGCGAAGAAAAATTGTCCAAATTTCTGCACATTATTTTCTTAAGACAGGTTATTTTTTTCTGAAAAGCCTTATACAAACTTACTTTTCACCCTCCCACTCAAGCATAAATTCGTCCAGATATTCTCTCATGATCTTTTCACGGTGCTCTGCAAGTTTTTTTGCTGCCTCCGTATTCATCATATCCTTGAGTTTGAAGAGTTTCTCATAGAAATGGTTTACCGTTGTCGACATGTGCCTCCTGTATTCTGCAGCGTTCATGTCCATCAACGGTTTCTGATCCGGATCAAACAATGGTCTTCTGCGGCTGCCTCCATAAGTAAATGCTCTCGCGATGCCTATAGCACCTATTGCATCAAGTCGATCCGCATCCTGCACACACTTACCCTCTATTGTCGCAGGTACTACAGAATCAAGTCCTCTAAAAGAATTTTCATCTATTATCTCACAGACCTTATCAATTACATCCTTATCAACATCATGCTCCGACATAAATACCATTGCATTCAGCTTTCCCGATGCAGTGAGCGGTGAAATCTTTATATCATCTATATCATGCAAAAGTGCTGACAGCTTAACTATAAAAAGATCTGCCTTTTCTATCTCCGCAAGTTTCACAGCCATACGATAAACACGCATCGTATGCCAGTAGTCATGACCGCTGTATTCATCCACAAAAAAGTCCTTTATATAATCAATCGCATCCTCGATGATCTTCTCTTCCATCATAATAATCTCTCTCCCCCTGATTGATTTTTTATGTCTATTATAAGTCGATGCGAAAAAATTTGCGAATTTTTTATTAATGATAGAGCAAAAAAGAGGTACGTTGTCGTTTTTGACAACGTACCTCCATCTGTTTCATAGCTATTTATTCTTACCAGCCCTGTGTACCGTACTCAGAATAATGGTGCATGAATGAGCCCCAGTTTGCCTGGATAGTAGCATCATCAAGTCCCTTTGTATTCTTAAGGTAATTGTATGCTGTTGCTGCGCCAGCTGCATCTACGCCCTCAAGACCAACAACCCAGCTCGGTACGCCTGCTGCAACTGTTGTAACTGCAGTTGTAACCGGTGCTGTGATAGCAGGACCTGTTGTTGCTGTGGGTGTCTCTGTATTCTGCTGTGTAAGTGCAGTCTGAGCTGCCTGCTGTGCACTTGCAGCCTGAGCCGCGATAAGCTGCAGTAACTGCTGTGTTGCAGCATCTGAAGATGTTGCTGCTGTTGTCGTTGCGTTAGGATCTGCAACAGTTGTAGCTGTAACAGCCGGTGTAGGAAGAGATGCCTTTGTAGCAGCGATCACTGTATCACCAACTGCTGTAGGTACATAAACTGCATTAAATACAGTATTTACCTGAAGGTTTTTAAGAGACTTATCATATCCGCAGAATGTATAGCCTGCGATTTCCGGAACTGCCGGAGCTGTTACATTAGAACCCTGCTCAACTGTCTTTGCCTCGGATGTCCCTGCATGGATAAATGCTGCTACAACCTGATTTGCAGCCATGGTCGGAACTGTCATTGTCATTACCATTGTTGCTGCTGCGATTCCGGCAACAGCCTTCTTAATTGCTTTCTTCAATTTCCTTTTCTCCTTCGTAACCGTCAGTTTTTTACTGACTAAATTTTGCGCCCTTCATGACGCCCCTTTTGTTTGTCATACAAAACAATAATTATTATAATTTACGTTCCCAACTAAAACAAGTGAACAAACTGTGACTATCCACTCACGTTTCAGTCTTAAAATTTGATAAACCAGCCATACATCCTATAGACACAACATTTTTCTGTACATATTAAACTGATTCATATCCCCAAATTAAAGAAATCTTAAGAATAGTCAAGACTATTCCGAAGCTATGATACGCTTCTGCACTTCATGATCCAGGCGATCAACATATGCCTCGACATCAACATTTTCATTATACTCTGCCATATACTGTTCCCACTTATCCTCAAATTCTCCCTCCGGTGACATTATGATAAGAGGCAGTGACTTTCGTTTTATCTTTTCCATCTGATCCTTGGCTCTGCCGTAATCTGTATCGCTCTCCCAGTCGGATGTCACAGAATAAAGCGGATACCAGGGTTTGCCCTCTGTTTCTTCTCCAAGAAAGTCATTCCAGGTTTTATTTCCATACGCATCCATTATCTTTTTGTCATAATCCGTCAGATCATTGTAAAATTCTCCCGGCTGTTCGCTTGGTTTCACTGTGTTTATATTGTCTTCAAGCATTCCTTCATATCCCGGAAACTGTGAATAAGGGCAGCTGTTTTTTTCCAAAAATTCACCATTAGCCCAGTTTGCCTTCTGTACCGGATCTCTGTAAAAAACACCTTCATCATTTACATTGTAGTCCGTTCCTTCTTCTCCCCAGTTTCTGAGTATCATAACTTCCGGCGAAAGCAGTCCTTCAAGAAATGCCAGAGCACCTTCCACATCTTTACAGCTTACCGAAATACCAATTCCGGATGCAGTATTCAGATTTGATTCCGTACAGAGATATTCTCCCTTTATGCTTCTATTCGCTGTTATTGGAAGCGGTACATAATCACACTCATCCATGCCATGTCCATGAAGTGCTCCTACTGCATCTAGGATATCCCAGTACTGATCTACCATTCCGAGCACTCTTCCGGTCGACAGACGCTGTATATACTGTGTGTAAGAAAGCGTAAAAGCTTCTTTATCTATAAGTCCTTTATTATAAATCTCGTTCAATTTTTTGTAATACTGCTTTGCTTCCGGCAAAGTATCATAAACTCCTGTTTTTCCGGTCTCAGGATCAACTATAGCGCAGCCGTTATTTGGATAACCTGCAAGAAACATCGGCGGATTTTCCAGGCAAAAATATCTCCAGTCATCACATAGGATTTCAAACCCTATGGTTGGTTCACCGTTTGTCATCGGTTCTGCTTTCTGATACTTTTCTATCAGATCAAAGTACTCATCCAGTGTTTTTATCTCCGGATAACCGGCCCACACAAGCACCCGTTTCTGGATCCAAAAAGCCTCTCCTGATGGTTTTGTACTGGTCGAATGTCCCCTTATCACCCCAAATGGAGGTATAAAATAAATATGTCCGTCCTCTTTCCGAAGTGAATCCCACTGCGCATCAGAAAGATAATTTTTAAGATTTGGATAGTCGTCAAGGTACTCATCCAAGGGTACCAGCGCATTGGCTTTTATCAAAAGATCTGTAGCTCCGCTCCCATCAATAAAATCAGGGTACTTGTCTCCGGCTATCATACTTTTTATCTTTTCTTCAGGTGTCTGCCCGGCGAGTCTTTCCACATCCACGACAGCTCCGGTGAGTTCTGCTATCTTTCGCCTTATCCTGCTGTCTCTGTTTTCTGAAGGTCCCGTAACCGCCACAAATGCAGTGAAATACTTTGTATCATTTGTTCCGCCTTTATTTACGATCTTACCTGCTGCAATTGCCAGTACCGAGGCTCCTATGACCACCGATAAGATCGTGACAGCGATCTTTCTCTTACTCATCATAAATCTTCATTTCTAACCTTATTCTTTATTCTGTATTGATTTGGAGTTATTCCCTTAATCTGCACAAACCTGCTGATAAAAGCATCTACATTTGCAAATCCTAGTTCCTCGGCTATCTGATACACTCTTTTATTTGTATTTAAGAGATAATTTTCCGCATCATTTATCCTCAGGCTGTATATATAATCCTTAAAAAGCATGTTATGACGTCTCTTAAACAATTGTCCGAGGTAAACATTATTAACGTGGAATCTTTCGCTTATCTGTTTCAAACTGATATTTTCTTTGTAATGCTGCTTTATATACTCATCAACTTCATAACCGATCTCTCTCTTTTCCTGCTTACGTATATCATCATTTCTCTTAACTTCAGCGATCAGCGTATTAATATCCTTCTGCTTTTCAAGGACCTGTGACACAACTCCGCTCTCGGATATTTCTTCGTTTTCCTTTTCTTCCAAAAGCTCCATTAAGAGCTTTTTCTGCTCTTTATATACCTGACTTATCCTGTCCGCATAGTTTTTTTCTGCTTTGGCAAGGATTTCCTTTAATTCTTCTGTTTGTATCGGTTTCAATAGATAATCTTTTATGCCGTAACTCATCGCCCGACGAGCTAGCTCAAAGTCTGCAAAACCGGTAAGTATCACTATATGTGCATCTGACAGACCATATTTTTTTATCCGCTCGATCATATCGAGTCCTGACATTCCCGGCATTTTTATATCTGCAAATATCAGATCTACTTTTTCACGCTTTAATACATCCAATGCCTCTATACCGTTTCCGGCTTCGGCTACGACCTTGCAGTCACTTCCGGACAACTCTATCAGCTGCTCCAGACCCTTTCTTATAAATGGCTCATCATCAACGATCATTACTCTCATCTTCATGATTCTATTCACACTTCAGCACGATACATATTTCCGTGCCGCCCCCTCTTGAACTGTTTATCTCGATAAAAAATCTGTCTCCGTATATCTGTCTTAACCGGATAACAGTATTAACAATCCCAATACTCCTTTTTGCAGTTTTCAGATACGAAATATCCGCATTTTTTATATTGTCTCTGAGTACTTCCAGTTCTTCTTCGCTCATACCGCTGCCGCTGTCCATTATTTCGAGGTATAACATCCCCTCATCCTTAGAAACAACGACCGCAATGGAACCTCCCTCTACACTATTCTCTATACCATGAATGCAGGAATTTTCCACAAATGTTATTATGCTGAACTTAGGGATCATGATGTACTTGCACTCATCCTGCACCCGCACAGAAAAACTCAGCCTGTTTCCAAAACGGTACTGTTGAAGTTCCAGATACCTCTGCACATTTTTGCACTCTCTTTCAACAGTGACTTTATCACTATCCCACTGAATATTTTCACGCAGGAGGACTGAAAAATTTTCGAGAATCTTTGCAGTTTCATTCTCGTTTTTCAAGAGGCTGTGCATCCTGATGCTTTCCAATGCATTAAATAAAAAGTGGGGATTTATCTGACTCTGGATCGCATGGATCTCCGCCTGTTTTTTTGCGATCTGCAGTTCCTGCTCCCTCTCTTTATTCTTATATACCGTTTCTATAAGTTCACGTATCCTCGCTACCATGAGGTTGTAGCTTTGGATCATCATCCCCAGCTCATCATTCGTCTGTTCGATAGTTATTTCATCATAACGGTCATTTTTTATGTCTTCTATATTCGCTTTTACGGCTTCAATCCTGTCAGTTATAGAGTGGTAGATCAGATACATTACACAAATAGGCAGAATCAGGTCGAATAAATATATCAGGAACAAAATATACTTTTTTTGTCCATTAAGAGTTCCCCAGCGCTTACCTTTGTCTACCATAAGGATGTTCAGTGCCTTTCCATAGATCACACATTCCCGCCTAATGGATACTCCATTCTCATTCACGTCATTTATATTTTCGAAAGGCTTATCCTTATTGTCATTTCCACCGGCAGACAAGATGACTTTTCCGTTTCCGTCGTATATATATCCATTCCTTTCACCACATACACGTGTCAGATTTTTTTGTAACTGCGAATAGTCGAGATCCAGCATTATCACATCGTTTCCACCGTGATAGTCAAGTTTTTCCAGGACTACCAGATGCCGTCCGTTTGAGAGATATCCACCCGATTCTCCATTTTCAAAAAAACTGTATACAATGTAGTCTCTTCCCGACTCTCTGAATTTCTGATACCAGGAAGTTGATGCTACTCTGTCCTTCTGTACAAAATATGTTCCATTCACAATAGTCGGATTTTCTGTACATATGGTTATACTCCGGGCAGACTGGGCAGTGTAATAGTATCTGATGGTCTCATTTTCCATAAGCTCATTGTAGGCTTCATAATAATCAGCTTCACTTTCGTATTCTTCCTTCAGGAAGTCTGAAAGCCTGTCCATATGATTCAGATAGTCCGCTATAGAAATTGCCTCTCTTACAGAATTTCTGATATCATACTCTATCTGGTTCGCATAGTTTTTCATGATAGCTTTGCTCTGGTTTTTTCCGTCCCTTTCAATACTCCAGAAAAAAAACACATTTGTCAGGATCATTGGTATAAAGATACTGACTACTATTATTATCATGCTCTTTTCTCTGAGCTTCAGGTTGTTGATCCATTTCATCATAAATGTATTCTGCCCGAGTACACACATAAGCCCTCACTGAACAACCAGCGAGGGCCTGTGCGTTTAATCTTATGGAGTTAATGGCTATAAACTGCCACCATTACACTAATTACTTAAAAGTTACCCTTGTAGTGTACTTCTTTCCATTTATTTCTGCAATTACCTTTATGGTTCCTTTCTTACCATAGCTTACGCTTACATGCTTACCGTCCTTAGATACGGAAATCTTAGCGTCTTTTGTCTTATTTGTGCTCCAAACCGCAGTCTTGATATCTGTTCCTGTAAGAGCGAGTGCTACAGTCTCACTTCTCTTTACCGTAACCTTCTTTTCCATAACAGGTGTCTCGACATGGATCGACTTGGTTACTTCCCTGCCATCAACCTTGAACTGTACTTCGCAGTCTGATGCACCCTTTTTAAATATGAGCTTACCGGTATTGCTAACCTTTACCTTCTTGCCCTTTACAACCTTAAATGTACCTTTATCGCCCTTAAGAATCAGTTTCTTTGCTCCTGCGTTTACAGTTACTTTACCAGATTCTGCAGATGCGAGTGTGGTTGTGTCACCAGGTGCTGCGATCTGATCTGCAGTTGATGTATTTCCATTACCTGCGGATGCCTTTGCTGCAGGCTCACTTACAGGTTTTGTTGTGTCTTCCGGCTTTGTCTCACCCTTTGAAGGATTCTCAGGTGTTACAGGTGTCGGAGCATCCGGTGTCGGTGTGTCCGGTGTGCCCGGGGTCGGTGTATCCGGTGTGCCCGGGGTCGGTGTGTCCGGTGTACCTGGGGTCGGTGTGTCCGGCGTGCTCGGGGTCGGTGTGTCCGGCGTGCTCGGGGTCGGCTTGTCCGGTGTGCTCGGAGTCGGCTTATCCGGTGTGCTCGGAGTCGGCTTGTCCGGTGTGCCCGGGGTCGGCTTATCCGGTGTCACAGAACCGCCTTCTCCCTCAGTAAATACATAGGAATCAACGGTCATTATGTCTGAACCTTCACCCTTGAATACAAAGAATACATTCTTCTCACCTGCAACAGGTGTTACCTCAGTTGTGATATCTGTGTACTCCTTTGTACCTGCCGGAACCTTAACTGTTCCGATGAGACTTCCTTCAGGACTGTCCAGACGAACTTCTATGCTTCCTCCTTTGTTGGACTTAACTCTGGCTGTGAACTTGTCAGCTCCCTTTTCACCAAAGTCAACTCCTGCTACGCTCGTCCAGTCGCCATTATCGATGGAACTCAGTTCCATATGGAAGTCATCAATATTTTTTACCTTGATTCCCTTATTCCATGCGATCGTCTCAGCTTCGATAGTTTCATAAGGATTTACTGTCTCGAGCTGGCTGATACCTTCATAAGTACCCTTTACAGGCTTGATATTGCCCTTAGGTGTCATCTCGATAGTATCGATATGGGTTGAACGATAGCCCTTCTGCTCACCCTTTTCTTTTGCTACTGTCTGCGCATGATAGATGAAGTAGCTCTTATCTCTGAATACGAATGTTGCATGATGATTGTTACCCTCTGTACCGAACCATACTCCCGGATTGTCAAAGATCTCACCTGCATAAGTAAAAGGTCCCATCGGATCATCACTTACCATGTAAGCAATGTTACCCTTTCCCGGATAACCTTCCTTATGAGGATCTGTGAAGTTAGAGCAATAGCTGTAGTAATACTTGTCCTTGTACTTAAAGATACCGGAATCCTCAAACATGCAGGGTGCATCGATTTCCTTAGCTTCTCCTACGATACTGATCATATCGTCACCAAGCTGTGCTACGCGTGCTGTCTTCGGATTATTCTGCTTTCCTGTCGGCACACCACCGCCAAAGTAAATATAAGCTTTTCCGTCATCATCTACCAGTACAGCCGGATCGAAACACCATACAACGCCGCTGCATCCAGGTGTGCTCTGAGTTAATAGAGGCTTTTTTAAAGGATCTGTCCATGGTCCGAGCGGTGAATCACCTTCGATTACGCCGATTCCGCTTCCGTTATTTGCAAAGTAAACGAAGAACTTATCCTTGCCATTGATCTTCTTATGCGCAATGGCCGGAGCCCATGAATTTGTAGCCCACTTATTAGCAGCGCCATCCTTTCCTGCAACCTTGATCTCACCATGATCTGTCCAGTTTACCATATCAGATGATGAGATTACTCTCAGAGTATTGATATATTCATATTCGTTCTTCTTAAGAGTTCCGTTTGCATCATACTGAGCAGCATCCGCTGTCATATAAACATATACTCTGTCGTTATAAACAATAGCATACGGGTCTGCTCCATACTCCTGAGTTACCAGCGGATTTGAAAAGCCTAGCTTCTTTGCGATCGCGCCTGTATCGAGATATGTGAGCTTTATCGAAGCCTTTGCGCCAGATGCGTCTACTTCTGCCTTTCCTCCATCAAGCCGTATATAATCAGCAGCGATATCAACAGTCTTGTCCTCCCTTACGTAACCGTTGAGCTTCAGCTTGATCGTTGCGAATACGCCGTCAGCAGCATCGAATGATACATCATCACCTGTAACCTCAAGTACCAGACGATTTTTGCTGAATGTATATGTGGCCTCCCCATTGATTGCTGCATCATTGAACTCTACAGCCTCAACATCCATAAGCTCAGGAATCTCAAATGATGCCTTGATCTTATTATGTGATGCCTTCTCGATCTTGCCGAGTTTAACTGTTGCCTCGACTTCATTGTTGACTACACCGCTGATCTCAGACTTTGAGAAACTTAAACCTGCTGACAAATCTTGCTGATCATTTTCTGTGCCGGTTATCGCATCCGAAACTCTGAAGTAATCGAAGTCAACATATCCTCCCTTTGACTTTGTCGCATAGTTAAACAGAGCAAATCTGCTTCCCATGAAATGTGTCAGTTCATAGCTGGTTCTTACGGTTTCACCAAGCTGTGTCCACTCTTTGCCATCAAAGCTATAGTAGAAACTTACCTTATCACCGCCTGCGAAATCATAATCATCCTTTAAGTAAACAGTATTTCCCTCGCACGGAACAGACGCGATCTCCTTCGGTGAATCCTCTTTCTTTGAATCATTCTGAGTTGCATCTACCATTACGAGCTGTGTCTTGCCGTTTTCTTTCTTAGCTGCGATATAGCTGTAATTGTAGGAGAATGCTGCGAGACCTGCTACATCTCCATCCTTCATATTCGATATGTCGAGCTTTGTAGTACCTGAACATGTCGGTCCAAATGTTCTCTGAGTAAGAGTATTTCTTGCATCCAGGATGCTTTCACATTTCTTACCTGTAGTAAGTCGGAGCCAACCGGTTCTGTCTGTAAGCGACCACTTTGTGTTATCCGGATTATGATTCCACTGCCATGCGAGATCCAGATCAGAACCATAATAATCATCTTCACCCCGTGCAGCCTTCTCTGCTTCTGTCGCACGTGACTTTTCGATTATCGCTACATCGTCCACATAGATATCTACGAGATCTTCTTTCGTTGTATCTGAATCCTGCTTCCACTTAGTCTCAAAGAAAAGAGTATCGACAGATGTATCATCATCCTCTGAGAACTTGTATGTTCCTGTAAGCTTTGTCCACTCTCCCTTCTTTACTTCCTTTGAATCGATCGTGCTAAAGTTCTCGCCTTCGCCCTTTCGGACTGTCATTGCGATCTCTTTAGACTCAACTTCATCCTGTCTTACCCATGCTGTAAATTCATAGGTGTAACCCGGGATAAATACATTCTTAAATACCTGACCGAGACCATCATTTGTATGCTCGCGTCCCTTTGTTTTCAAAGCCTTCTCACCGGAATGAGCATCCTCGGTTACTTCAACATCGATCGTGCCCTCTACACTCTTATGCTGGTACTTGCCCCATCCCTGGGTTCCTTCCTCCATGTCGCCGTTGTCAACGATAGTTCCGCTTTCACCTATCATAGAGAAATCATCAAGGTAGTAGTCCATGAGGTGCTGATCCTTATTCGCATCTCTTTCGGAATCCTGTACCCACGGTGTCTCAATAAAGATATAGTTCTGATCATCATTGAACTCATAGTCGTTATTTCCAAGTTTTATACTTGCCGGAACGGTGTATGTTTTTTCAAATTCTGTCCATTCACCCTTCTTTGCAGTAAACTCGATAACATTATCTCTCCACCTATAGTCCGGACCGTTCTGGATTTCTACACGGAATCTCTTTTCATCCGGTCCGTCAACATACTTAAGTCTTCCCTTAAATGTATATTCCTTACCCGCTTCGATCTTTCCGCTGATATCCTGCATTGCGCCGCCTGCGCATGCTTTTCTGTTCTTTACCCACAGACAATAGTTCTTATCAGACTCTTCTGCTTCGTTTTCAGACTCTGTTTTTTCATCCGGAGAGCCATCCTCGAGCGCTACGTCAATATCGGCCTGCTCCATTACCTTCCAGCCTTCTGTAGTTCCTGTGCTCACATCTCCGTTTGTGAAAAGCTCAACTGTGCTCTTTCCAACAGTCGGAGTCGGCTTATTGTTTTCAATGGTCTCGGAGCCTGAACCTGCATTATCCGATCCTGTATAACCTTCTTCAAATACTCTGTGTTCTGCGTCGTTATAAAATTCATCTGATTTCATAAGAGACGACTTTCCTGTTGACGGAAGCGGCACATCCATAGTAAGTTCCACGGTCTTTCCATCACCATTCTTACCGAGCATCGGCCAATCATCTTTAAATACACAATCTGTAAGGACAGGAACACGTCCTACTGCACCATGATCCTGGAAAAGATATCCGTACCACTTACCGTCTTCTGTATCAATGATGCCACCCTGTGCAACACCGGCACTTGTTCCGTTATTCTTGAAATTTGCATCAAGGATGACTTTCTTTTCCCAGTCTTCAGGCGTTCCCGGGAAAGTCTTACTTCTGTGACAGATTTCCTGACGTACTCCACCATTTGGCCATACGATGTTAAATACGTAGTAGTAGTCACCCTTTTTCATTACATGGGTACCCTCTGCATTTACGATCGTGCTGGCTGTGTCATCAGTGAAAAGTGTGCCGCTCTTGCCATCCTTTTTCAGACCTGACATGTCGGCTTCGAGTTCCTGATATTGGATATTTCTACCACCCCATACCACATACGGAGTATCTCCATCAAAAAAGATAGCCATATCGTGCATGTTTGCATTTAATTTTGTACGTGTCCATGAACCATGCTCGATATCATCTGTTTTGAATATATAAGCAGTTCCTGTTGTATTGGAGTTAAATCCTACATAATAGGTTCCGTTATGATAAACGATACTTGATGCCCACTGTCCTTTACCATACATGGACTTGCCATTACGGAGATTCATTTCATCTCCTTCATCCAGTCTGTCATATACGTAATTAACAGTTTCCCAGTTAACAAGATCTGTTGACTTCATAACCGGTACGCCGGGAGACAAGTGCATAGTCGTACTTACCATATAGTAAGCGCCGTCAACTCTAATAATGTCGATATCCGGAACATCCGAATAGATAAACGGATTGCTGAATGTTTCTTTTGCCTGGCTGTCCCTTGGTGCAGCGAGCACATTCATAGGAACCGCGCCGGTTGCCGAGAGCATCAGTGCCAGACTGACCGCCGTAACGCGATGCCCGATTAACTTAGACTTCCTTCCCATTGTTCTCTCCTTCTCTTCCAATACAAAATCAATCAGATGATTCTTTCAAAAAATATATAGCGAACAGCACAACATCTTTGGCATTCTCTATAAAAATTTGTATCATCTGCATCTATTTTTGCACATTTAGGAGAACAATCCATCCCTTTAAACTTTATGATTTGGGTATTCTTTACATCAAATCTTTATTTTTAATGTTTTTTTGCACGCAAAACACAATACAACTTTCAGTTTATCTCCATTCTTTCGTCATTTATATCCCGATTTGATTGGTTTTGTCCATTACAATTGTGCATTGTGCTTACAAAAACGTTTTTCTATTAACTCAAAAATACCTCCCGGACTTTTCACTGCCGGAAGGTATTTATGAATCACACATGATATTTTCAATTATTATGATGCACTACAGCTTCTGTTCTTTCCTGCATTTTTCGCTACATAAAGCCGTTCATCCGCTTTAATGTACAGATCGCGAAGGTTTGTCATTCTGTCTGTTACCGTATGTGACATTCCTATACTGATAGAAAATCTTATTTCCTTTCCCTTGTAAGAAATTGTCTTTTCCGATACCATATTGCGAACTTCTTCCATTTTTGAAACAAATTCCTTATAGGAAAGATCGCCGACATTCATTATCATAAATTCATCTCCGCCCATTCTGATGGGATAGACTTTATGATCATTCTTAAAGAAATATATCAGTTCTTCCGCAAGTTCACTAAGAAGCTTGTCTCCAAAATCGTGTCCGTATTCCGTATTGTAGTGCTTAAAATCATCTATATCAAAGAAAGCTATGGACAGGCCATTTGTTTTTCCGGCCTCCCTAAAGGCTCTTTCTCCATTGACATTATAAAAGTACCGGTTTAGGAGACCTGTGAGTCCATCTCTGAATATCACATCTCCAACAAGATATTCTGCCTGATCCAGCATATTGCTTATATCACCGATATGCAGATTCATACGGGCTATATGTTCAAAAACCGACTTACTTCCATACTTTATCGACTTAAGAAACTCTTTCAGCTTTTCCGGATCATCCTCATCCATCTGCCCGTCTATAAGACGCTGCAGATCAAGGAGATACTGCATGACACTGGTTTCCTGATTTACAAGTTCATCCTTTGTCTCCGATACATATTTTAAGAGATAAGAAACAGGGTATATCCGAGCATCCATCGACCCTTTTTCAGGATACTTTTTTATCTCTGCCAACTGCTTCTCTTTATCACTCTTATCTCTGCTGCGCTCGAAAACAGCACAGATCATTGTCTGATTTACCGCCTGATCCGAGCATTGCTCTCCGGCACCAACAAGTCCAAAAGTTCTCGTAAAATTAGTATTTAACTCCTGAAGATACTCATCGATATAATCTTCCATCTGAAACAGATAATACCTATGCAGACAGTCTATGGTGATAACAGCCGACATATCCGGTATTTCTTTCTTAATATCCCGCAGCTGTTCCCTGATGATCTTTTTATAATCTCCAAGATCCATAATATAGAGCAGATCATTTCTCTCTACCTGTTTATAAAGGTTTATCCTTCCATCTTCACCTATACTTCTCATCGAGACCGTATAAGTCTTATCACCTACATCTTTGCCAAATGGATGATATGCAAACTTATCCATGATCTGGTCTCTGGTGATATTCATTTCTTCGCAATAAACATCTGCCGCAGGTCTGTTATCAAGTTCTATCAGTGCTCTTGTCTTTCTGTCTACCTTTGTAACGATATGTCCGCGTCCGCCTGTATGATGACAATATATGTTCTGCATATATGTCCTGATACGTCCACAACAATTATGGATCAGCACATATACGCAAGCATCCTCATACACACGTCCATCAAAATAGATCAAAGATTTCCCCTGGGAAGGATCTATATTCCATACAGATGAACCAAATACCTGGATCCCGTGTTTCTGCATCACGGAATTCAGAGTCGTTACCAGATATTCTTCACCGCCTGTGCAAAATTCAAGACAAATAGTATCCTCTTTTCCGGGATGAATACTATCAACCTTTTTCTGTATATCAATAATACTGCTCGTAGGATCAGTACTTGCACGGTCTATCAAGCCAAAGGTATATTCAAATTCTTTCTGTGTTTTGTCAAAGACAGTGAGAATGATACCTTCTTTATCAACTTTTCCCTTCACCAGCATCGTAGAATGTGCACCAAATACTACCGCAGGATGAAAGGTATCACGCAAAAGATCCGAAATCTCTTCAATCTCCGTTCCTGCCGAGATAAACATCACAGATTCCGCATCAGACGTTCTTCCGTCTTTCCGATACACATTTAACGCACTTCTCAATTCCCCTATATCGGAAAAATGTTCTAAAATCATGCAAATACCACCTTTAAAAAACAAGAAGCCGACATGCAGCTATACCGCACGCCCTTCCGGCTCTTTCCAATACTCTCTGCATAATTTTATCACATTTCTTGTATTGAATACAGTACAATTTATAAGATTATCGACGTCTTTTATATATATGATGTTTGACTTTCAATCAGAAACCCTTTTTCTGTTTTATATGCCGTCCCTTCATAGCACATTTTTTATTCTGCTAAGAGCATCTTCCAGAACACTTCTGGGACATGCCACATTGATCCTTTGGAAACCTTCACCGGATTTTCCGAAAATCTTTCCACTATCAAGCCAAAGTTTAGCCTTATTAATTATCAGATCCTCTATGCCCTCTGTATCAAGCCCCGTTCCATTGAAATCAAGCCAGATAAGATATGTTGCATCCGGCTTTCTCATCTTCACTTCAGGCAGTTCTTCATTTACATATTTATTTGCAAACTCGATATTTTTTTGTACATAGTCCAGCATAGCACTGTACCACTCATCACCATGTTCGTACGCAGCCTGTGCGGCTGCAATGCCAAAAATATTTGGTTCATCAAAACCTGCTATGCCAACCTGTTCTCTGAATTTACGACGTAGTGTCCTATCAGGTATAAAGATATTTGACTGCTGTAATCCTGCGATATTAAATGTCTTACTTGGTGCTGTTGCAGTAATCGTAAAATCTCTAAATGAGGGATCAAGTTCCTGGAATACGCTATGCTCTCCATTCCATATAAAGTCAAAATGAATCTCATCACTAAATACTGTAACATTGTGTGCTTTACATATATTTCCAAGTTTTAACAACTCTTCCCTTGTCCAGACGCGCCCCACAGGATTATGTGGATTGCACAGGATAAAAAGCTTTACTCTGTTCTCTATGATCTTTCTTTCAAAATCGTCATAATCTATATCATAACTTCCATCTTCATTATGAACGAGATCTGAACTGACCGGTTTTCTGCCGTTTTGAAGAATGATGTTATAAAACGGATAATAAACCGGCTGCTGAATTATCACTGCATCTCCCGGTTCAGATGCAGCTCTGACTGCTGCTGATATTGCAAAACAAACTCCGGGGGTGATCACATGCCATTCAGGTTTTACATCAAAATCATGATGTCTCTTCATCCACCCGCTCACAGCCTCAAAAAAGCCATCTCCGCGCTGCACATTGGTATAACCATAGATATTGTGTCTGGCAATTTCTGTGATAGCATCTTGAATATATGAAGATGTCCTGAAATCCATATCCGCAACCCAAAGCGGAAGCACATCTTCCGGCAGACCGCGCCTCACTGCAAAATCATATTTTAAGCACTTTGTATTTTTTCTATCTACTACTTCATCAAAATTCAGATTTCTTTCAGGCATAATATCTCCTTACACCACACTTCCAAAAGCCTGTTCCAGATCCGCTATTATGTCATCAGGATTTTCTATTCCGACAGATAGTCTCAAAAGCTTATCGGTAATACCAAGCTTTTCCTTTTGCTCAGCAGGCACGTCAGGATGAGTCTGGCAATAAGGATATGTAAGCAGGCTTTCTGTTCCTCCAAGGCTTTCTGCAAAAGTGATTAGTTTTATATTCTTAAGTATCTCTACTGCATGTTCTGCAGATTTCACTGCAAATGATATCATACCACTTCCTGCATAATAAACCTTTTCTACATCTTTTCTCGTGAGTAACCAATTCCTGATCACTTCTGCATTACTCTTATGTCTTTCCATTCTAAGTGCCAGAGTTTTTAAGCCTCTAAGGCAGAGCCAGCTCTCAAATGGTCCAAGTGTTGCGCCTGTTGTTTTTGAAAGAAGCCTGAATCTTTCTGCCAGTTCTTCATTTGCACTGCTTAAGAATCCACACACCGTATCATTATGTCCACAAAGATATTTTGTTCCTGATTGAATTACTATATCTGCGCCTTCCAATATAGGATTCTGAAAATATGGCGTCATAAAAGTATTATCAACAATAACAAGCGCACCCACTGAATGAGCAATTTCCGCAACAGCTTTTATATCCGTCACGTGCATCATGGGATTTGTAGGAGTTTCAAAATAGATTGCCTTTGTATTTGGCTTTATTGCAGTTCTTAAGGCATCGAGATCGGAAGTTTCCACGTAATCCGTTTCATATCCGTTTTTCGTGCTTATCTGAGAAATGAGACGGACAACACCGCCATAAAGATCTTCTCCAAGAATGATATGATCTCCAGACTTAAAGAATTCAAAAGCTGTTGCTATCGCAGCCATTCCGGATGCAAAAGCTATTGAATCATATGCATGTTCAAGTGAGCTTATCGTTTCCTCAAGATAAGCTCTTGTCGGATTTGATTCTCTGGAATAATCAAATCCATTCGGGTTGTGTCCGGGTGTCAGATGCGAGAAAGACGCAGTCTGATAAATTGGAAAACTGATAGCATTATTTCCATCTACCGTTTTATGTCCTTTCCCGTGTATACATCGTGTATCAACTGCATATCCCATATATCTCACTCCTTATTTCAAATGCCTTTTCTCTGACAATTTCTCGTTACTGTTCACTCGCTTGCAGCTCGCTCCAATAACAACTTTTATCTTTTGCTCATGTCATCATAGTAATATATGCAAAGCGATTTGAAAATTCGGGTGATTCTATCATCAGTGATAACTTTTATTTAAAATGGAAAACACCTGCCCCGGAGCGCTTTCCTCTCAGAACAGATGCCTACCTTGGCTATATGCAGTTGTTCCCAACTTATTTGCTTATTATATCGTCATGTATGCAAAATACTTTAGTGTTTTTGATCCTTTACTACAAGATAAAAACTCGTTCATAGCTTTCGCAGATTTCTTTCCACAGATACTCATCCTCTATCCTGCGCTTTGCTTTGATTCCGAATTTCTCGATTTCATTTTCATCGAGTTTCTCCACGTACTCAATAAGATCATGCAAGCTCTTATCACTTTTATTCCAATAAAGTGCCGCATCTGCTCCGACTTCTGTATTAAAGCTAACATCATTTAAGAGATTCAGCTTTGTACTGCTGAGTGCCTCCAGGAGACTCGGATTTGTACCACCAACCTCATGACCGTGTATATATGCAAAAGCGTTCTCTCTTATTTTTTTCAAAAGTTCTTCGTTATATACCGTTCCGGTAAACCGGATACGCTTATCACTTTCAAATCCAAGTTTCTTCTGCAATTCTTCAAGGAACTTACTATTTTCCGTAGTGATGATCGCAAGCTTTCGGTTCGTGTTGCTCTTCATAAATTCCCTGATCACTGTTTCAAAGTTGTTTTCCGGTACAAAACGTCCTACAACCAGATAGTACTCACCCGGCTTCATCCTGTTGTATCTCAGCCACCGCTTGAAATCATTGTCATCATCTTTCAACACCGATGCCCTTATATCACTTCCATATGGGATAAAGGTAGTTTTCGGTTTATAATCCGCATACATCTCATGCATGTACTTTTCTATGTTTTTGCTGTCACAGATAAGAAGATCCGCATGCTTTACCATTAAACGTTCCGATAATTTCCAATATTTCTTTATGAAACGGTTCCACTTAGCTCTCTTCCACTCATGTCCATCGGGATTCACATAGAGTTTTCCGCCCAGTTTATGTATTCTATTTTTATAGAATGCGATCATCGGTCCGATCCTGCATGCCATTATGAAAAACACAGGATTTTTTATCTCCGGATGTCTTCTGCAGTAACGGATGCTATATTCAAGCGCAGAGCAGTCATAGATTATGGCCTTTGCTGCTCCTATGTCCGGTACAGGTATATCAAAACAAACCGAATTATTGTACTCAAATCTGATGGCGTCATGGCTTATCCTTGCCACATGATACATGAGCTTAGAGTCTATCTTGCTCTTTGTGAGATTATCCATAAAGCTCTCAAAGCCGCCGTAGTTCGCAGGGATTCCCTTACATCCTATGGCAAACACATGGCGATAATTTTCGAAATCTTCTCTGCCCACTGCATCTTCTTCACCTGTGTCTGTTTCTCTAAGCTCCGGCAGCTCATCTCCATACAGCTCCCGAACCACATGCTCATCTATGGTAAATGCCGACTGAACTTTTTCCCCATCGGCTTCCCTGCCGCTCATATCATGCCGTGATACATTCTCACAACTACGTCTAAGTATAGACCTCGCTGCCAGATCCAGCACGAAACTTATTGTAAATGCGTATGCTACAAACCTTCTGGAAAAGCTCATTCCCCGTTGTGTAAAGAATGCAAAGAGGATGATGATCATGAGAAGTATCCCATGATTTCTCGTAACATAGATTATCTGCTCCGGGATATTTCGTCCGAGTTTATACCATCCCACTCCTCTGACCGCAAATATGATCAGCAGATAAAGGATTAAATATAAAAACAGTATGCCTATATTTTGACTATAGTTATAGTCAAAAAAAACACGCCTTGCTTCACCTCCATACCTGATAAGGAGACTGCATATAAATGCAATCGCAAAGACCGCGAGATCCGCGAGGATCACTGCATTCTCGCAATACTTCTTACGCATGGTACTTTAATTCCTCCTCTGGTTTCCACTTTTTCGTCAGTCATGAACCCATTAATGTTTTTATAACCGCGTAACATTTATAATAACACTTTATATATGATGATGACAGGGGCAAAAAGACTTTTGACCCTGTCATCAATAAAATTAGTTATGATATAACTTATTTCCCTCGTATCTGGGTTCGCAGGTAAGATTTATTCCCAGCTGCTTAAACACTCTCACATCAACAGATGAAAGTATTACAGAAGAATGAGCCTCAAGTCCTGCAAGCTTAGGAAGACATGCATAAGCTTTCTTAGCTGCTTCGTTGCTGATAGCTTCCATCGAAAGTGCGATCAGAAGCTCATTTAAGTGCAGGAGCGGATTATGGTCTCCAAGATAATTAACCTTGAGATTCATAATAGGTGTCAGCACCTCAGGAGAAATCAGCTTTACATCATTCTCGATACCTGCAAAATACTTCAGAGCATTCAGAATAAGTGCAGAAGATGCTCCGAGCATGGAAGAAGTCTTTCCTGTAAGAACTGTGCCATCCGGCATTTCCATAGCCGCTGCCGGACTTCCGGTCTGTTCATCTCTCACATTTGCCGCTGCAACAACCGGTCTGTCAGCTACAGAGATACCTGCCTTGTCCATAAGAAGTTCCAGCTTATTAACCGGCATATCTCCTGCTTCGCCGCGTCTCCTCTGGCAAAGAGCCTCATAATAACGGCGGATGATCTCCTGATTAGCAGCCTTGCAGCAAGCATCATCATCAATAATGGCAAAACCAGCCATATTAACGCCCATATCTGTAGGAGACTGATAAGGAGAAGTACCCTGGATCTTCTCAAACATAGCCTTAAGAACAGGGAAAACCTCTACATCTCTGTTATAGTTAACAGCTTTCTCATTATAAGCCTCCAAATGGAACGGATCGATCATATTAACGTCATTAAGATCCGCTGTAGCAGCCTCATAAGCAAGATTTACAGGATGATTAAGAGGGATGCTCCAGATAGGGAATGTCTCGAACTTCGCATATCCGGCCTTTATGCCGCGCTTTGCCTCATGATAAAGCTGTGAAAGGCATGTAGCCATCTTTCCGCTTCCGGGTCCGGGAGCCGTAACGACTACCAACGGACGGGTCGTTTCGATATAGTCATTTTTTCCAAATCCCTCGTCACTAACAATAAAAGGAATATTAGAAGGATAACCCTGAATAATATAATGACGGAACACCTTCAGTCCCAATGCCTTAAGTTTTTTCTCATAAGCAACTGCAGCCGGCTGATCCGCAAACTGGGTAAGAACAACGCTGCCAACAAACAGGCCGTTATTTGTAAACGCATCAATAAGACGAAGGAGATCCATATCATAAGTTATTCCAATATCCCCTCTAACCTTATTTTTCTCTATGTCTCCTGCCTTAATAGCTATCACGATCTCTGTCTTGTCTGCGAGATGCTTCAGCATCGTGATCTTAGAATCGGGCTTGAAACCCGGAAGTACACGTGATGCATGAAAATCATCAAAAAGCTTTCCACCAAACTCAAGATATAGTTTTCCGCCAAACTGGTCGATCCTCTCACGGATCTTCTTTGACTGAAGCTCTGTATATTTCTCATTGCTGAAACCCTTACGGATATTTCCTGTATCTGTCATTCCCAAAATTCCTTCCTCGATAATCATCAGTATTATTGGTCTTCGTTTTTTACGACGACTTATAATAACATAATATGCCTCTGAAATCATCCATTGGTATGAACAAAATAAAGAGCAACACGTACATCATTTAAGCCGAATGACTACCGATGAGATTATTCGATACCAAATTCCTCAAAAGCCTTGTCAAATGGAGCTTTCGCTATACCCTTTTCGGTAATGATACCGGTGATGAGCTCATGCTCTGCAAAGTCAAATGCAGGATTAAAAGCATCTATTCCTTCCGGTGCCATTCTTTCCTTGTACCACATAGTGGTAACTTCCTCAGGATCTCTCATCTCGATCGGAATGTCATTTCCGGTAGCTGTCTTCAGATCGATAGTTGAAGAAGGTGCACAGATATAGAACGGGATTCCATAATGCTTTGCGAGGATCGCAAGTCCGGACGTTCCGATCTTATTTGCAGAGTCACCATTTTTTGCAACTCTGTCGCATCCTACAAATATAATGTCTATCTTGCCCTGCTTCATAAGCATCGAAGCCATGTTGTCACACTGGAGTGTGGTCTTTATGCCTGCATTATGAAGCTCAAATGCTGTAAGACGCGCGCCCTGAAGGAGAGGTCTGGTCTCATCGCAGTAAACGTGCATGTCGGTGCCCTTCCAACCATGCTCAAGCGCGGTATACATAGGAGCTGTCGCAGTTCCATACTTTGCTGTGGCGATCGTTCCTGCATTACAGTGTGTGAGGATACCGATCTCCTTGCCGTCTTTCTTAAGTTCTTTCAGGAGTCCGAAACCGAGCTCACCGATATTACGGCTTATTGCCACATCCTCGTCACGGATCTTTTGAGCTTCCTCAAAAAGAAATTCCTTGATCTTGCTTACAGACTCACCCTTTAATTCCTTCACCTTGTCATCCATTCTGTTCAATGCCCAGAAAAGATTTACTGCAGTCGGTCGGGAAGATGCAAGATAGTCCTTTAACTCCTTAAATTCTTTATAAAATTCGTCATAATCATCTGTTGCAAATTTATTTGCAAGCACCGCGATACCGTATGCTGCGCTTACACCAATAGCCGGAGCCCCTCTGACCTTGAGCTTCTTTATTGCGTCCCATACTTCTTCCTTTGTATGAAGATTAATTCTCTTAATTGTCCCAGGCAGAAGCGTCTGATCGAGAATATCAATACTTTCTCTGTTCTCTGAAAGCTTTACGGTTATGACTCTCTCAAAAAATTCATCTATGTTTGACATTGTTTACCTCCTTGATCTAAACCATTATACAACACAAATCTAATTCTTTCTTTCCATGATGAAGGTATATTTTCTTATAATAAACACTACTCAAAAAGAAAATCGAAAATTGCTATTACACAAAAAAATTATTTCTGCTATAATCACTAGCTGTTGAAAAAAGAAGATATGAAGCCGGTCTCATTGGAAACGCACACTTAAGAAAGTGATAACGAACAACACGCTGAAGTCTTCCCCGTTTAATGAAAGGAGAACCTCACGTGTTACCACAGAATAAGTTTCAGGATGTTATTTTTACTCTCTTCATGGCATTTGTCATGGTTTATGCAATGATCTGCTACAATATTTCATTGAATGTCGGTGGAATGCAAAATTTTGTATTCCTCGGAGCATTTAAGGAAATGCTGATCATGTGGCCGATAGCTGTCGTATTAGAACTTTTGTTTGTAGGTAAACTCGCTCAGATACTTGCATTCAGATTTGTAACTCCCGGCAAAGATCCTGCGATAATGCTCATTCTTTCAATCTCCGCAATGTCTGTATGCCTCATGTGCCCACTTATGAGTCTCGCAGCTACTCTGTTATTTAAGAATGCCGGCAGTGAATTTGTCGCAGTCTGGTTTCAGACAACTGCAATGAACTTCCCCATGGCACTCTGCTGGCAGATCTTCTTCGCCGGTCCGCTTGTAAGAAATGTATTTGGCTTTTTTGTAAAAGCTCTTTCAAAAAATAAATAAATGTCAAAAGCCGGACAGTTTTGAATCCTGTCCGGCTTTACATATTTTAAATAATAAAGTTATCAACCACTGCTGGTCTCAGGTTCCATATATGAACCTCTGCCTTTGTATTAATCTCAAAGTGGTGCTCCGTATAATGCGGGAATACTCTTGATGTAAATACCGCATCTCCGTTATTCACAAAGATCTCAACTGAGCTGTGATCTATGTAGATACGCAGGTGATCCAGCGGATTTTCAAGTTTTCTCGTTCTGATATTTCCGTCATCAGTATTGAAGAGCCTGTCCATTCCCGAACGGTCAACTGTGAGGATCCTTGATTTACTGTTGAAATAAATCTTGATTCCACCCGTATGATTCTTCTTTGTAAATAGTGCTATGTCCAGATCCTCTTCCTGATTAAAGACGTTCATCTCACAAGCATCCGGCAGGAATCCCATTGCCGGATCAGCTTCATCGATACGAAGCTGTGTAAGCTCCTGAAGAGGTTCCTGAATGAGTCGACGGTTACGGACTCTCAAAGTTCTCGGAAGAGTCATGCACCCGCTCCATCCTTCATCATCAGTAGGATACGCCGCATCAGGAATTCCCATCCATGCGATCATATTTGTCTCAGCCCATGTACGTTTTCTTGCAGCGCACTCAGCCGCATATGAATCAAATCCAAAATCCAGCTCATGGAACTGGCCTATCGGTTGGAATACAAGGTTGTCCCAATCCATAGAACCGATCAGATAGCCATTGTGATTCTGAGACTGACCTCTATACTTAAGTGTGATATGCTGCGGGCAGAACATCAATACATCATATCCACTGATATGCTGTACAGACGGACACTCCCACATATCTCCAAAGTCCATGAACCCCGGCACATTTATCTCGCCCTTGAAATGCCAGTTACTCGTAGGATTATCTGACTCATAAACTATCGCACGTCCCTGCTTGGCATCGTTCTGTGCACCAAGCAC
Source organism: Lachnospiraceae bacterium MC2017 (assembly GCA_000701625.1). Classification (GTDB taxonomy): domain Bacteria; phylum Bacillota; class Clostridia; order Lachnospirales; family Lachnospiraceae; genus NK4A144. The sequence goes on from JNJK01000027.1 coordinate 50,578, forward strand.
TATAACATATCGGTTTTCCTTGAGCTTTATGATCTTCGGATCTCTCTGATGCTCTGTATAGCCCTCTGCCGGTCCAAAAAGCGGTTCATCCCACTTCTTGATACGCCAGCTGCCTTCAAAAAGTTCTGCAAGGCAGGTGTATGGGATTCTCTCCCAATTATCATTTCTGTGATTTCCTGTATAGTAAAGATACAGTTTTCCGTCTGTCAAAAGTGCAGATCCGGAATAAGCGCCCTTATTGTCATACCAACGGTCAGGTGCAACTGCCAGACCTCTGTTATTCCATGTTACCAGATCCTTTGATGACACATGATACCAGTGCTTCAGTCCATGCACCGGTCCCAACGGAAACCACTGATAAAAAAGATGCCATTCGCCGTTATAGTGAAGGAATCCATTCGGGTCATTCAGAAGTCCCGTTACAGGCTGAATATGATAGGACTGCCTGTACACAGATTCTTTTATGCGGCTGTTGTACATCTCCCGGACGTCATCAGGTGACTCCAGTGTTCTATATCTCTCTTCTCTTGTCCATTCTTTCATCAGCTTGCTCCTTATTTAGAAAAATTTGTACCCCTGTATAATCCCACTGTTTTCCCATAAGCCGAACCACATCCATTGTCTATATCGGCAAAAAAAGAATTACCTTAGAGTTTTTCGAAGCAATACATACTCCAACTTTTCATCCAAAAGATCATTATAATACGCACCGGTCACTTTATTTTCCTGAATGAGTGCCTTTATTGGTATACAGCCACTTTTATACATCTGTTTTCTTAAAAGTTCTGCCATCACACTGCCAAGTCCCAAATGATCCGGATGCACTCCCATATACAAAGCGATCAATTCCTCAGGATGCTTCCTTAGGCGTAAAACCCGCATCATCTTTAGGAAAGTCATTTTCCCGAAAAGGTTTTCATAAAAATTCGGGATACAAATTGAAAAAGCTGCAAGAGCATTATCCTTGTACACAAGGATCACATCCTCCGGTGCCAATATCAATCTAAGATTACTGAAAAGGCTGTAAAATGCCTCATAATCAATCCGTTTGTATCCGGGAAATGTTGAGTATAGTTCTATCAATAAATCATATATTTCCCGAAAGACTTTATCAAATCTCTTCATATCGAGATTTTTATATTCATATCCTTCACTTAGAAATTTTTTGACCCTCGACTCATACTTCGGATGCCCTGCCTCTTCTGTTATCCTTTTCATTCTAAAAGAATAATAACGTTTCCATACTTCAAAACCACACTGCTCCCAAAGGCACGGATAATAATCCATATTCCATGGTTCACAGCTATAGGGAACATCAAAATGATCCGTCTTAAATCTGTACCCTATCCAAATAGAGGCGTCGATCGGACCGACAAGACTCGTCTTTCCTCCGGAAGATGCTAATTTTTCCGCTGCCTTTATCAAAGTCCTGCACGCTTCGATATCGTTAATCGAATCAAAGAATCCAAGATACGCCTCAGCTTCTCCGGCATAAAACGTAAGCATCCCCCTTGCAGCAGTCTTGCCTTTTTCATCTTTTACAAGTAAAGGGACTATCTCAAAATCTCCGCTTAACGGATGACAACCGCTCAACAGTTTTTTCTCCATACCTATGTCCTGCGGACACATTTTCCCATTATACAGTTTTTTAGGAAAATTCAAAAACTCTTTGCAAATATGCGGGTCATTTCCACTTAAACACTTATAGTACATTTTAATGCACATCAAAGAATAGTGACCGTGCCTCTGTCAGCATCCAGTTCTACCCTGTCTCCCGTTTTCAGAATTTTTGTTACATCTTTTACGTTTACGACCGAAGGCTTCTTTAATTCTCTCGTTATGATAGCCGTGTGGCTCAGCATAGAACCTTTTTCAGCAATGATACCGACAGACTGCCGTATGAGAAATACCCAGCCGGGATCCGTCATCTTCGTCACTAGTATCTTATCTCTAGTATCGATCGTATGATCCGCCTTATCGATCACGAGTACTTCTCCTGTTACCTTTCCGGGTGAAGAAGGAATTCCGGTCAGTACAGAATTATCACCGCAGATTTCCGTCCGGATCTTACAAATAGCTTTATCAACTATTCGATCAGCATATACCAGCCTGCTATAGGACGGAATATCAGAAAACGCCGTATACCGTTCTTTTCGTTCAGCTATCATTTCCTGTATTTTCTTTTCTGTCGAAAATAGACCACAACCTCCGTCCCTCAGGGACCAAAGTTCGTCAATAGTCAGATAAAATACATCCCGTTCATCAGAAATCATCCCATTTTCTGCCAGTCGCTTTCCGATTTCAAGCGAAATATAACGAACGATACCAAATATCCTCGTACGATTCATTCTGGATCTTTCTCTGTTTGCTATTCCAATTTTTGCTCTTCGTACAAAGAACGACTTGTCATGCGTTTCTTTTCCTCTAAAAGCCTGCTCTGCATAACCGTTCAGCCTGCTTTTGATATACTCATCGAGTAGTTCCGGATCTGTTCGGTATGTCTTTGTTTCAAGCTTCAGTTCCTCAAGACAGCGGTCACCAAATTTGTAGATATAATGTTCTCGTTTCTCTCTGTACTCTCTCGAGTCAAATCCATGTTCCTTTGCTATACCTATCAGATCATTCAGCGCACGTACCGGCCTCATGCTCTCCAGATCCTGTATATTTGATATTTCCTTTGGATGACGTTTTTTTGCCATGTACGTATGCAAAAAAGCGTACATATCATTGATAAGCGTGATATCCCAGAGCGGTATAAGTTCCTCTTCTATATCAGCATATACACTCAACAGCTGACTTATACTCTTAGCCGTCTTTATCCGCCGTATATACTCAGGATAGAGCTCCGTAAATCTATTATTCAGCTTTTCCATTTCCTTCGGTGTCACTCTCAGATAATGGACAAGCGTCAAAAGCATACATGATTTTTCAAATATTCCTGCACGAAAATCCAGCGCGATGTCTTTATTATTTACCCCCAGCATTTCCTGCCAGACAGGTATTATCTTTCCTGAAAACGGAAGCAGGTTCAGGACGTTGTACCAGTTCGTGATGTTATAGTATATCCGGCCGTTCGCTTCCATGACCATGTCTCTAAAGACCGGTTCCATTTTTTTAACAAGCCGTTCATTTCCCGTGATCCTCTGTACCAGGGCTCTGAATATATCGCGGTATATCTCCTTTACAAAGCTCTGCGTAAGCGGCAGGGAGATACCGGGATAGCTCTCAACGATATTACTGTTATCGAGAATGATCTTTCGATCATACTTAAGTGTAGTGATCGGTCTTGCCTGGAGGATATATACAATCCCATCCTTAACGGAAAATTCTATATCCATGTCTTTCTTAAAAATATCACGGATCATTTTACCGTTTTCTATGAGCTTTTGTATGATCTCATTGCTAATAAGAACCGCATCTGCCTGCTGTTCATAGTAATAAAGATCATCATCAAGATTGTAGTAATAAGCCGTCGTCTCTGTTCTGTCTTCAACTATATTCTCTCCAAGCCCCTTACCTACAACGATCACAGTTTCATTAAGGATTCCCATAGGGTTAGCAGTAAATAGTACTCCGGAATAGTCTGAGTCCACCATTTCCTGCACTATGACCTTCATCTTTCCACCGTACTTTTTTCCGCTTTTCAGAACCTTTTTTATCGAAACGGATAGATTAATTTTATCTACATTTAATTCCGTAAGGAACTGTCCTGCATATGACTTGCTGTCACTATCCTCAAGTTCGGATGAAGATCTCACGGCATATCTTCCATCATGCAGCTCTGAAAGCCGTCTGTCTGACGGATCATCTGTTACTATAAATTCCGGCACCTTTAGTCCGTTCTCCTTGAGAACACGCAGATTTTCTGCTTTCACTCATCTCACCTCAAAGTATCTTTCCGAACTCAAAGTATCTTTCCGAACATCAAAAACAGCACGACAGTCAGTATCATTGTACTTTCCTGTAAATAAGTATATCTCTCGACCTTTGTAACTATCCTGTATTTAAGCGGATCCTTCTTATACTCAATAAATTTCCAGCTCATCCAGCAAACAAGCAAAAATAATACCACAACTGAAAGTTTATTCAAATTCCACACCAGGATAAAATTTGTAATTATATCAACCCATGTCACGATAAATACAAAATCAACTGCTTTTTTATATCCGAAAAGTTTTGAATAGGTCACATACTCGGTTTCTTCCTGCGGTGCACGGATTTTTCGGGATACTTCCCAAATAAGTGCAGGAAAATATAGTGTAAAGCATGCGAGCACATTTGTTAAGTCAAAAGCAGTAATATGGTACTTTATTACTGTGAAAGAAATGATATATATATTCATCAATATCTGCACAGGGTTATGTGTCACAAGTGCCAATGGCAGTGACTTTGCTATCTTATGCTTCTGGAAGAACCACACTGCCATCAAAGAACCATAAGTATAAAGTATAAAGCAAAAGATAAAATTCGGCATAAACAAAAAATTGATCGCTACTGTAAAAGCAATAAGTGCGCCGATAAAAACAGCAAGATCCTTTTTTTGAACACGCCCCGACGGAAGCGGTCTCGTATTGAAAAGTCTGCAGTCAAGCTCATAATCCTTAAAGTCATCTGCTATTCTGAGCCAGAAAAGAAAACTGAAAATAGTGAATCCTGCGATCAGTTCCTGAATACCGAGACTAAAATGCGTAACCCCATGATTTAATAAAATAATAAAGTATATCTCCGCTGCCACGATATATCCAAGTACCAGTCTCGGAAGCACCGGATACATCTCTTTCTGATAAATGTTTAGTCTTTTTATTGCAGCAACCATTCCTATATTCCCCCTATTTTCTCTCCAATCCTTACCTTACACTCGATCCCTCTGCGGCTCATCTCACAGATATCACTATCTATCCTTACGCCATTCTCCATGAGCAACACAACCGTGGAACCACCGTATTCAAAGTAGCCCTTTTCCATGAGTTTATTAAAAAAAACTGTTTTTCGATTATGGATCTTCCCAACAAGCAATGCTCCCACATCAACTTCCGTAACTTCTCCAAAATGCGCTGTGTCCATAACCGTAACTTCCCGTGCATTTGCAGAAAACACATGATATCGTTCGGAGATACTTCTAACTGTATGAAGTACTCCGGGAATCTTGTAGTATCTGCGAATCCTGCCGTCATCTATAAAGTGAAACCTATGGTAGTCATCGACACTTAACCGAAACACGAGACACACACCACCGTGATACTTCTCTGCCAGTATCTTGTCACACAGGATATCTTCCACTGAATAAACCGTATTCTTGATTTTAAGTTTCAGTTCATCTGTTATCTCATATACGGCAAGTTTACTATCTGCCGGTGCAACCAATTCTCCAGCCTTTAAACTACCAGTCACTTTTCTCTTTCTGGTAAAGAAATCATTAAATGATCTGAAATTCTCCATCCTGTAACCGGTCATATCAACATGGTACTTTTTGATAAACGGTGCGATATCCCGTACAGACTTCGATGATCTATAGTACTCTGCTCTCTTTCTACTGAATGCCGGCTGCGCTATAAATAGTTTTAATAATATCCGCCCCGGAACCGTGTGATAAAGAAACTGCAGCGCTCCCTTTCCATATTCCTCTTCTGTAACTATTTCTTTTGTTTGCCTGTCATAAATCTGTATCATATGTTATCTCACAATTAAAACGACTATGCTAACTACAGCGATCAACGGAAATATCACATACCATACTCCGCGTGGCTTTGGAATACGGATATTCAGTACATAAAAAATCGCTAAACCCATGTAAACTGCACACGACACATATTCAAAGCTAAACCCATTTATAAACAATGTCAGAATGTAATACACAGGCACTATGAGCGCTGTATATGTTACAGGCAGCCCCTGAAAAAATCCCTGATTTTTCTCCGTAGTAATGTTAAACCATCCAAGCCTTGATACGCCGCAAAGAATATAAAACGCAGCTATGACCATAGAAATAACACCTGTGTGAGTAAGATACTGCAACAATACCGCAGGAAGCATCAAAAAAGATATCACATCAGCCAAAGTATCGATCTGGATTCCAAACTGCTTCTCCTCTTCTGTCCTCTTGCATCTTCTCGCTATCACTCCGTCAAAGAGATCACATATACCGGATAATATCAGACACAAAACTGCGTGACGTATATCTGCTCTGTATATTAAGAAACCAATTCCTGTAAATGACGATAATATGCCCACATACGTCAATATTACTGACCTGTTATAAACGCCTATTACCTTATCTCTCATAAATTTCTCCTGATCTTCGTTTTATAAAGGATAAAATTCACGGATATATGCGTAAACCCACCCAGAAATATATAGAACAGATACTTCCACACAGATATTCTGCTTACTGTAAAAAGTATCAGCATGACACCGATAAGGCTGTCAATCTGATCTATCACGAAAAACAACCTGTTCTCTGTCTTCCCGGGAGTAATGCTGAGTCTCCTTTTTATAAAGCTGTTAGGCAGTTCAAAAAGCATATATGAAAAACCGAAATAAAATCCAACTCCTGCATTATACAGTACAGTGTTATCATAAATTCTATATAATTCATTAAGATTTCCGAAAGAAAAACATGTACATAAATATCCCCATAGGATAGTCATTATCATACTTATCAGGATCATACTGAAAAAACCGATCCAGGTTTTATTATCACCAAAGATCCTTTTTCCATCCCTATATACATGTCCACCATCCATTGGAGTTCTATGCTTTTTATAAAACCCGGTCTTCACAAATATCATATTAAAAATGCCGGCAAGTATCACCGGCATCATTGTAATATACATACCCACGATCATAGTCAGCTCCTCAGTTCACAGTCTGGAGTATGATCATTATCTCCACTGCAAAGTATCCAAAGCCCCAAAATAAAACTGTAGCCGCCGCTATGTCCTTGACTATTCCCAGCTCCGGATGGATTTCTGTGGACACATAATTACAGAGATGTTCTACCGCAGTATTTATAAGCTCTGCGGAAAACACCCCCGCTGCCGGTATCACATATGCGATGTACAACCAGCTCTTAACACCCAGTTCAATGTTTACGATAAGAAAAAAAATCGCGATCAAAAAATAATACTTAAAATTTTTCTCTGTCTTGAATGCATTGATCATGCCACGTACAGCACAGATTATGCTGTCCAGAAATGTTTTGTTCTTAAAATTCTCCATACTGCTCCTATAAACCAAATACTTAATCCTCACAAATCAACTCTACTATCATACCATAAGTAAAAAAGACTGTTATGCGTTTTCCACACATAACAGTCCTCATTATTTCATCAACAAATTTATGTACTTTCCTCATTCTTTACGGCATGCCGCCGTTCTCTCTGCGGATTTTCTTCATAATATCGCCGCTTATCCTCATACATACGCTGATCCACAAGCTTCATGATATCATCCATTGTATTCTTTTCCAGATTAAAAATACCATAACCCGCAGATACCGAAAGCCTGTATCCTTTTCCACTTCTATTATTGTATTCTTCAATATTCTGATTAATAAGATTCTTGAAGGACTCCATGAATTCTTCCCTGTCTGCATAGAGAAGTATCACAAATTCATCACCGGCATATCGGATCACAGTTCCATGAACCCACACTGTCTTGCGAAGGATAGCAGCCATCTCTATTAATGCCTGGTCTCCCTCTGAATGACCGAAAAGATCATTTATACTCTTAAAATCATTCATATCCAGCATCATAAGACCAAAAGCCTGTTGCTGTTTCAGCTCGCCCTCTATCTTATCAAGATAAAATCTGTTCATAAGACCTGTAAGACGATCCTTAAATATATTCTCATTCTGAAGCGATATTATCATAGTAGTCATGCCTATCGCCAGCCCCGGCCATATCATCGTGATACCGACAAACATGATCTGTATCACAAGCCCGATCACGACCGGCAGGAAAAACTGCATAACCGGGAAAAATCTGAGTATGCTTCCTCTCGCTCTTCCTATCAGGTAAACGACAATACCGTCAATGATATACATCGCCCCCACTGCGGGAAACAGCCAGAAAAGCGGACCACGACAATAGATATTATTTTCATTCACCCAGAAGATCAATGGATAGATAAAGTTTATAAGGAGCGCTAAACAACCTACTGTTGACGAGACCATGACTAAGTTACGATGAAATTTGTCATCCGTTCCGCTTACATGCATCTTGATCATGGCTATCCATGCCGGACCGATTATCAGATCCGCAATATACGACCAAAAATTACAAACATAGTTAAGCCACCAATAGATGCCTCCCTGCATACCATTGACCGTATACGCAATCGGATCGATAACGCATGAGATCATAACTGTCAGGATCATTCTCAGCAGGACCCTGTCCTCACTGTTTTTCTTTTTCATCTTCCAGGCATTACCAAGATAGACACCTACCATCAGTAAAAAACCCATGAGATTAGAAATATATATTTCAACCAGATTTATCTCATACATAACGTCGCCTGTTCCCCTCTGCGAGTTCCTGTGAGTAATTACCTGCGCCCTTTGTCATACGGAATTCCCTCTGCCTTAGGTGCTGCAGAATTCTTTGATGTAAACGCAAGTACCAGCAGAGAAATAACATATGGCAACATATTATAGACCGTTCCCGGGATATGAAGTGATGCCATCCAGTCAAAGCCGCTGTATACATTGGAAAGAGCTCTGAAAAATCCAAAAAGAAGAGCTGCCAAACCAATATTTACAGGTTTCCAGGCACCAAAGATCATAACTGCCAGAGCTAAAAAGCCGAATCCCGCAACACCTGTCTCAAATTTCCACTCAGAGACACCTGCCATGATATAAACGATACCGCCTATACCGCCAAGGATTCCGGATATAAGAACTCCGGCCCAACGATTGCGAAAAACATTTATTCCAACCGAATCAGCAGCCTGAGGATTCTCACCACAGGCTCTTAAATGAACTCCAAACTTTGTACGGTAAAGAACAACATAAGCAATTACAAGTGCTATTACCGCTACAAGCATGCACCAGTTAAATTCAAAATGGCCAAATCGTAAAATAAAAGCCTTTCTTCCTGCATTATACTTTATGATCGTAGACACATTATCTGCATTCTCTGTAGAATTAACAGCTCGCGCGATTATTGAAGCAAGAGCTGTGGCAAGGATATTCAAAGCTGTTCCTACAAGTGTCTGATCTGCCTTTAAGTTAATACATGCTGTTCCCAGGAGAACCGTATACACAAGTCCGCAGACAGCTGAAACCAAAAGAACTGCAATGACAATAACCGGTGCAGGACTTCCATTCATGTATTTAAGTGTCAGGGCACCTCCAAGGGCTCCCATGACCATCACACCCTCGAGTCCCAGATTTATCACACCTGAATGCTCGGAAAAACAGCCTCCGAGCGCAACCAATGTCAGAACTGCTGCAAAAATAAGCGTATATTGTATCAGAAGTACCATTAATTCTTACCTCCCTTTGATGCCCTTTTAGTATTCATAAGATGCTTAAAGAAGAGGACAAATCCACAGAGATATATGATGATCGCTGTAATAAGATCTGCTATCTGGGACGGATAAATATTTGTGTCCAGATAAGCGCCTCCTGATGTTATGTGCTGAATAAAATATGACGCAAATATTGTTCCGATCGGATTCAGACCCCCGAGAAAAGTTGCCGCAATACCATTAAATCCCATTGCAGGAACTGCACTCTGAGTAGTCTGCCACTGCTCATATCCGGAAAGATAAAGAAAAGACGCTCCAACAGCAGCCAAGGCTCCCCCGATCATCAGAGACATAATAACGTTACGTTTTTCATTCATTCCAGAATACTTTGCTGCATTTTTGTTAAATCCGGTCGCACAAAGCTCATAACCAAATTTTGTCTTTGTGAGCACGACCCAGACTGCAATAGCTATGATCACAGAAAATGGAATAGCCAGCGTTACATATCTATTTATGAAAAGGCTCCTCATTCCAAGATCCGGTATAAGTGCATCTGTATTAACTGACTTTATCTGCGTTGTATACGGTGTAGCAGCCTCTGATACCGTTCCAAGCAGCATATTTGTTAAGTAAAGCGCTATCCAGTTAAGCATGATACCGGAAATTACTTCATTAACATTACCATACGCCTTTAAGAGACCTACAAGTGATCCCCATATCATTCCCGCTGCCATAGCCATCAATATGCATACATACCACGGCATATGCCAGGCAAGTGCTCCGTATAGAGACGCCGCAGCACCGACAACATACTGTCCTGCAGCACCGATATTGAAAAGACCTGTCTTGTAGCAAAAATTAACGGATAATGCACACATAAGGAGCGGTGCCACCTTAACAAGCGTATTTCCGAGATACTTCATCTTTGCCGACGCTCTCGGATAATTTGCAAAATTACGGATTATATCGAGCATAGCTTCTGTAGCTTCTGCCGGATTAATGATTGCAAGCACAATATATCCAATGAGAAGACCTGCGACAATGCATACCAACGCAGCAAATACAGACTGAAAGCCTTCATTTTTCAGCATACTTTTATTTTCTTTCATCTGTCTGCCTCCACTGTATTTCGTTTTGCTCCTGACATATACATACCAAGTTCTTCATTATCTGTTTTCTTTGGATCAAATTCTCCAACAATTTCTCCCTCATACATAACAAGGATCCTGTCCGAAAGATTCATTACTTCCTCGAGTTCCAGTGATACCAGCAATACTGCCGCTCCTCTGTCCCTCTCTGCGACGAGCTGCTTATGGATATTTTCTATCGCGCCTACATCAAGACCTCTTGTGGGCTGTACTGCGACGAGCAGCTTCGGTCCACGGTCGATTTCTCTTGCGATGATCGCTTTCTGCTGATTACCGCCTGACATGCTCCGAACCGTTGTCTGAGCGCCTTCTCCACTCCGCACATCATATGTATTAATGAGTCTCTCCGCATATTCACGGATAACTTTCTTCTTCAGAAATCCTGCGCCTGAAACAAATTGCGGCTCAAAGTATCTCTGAAGGACCATGTTGTACTCCAAACTATAATCAAGTACGAGTCCATGCTTATGACGATCCTCAGGGATATGCGACATCTTTTCCGAACGCTTTCTCACTGATGCATGAGTTATATCCTCTCCACAAAGAGAAATCTTTCCGCCGGACACAGGAGACAGGCCTGTGAGACCATGTACCAGCTCTGTCTGCCCGTTTCCGTCAATTCCTGCGATACAGACGATCTCACCCGCACGAACCTTAAAGGAAACATTACGAACTTTTTCCCTGCCTTTTTTCTTTCCATGTACAGAAAGTCCCGATACATCCAGGATAACCTCTCCCGTATTTGATGGCTTCTTATCAACGCTGAGCTTTACATCATGTCCGCACATCATTCTGGAAAGTTCTTCCGGTGTTGTTTCATCGATATCAACTGTTCCGATATATTTACCACGACGGATCACAGAGCATCTGTCTGCGACTTCCATTATCTCATTAAGCTTATGCGAAATAAAAAGAATAGATTTTCCTTCTGCTGCAAGATTCTTGAGTATCTTCATGAGTTCCTCAATTTCCTGCGGCGTGAGAACAGCAGTCGGCTCATCAAAGATCAGTACATCACTATCACGATACAACATCTTTAATATTTCTGTTCTCTGCTGCATACCGACTGTTATATCAGAGATTTTTGCGTCAGGATCGATCATGAGACCGTACCTGTCGGACAACTCCATGATCTTCTTTCTTGCTTCTTTCTGCTGCAGGAATCCATGCTTCGTTGTCTCTACACCCAGCACGATATTTTCCAGTACGGTAAAACATTCCACGAGCTGAAAATGCTGATGAACCATGCCGATCCCCAGGCGATCTGCAGCATTCGGATCTGTAACCTGTACTTCTTTGCCATCCTTTTTGATGATTCCTTCATCCGGCTGATAAAGACCAAAAAGAATGCTCATCAAAGTTGATTTTCCTGCTCCATTTTCCCCGAGAAGCGCATGGATCTCACCTTTTTTAAGCTGCAGTGTGATATTGTCATTCGCTGTAATACCAGAAAACCTCTTGGTAATACCAAGCATTTCTATTGCATATGGTGTCTCACCCATTATGTCTATGTCCTCTCTTTTTACTTTAAATTTCCCTGATAATTTACGACTACATTTTTTGCAGGTGGTTCATCTGCAGAAACATCATTTGATATCTGGATCTTTCCATTCAGTATTTCTGAAACAAGTGTACGATAATCATCTTCTGTAAAACTTTCTGTCCACTGTGTTGATTCAAGCGGAAGCTGCACATAATTTTTTTCAGGATCTTCGGATACAAGTCCCAGGGTCTCGATCTTTCCGCCATATTCATCAAACCTGTTTTCATTAATAGCATCAAGCAGCGTATTGATCGTTGCAGAAAGCCCCTTCATTGCTGAAGTAACTGTCATACCTTCACCATATGTGCCATCGATAGTTGCTTTCTGATCAACATCTACTCCGATAACCTTTCCGCCAACTTTAGCTGCCGCCTCGGCAACAGATGTATAGATACTTCCGCCGCATGCAAAAACAACTTCTGTACCATTGTGATACCAGGTATCCATAGCCGCAGTGATATCAGCATCTCCGCTAAACTGATTTCCGTATGCGTAATTGACTTCTACATCAGTAATCCCCAGTTCAGCTGCCGCATCATCTGCCCCCTGTACAAAGCCGTAACCGAAACGCATAACAGCAGGTACTGCCATACCTCCGAGATAACCTATCTTTTTGTGACCACTCTTAACCGCGTACTGACCGGCCATATATCCGTCAACTTCTTCTGCGTAGATCGCACAATAAACATTATCCGCGTGATAATAATCCTTTACATCCCAATTATCCGGATTATAGTCATACTTATCTCCCAAAGCATCCGACAACAGATCTCCTGCAGAAAGATCGAGCACGATAAACTTAACATCATGATAAAGATCCGACTCTTCCACGACCATGCCCGCAAATGCATATCCAGGAGCAACGATAACGTTGTAACCGTCTGCCACTGCCTTATCTACCATCGCAACACGATCAGCTGTGGAATCACCGGGAGAACGGTAATATGTAAATTTCTTTCCGTTTTCCGCAGCCCACTTCTTACACGCTTCATATGTTGTCTGATTAAAAGACATATCTGTTATATCCGCGTAATCAGCGATCATGGCAATCCTAATATCACCATCATCCGATGTAGCATTTTCAGATCCTGTTGAAGCACAGGCTGTCAGACTGATCACCAGGAGCAATGTCAGAACTGTCGAAATAAGTTTTTTCATCATTTCCTCCAAAAAAATTTATAAATGCCGATACTTTTATCAAAGTTGTGATACAATAGGAAACCCAAAACAATTCTAAAAAGAAACGAGGCTTTTACTATGGCTGAAAATATCAATGATATCATTGTTATCGGAATCGCCGGCGGCACAGGCTCCGGAAAAACAACCATCACCCGTACCATAATGGAGCACTTCGGAAGTGATGTTACCGTTCTGTACCATGATAATTACTATAAATCTCATCATGAACTCAGCATGGAAGAACGTTCCCATTTAAATTATGATCATCCGGATTCCTTTGATACCGATCTCATAGTCCGAGATCTCGAAGCTCTCAGAAAGGGAGAATCAATCGAATGTCCTGTATATGACTATACGATCCACGATCGCAGCAACCAGACTCTCACTATCCGTCCTGCCAAGGTCATCATCGTAGAGGGAATACTGATATTCCATGAAAAACGGCTTCGTGAACTCATGGATATCCGTCTCTTCGTTGATGCTGACGCTGATGTGCGAATCCTCCGCAGGATTCAGAGAGATGTCAAAGAGCGCGGCAGATCTCTTGATTCAGTGATCAACCAATATCTCACAACCGTTAAACCCATGCACGAAGCATTTGTAGAACCAAGCAAGAGATACGCTGATATCATCATCCCTGAGGGTGGTCAGAACCGTGTCGCACTCGACATGGTCGTTAACCGCGTTCAGGCACATCTTCTTTCCTATAATTAATCGGCATAAAGCTTTCAACAGTTTATGCACAAAAATCCGCTGGGATTCGCTACTCTGAATCCCAGCGGTACTTTTTACCAAAAATGCTGTTACTGTTCACTCGCTTACAGCTCACTCACGATACAGGTTTTGCCTATCACCTTCGGCGATAAGCCAAACCGCCCTGACAAAAGTACAGTACATTATAACGCGTTATTATTCTTTTTTAAACATCAAAAAATATGATGACAGGGTCAATCGTAAAACGAACCGGTCTCTAAAAAACGTTTTCCTTGCATTTTTGTATTCATTAAAATGCGTATTTGGCCTATCCTCTTTGGTATAATTATATAAAGATCAAACGAGTGTCGTGTGAACGGATTCACCGACTAAAAAGCATAAGGAGGTGCGGCTATGTCATTAGGAATAGGTGGTATCAGTGGTTACGGTTCCTCAGGTCCTATCCTGAACCCAAATGAATCCACAGTTAAAGCAGCCGGCAGAAAATCTTCTCCTGCAGAATGCGAAACCTGTAAAAACCGAAAATATCAAGACGGTTCAGACGAAAATGTATCCTTTAAATCTGCACAACACATTTCACCCGAAGCTGCCGGTGCAGCAGTCCGTGCCCACGAAGGCGAACATGTATCAAATGCCTATAAACAGGCTGCCCAGAAAAACGGGAAGGTACTTAACGCATCTGTCCAGATAAAGACAGCGGTTTGTCCTGAATGTGGCAGAACCTATGTAGCAGGCGGCACCACTCGCACTCAGATAAAATACGTAAATGAATCAAATCCTTATCAGAAGAATCTAAAGTCTCAAGACAGAACCAGGTACGTCGGCATGAACGTAGACGAAGTAGCATGATAACTACTAGTGAAAATATACGCCCATGACAGCTTCGCAATTAAACAAAACCGTCATGGGCGTATTAATTTTCATAGGTCATAAAGAAACCTGTCAGTCCTTACTCCACCTTGATTATTGTAGCATACTTCTTTCTAGAGCAATTGTCTATTGTATTTTGTGTACACTTGTGATATCTTTATAGAACTTACACTCTATTACACATCTTTTGTGAAAATGTCGTTATCGTGAACTCTCACAAAATTTCTTTTCACAATTTCCACTTTATTTTTTATGTGTTAGTATTAACGTAGATAAGGTATTTCTATGTCTCTTTCTGCGTTAATGCAGAAAGGTTTTCAAATTGAATAACTGCGGCGGCGCATTCTCGTGACTTTAGTCGTGAGTTAGCCGCCGCTTCTTTTTCTTTATGCCCACATATGGTATAATAGTTACATGGATAAATCTGTTTATAATACAAATTATTCCAAACTTACATATGGTAGAGGTTATGTATATTCTTTACAGTATCACATTGTATGGTGTACCAAATATCGGAAAAAAGTTCTTTCCAATGGTATTGATGATGATATTAAGGGATATCTTAACGAGCTGGCAAAGGAGTATTCATTTTCAATACTTGCAATGGAAGTTATGCCGGATCATATACATATTCTCGTAGACTGCAAACCGCAGTTTTTTCCTTCAGATATGATAAAGATCCTAAAGGGAAATACGGCACGATGGCTGTTTATGAAACATCCTGAATTAAAAAA
>JNJK01000028.1 GCA_000701625.1 Lachnospiraceae bacterium MC2017
GTTCAAATTACCCATGAGCTTCTGCTATAGAAATTAAGCATTGCTCATAACTAACTATACCTCTTTTATCCATCTACGAGAAGTCAAAAAAGAACTTCTTATAGGTTTGTTAAAGTTACCCTTTTTCATGAATACTACGCTTCTTGAACAGGTTTATACTATAATTATTCTCATTTTGAACAGTTCCATTTATGTAATCTCTTAGATCAACGCCTAAGTGTACAGTTTTTCAAAGTACAATTACCTATTTGCTATGATTGTCCCCTAAAGTAAATGACATTGCGAGTGAACAGTAACAAACTTAGAAATCAACTTCCAGACCAACCTTTAGCCTCTGCTCCCTATCTATGGTATGCGGAACTATGTATACCCCATCGGCTATCTCAGTGATACTATCTACTCTTTCTATCCGGTCTTTGCATTTAGAGAGCATTCCCTCCGGAAGTCCTATATATTCCATCTCTCCATCTTCCAGCGCATAACAATTGTCCCTACAGCTCTCCTGTACATACAGCCGGGCTGTTTTGTTTTTTTCTAAAAATAGCGGAAATCCATTCCCATGATCATAGTGAGCATGAGAAAGTACAACTATATCCACATCTTCTATTTTTTTCCCGAGTTTTTGCAATTGTCAAAAAACAGTTCAGAGCCACCCGAATCAAGCAGTATATTCCTTCCCTTATATTCAATATAAATGCAAAGTCCCCATTCTCCTTCGACCTCGCCCGTGGATCTATTATCCACTATAACTGTCATGTGCATTTTTCTTTACATACCTCCGATACGTTATTCCAACTTTTTATATGATGATGTAAGGGTCAAAAGTAAATTTTGCCCCTTACTGATGTCACGGATTGCTTCATTGCTACGCAATTCCCGCAATCCTAAAACACTCGCATTCCGCGTAATAACGCTACTTGCTCGTGTTTTGCGGGTCCCAAGGTCTCAATCCTCTTTGTGCAAGCACAATCGGATTTTGACCTTTTGACCCTGACATCATATGATACTACTATCATCTGTTTATGTCATAAGTTGGGGAAAAGGTCTTTTACCCCCTATCATTGAAATGAATAATAAATTGGAGTACCATGAAAAATATAAAAATTTAGCAGAAACGGAGTTAAACCATGGAAAATCTCTTGTATCTCAACGCAGTAATGCCCTATATTTATCTGATACTTTTTTATACTTCAAGCAAATTTCAGGATAGTTGGGTACTGCTTTACAGCATTTGTTTTATAGGAATGATAATTGAGATAATTTTCACCTTAATAATCTCGATATTATCACCTGATAAAAGTAAACTTGCGAAAGTGAATCTGATAGTAAAACTGATACAAATCCCATATTATGTACTATTTTTTGTAGTAGCAACGGGAATATTTACTATCTTAATGGCTCTGGCAGGCGCCGGAATTTTTGTTTTACCAATACTAATAGCAATAGATGCCGCAGTATTTGCTACAACAGTTATCCCAGCAGAAATATGTACGATCAAACTAAAAATAGATAAAAAAATATCTGTAGTAAAAATGTTATTATACCTGGTTGTTAATTCATGGTATCTTATCGACATTATCACAGCTTTCGCAATAAGAAACGACTATAAAAAACATTTCATCGCTCCACAGCCGGCAAATCAGCTTTGAGAAATGAATAAATTCGAGGATAGATAAAAATGAAAGGCAACATACAGGAATTTATAGTAACCAATCGTATTTTGAGCATTATGCAGTCTATTCTTTTAATCTTGGGATTCCTTGGGGTTCTTCGATTTTTATACGGTTGTGCAGGAAGCCACGATAATCCGGTGATCGGCTGGTACATTTTGTTTGGCGGATCGTTTCTTCTCATCTTTCTTGCAGTTATCGCTATCCTATTAGTCCCTGTAAGTATCGCAAACCTTATTATAAGCATAACCATCATACGACTTTCCGGAAAAAATGCACTGGCTATTGTAACTTTGGTTTTCTCAGGAACACTATTGTCGCTGCCGGTCTTAATATGTATTCTCCTATAGTTTCTCTTGAAAGACTTACGATTCCCAGTGTTTTTACCATAGTAATCTCTTTCGATTTTTTCAGATTTTTACTTCGTCAGAGATCTATGGGCAAGTTTTTACCGATAAGAATAACCGCTACATCATTAACATTTGTTCCCGTAGGTCCTGTGATTATAAGACCGTTTGCACTTTTTAGCGCAGTATACGAATCATTATCACCAAGCAATCTGATGGGATCCAGTCCGCACCCTCTGATCGCATCAGCTGTGTCTCCATCCGCATACCCTCCGGCAGCATCGGTAGGTCCATCCGTACCGTCACTACCTATAGAGAAAACTGCTGCATTTCGGATTCCATCTATCTGCAGCGCCGCAGATAGCGCGATTTCCTGATTTCTTCCACCCTTTCCGCTGCCCTTCAGTGTTACGACAGTTTCGCCTCCTGCGATAAAAGCGCGCTTCTTCCCATCGTATGCGTGACTCTTCGCAATGCTTCCGAGAAAGCTCCCTGCATCACGCGCTTCACAGGCCATCTGATCAGTTAGAAAAGTAGTCTCGTACCCAAGCTTTTCGCAGCATTTTTTTGCTGCCCTGCAAAGTTCTGTAACTGATCCGGTTATTCTGGTACATATATTATCCAGCGATTTTGGCGTCTCTATCATTAAGCATTTTCTTACCTGTTCAGATATCTTTAGTCCATATTTTTCCACGATTTCTATTGCCCGTTCACATGTAGATGCATCAGGATATGCCGGACCGCTGGCTATCATATCTAAAGGGTCACCCAATATATCACTTAGAACTATGCTGTACACCCTGGCAGGAGCACATAGTTTTGCAAATCTTCCGCCCTTCACTTTACTAAGTCTCTTACGTACAGTATTTATCTCTACAATATCTGCACCGGATGACAGCATCTGCTTTGTGATATCCTGCAAATCTTCACCGGAGATGAGCGGAGCTTCAAAAAGCGCAGAACCGCCTCCTGACAGGAGAAATAGTACTGTATCATCTGCCTCGAGATTTTTAACGATTTCCATTGCTCTCTCTGTTGCACGAAAGCTATTTTCATCCGGAACAGGGTGACCTGCTTCTACGCATTCTACGCCCGGGATATTACCCTTTACATGACCGTACTTTGTGATCACGATGCCACAGTCAACAGTTCCAAGCATATTTACTGCAACAGACGCCATCTTCCACGCAGCCTTTCCTGCTGCCACCAGCACGAGTTTTCCTCTTCCCGGCTTAAACTCTTCAAGAGCTCTGACTACCGCTTCATCCGGGAGCACTGACTCAACCGATTCTTTTATGATCTGCTCTGCATCTTTCCGTAATTCTATGTTCATTTATTTCCCCATGCACATTCATACCTTAGTCCATCATAGCCTTTTACAGCAAAAAACTTGTGAAGTGTCAAAACCATCCCTTTACTATGGCAATCTCACTTTTATATCCCTCATCATCATTTGGTGTCTCCAGAATAAACGGTAGACCGCTCAAAACCGGATGCATAGCGATCCTTTTCATCGCGTCCATACCTATCATGCCCTGTCCCAACTTTTCATGACGGTCTTTATGAGAACCACACTCGTTTTTGCTGTCATTGAAGTGCACGGCTTTTAATCTGTCTAATCCTATAACTTCATCAAACCGATTCAATACTCCGTCCAGATCATTTACAATGTCATATCCGGCATCCCAAACGTGACACGTATCAAAACAAACACCGATTTTTTCACTGAACTCTACCCTATCGATTATTTCCCGGAGTTCTTCAAAATTACTTCCCATCTCAGAGCCTTTTCCTGCCATTGTTTCGAGAAGCACTGTTGTATGCATTTCAGGACGGAGCCCTTTATTTATTCCCTCTGCTATCTGCTCAATGCCTTTCTCCACTCCCTGACCGGTATGTGCTCCGGGGTGAAAATTGTAGTATTGATCCGGAACCATTTCCATTCGCTTTAGATCGTTTTGAAACATGTCTACGCCATTTGCTCTTGTAGAAAGATTCGCTGAACAAAGATTCATCGTATAGCTGCCGTGAGCAACCAGCTTTCCAAACTTCTCTTTTTTTAGTAAATCCCGAAGTGCCTCTGCATCTTCTGCGACTATATCTTTAGCCTTTCCTCCTCTGGGATTTCTGGTAAACCACGAAAAAGTATTACCGCCAAAATCTTTCATCTGCTTTCCCATAGCTTCATATCCATTAACTACCGACAAGTGACAACCTATAAAAACCATTCTTTACACTCTTTTCCAAAAAGTACTTTTGACCTTTACATCATTATATATCTTATTCACAAAACTTATAGACTATTCCTAAGGATCTGGAGGTGATCAACATGTGTAAGGCGGTTGAAGAATGGCGTCAGGAAGAACGCGCTGAGGGGCGCGCTGAGGAATTACTTTCATTGGTCAATGATGGAATTTTGACAGCATCTGTTGCTGCTGCACGTTGCGGCAAAACCGAAACCGAGTTTGCAGATATAGAAACTTAGCAACCCACTACAATTTCAGGAGTAAAAACAATCATTCCAGTTATTCAAAAATCTGTCCCGGAAGTTTCTTTTTCTCTTTTGGTGGAAAGTTCCTATCAAATGCCTCGACATCACTATCGTCCACATAGTAGCCTCTAGGCGTCTGATATACTCCGGTGATGCCGTCAAGGTAACCCTTCTTTAATTCTTTACAAAGAAAAAATGAAGCGTCCGCATCTTCCGGAAGATCATGATATCTGATGCCGAATTTACCGGCATAGTCAAACCCGCTCTTTCCATAAAAGTCGATATTTCCTTCAAAAAGAACAGCGCCGAATCCCATTTCAGAAGCCTTTTCCAATGAATAATCCAGTATGGCTTTGCCGTAACCCTTGCGTTTAAGCTCGGGTGTGATCCCTATCGGTCCCATTGTGAGGACAGGGATTTCTCTACCATCATCAGACTCAATAATGGTCTTCATGAATATATTCTGACCTATAAATTTACCGTCTTTCTCCATGACAAAATCGAGTTCTTTTATAAAAGCCGGATCATTTCTAAGTGTATGGAGTACATAATGCTCACTGCATCCCGGACGGTAAACATTCCAAAATGATTCTCTGACGAGATTTTCAACTGCTCGGTAGTCTTTTTCCTCTTCTAACCGAATTGTATAATCCTGTGCTCCCATATTTTTACCCCTTAATTCATGAAACTTTTGTCTACTTTCTACTCCACCGTTTTTCAAATTCGTTTGTGATAGTTCTGAGATCATCTTTTATTCTTTCCCTCTCTTCATTTGCATCAAAGAGCTGGATAGATAACTGCAGTGGCGCAAACAGCTGTATTGCGAGATTCCTCGCGCCGAATTCCTTCGCTTCTTTACTTAATTGTCCGTTTTTGATCATCTCCCGGAACAGATCTTCCGTATATTTCACGGGTCCGGATGCAAGAACATCCTGATAGAGTTTGTTCATTTCTTCATTTTTGAACTGTTCCAATGTGATCATTTTTCGAAAAGCTGATGCAAATTCGTCTTCTGTCCAGTAAATATACTGGTTATTTACAAATTCACATAGGTCTGAAAGCGAAGTCTGCTCATAGCTTTCAACGTCTTCTTCGTATTCTTTAACCGGAACACTGTTGTCACTCGCCTGCTTTTCATCCTGCTCAAACATCTTTTTTATAATGCTGTCAAATATCTCCTGCTTGCTTTTGTAATGGCGGTAAAGCGCTCCCTTTGTGATTCCCAGTTCGCTCGCGATCATACTTGTGGAAACCGCCTTAAAGCCACGCTCCGCAAACAGCTTTAACGCAATCAGCATTATTTCTTCTTTATTTGTTTTCATCCAATGCCTTTCTTGAATTATAAAACTTCTTCAAAAATAAACGACCGTTTACTATATTGTAAACGATCGTTTATTTTAGTCAAGTATTTTTTTCTGCGTCATAAAATCTGACAGTTGCATATTTATGATGTTGGGATCAAAAGTCCTTTTGCCCCTGTCATCATATCCAGCTATAATCGCCACCTGTGACAGCAAGACTCAGAAGCTGATCGTATTTCTCAACGTCCTCGCCCTCGATCATTCTGATGAGTTTTGCATTTTCCACAATCTTTGGCATCTCATCATCCGGTCCGATCTCCATATCCGGTTCTTCGCCGCAATACGGACATACCAGCTGCGGGCCTATTCGCACATCAAGAAAACGACTGCCACAAGAACTACATTCATAATATCCGCATCTTTCTGTATCATCTGGTACATAGTACATTATTTTTACCTCGTCTTTGTTTTTATCAAAAAATACGCTAGCTTTCGTAGTACAGCAGCATTGTAGCATATTTACCGTAAATCAGAATAGTCACCTATAACATTGACCCTTGAATACTGGTTCGGTATACTAACAGAATGTTCAGAGTAAGAATAAAAATAATCTTTTCACTTATATATTTAATCGGACTGGCACTGCTTTTGCCGTATTACTATGGCAGATTCATGTAAATCACGCTCAGCTTGAAGGCTATCTTCAGGCAAATATTCCAAGAAAGCGACGCAACTAATGATAATTCATCCAATTCCACCCGTATATGATAAAAACTCAGAAGTACTGATCCTCGGTAGCTTCCCTTCCGTCAAATCCAGAGAAGCTGCATTCTTTTACGGTCATCCGCAAAATAGATTCTGGAAAGTTCTATCCACAATCTATGATGAAGAAACACCTGAAACCACAGAGGAAAAACGCGAATTTTTACTCCGAAATCACGTTGCCGTATGGGATGTAATCGGTTCCTGCGATATCGTTGGCTCTTCCGACTCCAGCATCAAAAATGTCACCGTAAACGATCTCAATCTGATCTTAAAATCCGCTGACATAAAGGAAATCTATGTCAACGGAAAAACTGCGTTTAAGTATTATCATAAATATACCGAGGCTCTGACCAGACGACAGGCTATCTGTCTCCCCTCAACCAGTCCTGCAAATGCAGCCTGGAATATCGATCGATTGGTTGATGCTTGGAAGGTCATTCGAACAAATATTCCTCGAAAGCGGTGCAACTAATGACTCTTTGGATAATAGCTACCCTTGCGGCTTTTTTTGTAAAGGGACTCTGCGGCTTTGCTAACACTTTGGTTTTCACATCAGTTCTCGGATTCGGGATAGCTAACGTTAATATCTCACCGGTGGAACTTGTTCTTGGTTATCCAACAAACCTTATCATGACCTGGAAAAACCGTGCTCAACTCAAAACAAAAATTTATCTCCCTTTGGTATTACTGGTTCTTGCCGGCAGTATTCCCGGTGCGATTTTATTAAAAAATATCAATGTTCAATATCTAAAAATTTTCTTTGGAATAGTCGTGATCCTCATCGGAATAGAAATGTTTCTAAGAGAATATCAAAAAACACGGCTGCAAGAATCCAAACTCCTTCTCGGAGCGATCGGCATTCTGTCCGGTTTGCTATGCGGTCTTTTCGGGATAGGCGCTCTGCTCGCCACATATGTCGGCAGAGTAACCGATACAAGCGACGAGTTTAAGGCAAATATCAGTGCTGTTTATATTGTTGAAAATACCGTCCGACTTATTATTTATACTGCGCTCGGTGTCATTACTTTCGAATCCGTAAAACAGGCAGTTTTACTCACTCCATTTATGCTTGCAGGATTATTCGCCGGAATGAAAAGTTCTGCAATTCTTGATGAAAAGCATGTTAAAAAGCTGGTGATCATCCTGCTCATCATTTCAGGTGCGGTATTAGCTGCAAAGAACATATTTTAGCCAATCATTTAGTACAATTTTTTGTATTGACAATACTTTCCACGTGCGTTATTGTATCACTGTACTAGTCATCTAATACAACAGTACAATAAACAGAAAGGAATACGCACTATGCCATGGAACCTTAATTCGGATAGCCCTATATTCATCCAGATTATTGATCATCTCCAAAATGATATTGTTTCAGGTTTTTACAAACCCGGGGATAAACTTCCAAGTGTTCGTGAGCTTGCTGCCGAAGCCGGCGTCAATCCCAACACAATGCAGAAGGCACTCAGTGAATTTGAACTGACAGGACTGGTTCACTCAGAAAGAACCAGCGGACGTTTTATTACGGAGGACCAAAAATTGATAGAAGAATTAAAGACATCACTTGTACAAACACAGATAAAAGAATTCTTTGAAAACATGAAGAAACTTGGCTTTACCGAAAATGAGATCCTGCAGCTTGTCAAAGAACATACGGATAAATAATTTTATTTAAGGAGCAAAATATGAGTAATCTGTTAGAAATACAGGGCTTATTCAAAAATTATGATAATATTCAGGCTCTGAACAACGTAAATCTGTCTATCAGTCCGGGACATATAACAGGCCTTCTCGGGCCAAACGGAAGCGGAAAAACGACTCTCATAAAGATAATCTGCGGTCTTCTGCGTCCATCTTCAGGCACCGTACTTGTGGACGGCAATCCGATCGGTCCCAAGTCAAAGGCGCTCATTTCTTATCTTCCTGATAAAACCTACCTCAGCAACAACATGACTATTTTATCTGTTATTGAGATGTTTAAAGACTTTTACGATGATTTTGACGATAACAGAGCCTACGAAATGCTTAATAGTCTCAACATCGATCCCAGGCGCAAACTCAAAACTCTTTCTAAAGGTAACAAGGAAAAAGTTCAGCTTATTCTTGTTATGAGCCGCAGAGCAAAACTCTATATTCTGGACGAGCCCATTGCCGGAGTTGATCCTGCTGCCAGGGATTATATATTACGGACTATTATCAGTAACTATGATCCATCTGCTTCTATCATCATATCTACACACCTTATCGCAGACATAGAGCCGGTGCTGGATGAAGTTATTTTCTTACAAAACGGATATATAAGGCTCTATCAGCCTGTTGATGACATAAGGGCAAATACCGGCAAATCAGTCGATGAATTTTTCAGGGAGGTATACAGATGTTAGGCAAACTTATTAAACATGAATTTAAGAATACATGGATGGCAATGGTTCTTATATATGTCATAACCATCTTCCTTGGGATTTCAGGAGCCATTTTTTTCAGAATCCTAAATTCATACGAAATTTTAACAGAATCATGGCGTGCATTTTTGAATATGGCCGGTTTTTTAGGCGCCGTTGCCGCACTGTCAGCACTTAACATGATCGTCATTATATTTCTTGTTGTACACTATTACAAAAATCTGTATTCCTCACAGGGCTATCTCTCATTTACTCTTCCTGCAACAGCAACCGAAGTGGTTTCTTCCCGAATAATCGTCTCCTGCATTTGGATGCTGCTCTTTTATGTATCTGTTTTTATCAGCATTACATCCGCGATATTCCTTATGATGCAGCTTCCTCAGCTTTCAGATTTATGTAATTCTATTAAAGAATTTTTTGATGAGTTAGCACGAAGTTCTTCCTTAGGATCTTTTATAGGATTCATTGCACTACTTATTTTTTCAACTATACTATCCACATTCGCAAATCTTATGCAGTATTTCTTTTGCATAAGCATCGGACAGCTATGGCAGAAAAACAAAATTTTAGGTGCAGTTCTCTGCTATCTTGGAACAAGCATTGTACTTGGTATTGTTATGGGCTTCCTAAATTTCGTAAACTTATTACTAAACGATAGCGAGTCCCCTAATTTCTTTTTTAACTACATGACAAGACTCTCCATCCACTCAGGTGTGCTTATACTTATTTTCTACTTTACATCTGTATTTATTGCAAATAAGAAACTCAATCTTGATTGATTATATGAGAAAAGAGCCCAACGTGATATATACACTCTTTACTGGTCAAACCAGTAAGCAGGGTACATATCATAGCGGGCTCTTTTCTCTATGTTACAAATATATCATTTTGACTTAAATCAGCAGCATAGCATCGCCAAATGAAAAGAATCTATATCTCTCCTTTACAGCTTCTTTATATGCAGCCATGACATGGTCTCTTCCTGCAAGTGCTGATACCAGCATGATGAGGGTTGACTCTGGCAGGTGGAAGTTTGTAATAAGGCCATCAAGCACCTTAAACTTATAGCCTGGATATATAAAGATATCTGTGTTGCTGCCTGATGTCGGCTGGACAATGCCATTCTCATCAGCTGCAGACTCAACTGTACGACAGCTTGTAGTACCTACACAGATCACTCGGCCTGAACCGGACTTCTTTACTTCATTTATAGTATCCGCTGCCGATTTAGTCACCATATAGTACTCCGTGTGCATATGGTGGTTCAGTACATTTTCTTCCTTAACAGGACGGAAGGTGCCAAGTCCCACGTGGAGCGTCACATAGACGATCTTTACACCCATATCCTCGATTTCCTGCAAAAGTTCTTTTGTAAAATGAAGTCCTGCCGTAGGAGCCGCTGCCGAACCGTCAAACTTTGCATATACAGTGTTGTAGCGGTCTCTCTCTTTAAGTTTATGAGTTATATAAGGAGGCAGAGGCATCTCCCCAAGCTTATCAAGGATTTCCTCAAAAATTCCCTCATACTCAAAGTGAACCAGACGATCGCCCTCATCTACGATATCGATGATCTCGGCTTTCAGGAGTCCATCGCCAAAAACAACACGTGCTCCCTTTCTAAGTTTCTTTCCCGGACGCACGATCGTCTCCCAGACATCATTCTCTTTTCTCTTAAGGAGAAGGATTTCTACCGCCGCACCTGTATCTTCCTTTACACCAAGGAGACGCGCCGGTATGACACGTGTGTTATTTAACACAAGGCAGTCTCCTGCTCTTAAATAACCCTTGATATCGTGGAAGATCTTGTGTTCAAAAGCGCCTGTATTTTTATCCATGACAAGCAATCTGGACTGATCTCTGTTCTCAAGCGGATCCTGCGCGATCAATTCTTCCGGCAGATCATACCAAAAATCTTTTTTTAATAATTCTTCACTCATTATATAAACTCCAACTTCTTTTATATAAACCCATTCAATAGTCTTAGCGATATATACGCAAAGAAACCCGACCTTCGTCGGGCTTCTCTATTCTAGAAATATGCGTCTCATTTGTCAACCGTATCAAATGCCTTTAGCAGTCATTTTACCGGTCATCAAAACCATCCTTGTTACTGTTCACTCAGGAACAGATAGCAACCAATAAATACCATTCTTTTTTACCTTTTTCTTTATTTTTCAAAGAGATCTACAAACCGGAAGGTCCTACAGTCAACCAGTCCCCGGTTGGTAAGTCTGAGTTCGGGTAAGCATGCCAGTGCAGCCAGTGCCATGGTCATATATGGAGAATTAATCACGCATCCCATATCCTTCCAAGCGGAATCAAGCTTGCTGATAAGGGCAGCCATCTCCTCAACCGGAAGATCATTCATGAGGCCGGCGATCGGCAATGGCACCAGCGCCAGTACCTTGCCATCCGCTGCTGCACACATTCCGCCTCCGCACTCGATCAGAGTATTTGCAGCGAGAGCCATATCTTCATCATTTGTTCCGGCAACGAGTAGGTTATGCGCATCATGAGCAACGGTCTGAGCCATAGCACCTTTTTTGAATCCAAATCCTTTTATGAATCCTACTCCTTTTGTCCCCGTCTTATGATGCCTCTCGAAAACCGCCATCTTCATAACATCCTGTGCCGGATCAGCCAATACACTGCCATCCTTAACCGCAAGATCAAGAACTCTCTCATAGTTACTTACACGGTTGGGAATTATCTCGATAACGCGTGTTTTTACACTTTCTTCTGCCCCATCCGGTGCAGCTATCCTGAAACTATCTGAGGTAATGACCTCACCTACGTGCATCGTATTATATACTGAAGCCGGAAATTCAGACTTGCCATAATCAACCGACATCTTTCCGTTCTCAGCTACAACATCTCCGTCAATAATAGTACGTGTGATACGGATATCTCTTAGATCATCAAAGAATACTATGTCAGCACACTTACCCGGAGCGATACTTCCCATCTCATGCTCCATTCGGAGGCACGAAGCAGCGTTGATCGTGACATACTGTATAGCTTTGATCGGATCAAGCCCCAGCTTAATAGCGCATCGAACAATATGATCAAGATGGCCATGAGATATCAACGTATCAGGATGTGTATCATCTGAGACCAGACAGGCATAACGGTCATCTATTTTATTGTCTAAAACTGCGCTGATTATTACGGGCATATCCTGCCATGCACTTCCGAAACGTATCAACGCGTACATTCCACGGCGCATCTTTTCAAGCACATCCTCGGCTCTTGTTGACTCGTGACAGCATCTGACTCCTGCTGATATATAAGCATTAAGTCCAGCTCCCGTCTCAGGGATCGAATAATGACCTGTGACCACCTGATCAGCTTTCAGCGTCTCGGCAATCTCTCCATGAACATTGGGATCTGTGCCGATCACTCCCGGAAAATTCATCATTTCTCCGAGTCCCATGACACCATCCCAGGTCATCATCTCACGTACATCCTCGGGACCGATGTGCGAACCTGTATCTTCAAATCCTGCAACGGCAGGCACGCAGGAAGGAACATTAGCCATAGACTTTAGCGGTGTCTTCTTTCCATCATCTATCATGGCTTTTACACCCTCAGGTCCACACACATTGCATATCTCATGCGGATCCATAAAGATGCCTGTGGTACCGTGAGGAACTACTGCACGTCCATATTCTCTTACGCTGACCATAGACGATTCCACGTGGATGTGAGCGTCTATGAAACCGGGAGCTATATACTGACCGGCGGCATCGATGACCTTAGTTTCTTCTCCAATACAATGAGTTGCGTCACCGACAAGAGCTATCCTACCTTCGGCAATTGCTACATCAATTCCCTCCTGTACCTCAGCGGTGCACACATTAACGAGTTTTGCATTTCTGATAACGAGTTCAGCTTTTTCAACCCCTGTCGCGACTTTTGCCAGCGTTGCTGTCACTTCATAAAGTGGCTTTTTACAAAACTTGTTAAGCATTGTTTGTCTCCTCCCTTGTTTCCTCTACTCTATGGATCTGTATTATGAGATATAGTACTTCCTGCTTTGTAAGTTCCAGTGAAAACTTAGACTTTACGAAACTGTTTATCCTTTCTGTGCAGGACAGATATTGTGGATATGCTGTTGTAATCTCATTATACAAAAAATCCTGTCCTTCGTCGCGTACAAGAGAGCCTTTTATGAGCCTTTCAGCTAAAAATTTTACATGTGTATATAACCTTGCATAAGATGTATTTTCTCTGTTTGTGAGACCGCCTCTGTCGTATCGTATGATATCCATGATGCTCCGCGCAGTATCCATCACCGACTGCTCATAGCTTTCATTCTGATTTTCGGACTGCCCACTTATAAAATGAAATGCGATATACCCGATCTCACCCTTTGGGATCTCGCGACCGGTAGCTGCGCAGAGCATTTCCAAACAGTATTTTCCTACGTCGTACTCGTTTGGATTAAAGATACGGAGTTCTTCGAGGTATACGTTGTGCATACCCTTTCCTGCATCGAAGCGCATAACTGCTGATGCCAGATGATCCGTCAGAGATAAATAGATATGATCATGCAAGACCATCCCATACTTTTCCTTAGCATAATCGATAGTTGCTCTCGCAACCTCAAAATAGCTTGCATCTACTTCAGACGCAAGCCTAATAATATTCTGTAATGCAGTTCTCTCTTTTAGTACGAAGGTCTTCTGGATCTCGTCTTCCCGGACATCGCATCCTGCCTTTTTCCCAAAGCCGATTCCCTTCCCCATTACTATAACCTCCTGGCCGGAGTCATTCACGACCAGGAGAACTGAATTATTCAGTACCTTTATTAATTTCATATACTCTTTCCGTTTGTCCGGATCACGCCCTGATACCAGTAATAGCTGTCCTTCGGTATCCGCTTCAGATCCTTCAGATCCATATCTGTGCGGTTTACATATACAAGTCCATAGCGCTTTTTGAATCCCTGATGTGAGCTCAGGAGGTCGATCACTGACCACGGGCAATAACCAAATACCTCTACCCCATCCTCTATGCTGTCCGAAATGGCTGCGATATGCTTTCTCATGTAATCTATACGGTATTCATCGTGGATCTTTCCATCAGACGTGAGCTCATCAGCTGTACCCAATCCGTTTTCCGTGATGATAAGCGGCAGATGATAACGGTTCCAATAATCATTAAGAGCCATTCGGAGACCATTTGGATCTATCTGTGCACCGTATTCCGTTGCTTTCAGATTTTCATTTTTCTCTATCTGAAAATAACCATACATATTGTAATCGACTTCATTCATGCCTTCAACCCTGAGGCCTGCCGGATGATCAGCATCTGCAGGAAGGGCACGTGCGGTAAGTGTCCGATAGTAATTAATAGCAATAAAATCATTCTTTGCTGACTTCAGGATCTCCTCATCCCCCAGTTCCATATGCGGTACAGTGTTCTGAGACTTAAGGTAGTTCATGTAATATCCCGGATACTCACCATTCACATGCATGTCGAGACAGTAATCTGTCTTCATTCGGTTATTCATGAGTGCTGCCCATACATCCTCAGGTTTATTAGTCAAAGGGTATGTTACTGTAGAAGAAATCGCAGGTCCGACTTTTCCGTCAGGGATGATCTCGTGGCACGCATTTACAGCGAGTGCGTGTGCGAGGAACATATGATAATCCATCTGAGCACGAACTTTTTCTTTCTCATGAGGATCTTCGATTTCCAGATTCATTCTCTCATCAACACGCATCATGAGATTCTGTTCATTGTGAACCTGCCAGTACTTTACTCTGTCTCCGAATGCTTTAAAACAGATCTCCGCATATCTTGCAAATGCCTTCGCACAGTCTCTGCTCTCCCAGCCGTTGTACTTCTCTACAAGCGCATACGGCAGATCAAAATGATACAGTGTGATGAGCGGTGTTATCCCCGCTGCCAGAAGTCCGTCTATCACTTTATTATAAAAATCTATTCCTGCCTGGTTTACTTCTCCATCACCGTCAGGAATAATGCGCGCCCATGAGATCGAGAAACGGTACGCCTTCATACCGAGCTCTTTCATAAGTTTAATATCATCTTCTGCATGATGATAAAAATCACTGGCAACCTTGCTGTCTGCCTGAATAGATGACCTCTTAAAAGAATTTCTGTCTGCAACGGTCATTCCCTTACCGTCTTCATCCCATCCTCCCTCTATCTGAAAAGCGGAGGAAGAAGCTCCCCATAAAAATGAATCCGGAAAATTACAATTCATATATACCTCCATTATTACCGGCGGCTTGTAACCCACCGCCGGCACTTACTTTAGCAAGTCATCTGAATAACATTAGTGCTTTCATTTACAGATGTTCCCGGGATCACACAGATATCCTTGAACTGATCCACATTTGATACGATAACGGGAGTAATAAGGTCATAGCCTTCTTTCTTAATAGCATCGATATCAAAGGATACGATAGGATCACCCTTCTTCAGCTTGTCACCTGCTTTTGCATGCTGTTCAAAATATTTACCCTGAAGCTCAACTGTGTTCAGTCCGATATGGATCATTACCTCTGCACCATTATTAAGGAGCAGACCTACTGCGTGCTTTGTCGGAAATACCAGAGACACTGAACAGTCTTCCGGAGCGCGAACGATTCCTTCTGTAGGAAGGACTGCAAAACCTTTTCCAAGTGATTCCGAAGAAAATACTTCATCATTTACATCTTTGATGCTCTCAAACTTTCCGAGAACCGGAGATGTCATTGTGTGAACTGTTCCGGTCACTGCTGATACTGCAGGAACCTCTGTGATAACTTCTGTTTCAACCTTTTCTACTTTATCATCTTCAAACCCTACGATATATGTAAGCGCTGCTGCTCCAAAGAATGCTACAGAAATACCAAGGAGATATGCGATGAACTGTCCGAGAGAAGTTCCTTCTCCATAGTATGACATAATTGTAAGGATACCGTTATTTGCAAAACCTGTATTTACAGCGTGACCGATACCCATAACGGCACCACCACATGCACCTGCGACAACTGCGCAGATCATAGGCTTCTTAAGTCTCAGGTTACATCCGTAAATTGCGGGTTCTGTGATACCTACGAGGAATGCGGATATGGTAGCTGCACCTGCAACCTGCTTTGTGTTATTGTTTCTGGACTTCAGCATTACGCCAAGTGCTGCTCCTGCCTGTGAGAAGTTTGCTGCTCCTGCAAAGCACATAAGAGTATTTGTTCCGCTGATAGCTACGTCATTAAGGCCGATCGGAAGAAGCGCACGGTGTGCACCGAAGATAACGCATACACCCCAGAGACCGCCGACTACTATACCTCCGAGAAGCGGGCTAAAGCTGTAAAGTGCTGTGTAGAGCCACTGGATAGCGTAACCGATATAGATACCTATAGGACCAACGACTACAAGTGTGATCGGGAGCATTACTATAAGACTGATACCCGGTACAAGGATTACCTGTAAGATCTCAGGTACAAACTTTTTTAGTGCTTTCTCAAGGTAATGAAGGACTATGACAGCCAGTATGATCGGTATTACCGACTCTGTATAGCTGAATACCTTGGTAGACTCACCGATCGTAAATGCCTTTTTAATTACCGGCAAACCAAATATACTGGAGGGATTTTCTACATCCTGTATCAACGCATCTATAACCGGGTGGCACAGGAATCCACCAAGTACCATGGCGATTACCTGATTGCACTTTATTGCCTTGGCTGCGGTATACGCCAGGAATATGGGCATGAAGTAGAAAATTATGTTGCTGGCTGTGTTCAAAATTATGTAGGTACTTGCTTCTGCATCTACCCATCCGAGTCTGGATGCTGCAGAAAGAAGACCCTTTATGAGACCTGCCGCAGCGATCGCCGGAACGATCGGTGTAAAGATCTTTGATATAGTCTGAAGCACAGTATTGATAAAGGAACCGTTTTCTACAGCTATATCACTGCCTTCTTCTCCAACCGGAACCATCTTTATCATTTCGTCATATACTTTATTTACTTTGCTGCCGAGAACTACCTGAAACTGACCACCGGCCTCTACGACCTGGATCACGCCCTCTGTTCTCTCTATCTTTGCCTTATTTGCCTTTGAGCTGTCTTTTAATACAAATCTCAAACGTGTAAAACAGTGTGTCAGATCTCTTACATTTTCTTTTCCGCCGACATCGTTCAGGATGTCACCTGCGATTTTTCTGTAATCCATATTCTCCTCCGTGTAAATAAACCCTTTTTAATAATTCCCCTTTTTCCGCGGCCGTCAGAAAAAGAACGTTAAAACGTAAAAAAAGACCTGACAGAAAATTGTACAGATATTAATAAAGATATCCATACATCATTCGATCAGATCTTGCCTGCATTACCAGTAACACGTCTTTGATATTATCTTGTGTCGTTATATTAGCACAATCTTAAATAATAGACAATAAGTAACGATTATTTTATCATTTACTGTAACATTATCACAGTTGTATCATGCAATTTTTGTATACCTTTTCGTTCATTTGTACACTTTATGATCATTTGGCTTAAGTGTAAGAACGGGGTTGATAGTCCATAGACAATCATCCCCGTTCTCCATTGGTTCATCTATTTACTATTTTTTGCAGCGAACGATAGGCACGCATTTCCGGGTGATCTTCATCTGTTACTCCATCTTCCCTTAGTCGTCTTTCGGCATCCGCTGCCATATCTTTTTCAAGGCTTTTCAATACTTCCTTGCAATTATCAGGATCTTCCATGCCAATCTGCAGTATTTCCGACACAAATCCAAGTGTCGCCGTTGTATAAAAATTTCCCTTATACTGATTTAGTGTCTCATCACCCTCAAGCAATTGACTATGAATCTTATTTGTCAGTATCACAACAACAAGATTTTTATCCGGATCTATCACAGTAAGTGTCCCGGTAAAGCCTTGATGTCCATATGTATCAGACGACGTAACGGTGCCGAAGTATTTGTCTCTGACATGATCTCCTTCTCTCCACCATCCTAATCCATATGATGTAAAGGCTTCATTTTTCGGTGCAACGAACATATCTCTGACGTCCTGCGAGAAAAACTTCTTATCTCCGTAGCCTCCTGTCAACATAACCGATGCGAGCTTTGCAAGGTCCGATGCATCGGAAAACAGCCCGGCATGACCGGACACTCCTGCCATACAATAAAACGCATTTGGATCATGAACCTCACCCTGAATAGTCTCGGTGCGTATATCCGAATAATCCACGTTTCCGTCTCTGCTGTTGCCCATCAGCTCCGTTGCCGCGCAGTCATTTTTTGCGAACCCATTCTGAAGCGGATTATACGTGATATGCTCAAGTCCCATAGGCTCGAAAAATGTCTCTTTAAGATAGTCGTCCATACGCTGCCCTGTGATCTTTTCTACACAGTAGCATAAGAGCATATAGTCAATATCGCTGTAGATGGTCTGCGTCCCCGGTTCATACATAAGAGGTGTACCAAAAATTGCCTTCAGTGTATTTTCCCTTGTCGCTTCATCACCCGCTGTCCCGACATATAATATATTTTCATTATCAGAATTGAACTGCTGTGAAGCATTATCATAGCGATCATTAAAATACTGCAGCGCCGGCGGGAATCCTCCCTGGTGCCTTAACAGATCACGGACAGTAAGCTCTGATTTCCATTTTTTATTTTCATCAAGCGAGACTGCATCATATCCCTCGTAATCTATTTTTATGGTGTCTTCATAAAACCCTTCCCCGAGTATGTCACAGATCTTTTTATCAAGCTCTATCTCACCATTTGTCAGAAGATGCTGTATCGCATAATTCACACTATACATCTTTGTATTCGAAGCGAGATCATATAATGTTTCTGTCGTAACCGGATCACTCTTTATAGGATTTCCCTTTTCGTCATAAGTCCGTACATTTCCCCAGGCTTTGTTATATACAAGTCTGCCATCTTTCACCACAGCAAGCTGGGCGCTTGAGAAGCCGTTTTCAATATCCGAAGTAATGATACG
Organism: Lachnospiraceae bacterium MC2017; assembly: GCA_000701625.1. Taxonomy (GTDB): domain Bacteria; phylum Bacillota; class Clostridia; order Lachnospirales; family Lachnospiraceae; genus NK4A144. The sequence continues at coordinate 18,950 of JNJK01000028.1, forward strand.
GTCAATGCACTTAAAGGCTTCTTCCGAAATGCCGACTTCATCCGGTGTCCCATCTATAACGATCGGGTATGGTATGGCAGCGCGCACTTTTCCCTCTCCGATATTGCTAATCTGCAGTGAATTCAAGCCATTTTTCGTGATTTCTGAAATATCTGCAACATATTCCTTCCCATTCACAAGTATGCCTGTATCAAGCTTCTCACCATTCACATAGATGCTAAATCCATCACATTTCTCATCCGGTGACAGATATAGCTTTCCCTGTCCTTCATAACCATAAAAACCCACACGATTATTTACAGCAAACGCTGCATTCACGTCTCCTTTCCAGTCAGGAAACGTCACATCCAACTGCCACTCTGCTTCCGGAAAAGAACATTCTTCAATACTTACTTTCCCGATCTTCCCCTCTTCTTTCTTGCATCCGCACAAAAAAATGCTCACCACACCGGCAAGCATTAATGTTTTTACTATATTTCTACCCATTCCTCTCATAATATCTCCTCCCCCGAGATTTTTTATTAATCGTAATAATATATTGATTTTTCTGTTATGTCCAGTCTCTCCTATAATGTTACTTATACACCTTACTGTTGTTTAGGAGATTCTTGGGATTTTACCTCTGAATAGTTATTCTCCAAATATATCTTTGTATATAGTATTGTACTTATCCTCAGATATTTCCTCATCATTATAATAATATATGCGATTTCCATCCTCCTCTTCATTCCAATATAAATTCATCGAATCCTCTATTTGAAGATCTCCATTATACTTATAGAGCTGATACGTACTACGTCCTTCATGTGAGGTATCCTGATACACAACCCATGTAGCGTTGTTATATGTTATGTATCTGGCAAAAGCAGCAGTCCCTTCTCCATCTGCAAACATAGTTACTTTTCCGTCTTTGCAGTCGAAACACATGATTCCATACATTGTTTCGATTATATACTCTAATTCTCCATCGTTATCTACATCATACGGGTCGATAACTTTCTGGTAGTCATTCATGTCATCTTCAGACCAACCCCAGTCTCTGGTATCAATATATCCGGTCTTACCATCAATATCTGCAAACTCCGCTTGTACTTCACCCTTGCAGAATGCTTCAAACAGTTCCTGCGGACTCATTGTATTTAACTCTTCCTGAGTATACTTTGCTTCAAAAGGCTCATTCTCACCGTTAATATCCTCTGTTACATCTTCTAATGAACCATCTTTTAGCATGTACATATAGCAAAACGGACTCTTATCAAAAGTATTATAACCGCTAAGGTAAAAGCATTTCCCGCCATCAATATCTTTAAATTCTTCTTCCGTATAGTATGTAATATTGGGATCATACCATCCAAATAGCTGCTCTACCTCCAGGTTTTCATTAACGAACCAGACTGTCGAAGAATACCAGCGAGTATCATCTTCGTCATCTTGATGTCCGCGCAGCACAAAAGCTTCATCGTTTCCATCATCATCAAAATCTACACGATATGATGCAAACTCTCCTTCTTTCATTACATCAAGCTCTTTTGCATATTCATATACGGCATCCGTGAATTCATTTTCACCTTTTTCCAGATTGACAATGTCCTGCATCTCTTCTGTAGAATCTTCCGTTTTTTCTGTAGATCCTTCAGTATCTTCCGTATTTTCATTTTGTTCTTCACTTACAGTTTCTTTTAAATCATTTGTCTCTGCAGTTTTTTTGTTTTCACCACAGCCATATAATGCAAATGCCGTACAAGCACTTATAAGTGCTAACAATATTTTCCTCTTTTTCACTAAACTGATACTCCTATCTTTCGATCCTTCCTACTTCCTGTACAGTCCTTTTTATCAGCACAGCATGCCGCTAAAATTATGAATCTCATGCTGTATTATTTGTGCTGTGAGTTTTAAATCACCGAAAAAGCCGCTGTCTCCCAAAGTGAAGATGCAACGGCTTTTCTAGCTGTTTATTTATTACGTATTATGATCTGAGCTCGATTCCGAGTCCGTTAAGACCGTTAAGAATCTTCTTCATCGCGGAGTTAACCTCATCATCAGAAAGTGTCTTCTCAAGGTTTCTGAAGGTCAATGTGTATGCTACTGACTTGAAGCCTGCCTTGATCTGATCACCCTCATAGATGTCAAAGAGCTTCATGCTCTCAAGGATCTTTCCACCTCTCTGACGAAGAACATCATCGATCTGTCCTACAAGTACTTCCTTCGGCACTACCATGGAGATATCACGGGTAACTGCCGGGAACTTTGCGATTCCTGTGAACTTGCGGTCAAATGTTGCACGCTTAACAACCTCAGGAAGGTCAAGAACTGCAACATATACTCTGCCGCCGATAGAATAGTTATCAGCAACTGCCGGATGAACCTCACCCATGAAACCGATAACCTGACCGTCATAGATGATATTTGCCTGACGTCCGGGATGCAGGAAGGTCTTTCCGCTCTTCGGATCATAGGACGGAGTCTGCTTCATTCCAACCTTGCCGAGGAACTCCTCTACTACACCCTTAAGTGTGTAGAAATCTCCCTCACCGTAAGAACCAAGAGTCAGCTGTGTACGCTCATCCGGATAATCATTAAGAGGAAGATCCTTCGGCAGATAGATGTTTCCGATTTCATAAAGCTTAACATCCTTATTTCTACGGTTGTAGTTTGTAGCAAGGCTTGTAAGCATTCCATTAAGTGTAAGAGTTCTCATGATAGAGAAATCCTCACCAAGAGGATTGCTGATAGCGATCGCCTGTCTCTCCGGAGCATCTGCCGGCAGGAGAAGCTTATCAAATACCTTCGGACTCTCAAAAGAGTATGCCATTGCGCCTGAATAGCCTGCGAACTCAGCAACGTTACGTGCAACATCCTCTACGCGCATCTTGAAAGTCTTCTTTCCGCTGTTTGCGCTGGATGCCGGAAGAGTTGTCGGGATATTCTCATAGCCAAAGAATCTCGCAACTTCCTCACTGGAATCAGCAAAGCCGAGAAGATCCTGACGGAATGTCGGGCATACGAGATCCCCTGTGCTCTCGTCATACTCAACTTCAAGTCTGTTAAAGTACTCAAGCATATCTTCCTTAGAAATATCTGTACCAAGATACTGATTGATACGCTCAGGTTCAAACTTTATGCGTACCTTCTCAGGCAGTTCTGTATGAACATCCACTACGCCCTTAAGAACTGTACCGCAGTTCAGATCCTCAACAAGTGTACATGCGCGGTTCATAGCATCAAGCGCATTATGGGGATCAAGTCCTTTCTCAAAGATACCTGAAGCATCTGTACGAAGACCTACACGCTTTGAAGACTTACGTATATTCGGGCCATTAAATGTAGCAGCCTCGAAAAGGATATCAGTCACGTTTTCTGTGATCATGGAGTTTTCTCCGCCCATGATACCTGCGATACCGATTTCCTTCTCACCATCACAGATCATAAGAACATCGTGATCCAGATTTCTTTCCTGTCCGTCAAGAGTAGTAAACTTCTCACCATCCTTAGCACGGCGAACTACGATCTTTCCGCCTGCGATAGTTGACAGATCATAAGCATGCATAGGCTGGCCGTATTCCATCATTACAAAGTTTGTGATATCTACAATATTGTTGATGGAACGAATACCTGCAGCGCGAAGGCACTTCTTCATCCATTCCGGTGACTCACCGATCTTTACATTCTTTACAACACGTCCTGTATAACGTCTGCAAAGGTCTGTGTCCTCAACTTCTACGCTGATGTAATCAGAAGAGCTCTCGGAAGCATCTGCACCTGTCTCACGAACGCACGGATAAACAAACTTTTTATTGAAAGTAGCTGCTGCCTCACGTGCGATTCCCATTACCGCATAGCAGTCAACACGGTTTGAAGTGATCTCGTACTCAAAGATGGTGTCATGAAGACCCATGAGCTCTATCGCATCACTTCCCGGAACTGCATCATCAGAAAGGAAATAAAGTCCACTCTCCGGCGCATCAGGGAATACTTCTCTGGAAGAACCAAGTTCCTCAACAGAGCACATCATGCCATAGCTGTCTACGCCTCGAAGCTTGCCTGCCTTGATCTCGATACCATCTTCCGGAAGAGCACCGCCGTCATGACCGCCTGCAACCTTTCCGCCGTCAAGAACTACGATAACCTTCTGTCCCTTATCACCAACATGTACATTCGGTGCTCCTGTAACGATCTGAACTGTCTCAGATCCTACATTTACCTGACAAACAACGAGCTTCTCTGCATCGGGATGCTTCTCTACGGAAAGGATCTCACCAACTACGATCTTTGAAAGATTCTTATCAAGTTTCTCAAAACCCTCAACCTTTGTTCCGGTGAGTGTCATTCTGTCTGTATATTCCTGATCAGTACATTCCAGATCCGGAACGTATCTCTTGATCCAGTTTAATGATGTATTCATACCAGTTTATATCTCCTCCTATTTATCAGAACTGCTTTAAGAATCTGATATCGTTCTCATACATGAGACGCATGTCGTCGATCTCGTACTTAAGAAGCGCGATTCTCTCAAGTCCTACACCAAAGGCAAAACCCTTGTACTTCAGCGGATCAATGTGGCTCATTTCCAGTACATGCGGATGTACCATACCGCATCCAAGGATCTCGATCCATCCCTCGCCCTTACAGAAACGGCATCCTTTACCACCGCACTTAAAGCAGGAAACGTCCATCTCTGCAGAAGGCTCAGTAAACGGGAAGTGATGGGGACGGAACTTAACCTTTGTGTCCTCACCGAAAAGCTCTTTTGCAAACTCTGCCAGAGTTCCCTTAAGATCCGCAAAAGAAACGTTTTCATCAATTACAAGACCCTCAACCTGATGGAATACAGGTGAATGTGTAGCATCTACTTCATCTGCACGATATACTCGTCCCGGACTGATCATACGGATCGGGATCCTGCCCTTTTCCATCTCATGAACCTGAGTGCCGCTTGTCTGTGTACGGAGAAGCATCTCGCCATTTATATAAAATGTATCCTGCTCGTCCTTTGCCGGATGATCTGCAGGGATGTTCAGTGCTTCAAAGTTGTAGTAATCCTTCTCAACTTCCGGTCCTTCTACTACTTCATAACCAAGTCCGATGAAGATCCTCTCCATCTCTTCCAGTGCGATCTGGTTCGGATGACGATGACCGATCGCAGAACCCCTTGCAGGAAGTGTTACATCGATAGTCTCAGATGCGAGCTGTACTTCTCTTGCCGCAGACTCAAGCTTTGTCTTCGCTTCTTCCATGGCTTTTTCGATCTCTGCACGGAGCTCGTTTACCATCTGTCCAACCTTAGGACGATCCTCAGCTGCAACATCCTTCATTCCCTTTAATACAGCAGTAAGTGAGCCCTTTTTACCAAGAACCTCTACCCTTACATCATTAAGACGATTGAGATCCACGCTCTCAGAAATCTGACTGAGCGCTTTTTCTCTGATCTCTTCCAGTTTTTCCTTGATCATAATTTCCTTTCCAGCCTCCTTAGAGCTAAAACAATAATGTGCATAGAAAAAGGGCGATACCGCAAGGGACGGAAGTCTTTCCGCGGTACCACCCTTATTTTCCTATTCTGAAAGCTGACAAGCAGCTAAATTCACAGGAACACTTATCAGCTTAACGCGCTGTGACGTCCGTCAGCAGTCCAACTGAACCACCTTCGGCAGCTCCGCATGTGAATATTTTCCCGGTCGTGTCAAGTGAAAGCTCTCAGCCGACGGCCTTCATCTCTGGTCAGGTATCTCCGGTATCTTAAAATGCATCAATGCCTTTTCCATATGTACTGAACTATTTTAATGTGATAAAGCATATATGTCAAGCCAACCATTATTTTATCACACGTACTCTGTAAACATCCTCAAGCGCATTGAGTTTTTCCAGCACTTCATCTGTGATCAGATCATCAAGATCGAACATCGCAACTGCGTATTCTTTCTTAGACTTTGAATTAAGGTTCGCGATATTGATGCCTGCATCGCCAAACGCTGCTGTAAACTTTGTCAGCATGTTTGCTTTATTCTTGTGGAAGATAACGACACGTGCTGCGCTCTCAGCTTCACCGAGATCGATTGCAGGATAGTTAACGGAATTCTTGATGTTTCCGTTCTCCATATACTCACGGAGTTCCTTGACTGCCATTACCGCACAGTTATCTTCTGACTCCTCTGTGGATGCTCCGAGGTGAGGTGTTACGATACATCCCTCTGCGCCTACAGTTGTAGTATTCGGGAAGTCACTTACATACTTTCTGAGCTTTCCAACCTTAAGTGCAGCAACTACAGACTCTTCATCAACCAGCTCGTCGCGGGCAAAGTTCAGGATAACCGCTGTATCCTTCATGAGCTTTATTGCTTCTGCATTGATCATATGACGTGTTGAATCAAGGAGCGGTACATGAATTGTGATGTAATCACAGTTTGCATAAATCTCCTCAACCTTCAGCACGTGCTTGATGGATCTTGACAGATGCCATGCAGCATCAACGGAGATATAAGGATCATAACCATATACTTCCATGCCGAGATTTACAGCTGCATTTGCAACCTTAACGCCGATGGCACCGAGTCCGATGACGCCAAGCTTCTTACCTGCGATCTCTGTTCCTGCATACTGCTTCTTCTGCTTTTCTGCTGCCTTTGCAACATCAGGATCATTCTTTCCCTCTGCATTAAGCCAGTTGATACCGTCAACGATACCACGGGACGCGTAGAGCATACCTGCGATAACGAGCTCCTTTACGCCGTTTGCGTTAGCTCCGGGAGTATTGAATACAACAATACCCTTTTCTGCACACTTCTCAAGAGGGATATTATTTACGCCTGCACCTGCACGGGCAACTGCCAGAAGGTTCTCCGGCAGATCCATGTCATGCATCTTTGCAGAACGGACAAGGACACAGTCAGCATCCTTGAAATCGTCGCAATGAACGTATCCATCACCAAATTTATCGAGTCCGATCTTTGCAATAGGATTCAGTGTATGATATTTGAACATTTCTCTCACCCGTTCTTCTTCTCAAAATCAGCCATAAACTCAACAAGCTTCTCTACGCCTTCCTTCGGCATAGCGTTGTAGATGGAAGCTCTCATTCCGCCTACGCTTCTGTGTCCCTTAAGGTTTACAAAACCAGCCTCTGTGGACTCAGCAACAAACTTCTTATCGAGTTCTTCGTTTCCTGTTACGAAAGGTACATTCATAAGAGAACGTGATGCCTTCTCAACTGTACCCTTAAAGAGCTGTGACTTATCAAGGAAGTTGTAGAGGATGGCTGCCTTCTCTTCGTTCTTTGCCTTCATGGCTGCGAGACCACCCTGCTCCTTGAGCCACTTGAAAACAAGTCCGCAAGTGTAGATAGTGTAGCACGGAGGTGTATTAAAGAGGCTGTCTGCATCTGCCTGTGTCTTCCACTTCAGCATTGTAGGTGTGCCCTCAAGTACATCATCTGTAATAAGGTCATCACGAACAACAACGATAGACATACCTGCAGGTCCTACATTCTTCTGAACTCCACCGTACAGAACAGCATACTTGCTGATGTCGTGAGGCTCTGACAGGAACATGGATGAAACATCTGCTACCAGATCCTTACCCTTTGTGTTAGGAAGTTCCGGGAACTTTGTTCCGTAGATCGTATTATTCTGGCAGATATATACATAATCTGCGTCATCACTTATCGGAAGATCTGAACAGTCAGGGATATATGAAAAGGTCTTGTCCTCTGATGAAGCAATAGCCCTTGCATCACCATATCTCTTTGCTTCCTGCCATGCTTTCTTTGCCCACTGACCAGTAATAATGTAATCAGCAACCTTATTCTTCATGAGATTCATAGGTATTGCTGAAAACTGTGTCCAGGCACCGCCCTGCAGGAAGAGAACTTTGTAGTTGTCCGGTACACCGACCAGCTCCCTGAAGTCCTTTTCCGCAGTTTTGATGATCTCATCAAACCACTTTGAGCGATGACTCATCTCCATGACTGACTGTCCGGATCCATGATAATCCAACATTTCTTCAGCACATGTCTTCAGAACCTCTTCCGGCATCATTGCCGGACCTGCGGAAAAATTATAAACTCTGCTCATTGCTCTTCCGTCTCCTTACTCTTTGATTTTTTCATAATTCGGCTTGTTACCGAAAGCCCCCATCGGCTAGCTACCAATTGTGACTAGTACAATAACTGTATCACCCACAGAACAATTTATCAACATAAAATTTTATCGCTTTAGCGTTTTAAAGTTTAAATCTTATTTCTCAGCATTTTTCTTTGCGAGATCAGCCTCATCAAATGCTTCAGAAATCGATTTCCCCGGCGCCACCATAGGATATACGCTATCATCTTTATCTATAACACACTCAATGAGAACCGGACCGTTGTAAGCTATTGCTTCCTCGATAGCCGGAGCTACTTCTTCTTTCTTTGTGACACGGATCGCTTTGCATCCAAGTCCCTCTGCCACCTTGCAATAATCAACCTTATCGGTAAGTACCGTCTGTGAGTAGCGTTTACCGTAAAACAGTGTCTGCCACTGACGTACCATGCCCAGAACGTCATTATTAATAACGATATCAATTACAGGAATATTGTAACGGCTCGCAGTTGCAAGCTCATTCATATTCATACGGAAACATCCGTCTCCGCCGATATTAACAACTATGTCTTCAGGACATCCGACTTTTGCTCCGATAGCTGCTCCCAGTCCGTATCCCATAGTTCCGAGGCCGCCGCTGGTGATGAAATGACGTGGCTTTCTAAAACGATAGTACTGAGCTGTCCACATCTGATGCTGTCCTACGTCTGTTGTAACGATCGCCTTTGATCCGGTCACGCGATCAAGTTCCTCGATCACAAAAGGACATGTCAGACGATCCTTTGCATAGTTAAGAGGGAACTCCTTCTTAAGCTCATTTATATGCTCATTCCACTCTGTATTCTTCTTTTCATGAACAAGCGGAGTAAGCTCACGAAGGACATGACGAAGATCGCCTATAAGGCTGGCACTTGTACGGATATTTTTGTTTATTTCTGCTGCATCTATGTCGATATGAAGGATCTTTGCATGTGATGCAAACTTCTTTGCATTACCAACTACACGGTCAGAGAATCTGGCACCCATCGCAATAAGCAGATCGCACTCGCTCGCTGCCTTATTACTGGTCTTTGTGCCGTGCATACCGATCATACCTGTATAGAGCGGATTAGTCGGATCAAATGCCCCCTTACCCATAAGCGTATCACATACAGGACAGCTTATTTTCTCTGCAAAGTCTTTCACTTCCTCAGATGCTCCGGAAAGGACTGCACCTCCTCCGAGGTATATCAGCGGTCTCTTTGCCATATTTATGAGATGCGCTGCTTCTTTAAGCTGTTCTGCTGTATAACGGTTAGAACGCTTCGCTGCCTCTGCCTTTTTAGGCTTAAATTCTGCCTTATTGGCAGTGACATCTTTTGTTACATCCACAAGTACCGGTCCCGGACGCCCGGACTGAGCTATCTCAAATGCTCTCCTGAGAGTATCTGCGAGCTTATTAACATCCTTTACGATATAGCCATGCTTTGTTATAGGCATGGTTACACCTGCGATGTCCACCTCCTGGAAGGTATCTTTTCCGAGAAGCGGCAGATTTACGTTTGCCGTGATCGCTACCATCGGCACCGAATCCATGAACGCTGTTGCTATTCCTGTTACGAGATTTGTTGCCCCCGGGCCTGATGTAGCCATACAGACGCCGACTTTTCCTGTTGCTCTTGCATATCCATCTGCTGCATGGGATGCTCCCTGTTCATGGCTTGTAAGCACGTGACGGATTTCATCCGAATGTTTATAGAGCGCATCATATACATTCAGGATCGAGCCACCCGGGTAACCGAAAACGGTGTCAACACCCTCTTCTTTTAATACTTCTACGATTATTTCTGCACCTGTAAGCTGCATATTCTTACTCCTGTGTATTACAAAAGTTTTATTACTAAATAATGACATTGTAAATATTGAATATTCCCCTCTTATGGAATTATTAAACATTTACAACTGGTTACAAGTTATTTTAATTCCTCAGGTATCTCGAGCACTGCGCCGCGATTTCCGCTTGTAACAAGCTTCTGGTAACGTGCAAGATAACCTGTGGTCACGTTTGGCTTTCTTGGCTTCCAGTTCTTACGTCTCTCTGCAAGTACTTCGTCGGATACGAGAACATTCAGAGCATTGTTCGGGATATCAACCTTGATGATATCGCCTTCCTCGATGAGTGCGATAGGACCGCCTACTGCTGCCTCAGGAGAAACGTGACCGATAGATGCTCCTCTGGATGCTCCGGAGAAACGTCCGTCTGTGATAAGTGCTACACTTTCTCCGAGTCCCATACCTGCAATGGCACTTGTCGGGTTCAGCATCTCTCTCATTCCAGGACCACCCTTAGGTCCCTCATAACGGATGACTACTACATCCCCCGGATTGATCTTTCCACCGAGGATCGCGCTGATCGCATCTTCCTCACAGTCAAATACACGTGCCGGACCCTCATGAGTCATCATTGACGGAGCAACTGCCGATCTCTTTACGATACCTGTATCCGGTGCGATATTTCCCTTAAGTACTGCGATACCGCCCTCCTGCATGTAAGGATTTTCGATAGGACGGATAACTTCCGGATTCATATTTACTGCATTCTTGATATTTTCTCCGACTGTCTTTCCTGTAACTGTCATACAGTCAAGATTCAAAAGATTCTTTTTATTAAGCTCATTCATTACCGCATATACACCGCCTGCCTCATTGAGGTCTTCCATATAAGTCGGACCAGCCGGTGCCAGATGGCAAAGATTAGGCGTACGTGCAGAAATCTCGTTTGCGATTTCCATATTGAGCTCTACGCCCGCTTCATGAGCAATAGCCGGTAGATGAAGCATAGTATTTGTTGAGCATCCAAGTGCCATATCCATTGTCATGGCATTCATAAATGCTTCCTTTGTCATGATGTCTCTCGGACGGATATTTCTCCTGTACATCTCCATTACTGCATATCCTGCCTGCTTTGCGAGACGGATCCTCTCAGAATAAACTGCAGGAATAGTACCATTTCCACGAAGTCCCATACCGATAACTTCTGTAAGGCAATTCATGGAGTTTGCAGTATACATGCCGGAACAGGAACCACAGGTCGGACACACATGCTCTGCAAAGTAATCAAGCTCTGCTTCATCGATCCTGCCTGCAGCCTTTTCTCCAACTGCTTCAAACATTGAAGAAAGTGAACGTTTTTTTCCATGAACGTGTCCTGCAAGCATCGGGCCGCCGGATACAAATACTGTCGGGATATTTACACGTGCAGCTGCCATGAGAAGTCCCGGAACATTCTTATCACAGTTCGGGATCATTACGAGAGCGTCAAACTGATGAGCAAGTGCCATACACTCTGTTGAATCAGCGATAAGGTCACGTGTTACAAGAGAGTACTTCATTCCGATATGACCCATAGCGATTCCATCACAAACTGCGATAGCCGGAAATACTACCGGTGTTCCGCCGGCTTCTGCCACTCCGAGCTTTACTGCCTGTGTGATCTTATCGAGGTTCATGTGTCCAGGAACGATTTCATTATAGGAACTTACGATACCTACTAACGGTCTCTCCATCTCCTCTTTTGTATATCCCAGTGCATTAAAAAGACTTCTTGCCGGAGCTGCCTGATCTCCTCTTTTTACATTATCACTTCTCATTTCCGATTCCTCCTACTATAAACTCGATCAAAGCCGTTCTATATGTAACCAGTCTTAAACTCTTGCTGCTATGAGATCACCCATTTCAGCTGTTCCTACCTTTTTCGTTCCTTCTGAATAAATGTCTCCTGTACGATAACCTTCCCTGAGCACTTTTCGAACTGCCTCTTCCACCGCATCCGCTTCTGCCTGCAGTCCAAATGAGAAACGAAGCATCATTGCCGCAGAAAGGATTGTTGCGATAGGATTTGCAATCCCCTGTCCTGCAATATCCGGTGCTGATCCGCCAGATGGCTCATAAAGTCCAAAACTTGTCTCGTTAAGTGAAGCACTTGAAAGCATTCCGATCGAACCTGTGATCTCAGCTGCCTCATCAGAAAGGATGTCTCCAAACATATTCTCAGTAAGGACCACATCAAACTGTGCCGGATCCTTTACGAGCTGCATTGCCGCATTATCTACCAGCATATGCTCTACTTCTACTTCCGGATATTTCTCTGCAACCTCATTTACGACTTTTCTCCAAAGTCTTGATGAATCAAGGACGTTCGCCTTATCCACGCTCGTAACTTTCTTTCTGCGTTTCATAGCGACCTCAAAGCCCTTGATAGCAATACGACGGATCTCATCCTCGTTATAGGAAAGTGTATCCACCGCAGTCATTACTCCATCTATCTCAGAAGTATGACGTTCACCGAAGTAAAGTCCTCCGGTAAGCTCTCTCATGATCAGCATATCAAAGCCTTTTTCTGCTGTCTCACGTCTCAGCGGGCAAGCGTCTGACAATTCCGGATACAGATACGAAGGTCGAAGGTTTGCAAAAAGTCCGAGCGCCTTTCTGATCTTTAAGAGACCTGCTTCAGGACGTTTTTCCGGCGGGAGCTTATACCACGGTGATGTTGATGTGTTTCCTCCGATGGAACCCATAAGAACCGCATCCGATGCTTTCGCCTGCTCTATTGCCTCATCTGTGAGCGGAACACCATGCTTATCAATGGAACATCCACCCATCAAAATATCCGTATAGTTAAATGTATGTCCGTACTTTGCACCAATACTGTCGAGAACCTTCCTTGCTTCAGCAGTAACCTCCGGGCCTATTCCATCTCCGGCAATACAGCCTATATTGAATTCCATTAACCTTACACTCCTTTCATGCAATGATCAAAAATGCTTTTTACCATTCTTTATGACACGAATTGCTCCGCTTCTGATGAAGCTCACGCAATTTAACACTATGACTTTTTAAGTTTTTTGTACTTTAACTCGATAAAGCGTTTTTTATACAGAATAGGGCGTGCACTGCACGCCCTCTAGAATCCGTTCTAAATATCTATCGATTATCAGTCAGCTGCGGACTCCGGCTTCTCGATCTGAGCGATTGCAGTTTTCTGCATCGGAATTCGGCAATTTTTGTTGCTTCCGAACTCAACGATAACTGTATCCTCAGTAATATCGATAACCACACCATAGAAACCGCTGTTTGTCAGAACAGAGTCACCTACTTCAAGTGCATCAAGCATAGCCTTCATGCGGTTCTGTTCCTTCTTCTGCGGTCGGAACATCATAAAATAAAACATAGCGCCGATAAGAACGATGTAAACAACGATCATGGCCAGATTTCCGCCTGTACCTGCAGCGCTGCTGAGCAGTAAATTCATTTTTCGAAATCTCCTTTCAAACGTTAAAATACATGATACACAAATCTTAATTTATCCGCAAGTTTTTATTAATCAGAAACGAAGCATTTCATATCATTAATCATCGGGTGTTTCAAGATCTGCCAAAAACTGCTTTCTGAACTCTTCGTAGTGGTGAGCTTCGATCGCTTCTCTTATTTCTTCCATCATATGATTATAGAAATAAAGATTATGCATTACGCAGAGACGCATACCGAGCATTTCCTTAGCCTTCAGAAGGTGACGTACATATGCTCTGCTGTAATTTCTACATGCTTCGCACTGGCATCCTTCCTCGATCGGTCTGGTATCCAGCTCATACTTAGCATTAAAAAGATTTTTCTTTCCATGATGTGTATATACATGACCATGACGTCCATTTCTTGACGGATATACGCAGTCAAAGAAATCGATTCCTCTATATACACCCTCTATAATATTTGCAGGTGTTCCGACACCCATGAGGTAAGTAGGCTTATTATCAGGCAGATGAGGCACTGTCACATCAAGAACATGATACATTTCCTCTGCTGTCTCACCGACTGCCAGTCCTCCAACCGCATAACCGTCAAGATCCATCTCCGCTATTTCCTGAGCATGTTGGATACGGATATCATCATAGATCGCACCCTGATTGATTCCAAAAAGCATCTGTTTAGGATTTACCGTATCAGGAAGTGAATTCAGTCTGTCCATCTCCACCTTGCAGCGCTTAAGCCATCTTGTTGTTCTCTCTACGCTGGGACGAACATAATCTCTACTCGCCTTTGAATTAGGGCATTCATCAAACGCCATAGCAATAGTAGACCCGAGATTTGACTGGATCTGCATACTTTCTTCCGGTCCCATAAAGATCTTTCTGCCATCAATATGTGAACGGAAAGTCACGCCTTCTTCTTTGATCTTTCTTAAAGATGAAAGTGAAAAAACCTGAAATCCGCCGGAATCAGTAAGAATAGGCCGATCCCAGTTCATGAACTTATGCAGTCCACCAAGCCTCTTTATAAGCTTATCTCCGGTACGAACGTGCAGATGATAGGTATTACTGAGTTCAACCTGTGTTCCGATCTCATGGAGATCCACCGTAGATACCGCACCCTTAATAGCCGCTACCGTACCGACATTCATAAAAACAGGCGTCTCAATTACACCATGGACTGTTGTGAGGCGCCCTCTTTTTGCTCTACCGTCTTTTGTTATTAATTCGTACATTCTTTTTCTCTTCGTTCCAAAAAATCAGCAAACAAGCCATACATACGACTTGTTTGCCATTCTTCTTAAACCAATATATTTACAGTGGTACTATTCTACGACAACAATCCAAATTAATCAACCAGTCCGATTTCTCTGTCATATTCTTCAAGGCAAAGCCCACGACTCATGATCTCCTCTGCCGCAGCTTCTCCGACATATCGGTAGTGCCATGGTTCATACTCTATTTCAGTGATCGTTTCCTTCCCTTTAGGATAACGCAGGATAAATCCATACTCTGCAGCATGCTCTTTAAGCCATTTTCCTCCATCTGTATCACCGAATCCGGCATCCAGCTGCTGGTAATCTGGAATGATAAAGTCAAACGCAAGTCCAACCTCATGCTCACTGGTTCCCGGTATCGCAACTGTCTGGCTTGCAAGATCATAAGCCTCTGCCTCGGAATATCCCTGCATCGTATAAGATTTCATCTTTCTGGCAAAAAGCAGCTGCTGTTTCTCAGGTGTACGATAAGGTGAGCAAATATAGAGATTCACGCCATCTTCCTGCGCCGCCTTCAGCATTTCAAGTACATGCGGCATTACTCTCGTGTCACTCTTAACATTTCCACGAATAGTTTCGAGTTCAAACTCATAATCATCCGGGATATGATTGTGCTTATTTATAAGGATAAGCGACCAGTCATCTGCATAATCCGCATTGACATATGATCCTTCTTCATCGCTGTATATCCTTGCACTCTCATCCGTCTGAAAATCCGACGTACTCTCGACAGATGAAGCACTGTTTCTGCTGATAGCTTTTTCAAGATCCCGCATATCCGCAGCATCATCTGCTGAAACCGTTACTCCTGTTTCGCTGTAGCCTCCATCATTTTCATCATCCATATCATCCATGTTTTCAACTTCAAAAGCTGTTCCATCAACAGTCGTGACATAGATACCATAAGCCTCGTAATTATCGATCTCATCCTCGGCAAATGTAAAACTGCTCGTCAATACAAAAATACAACATACTGCAGCAACAGCAGTAACTTTTCTCATATTGTGAAATAATGTGTGAAACAAATGATAGAAAAAAAGCCACACTACGAACACAACCATGCACAGAACCCTCAGTGCTTTATGTTTTCTGGCTATGTCCATCAGTCTGTCCTTAACCCTGACTTTCATAAACAAACTTCCCCTAACTAACCAAAGTACAATACTCTCATCCCACCGGTAAAAAACGTCCCCTAAACGTTTCTCAACTATGTATAATTTATCACACAATAAACATAAACTCAATGATTAACATAACTAAAATAATCCATGTATTATACCAAAAAACTATGTTATCATTATCGAAAACAATGATGTAAGGAGTTAAAACATGGCCGGGTCAACTTTTGGAACACTTTTTCGCGCTACGACCTGGGGCGAATCTCACGGTGCCGGAATCGGCGCTGTTGTAGATGGATGTCCCGCAGGAATCCCTCTCAAAGCCAGCGACATCCAGAAATATCTGGATCGCAGAAAGCCGGGACAGTCCCGTTTCACCACCGCACGCGCCGAGTCTGACGAAGTAGAGATACTTTCCGGTGTTTTTAATGACACCACAGAGGGAACTCCTATTTCCCTCCTTATCCGCAATAATGACCAACACTCAAAAGATTACAATAATCTAAAGAATGTCTATCGTCCTGGTCATGCTGATTTCACTTTTGATAAAAAATATGGTTTCCGTGACTACCGTGGCGGCGGACGTTCTTCCGGACGTGAAACTGCCGGTCGTGTGGCAGCAGGTGCAGTAGCCGCAGCCTTCCTAAAAGAATTGGGTATATCTGTTGAAGCCTACGCAAAATCTATCGGTCCATTTTCTGTATCTGATGATAGGATCGACTACAAAGAAGCCTTAAAAAATCCACTTTCTCTGCCGGATCATGAAGTTTATGAAAAGGCTTCCGAATGGGTAGATTCCATCCGTTCCGAGCAGGATTCTGCCGGAGGTGTGATCGAATGCAGGATCAACGGACTTCCTGTCGGTCTTGGCGAAACAGTATTTGATAAACTCGATGCTCTTCTCTCACAGGCGATCATGTCCATCGGAGCTGTTAAAGGATTTGAGATCGGTGACGGTTTCAAAGCTGCTGAAGCACGCGGTTCAGAGAATAACGATGGTTTTTCATCCGAAAATAATAAAATCCGGCCTGTTACTAATCGCGCAGGCGGCGTACTTGGCGGCATGTCAAGCGGAGCACCCGTTATCTTCCGTGCAGCAGTAAAACCTACACCTTCTATATCGAAAGAGCAGCAAACTGTCGATATAACCGGTGTTCCGAAATCACTTACGATCACAGGGCGGCACGATCCGCTGATCGTTCCCCGGGCAGTTGTCGTTGTTGAGTCAATGGCCTGTCTTACTGTCGCAGATCTTCTGCTCAGAAATATGACTGCGCGTATTGACATGATTCGCGAATTTTATGATAATTTAGGTTGAAGAAACTCCGGTTCTCTCCGGCCGGTTTCTATACTAAATCCTGTCGGATTTTCAGGGTCCGACAGAGCGATGGAGGCAAATATGAGCGAAAACAAAGCTATCGGTAAGTACGTTGTATACGGCGCCGGCTACACCAGAAATGATGGTTGCGGCATTCGCGTCTATGATTTCAATCCCGATTCGGGACGAATTTCTTTAAAGGACAGCGTTAAGATCACCAATGCGTCCTACATCACCATCTCTCACAACAGAAAATTCCTGTATTCCATCACGGATGACGGAGTTGCTGCTTTCAAGATCAAGGCAGACGGAGGTCTCGACTTCCTCAACATGACCGATATCAACGGCATGCGCGGATGCTATCTGAATACTGATTATGAAGACCGTTTCGTATTTGTTGCCGGATATCACGACGGAAAGATCACAGTTCTTTCCATCAATTCCGACGGAAGTGTCAACAAGATCTGTGACGAGATTTATCAGAAGGGTGTCGGCAGCATTGCCGAGCGTAATTTCCGCCCTCATGTTGACTGTGTAAAGATGACACGTGATAATAAGTACCTCTGCGCTACTGACGTAGGAATGGATCAGATCAAGGTTTACCGCCTGAACCACGAAACCGGTAAGCTGAAGCTCGAAGATATCATTCGTTCAGATATCGAATCCGCTCCTCACCATATCAAGTTCTCACTTGATGGAAAATTTGCCTACATCATCCACGAGCTGAAGAACATTATTGATGTTTATTCATATGAAGAAGTGGACGAAGAGCCTGTATTTAAGAAGATCCAGACTGTTCCGACAGTCGAAAAGGATCCGTCAAACATGACCGCAGCCTATGCTCTTCATCTCTCTGATGATGATAAGTACATCTACTGCTCAAATGCAGGCGATGACTCTGTCGGACTATTTGAAAGAGATAAGGAAACCGGTCTCCTTAAGGAATTATTTGTACTGCCTGTTTCAGGTCAGTTCCCTAAGGATATCGCTATGTCTGATGACAACCGTTTTCTTCTGTCCATGAACCATGAAACAAATACTATATCATTCTTCAGAGTAAATCTTCAGGATAAGACTCTGATAATGAACGGCGGTTTTGAACCATTTAATGCAGGTAACTGCATCTTGATCCACCGCCTTTGAACCTGACTCACTGAAACGCACAGGAACTATTTATTCCTGTTGTTAGAAACAGCTACGATCAGGAAGCCTGCGCAATGAAGCATTAGCGCAGGCTTTCTTGCTGTTATTAATTCTGTCCCGGGACACTTTCGGGAATGGGAGGAACTATGCCTGTTAAGCTGATCGATCTGCAACATATTACAAAACGCTATGATGATAATACTGTCCTCGATGATTTCAGTTTATATATACGCGAAAATGAATTTGTAACACTACTCGGACCATCGGGATGTGGAAAAACTACTACTCTAAGGATCATAGGAGGTTTTGAAAGACCTGACAGCGGCACGGTTCTGTTTCAGGATAAAGATATCACCGACCTACCTCCAAATAAACGAGAACTAAACACTGTTTTCCAGAAGTATGCGCTTTTCCCTCATATGACGATTGCCGATAATATAGCCTTTGGACTCCGTATACATAAGAAATCCAACGATTATATAAAAGACAAGATCTCATATGCATTAAAGCTCGTAAATCTGGAAGGATACGAAAACAGAATGCCTGATTCTCTGTCCGGCGGTCAGCAGCAGCGTATTGCAATAGCACGTGCTATTGTTAACGAACCAAAAGTATTGCTCCTTGATGAGCCTCTCGGAGCTCTTGACCTTAAGCTCAGACAGGATATGCAATACGAACTTATCCGATTAAAAAACGAGCTCGGAATTACTTTTGTATATGTAACCCATGATCAGGAAGAAGCTCTGACTATGTCCGACACCATTGTTGTTATGAATCAGGGTTATATACAGCAGATCGGCACTCCCACAGACATCTATAACGAGCCTCAGAACGCCTTTGTTGCTGACTTTATCGGCGATTCAAATATCGTTTCCGGTATCATGATCCGCGACAAGCTTGTAGAAATCCTCGGAGCCCGTTTTGACTGCGTTGATACCGGTTTTGGAGAAAACCGCCCGGTCGATGTTGTCATCCGCCCCGAGGATATAGATCTTGTAAAGCCTGAGGAAGGGACTATCGAAGGTGTAGTGACCGATGTGATCTTTAAGGGTGTACATTACGAAATGTGCGTAATGAGCAACGGCTTTGAATGGATCGTTCATTCAACAGATTGCTTCCCTGTAGACACTCACGTCGGAATACACGTAGATCCTTTTGACATCCAGATCATGCACAAGCCTGAGTCAGAGGATGAGAAAGCTGTGGCAGTAGATGAATAAGAAATCAAGACTGCTCTCCGGCCCATATCTCATATGGAGCATCGGTTTTATAATCATTCCGCTTTTCATCATATTGTTTGAGGCTTTTACCGGTGAAAACGGACAGTTTACATTGCAATACGTTGCAGACATCACTTGGTTCGTAAACTTAAAATCATTGGGACTCTCTCTTGTATTCTCTCTGATCTCTACTGCGGTGTGCCTGCTGCTCGCTTACCCGCTGGCAATGATACTTGCCGAATTCGGAAAAGGACGGTCATCCATCACTGTTTTGGTATTTATCCTGCCAATGTGGATGAACTCTCTGCTCCGAACTATAGCATGGCAAAATCTGCTGGAACGTCATGGTGTGATAAACGGTTTTCTCTCCGCTCTCCACCTGCCGTCCCTGTACATAATTAACAAACCGCCTGCAATAGTACTCGGAATGGTATACGATTTCCTGCCATTTATGGTACTTCCGATCTACAATGCTATATCGAGGATCGACAGAGATGTCATTAATGCTGCAAGAGACCTCGGTGCAAACGGTGTAAAAACTCTCTTCAGTGTAATATGGCCTATGAGTCTGCCCGGCGTTATCTCCGGTATCACAATGGTATTTGTCCCGTCACTCACAACCTTCGTTATTTCAGATATCCTCGGAGGCGGAAAAATACTTCTCATCGGTAATATCATCGAGCAGATGTTTACACAGGACAGTGACTGGCATGCAGGAAGCGGACTTTCAATCGTCCTCATGATCTTCATTGTTATCAGCATGATAATCGAAGAAAAATACGATACAGCTCCGTCAACAGGTTCTAAAAAGGAAAGGAGGAAAAAGTAATGAAAAAGCATCGCGGCATTAAAATGTTTTATCTGATCGTAATGCTGATCTTCCTCTACGCTCCTATCCTTACGCTCATGGTATTGTCCTTCAACGCAAGTAAATCCCGCTCCAGATGGGGCGGTTTTACCCTTGACTGGTATATATCTCTTGTAGAAGACGGAGGGATAATATCGGCATTTAAGACAACACTGATCATCGCTTTTTTGTCTGCGCTTATAGCAACTGTACTTGGTACTGCGGCCTGTATCGGTATGCAGACTATGCGAAGAAAACTCCGGCGACTCATCCTGGCGATCACGAATATTCCCATGCTGAATGCCGATATCGTGACCGGCGTAAGCCTTATGCTTCTGTTCATCGCTGCACGAATGACTATGGGTTTTCGCACTGTACTGCTGGCACATATCACTTTTAACATTCCTTATGTGATACTGTCAGTCATGCCTCGTTTCAGGCAGCTAAACAGAAACACCTACGAGGCGGCTTTAGATCTCGGTGCTTCTCCGTTATACGCGTTTTTCCGTATAACACTTCCGGATCTGATGCCAGCGATCCTTTCCGGATTTTTGATGAGCTTTACGATGTCACTCGATGACTTTATCATCACCCACTTCACCAAGGGTGCCGGATTCGATACACTCTCTACTAAGATCTATTCAGAAGTAAAAAAAGGTATCAAACCTGAGATTTATGCACTTTCAACGCTTATGTTCGTTACTGTGCTGCTTCTTCTCTGGCTGGTTAATTACCATCCTTGGACCAGACGAAAAAACGATGGAAGTCGTAAAAAATACCGCTCCGTACCCGGAATAGCCGCTGTACTGGTAACGATCATCTGCGCAACAGGCCTGCTTTCCGGCTGCGGCTCATCAGCAGCTGCAGACTACAACAATCCTAACTCACTCTTTATCTACAATGCAGGTGAGTATATCGATCCCGATCTTCTGACTGAATTTGAAGAAGAGACTGGCATCAATGTTGTTTATGATGAATTTGAAACTCTCGAGATCATGTACCCGAAGGTAGAAAGCGGAGCAGCTCGTTACGATCTTATCTGCCCTTCCGATTACATGATCGAGAAAATGCGAAAGAACGACCTTTTAAAGCCTATAAACATCGATAATATACCAAATCTCCAGAATATCGGTGAATCATATTGGGAAACTGCTCGTTCTTTTGATCCTGATAATACTTACGCAGTACCTTACTGCTGGGGAACCGTCGGAATTCTTTACAACAAGACAATGGTCGACGAACCGGTAGATTCATGGTCGATCCTTTGGGATGAAAAATATAAAGATCAGATACTCATGCAGGATTCTGTACGTGATGCCATGATGGTTGCTCTGAAGCTCCTCGGATATTCTGCAAATACCACTAATGAAAAAGAGCTCCGTGAGGCAACCGAACTCCTCGAGAAGCAGAAGCCTCTTGTTCAGGCTTACGTAGTAGATCAGGTTCGTGACAAAATGATAGGTAATGAAGCTGCTCTCGGCGTTATTTACTCCGGCGAGGCGATTTTTACCAAACGCGAAAATCCTGATCTGGATTATGTAGTACCAAAAGAAGGAAGCAATATATGGCTAGACTGCTGGGTTATGCCCAAGAACGCCACCCACGTTGAAAACGCAGAGAAATTCCTTGATTTCCTGTCAAGACCAGATATTGCTTACAGAAATTTCGATTATATAACCTACTCCACGCCCAATACGGCAGCAAGAGAACTGATACCGGATGAAGATATTAAAAATTCCAATATCGCTTTTCCTGATCTGACAAAAATGAATGGGCTCGAGACCTACTCTTTCCTTGGAGAAAAGGAAGACAGATACTTAAATTCTCTGTGGAGAGAAGTCAAAGCTTATTAAGCATAAACTAAAATAAAAAACGTAGGATTAAGACATTTATCTATGTCTCGACCCTACGTTTTTTCTTTTGACCCTGTATCATTTAATTCACATCAGATTTTTTTATTCTCGGGATCTCATCTGTATGGAGGTACTGACTTAAGCACCTTACCAAAAAGTCATGATCCTGTACATGATTCATGCCTGAAACAATTATTGCACCGATCACTCCACCTTCTTCAAGTCGTATCGGGAATGCTCCGCCTGCACAAGCATATACGTTTTCATCCATAAACTTATCAGCCATGGTCTTCTCTGTTTTCTTAAGACGCATAAACCACGAAAGCGAACTCACTTCTTCGCGTATTACCGTATTATATTTTCTCTCGACCCAGTACAGATTATCAGGAACGGTTCCATCCATCATCGCCTGATAAACCACGGCTCCGTTACTACGACGAATTGAAATAACCACATGAATATCCTTTTTATGAGCTTCCTGCAGAATAAAATTTCCAAGTTCAAGCGCATCCTCATTTGTAAAATGCGTAAACTGTAAGATTTCCTCCTGCATATTCAAAACATTCATGATCTCTTCAACCGTCTTTACCGAATCCATCATATGTCCTCCTATTAAAAATGATGTAAGAGTCAAAAGTACTTTCATCTCTGTCATCATTATATACCAATTCATCCCCAAGTTTTCTCAAACTTTTATTAAAATTCAACAACATCAAGATTATCACTGCCAATGTCCGCAGCCCATTTTTGACTTATTGAAATTCCAACGTAATTTCCTGTAAGTCAAAAAAGAGCATTACCATGACATCCATCACAGTAATGCTCTCTCTGCAAATATCTATACTCAGGCAATTTCTTCAAGTTCCTTTACCTTTTCGATATCAAATTCTTCTTCGCCGGCAGAACCCATAACTTCCTCATAATACTTTCTGAGTTCTTCTCTTCCTTCGTCTTTTAAAACGATTTCTACTGCTCTCCTGCGGCACTCAGCGTTTTCTGCGCCATAGGTTCTGATAAGGACTTCCGGACTATTTACGATCCAGCTGCATACACGATAAAGGATCGCAGAATCATCACGGTAGGACTGTATATATGTTTCAATGCTCTCATCAATAATACTCATTCTTACTCCTCCAGGATTATACAAGATCTTTTCTATGTCTCTATATTGTCTATATATTCTCTTTTAATCACCAGGTGCTTACCAACCAAAAGCACACAACAAAAGACATAATACAGTATTTTGTATACAGAATCAAGTTTGACTTATATTCATTCCTACATAATATCTATAAGCAAAAAACCTGACCACAGCGACATCTCACCATGGTCAGGATCTTTTTTATTCTGCACGCACAGACTTTATTATAAATTCGCTTCCTGTGCCCTTTATCAGCCTCGATTCGCCCCCGCATTCCGGGCAAGCAAACATCCTTCCATGCGGAAATATATGCCCGCATTTCGAGCATTTAAGCTGTGCTGACGTGTGCTCATAGCTAAGCACCGCATTTTCACAACTATGTCCCTCAGAAAGCATTTCAAAATACATCGTAACACATTCATCCACCACACCTGACAGCTCACCTATCACAAGATCGATACCAACGATCTTTTCATAGTGATTCTTTTCTGTTTCCTTATCAAGTGTTCGGATAAGATTTTCTACTATCGGAAGCTCATGCATTTTTATACTTCTCGATCTGCTCCTGGATCAGCGCATTATCATCAAAATAATTGATCTTCATAGCTGCCTTTACATCATCCAGAGTCTTTGCAGCCACCTCGCGAGCTTCCTCAGTTCCCTTCTTCAGAACCTCGTAAACATACGGGATATCCTTCTCAAACTCGTGACGACGTGCACGGATAGGCTCAAGAGTTGCCTGCATTACATTATTCAGGAACTTCTTAACCTTCATATCGCCAAGACCGCCTCTTGTATAGTGATCCTTCATCTCCTGAAGATTCTGATAGTCAGGACAGAACTCTGCGAAATACTCATCCTTGCAGAAAGCATCCAGATAAGTAAATACTGTATTACCCTCCAGCTTACCCGGATCTGAGACCTTGAGATGTGTAGGATCGGTAAACATGCTCTTAACCTTCTTCTCAAGTTCAGCAGGATCCTCGGAAAGATAAATGCAGTTTCCAAGAGACTTACTCATCTTTTCCTTTCCGTCAATACCTGGAAGACGAAGGCACGCTTTATCTGTAGGAAGCATGATATCCGGTTCTACCAGAACAGGTCCATATACAGAATTAAACTTACGAACGATCTCACGTGTCTGCTCGATCATAGGCTCCTGATCCTCTCCTACCGGAACAGTAGTAGCCTTAAACGCAGTGATATCAGCAGCCTGACTTATCGGATAGCACATGAAACCAACCGGGATGCTGTTCTGGAAATCACGCATATGAAGCTCATTTTTAACGGTAGGATTACGCTGCAGACGTGCAACTGTAACGAGATTCATATAATAGAAAGTGAGCTCGGTAAGCTCCGGTATCTGTGACTGTATGAGAATAGAAGTCTTAGCAGGATCGATACCTACTGAAAGATAATCAAGCGCTACTTCTACGATATTCTGACGAACCTTCTCCGGATTGTCCGCATTGTCCGTAAGAGCCTGTGCATCAGCGACCATTACAAAGATTTTATCGTACTCCCCGGACTCCTGCAGCTCTACTCTCCTTCGAAGAGAACCAACGTAGTGTCCTACATGCAGACGTCCTGTCGGACGATCACCTGTCAGAATGATTTTACTGTTACCCATTTTAATAAACCTCCAAAATCCGAAGCCCTTCTCCGGCTTCCCTTTACTACACTATATTTTTGCCGTTTACATCTGAACTATAATGATAATCCTTCTGTTTCAACAGCCTTGTTTTCACATAATGAAACGTTTTTTCTTCCCCATATACAGCCAGCATACGAAGAAGTCCGTAAAGCAGCAGACGTGTTTCTCTGTGCATCGGTATTCTGTACATATTGTGTTCAAAATACTTTAACGGAAGATCATCTGTATAATGCCCCTTATTGTAAATCTTAGATGCTGCGATGCGATCCATCATCATCTCGACCACATATCTCAGAGGCATCTTTACTGCGATCAGGATATCTTTTTCATTTGTCGCCCTGGAATTGTAATCGATCCAATATTCGTAATGATGCAGGTTCCTGCCTTTGTGGTGAAGCCATGCAGACGAATAACCCACAGCCTCTCTTTCTGCATTATTGGGGCTGCGGTTTCCCTGATAATATCTCGCTCCAACTAAAAATTCTCTCGGAGAATACTTAGATAAGTCGTGCATGAGTCCCTGCCAATATAAACCTACACGAAAACAATTTCTCATAACAAGGAGCTTGTGTTCCGTAATAGTAATAAAGTGGCTAACAGGATGAGAATCTATCACAATACGAAGTGCATTTATGATTGTATCTGTCATTGGAAATACCTCATCTTTACCCAGTACAGGATAAGAAGATGTCCGGGGTAGAAAGCATAAAAGAAATACTTAAATCCCGGTCCCTTCTGTCCATTGTAAAGAGAAATCGGCAAAAGTGCAAGGCTGCCAAACGACTGGATATATGATGAAAACAACCTGCAATTTAAGATAATGATCGAATTGCATTTGCTGAATTCCAAATCCCTGAACCAGTAAAAACAGCAGACCATCAGAACTCCAATATAACGGTAATCCGAATGTATCATCTGCGCGATACCGCCAAATGCCGCAATTGCCGCAGCTTTAAGATATAAGCTGTTGCTGAGTTTCATTACCTGAAGTGCCATAAGTCCGAGCAACAGTGTAAAAAAGACATTCTGATGCAGTGGATCAAATACTTTACCATGGAAGTAAAGATCAAACGGAACCTCTGAAACCAAAGCAAAGAGAAATAGTCGTCCCAGATACTTCCTGACATTTCGTGTATGACAAAATCCCTCAACGAGCAAAAATGCATATATCGGGAATGCCAGTCTGCCTATATATCTAAGCTCCCTTATCCGTGGATAGAGCTGTGAGCCGATATGATCAATGAGCATCGCCACGCAGGCTAATAATTTCAACGAAAAAACGCTCATGATCCACTTCTCTTTTTCTTTTTATTTTTGCTTTTCACCGGCTTATCATCCTCAGTCATAAGGATTCGCACACTTCTCGGAGGGATCGTTATAAGACTTCCGTCATCAGGATCTTTTTTTGAAGATTTCTCCATCTCACCTGTCGCAAGCACTTCCGTCCACTTTTTCCCTACCGGAGCCTTCGGCACTGCAAGCTGTTTACTCTGCCAATACATATTGAATGCCAGATAAAAATCTCTATCGGGCTTTCCATCCGGAAGGATCTCATAAGCCCCTGCATATAAAACACCAATATGCCTGAAATAATCTTCATAACGTGGAGCCCATGCCTGTTCTCCGTGAAATGAGATATCCGGCCATCCATAATTTCTGAAATCGGTATACTTCTTTGCCTCTGCACTCCTAAATACAGGATGATCCTTTCTGAAAGCAATGAGAAACTTTACAAACTCATATACTTCACTGTTTTTTGAAAGTTGCTCCCAATTAAGCCAGTTTACAGAATTATCCTGACAGTATGGATTATTATTACCGTGTCTCGTGTGCAGAAATTCATCTCCGGCAGTGATCTCGGGTATACCCTGGGACAAAAACAGCATTACGAGCGCATTGCGTACCTGTCTGCGACGCAGGCGAAGTACAGGTTTCCTTCGCGTAGCGCCTTCTGCTCCGCAGTTCCATGAATAGTTGTAATCCGTTCCGTCTGTATTGTTTTCTCCGTTGGCTTCGTTATGTTTTCCGTCATAACTCACCATATCATTTAAGGTGAATCCCGCATAACTCGACAAGAAATTCACTACAGCATATCTCTGAGGATGTTCCGCTATATGCCCCTGAAACGCTCTCAGCATATCGGAATCACTCTTCAAATAGCGGCGGATATCATATAAAAACGGATCATTTAAAACCGCAAGATTAGGAATCTTATCCTGCCTCAGATACGTATGCACATCTCCGCCTCCGGCAGTAAATGCCGCACAGGAGGATGCTATACGCTCTATATCCTGCGGAACATGCTCCAGTATGATCTTTACAGTAGAAAGATACGGATCAGTAAGGATCTCCTCTGCAGGAACAGCTACCCCCAGTATCCTGAATCCATCCACATGATAACGTATTCTCCAGAATCTGAGCACCTGCAGGATAAATGCCTTTGACATTTCAGGTTCAAAGTAAAAATCTGTCAGTACTTCTATGCCGGCCTCATGATATGCAAGAACAAGCTGTTTAAATGATTCCGGTCCGTTTCCATTCGCAGAATAGCTGTTTTTAGGCGTGAAATAATTTCCTCTTGTAAAGCCCCAGTAATTTATCCTGCGGCCCATATGTCCTTTTTTACCCGCTTCTTCAGCTTCAGTAGTAGTACGCGCCTTTTTCTCCGGCATGACTTCATTAAAATCATAAACAGGCATAAACTCTGCTGTGTTTATACCAAGTTCTTTTATGTAGGGCAGTTTTTCGACAGCACCTTCAAAAGTTCCGGGATATGCAACTTTGCTGCTCTTATGCATCGTAAAACCACGGACATGCATGTAATAGAGCATCATTTCATTCCAGGGTCTCTGAATAGGTCTGTCATTTTTCCATGCATCAGACGATTCCGTTCCCGTTTCTTCCACCGGTATCAGAGCCTTTGGCTGGAAATGTCCCCATCTCTCATCTCCTATAGTCCTTAACGCAAAAGGATCGACAAATTCTCTTTTTCCGCTCTTTAAAAGACATGAGAATCTCCCAGGTTCCAATAATCCGGGACCGGAAATCTCCATCGCATACACTCTGCCCACGATTCCTTCTTTTGGAAACGGTATTTCTCTCGAAGCTCCGCTTTTACGGTCAAAAAGAACGAGAGAAAGCCCTTCCCCCGTTCTTCCGCAAGCCGCAATATGCACCCTGTCACCAACGACCTGCATACCAAGGGGCATCGGTGCTCCGGGCTGAACTTCTATCTGAATTACTTCTGTACTGTTATCTGCCATTTTTCATCTTTCTCTGCACTGTCATTACTACGGTAATTAAATATTGCGATCAATATCAGCCTCTTAACGGTCGTAGTTGGAGCAGCGCAGAATTGTTGCAACAAACGATATTCTGTTTAATTGTAACACAGAACAACTTTTTGCGCGAGGTTTTATCAAATCTGTCTCAAAAAACGCGATGCTGCCAGTGCCTTACCATGGTCATCTTTTATATACCATATATGCAGCTGTTCCTCCGCCCGTGTCATTCCAACGTAAAAAAGACGACGTTCTTCCTCAATATCACTTTTTAGGACTGACTTATCCGACGGAAGTATCCCTTCGTTGACATCAGGCAAAAATACCTCCTTAAACTCCAGCCCTTTTGACCTGTGCAGAGTCATTATAGTTACAGCATCCTGATCGATGCTTTCACTTCCTCTCTGTTGTATCTTCTGTATCTCATACCTGTACTGCTCCGCCGCTTCCTCCCATGCAGCAAAGGATCTGAATCCACGTGCCCTTTCCTTCATCTCCTCTGCTTTAACTTTCAGTTCCCGATACTCAAGCTTTTTCTTTTCCGCATAATCTTTTAGATAATTAAGATACCCCATTCCATTAAGAATAAAATGAACCGCAGCATATGGTCTCATTTTCGATAAAGCAGCCAGATCCCGTCTGTATTTCGATATTTGAGAAAGCGTTTTCACGTCGTATTTATGGTAGTCTTCGAGTTCACTAAAATTAAACTCACTACTTCTCACCGCATTTCTGCTGATGCACCTGTATGGTCTGTTCATCACCCTGTATAACGTCCTCCTGCTCATATCTCCTCCCGCCTGACGAAGATAGGCAAAAATATCCTGAGCGATAAAGTGGTCATAAGGATTTATGATTTTTTCTCGTGAACGGCACGGAATGTCAAAAGAGGTCAGCTTTTCTGCGATAAACGATACGAGACTATTAGTCCTGACAAGGATAGCACAATCATTAAGCTGACCTTTTCTATTTTTTAATCCATCCCTCAGAGCTTCTATTTCCTCTTCTCTTCCCTTAAATTCCATAATATCGACCCTGTCTGACGCATACGGTCTGTCATCAATATGTTCCTTTTTATTAGCCTGTATCTCTTTATCCAGACGATTTTCATTTTCTGCGATGACCTTTGAAGCAGCGTCAACTATTTCTGCATGTGATCGGTAATTTGTGCTGAGATTTATCACCACAGCTCCAGGGTAATCTCTGATAAAGTCCTGCATGACAGATGGGTCAGCTCCCCGAAAAGAATAAATCGACTGGTCATCATCCCCGACAAGAAAAAGATTTGCGTTATGCCCAGCCAACATACGTACTCCCTTATATTGTGCCGGATCCATATCCTGACATTCGTCTACAAGGATAAATCTAAATTTTTCCTGCCAACGGCGTAACACTTCCGGACGCTCACTAAAAAGCCTCACGACTCTCAGTACCATATCATCAAAGTCAATAAGGCGAAGATCATTCATCCTTTGCCTGTAAAGCCTGCAAACCTCCGGAAAAAGATTCTCAGACAATACTGCTGATGACACTTCTTCCGGTGCTTTGCCACACTTTACACGACTGATCTCAGACAGCAATGTAACAGCAGAACGACGAAAATCTAATATTTCCACTTCTTTCTGCGCCAGAATCTCGCTCAGGATATTAAATTGAATCTCAGGATTTATAATATTTTCTGAAGTGAAACGATAGGTATTTCTAAGAATATGAAAGAATACGGAATGAAATGTTCCAAAAGTGACAGATGCCGCAGCATCTCCAAGAAGTTCCTGTGCACGCCTTTTCATCTCTGCACCGGCAGCACGGGTAAATGTGATGGTTAAAATAGAAGAAGGATCAATATGTGCCTCTGAAACAAGATACTGCAGGCGATTCACCAATACACGGGTCTTTCCGGCCCCAGGTCCCGCGACTACCATCGCGGGACCATATATATGAGTTACTGCCTGCAGCTGTTCATCAGATAATGAGATATTCAGGATAACTTTTCGATAGCCTTTCTGATCCTGTTAAGAGATTCTTCCTTGCCAAGAATCTCCATGATCTCAGTAGCACCGCCCGGTGTCATCTGCTTACCGGATACAGCGGTACGGATCGGCCAGAGGACATATCCGTTCTTATAGCCCTTCTCCTCAGTAAATGCCTTAAGCAGAGAATACAGCCCATCATTACTGTAATCATCTGTTTCTTCCAGTCTCGGAAGGATTTCTTTAAGTACAGAAAGTGAAGTCTCAGCATTAGTCTTCATTTTCTTATGAGTATACATAGCGATATCATACTCCGGAACAGCCTCAAAGAAATCTATAAGATCTGCGATATCCGGGAAGACCTCAATTCTGGACTGTACAAGTGATGCGATCTTCTTCAGATCACAGTCTCTCTTTACCACTTCCCTGATATAAGGAAGAGCCTTCTCATAGAAGCTGTCGAAATCCATCTTCTTAATGTATTCGCCATTCATCCACTTAAGCTTATTGTAATCAAATACCGCAGGGCTCTTGCTCATATGATGATAATCAAACTTTGCGATAAGTTCTTCCATGGACATGATTTCCTGATTATCCTCAGGCGACCATCCCAGAAGTGCTACGAAGTTTACAACAGCTTCTGCAAGGAATCCCTGCTCGATGAGATCCTCGAAAGAACTGTGACCGCTTCTCTTACTGAGCTTTTTATGTGTCTCGTCAGTAATAAGCGGGCAATGGATGTACTCCGGAACTTCCCAGCCAAATGCCTCATAAAGACGATTGTACTTAGGAGAAGATGAGAGATACTCATTTCCACGAACTACATGAGTGATTCCCATAAGATGGTCATCTACTACATTTGCAAAGTTGTATGTCGGGAATCCATCAGACTTAATGAGGATCATATCATCAAGCTCAGCATTGCTAACCGTGATATCACCGTAAATATCATCATGAAAAGTTGTAGTACCCTCAGTCGGATTGTTCTGACGTATAACGAACGGCATACCTGCTTTGAGATTTGCCTCTACCTCTTCCTTTGAGAGGTTAGCACAATGCTTATCATAAACAGATATGGTCTTTCCGCTCTCATCAACAGTCTGCTTGAGAGATGCCAGACGCTCCGGTGTACAGAAACAGTAATAAGCTTCGCCCTTTTCAACAAGCTTCTTTGCATACTCCATGTAAATTCCACACTTTACACGCTCAGACTGTACATACGGACCTACGCCCTTGTCCTTATCAGGACCTTCGTCGTATTCAATTCCTGTATCTGCAAGTGTTTTATAAATAATATCTACTGCGCCTTCTACCTCACGCTTCTGATCAGTATCCTCTATACGAAAGATAAAATCTCCGCCGGCGTGACGGGTAATGAGATAAGCGTAAAGCGCTGTTCTTAAATTTCCAACATGCATACGACCCGTAGGGCTCGGTGCAAATCTGGTTCTAACCTTAGACATGAATCTTTAGCTCCTTTCAAACTTATAAAATATAGCACATCGAAAACCGAGAATCAAGAATCCAACTGTCCCCCCGGAGGTGCATCCAGCTTTTCTTCAGGATCTGTATCAGTGCTTTCCGGATTTGACGGTTCATAATTCTCTGCTTCCTCGTCTTTCTCCTTCTGCTTGTCTTCATCATCGTCATCATCATCGTCTTCGTCGTCTTCATCTTCGTCTTCTTCGTCTTCGTCATCTTCTTCGTCGTCTTCATCTTCGTCTTCTTCGTCTTCGTCATCATCATCGTCTGAATCATCCTCATCAGAATCATCGGAATCATCATCCTCATCGTCCTGTTCTTCCGTTGATTCCTCCTCATCAGGATCATCTGAAGAACCTTTTCCGGCACTTGCCTGGATTTCTCTCAAAATGTCATAATCATAGTCAATTTCATCACCATCTGATTTAACATATCGGAAGTAGAATACGGGAGAAGTTCCGTTATTACCAAATTCCTCACCTACATGAAGAGACACATTCCCTGCAGCACTGGACTCATGGACATACATTTGCTCT
Organism: Lachnospiraceae bacterium MC2017; assembly: GCA_000701625.1. Taxonomy (GTDB): domain Bacteria; phylum Bacillota; class Clostridia; order Lachnospirales; family Lachnospiraceae; genus NK4A144. The sequence continues at coordinate 51,150 of JNJK01000028.1, forward strand.
GTACCGTCATCGGTCTCTACATATCCCAAAAAGATACCCGCATGTCCGTAACTGTGACTGCCGTCATGACCATAAACCATAATGTCGCCTGCACGAACATTATCCAAACCTTTCACTATGTTATTCTGCTCATCTTCCACTGCTATAAGCTTCAGGAAACCTCCGCCCTGTGAAAAGATCATACTATCCGTATTACAATATCCAAGACTGTTATTAAGTGCCAGCAAATATATATAATCAACCCAATGTGAGCAATCCATTCCTGAGATTTCTTCACAGGCCGCAACTATATCTTCATCAGCAACTATAGGAAAATCATCTTCTCCTAGTTCTGAGTAATCGGGTCTCAAAGGCTGGGCTCCACCAAGGATATACGGGATACGCCCTACAGTAAGTAGTGCTGACTTTACGATACGGTATTCCCGCTCTGACAGACCATCATTATATTTCCATGTCAACTGCATCACAGTCCGGATATCCTCAGTACTTAACGGATCATTTGTAGTTATCGCATTTTCCGAGACATTGTAAGATTCCAACTCCAGTTCATCCCTCGACAGATGATCGGATTTGTCATAAATATCTCCGAGAGACGCATCTCCTGCTCCCTCAATTTCTTTCCGGAAGCCCGCTGCCGTCAGACTATCGAGCCTTTCCTGCTCTGCCTTCTTTCTCGCTTCCTCATCTTTCAGATATTTCTGATAAGCAATCTGATTTTCATATGCCGACTTAACAGCATAGTCAAAAATCGGAGATGTATAGTTAAATATCAGTCCAAGCGCCATTACAAGGCAGGCAGAAATCGCCTTTACCCGCATGGCTTCGACTTTTATAGAAAATGCAGAAACTCTCCTGAAAGGTATCGGATTCATCCACCTGGTATGGCGTTTCCACGGTGTCCTTGCAGCTTCTTTCTTAACTTTTCTAAGCTCTCTACGGTAATGATAGCTTTCTCCAAAGAAACCAAGATGCTTCTGTGGTCCCAGATATACTCTGTCCTTACTAAAATATTTAAGGAAACGACGTATCAGATACGGAATATCTAACGGCGGGAATGACAGCATATCGATAAATCCCGGACCGTTTTTCGGATAATATTGATGTGCATATCTCCGGATCTCGGCAAATCTGGCTCTTCTTTTTCTGTTAAAAACCGTAATTTTCCATGCAAGCCAACTCTGATGCCTTTGCTTCTGAGGTCCAGGTACTATATAGTTTTTGCCAAAAATATACTGTATCCCGGAAAGCAGCCTATCCATACTAAATGGCGGAAATTCCATCATATCTATGATGCCCGGTCCTGTAATTTCCGGAAAACCATCAACCCTCTTAGCTCTCTTTTCCGCTGCACGCTTATTAAGCCAGGACGCAGTCGGACCCAGATGTTTCTGCGGTCCAAGTGCAATTCTGTCCTGGCTGAAAAATTTCCGTATTCTTTTCAGATGATATATCAGATGCATCAGTTTCCTCGTTAAATTGCCATTGAACTGTCAACACCGGCTCAAAGACATAATTATAATAATTTTATTCTACTTTTAGATTCCTTGCAATTCATATAAGTTAAAGAGTTTCTTATTATTTTATGATGACGCTGCTGTTTACTCACTATTAGCTCACAACATCAACAGATTTTGCGTTTAATTTTTTTACAATTTTTTTTATTTTATTATTATTGAACATCCTAAATTAATTTACTATAATGTAAAAACTATTCATTTAAGATAGGATTTTTTTTGCCGTACGTTTTTTTCATAACATTACAAAAACGGGCATCCGGCAATATTTAGACAGGTATAAACTGACATTTATAGAGGAGATGACCAAATGCAGCAGGACATGACCAAAGGACCGATTCTATCGGCTATTCTAAAATTTACTATTCCTCTTTTCATCGGAAATATGTTTCAGCAGTTCTACAATATGGCAGATACTGTCATCGTAGGGCGTTTCGTAGGCGAGGGCGCGCTGGCTGCTGTAGGCTCTACAGGAACTGTTATGTTTTTGCTTATGGGATTTGCCGTGGGAATGACTTCCGGCTTTTCCATACCTACCAGCCAGTATTACGGTGCCGGAGATAAAAGGGGTGTCCGTGCGACTATCGGAACAGGAACGATACTCACACTGATAATCGCTGTACTTCTTACTATCGGTTCCACACTGATGGTAAATGACCTTCTGGTACTTATGAATACGCCTTCAGACATAATAGCCGATGCGAAAAGCTATCTCTCGGTTATCTGTCTCGGTCTGTCATCCTGCATTTTTTATAATTTGTTTTCCGGATATCTTCGTGCCGTCGGAAACAGCCAGGCGCCTCTGTTTTTCTTGGTTTTCTCCGCGATACTGAATATCATACTTGACCTGATACTCATCATAAATTTCCATATGGGTGTCGCAGGTGCAGCGCTGGCAACAGTACTGTCTCAGGGAATCTCAGCTGTCCTCTGTGTTATATATATTTTCGCAAGGGTTAAAATGCTGATTCCTAAGCCCTCTGAATGGCGTATAGATCTGCATATCGCTGTTCAGCAGATGAAAATGGGGGTTCCTATGGCTTTACAGTTTGCCATAACAGCTTCCGGTACAATGATCATGCAGACAGCTATAAATCTCTTTGGTTCTACTGCTGTCGCTGCTTTTACCGCCGCTTCAAAGGTTCAGAATCTGCTCACTCAGGGCATGCTCTCAATGGGACAGACCATGGCTACCTACTGCGGTCAGAACTACGGAAGCGGAAACGTATCACGTCTAAAGACCGGTGTGAAACGTGCCGTACAGGTAGAGATCGTCTATTCGCTGCTCGCGGCTCTCCTTTTTTATTTACTGCTTCCAAATATGGTCTCCCTGTTTTTCTCAGGAGACATCGGACTCGCAGAACTTCTGCCATGGGCACGTACCTATGCAACTGTCAGCATGATCTTCTACATCCCGCTGAGCTTCATTTTTATATTCCGGAGCGCGATGGAAGGATGCGGCTCTGCACTGCTGGTCCTCTGCTGCGGTATTGTAGAATTCATAGCCAGATGCGGTGTTGCGTTCCTCGCAATGCAGGTAAAAAGCTATCTCCTGGCAGTTTCCTGTGATCCTGCCGCATGGTTCGCCGCAGCTGTCTTTTCCGCATTTGCATTCATATACGTAATTAAAAATGTAGAAAAAACTATGTCAAAATCATAAACTCCAGATCACATAGATACTGATAATGGCTGACACCGGATCATTTTACCCGGCGTCAGCCATTTTATGATGTCAGGATACATCATTTTATTAGTCATTGCTCATCAGTATCTTTTAACTTACGAGTGATTCTGGATCAATATTAAAATCATTTGGTACAGAAGATGTGATCACATAAACTTTTGACGTATCATCATCAAGATACATGTAATAATTCTCCGTCACATCATTTTTTGCTCCTATCGTGAGCTTCTGTGTCTTTCCGTCAGAATCCACCGCAATGATCACATTTGCAGGATCATTTAAGCCAAAAGCCTCCAGATCTATCTCATCACCTGTAAGAGTACGGGTGGATGAAAGAAGCTCCAGATCAGATGTCTTTGAACTCATAGTTGCAGAATTAAGACTAACCGAACCGTTGTACCAGACACCATCTTTCTTTTCGATGCTTACTTCTTTTCCGTCATAGATCCATGACAGTTTAGAGATCCCGTTTCCACTGAGTGTACCTATACTTTCTGACTCTGTGGCTGCCGCTTCACTCGCTTCCGATGCAGCTTCATCCGCATCATGAAATGATTTCATACCGAAGTAGCCGGCAATCAGTACGACCAGCGCTATGAGCAATATGACCAGATTACGTATCTGCTGCTTAGTCATCTTACTTTCTCCTCCTTCTGAACCATACAATAATGCCGGAAGAGAGGATCACTACAGGGATCACCAGTACAAAGAGGAAGCCTAAGAGCAGTGCTGTTCCATACGGAACTGTAAGAGAAGCTGTGTCATAGCTCTTTGCAGGTATAGTAGTATTTATCTCCTGATCGATCATATCGTTAAGAGCACTTGTAACCATCTGAACATTTGCACCTGCGACCAGCGCGTCGATCTGATCCGCAAAAAGATTATCCGTACCGAATACCGCGATCTTTGTGCCCTTTTCATCATCGTCATCTACAGACTCTGTAACATATGCTGCAACTACAAATGGTCCGTTTACATCAGATGCATCCTGCTCTGCGCTCACCTGTCCCTGATCAGCCTGGATATTCATCTTTGCATAAGAACTGTCAGTCGTTGTTAGAGCCTTCTCGATAGTCTCTGTATCACGGATCTCATTATCAGATACAGTGAAGCCCGATGACTGCGGCAGGAGATTTAAGAGCTTAGAGCTCGTAATGGCAGTTGTAAGTGTAGATGAATCAGAATCCGGTATCAGATAAAGCGGAGTCTGATACATATGCTGCTGATCACCCTCAAGTACAACTCCGTTCACATGATTAAGTCCATAATATGAAAGGATAGAATCAAAATTAGGTGTTTCTGTCTCGGTATAACCAGATGTAATGATAGCCTTTCCGCCATTTTTCAGATACTTAAGTACCTGCTCTGCATCATCCGATGAATAATCAGACTTAGGACTAAGTATCAGAACCGCATCCGCATCCTCCGGAACGCCACCGCCTGTCATGAGATTCAGTTCTTCAGTCTCTATATTTTGCTTTTTGATCGCATTATTTAAAGAAGTAAAGTTGGAAATAGAATCCTCATTGTGGCCTGTTACTATGTAAAGCTTCGGTATATCGTCAGTTGTAACGTATGAAATAGCTGACGTTATTTGTCCTTCGCCGTCATAACCTGTCTTTGTACTTGAATAAGTCTGATAGTCAACGCTTGTCTCATACAGATCATACGGAGAAACCACCTTTGATCTGTCACCGTTTACAACTATAAGTGAACCGATCGACACATTTTCATCCGTGTACTTCTGATAAAAAGTCGGATCAAGTGTCGGATCTTTATAAGTAACCTTTACATGATCAGATAATTCTGCATACTGATCCAAAGTCTTTTCTACTTCTTTATAGTCGTAGTTTTCCATCATTTCTCTGGTGCCGACAACAAGTATCTGAATATCGGTATTTAGTGATGACAGAAATTTCTTTGAATCCTCTGTAAGGGTGAACATTTTTCCTGATGTCACATCAAACTCAGCATAACGGGTCGGCAGCTGGTTAACCATGAGATTTAGTACTACTGCGATCGCAATACCTATCACTACAGTGACATTACTGTATACTGAAAGAGAGATCGTACTTTTTGAAACAGAATATCTTCTCTTCTGGATCGCCTGGCACGTAAGAAAAAGCATCAGTACAACTACTGTAACAAAATAAACGACTTCTTTTACATCTATAACACCGCTCATAAGGTTTTCGAGACGGGATGAAAAATCAAAGATTTTTAATACAGACGCTACATTATCTCCGCTCTGTGTCAGTATCCCAACTATCCCGGACATAAGGAATGTAAGGAACAGCGCAATAAAAGAAAGTACTGCTGCTATGACCTGACTTTCTGTTATGGAAGAAATAAATACACCAACAGAAATACAAGCCGCACCAAAAAGAAAATATCCAAGTATCGCCGAATAGCTCTCAGCATACTGAACCTTGCCAAATATACTCATGATCAGCGGGAATATGCATGACATAAGTACCGGCACTCCAAATATCGACAGGATGGCCAGATACTTACCTGCAACTATCTTTCCTACGGATACAGGAGCTGTGAGAAGCAGCTGATCGGTTTTCTGTCTTTTCTCCTCTGCAAGAATCCTCATTGTTAGGATAGGGATCATAATAAGAAGGACAAAAAGCACATTCTGCATTACTCCTGCAAGAGATGCATTCATGCTCATGAGGCAGCTTGCCATAAAGTAAAGACCGATGACCAAAAGGTTTACGGCTACAAAAAGGGCACCTGTCACAGAATAAAAATAAGTCTTTAATTCTTTTTTGAATATTGCGAGCATGACTTACTTTTCCTCCTTTCCATCTGCCATAACACTTGTTTCATTAACGTCACTGACTTCCTCATCCATTTTCTCTGTATTTGCTTCTGAAGCAGTTGATCCATCAGCAGGCAGCATGTCTCCTGTGAGCTTCAGGTATACATCCTCGAGAGACATCCTGTCTGAATGCATATCAAGAACCGGAAGTCTCTTCTCTGCTGCCTTTCGGAATACAGTTTCACGGATATCTGTCGCTGCATCACTTGTAATAACAGCCTTTACAATTCCTCTTTCTGTTGACTCTTCAAAACGTATAGCCGTAAGACCGCTTATGCCGCTAAACGCTTCCCTTACTTCATTTTCAGACGCACGAACTTCCATATGCATAGTTACTGTATCACTCATGGAATGAGCCAGATTTTCAGGTGTATCACTGGCTACCAGACGTCCATGAGATATAACCATGATATGATCACAGACCGCGCTTATCTCCTGCAAGATATGCGAACTTAAGATAACCGTATGTTTTTCTCCAAGAGATCGTATGAGATCACGTATCTCGATTATCTGCGCCGGATCCAGACCTACCGTAGGCTCATCAAGGATTATAAGATCCGGATATCCGATAAGTGCCTCTGCAATACCCACTCTCTGTCTGTAACCTTTTGACAGATTGCGGATAAGACGGTCTCTCACATCATATGTCTTTGTACGGTTCATTATCTCATCAACCATAGATACACGTTCCGCTTTTGAGATCTTCTTCAATTCTGCAGCAAAAAGGAGATATTCCTTTACTGTCATATCTGTATATACAGGCGGTATCTCCGGCAAATAACCAATCCTCTTTTTAGCCTCAACAGGCTCTTTTAAGATATCGTGACCATCGATAAGAACTGTGCCCTCCGATGCAGCAAGATACCCTGTTATCATGTTCATGGTCGTGGATTTACCGGCTCCGTTTGGTCCTAGAAATCCGTAAATACGTCCTTTTTCGATTGAAAAGGTAAGGTGATCTACCGCCGTATTTGAGCCATACCGCTTCGTAAGATTTTTCACTTCCAGCATTGTTCTGGCTTCCTCCTCAAATAAATTTCATGCGTTTTGTTCTAAACAGTATACAAAACTGCAAACTCTCAAACGGTTGCAAGTATAATCCCTTTATGTGATTATTTTGTGACTAAAACAATTTTCAAAATTTTTATATCAACAGACGTTTTTCTTCGAGTCCAGGGGCAAATTTTCTTCATTAGACACATTGATCAAATTTATATGGAATTTTAGCCGTTCGGATATGTTATTTTTTATTTTCAATCCAATTTATTCAATCTGATATTCTATTCGTTTTATCCTTTCGCGCGTTATGAACAATTCTCTTCCCAAGTCTTATGATCCACCTTATATAATTCTCGATTTCAATCGCGAATACCGTTTTTATCGCTTTTATCACATGTGATATTCTAATATTTTTCATCACTTTATCCGAAATCATTCACACGTTATAAATAATCCGATGCGCAATTTTATCCTTTCTATTAGTCCTTATATCTGATGTCACCATTTTCTGCATCACGCTGATCACCATCATCGGTCCGGCAGGTGTTATCCTTGATTTTATTGATGTTTTTTAACACAAAAGAGTATTACATTTACTTGATGTAAGTGTCAAAAGATCTTTTGCTCCTTACTAATGACACGGATCGCGTCTCTTCTTATGCAATTCTCGTAATTATACAACACCTTTTATTGTTCCTACTTGAAAACATGACATCCTGTATATGGCTGTGTTAAAATTTATATAATTAAAAACTGCAGAGATGGCGATGTCGCTATAGTAGGAGGGGTTCTATGGGGACGATTTTTTACGCGATTGCAGATGGTTTTGAGGACGGTATCGTACTGACTCAGGCCAGACATTGTAATGAGGAGGAGCAATACGAGCTATCCGAATTTTATCAGGAATATGCTCTGTTTCCGGAGGGGAAACCACTTCCATTATTGTATCTCACACCAGATGATCTTCCTGACAGACCGGAAGACGGAACTTTTCTAAAACTTAATAATCACGTATGGATACTTGATGAGAATGAACGGCAGCGTTATCTGAATCTGAATCAGGCACGCTATGATGCTGAAGATGAGATCAGAAAGCAGGAAAGAAAGGCTGCGGCGCAAAAAAAAGCAAAACACGACCGGAAGATGCTGTCTCTTCTTTCTAATATAGAAGGATGGCGTGTATCCAGTGAACAGGTTATTGATGAGGGCGGACATACGACGATCTATCATCATAAAATAACGATCCACGGTCAGACGCTAACTTTTCTCGAGCAAAACGTCTATAATTTCGGCCGTGTCGTTAATCCTGAATATGCACTTTCCGAATCAGTCAGTTCCGGAGGACTGCAGATGGACTACCGTGGAAAAGCATTCTGGTATACACTTGATAATCATAATAAATGGACTCCCGTCAGGGAACTCACAGAGGACGAAAAACTCGCGACCACTCTTATCGAAAACTATGGAAAGGGTGTAAATGAGAAAATACGACAGAGATAGTAATTTCGTTTTTTAAGATGTAAATGTACCAAATTTACATCTTTATAATAATCTTTTACTTCTCTCTTAAAGGCGGCTGGATCACCAGCCGTCTTTTTTAACATGCAGGAAATTCCATCTGAACTGCAACTTACGTCATACAGTATACATAAATTTTAAACATAAACCTTCGACATAAACTGACAACATAAAATAATTCCGTCAACTGATTACACTTTAACAGTTTATGTAACCATATCTCTCCCATCATCCCGTATGATGTACAAAAAAATCACCATATTTTCATCAAAAAGCAAATAAAACCTAAATAAAAACCCCTGTAATTCCGAAATAACCTATAAGAATAACTATCATTTTTTTAGATGGTATCCACGTGTGGGGAGGGTAATCATCATGAAAAGGAAAATGGCATTGATCGTACTGGCATCTGCCGTAACTTTATCCTGTGTCTTGTCCGGATGTGCAAAAAATAAATCTTCAAATGGTAATGATACCGCATCTGACTCTTCTGATGCAGATATGTCACAAAAGTCCATTACCATCGTAAACAGCAAAAGTGAAGTCTCTGAACAGATATCAGAACTCGCCTCTGCGTACCAGTCAGAAACCGGTGTGACAGTAAATGTCATTAATATCCCATCCGGTGTAAATGCTCAGGCTACCGTAAAGGGTCTCTATCTATCTGATCAAATGCCGGATATCATAGCCTGTGAAGCTGCTTCCTTTTCAAATTGGGATGGTCTCCTCGTAGACATGAGCAGCGAACAATGGGCAGGTCGTACCGACGCTGAATATGTAGATACCACCTATGGCACCATAGGTTTTCCCTATGCTACAGAAGCTATCGGCCTGGCCTGCAATGAAGATATTTTAGAAAAAGCCGAGATCGATATCTCCTCTCTCACAAGTCCCGACGCCTACAGTGAGGCCTTTAAAAAGATCGATTCAATGAAACACGACCTCGGACTGATAGCTGTTGTAGGCTATGCCACAGAACCGGAAAATCTTGGATGGTCTGCCGGAAATCATATCTTTGGAAATTATCTGGACGCAGGTCTCAACAGATCTGACACCACCTATATAGACAAACTTAATAACGGCGGTCAATTTGATGATGATCGTCTGACCGCCTTCGCCGATTTTATCGGACTCCTGCAGAAATATTCCGATCCGGAACTACTTACAGAGGGCACTTATGATGAACAGATAAAAAGATTTGCCTGCGGCAAATACGCATTTGTAACCCAGGGATCCTGGATCGGTGCCACCCTAACAGGAAATAATTCAGAAGATTATGAAGTAGCCGGCAAATTTAAGGTTGGTATGACACCCTTTGCTTTTCAGGATGGGATCGATACTATCCTTACAAGTCCTCCTTCATGGTGGGCAGTTCCAAAAGAAGGAAATGCCGAAGAAGCAAAATCATTTCTGCAATGGTGTTCCGAAAGTTCCGGTCAAAAGATACTGGTAGAAAAAGCAGGATTTGTAAGTCCTTTCTCCGATTGCAGCTACGTTGCGGATGATCCCTTTGCATCGATCATCGCTTCCTATATAAACTCAGGTAAAACGAGCAGCTGGCACTGGATGAATATGAAAGAAGGTCTGGGCACAAACTCACTTTGCTACATATTCAATGCATATGCCAAAAACGAATACGACACTGAAGGTTTTGCCGATGCGCTTAAAGAAGCCGCAGCCGAGTATTATGCGAACTAGAGCTTATCTGAAAGGACTTTAACTATGAATAAAAATACTAATACGCCAATCCCGACTACCGCAAAGCCTGATCTGATAAGTTCCATCATGTTTCAGATATCCGGCTTAAATATCATAATGCTGGCTGCTTTTATAATAGTTATGACCTCAATTATGAGACTCATGATCGCATCTACGTCAAAGAGCGTCAGCACCTTTAACTACATGATGACTCTCACCACTACAGAATCAGCATTAAAATCCGACATCATGAATCTCTTTGATCAGGCAACAGGTTATGTGGCAGCAGATGCTCCCGAAACAAGAGAAACTCTGAAGCCGCAGATCGATACCGCAAAAAGCACTATTGCAAACCGCCTGCAGGAACTCCGCAGTGAGTTTTCATCTAATCCGGAAGTCATCACAGAACTGGATGAGATCGACAGCCAATATGACCGTATGTGCATACTTATAGAAAAAGCTATGGCTTCAACGGATAACGGACACAAAGACGCAGCCTACAGCCTGCTATTTGATAAAGCTGAGATTCAGAAAGTTGCCATTTTTCATGGTGTCGAGATTATCGATATGGCTATAAGTACAAATGCCGATGAGGCCAACGCAGAAATGCATAGTAACCTTACACACAGTCAAAAGGTTGCCGCCCTCGGAACCGCAGTAATGATCATCCTGATCATCATAAATTTCGGTGTTAATTATATAAACGTCATTCGAAAGATTAAAAAGATCTCTGATGAAGTAAACGTGATCATAGGTAATATCCAGGCTAACAAAGGTGATCTGACCGAGCGAATAAAGACTAAAACCAGATCAGAACTAATATATCTGAAGAACGGAATCAACCATTTCATCGAAACCCTGCAGCTGATCATGAGAGATGTTAAGGATGGCACGAATGTCTTGACTGATGCATCGGAAAACGTTTCCTCAAAGATCCATTCAGCAACTGACAGCGTGAATAATACCTCTGCTGCCCTGCAGGAATTATCCGCAGGAATGGTTACCGTATCAAGCACCATGGGAAAGATCACAGAGAATGTGCAAGATGTTCGTTGTGCTGCCGAAGACATGGAAAATGAAGCTCGTAACGGTTCTCTCACAGCCAATAACATAAAAGCCGAAGCAGATGCGATAAAATCCCGTGCCACTAAGAAAAAACTGGATACCGGCAGCCGTATGCAAAATCTGTCTGCTGTGCTTGAACAAGCAGTACATGATTCCGAACGTGTAAGCCAGATAAGTGAACTCACAAAAGTCATTTTGGATATATCTGCCCAGACAAATCTCCTGGCACTGAACGCTTCTATAGAAGCAGCCAGAGCCGGCACGGCCGGAAGAGGATTTGCTGTCGTAGCAACAGAGATCAGTGCTCTCGCTGCCAATTCCCGTGAGACCGCCGGGAACATCCAAATGATCAGCGAAGAGGTCACAAAGGCTGTTACAAACCTTTCTGCTAATGCCCAGAACGTTCTGGATTTCATCAACACAACAGTTATAAACGACTATGATGAATTTGTAGAAACGGGGACAAAATACGAAGAGACCGCTGTTACCATGAACGAAATGCTGTCAAAATTTGATGAAAAAGCAACTAACCTCAAAAATATAATGACAGAGATGATAAACTCTGTAGATAAGATAAACACCTCGATCCAGGAAAGTACAAACGCCATCAACGTTTCCGCTCATAATTCCACCGAGCTCGTAGGTACTTTCTCTGATATATCCGATGCAATGGATAATAATACAAATGTATCCGAACAATTATCAGCTACGGCATCGAGATTTGCATCGGTATAAGAATAACCGCACGTGTCAAAAAAATACCGGAACGGTCGATTATCTCTGACCGTTCCGGTGTTTTCATTCTATTATTGTTACTTACGAGATCTCATCTCCATGGGCAAACAACGCTGTCACCGATCCCTCTCCGATTATTCCGTATCGTGCTATCCTGTCACGGATCTCGTCAAAGTCTCCCGGCGCATCCATTTCTAATTCTATATCACCCGGATCCTCCTCAAGGGCAAACACCCATATCTCATACTCATGGTCACCTGTTCCGTCCGGTGGATACGGACCTACATATGCATCAGACTCCAGTTCTCCTTCCGGAAGCTCTGTAGTCCATTCGTCAGAAGCATACATATGGATCCAGTCATCCGCACTCCTGTCAATCATGAGTACCGCATAGTACTCCGCTCCATTTACATCATCCCATGAAATCTCAGGACTTATATTTTCACCCATAGGGTCATTCGGCTGTCTGTCCGCAGCACATGCTGTGAGCAGCCTTCCGTCCCTGATCGAATCAGAATTAACCTCAATACCTTCCATACGCAAAAACCTCCTTGTATGCGGGACAACTCCTTACAAACATACATATCGGCGGTATGTTTAAAATAATTGACTGTTTTTCACATAAACTGTCTAAAAAGGCAGGTGCCGGATGGCACCTGCCTCTTTATTGATGAGAGTTATTTACTTTTTGCAGATTTATCTGCCTTTGATCAATCTACAGATGTTACAAATACATCCTTATTTGACTTGTAAATACCCTTTGTTACAGTCTTATTCTTCTTCTCGCCTTTCTCACGGAAGCAGAGCTTGTAACCCTGAGCAGCATATTCAATATAGAAATTACCAGTATAGTCATCTCTATATGTATATTCTCTCGTATTATACTCAAAATCTGTAGTATTGAATGAATCAAGGATAACAATAGGTTCACCAGCTACGGTATCTGTCTTAAGTGTATATTCCTTAGGATTTAACTTCTTTTCAACAGATTTTGATCCTTTTTTAGTGCTGTAATAAACCCAGTATGAAAGTGTTGCCTTTCCACTCTTATTCAGATTTGACGCATTAATACTAGATTCAATCTCGGAATCATAACCAACAGTATTCTCAGATAAGTCACCGTTTTCGTCAGCTAATTGAGTTCCTGTAATATATACAACCTTCGGAAGAATCTCATAGGAGAATGTTGCCTTCTTAAGAGCTGTTCCGATTGCCTTCTTTACAGTACTATCGATGTTCTTGCCATTTACCTTTGCCTTGAGGGTAAACGTAGGAGTTGTTTTTCCTTCAAGTTTCGGATACCTCCAATATGTGTAGCCATCAGCATCCTTAAACGGTATAGAACTGCCGGATATTGTTGCATGTACGTTATTCTTATCCATCTTGAAATCGGTAAGTTCAACACCATCAACCTTTGTAACAGTCTTTGCTGAAGCGTCATACTTTACAAGCGTAAGATATCCATCAAATGCATCGTGTTTTGAAGCACTTCCGCCCTTAAAGACTTTCTTACGACCATCATAAGTAGTAACCGGAATCCATCCCTCACCGTTTACATTTACCTCTGAAGAGCCATATCCAAAGAGCAGATAGCTTCCTGCTGCTCCCTCAAGAGGGATAACATTATAAGAAGCACTTCCATGATCTTCACTCACTGTTTTTTTCTTGTCATTTATAAGATGATTATCTTCTTCATGACTAAGTAATGCGTCCATCTCTCTCCAGTTAGCACCATTCCATGAAACCGGGTCTGTTGCATTCTTGATAACTGTAACACCATCCGCATATGTAATTTCATTCTGCTGTGCCTCATCTGCAAATGCCATGCTGTGCATTGACAGTACCATCGCTGATGCTAAAACGATGGAAAGGATTTTACTGGTTCTTTTCCTCATACTTTAATTCTCCTTTTTCTCCCATACGGGTAATCTCTCTATGTCCCGGAGCTCTGCAAGCGTGTGCCCACCTCTTGATCTCCAGACAAGCCTCATATCATATATATGATCTTTCGAAAATATAAGACTCCATAGAACATCTCAAGCGTCCATGCTGTTTAAGACGTCTTGTAAGTAAGTACCCACCTCTACAGAAACTAGTTTTAAATGTTTTCCATGTTTTTATATTAATACAATTTTATGTACATTCATTCGTAACTGCATTTCCGGCCTGTCTAATGCGATAATGCAGGTAATCCACATTTTTGCTATAGTGAACTACTCGGCAATTGAATTGCCGAGCATCTGATGCGCGTTGAAAACTTCAACGTAGGTTCAGGGTGCGTCCATAACACCAATACTGC
>JNJK01000029.1 GCA_000701625.1 Lachnospiraceae bacterium MC2017
AGAATAAAATCCTTAAAACAAAGTTTGCGGTTACGCGTGAAATCTTTGCCGGGATGAACAGCAAATTTTTCTGGATTTTTTGCCAGTTTATCAATGGATGATAAAAGCGTCGTTTTTACTACATCTGAGTATGCCATAAGTGTCTCCTTAATTAGGTTGTTAATAGGAACCAATCCTAATTAATTGGCATTTTTCTGATTAATAATCAGAAAAATGCCGCACATTTACAGCGTATTGTCAAGAATATATTTATTTTTTGAGTTACTGGTAATAAAAAAGGGAATCCTATATTTTTCATAGAATTCCGTTAAGTGAATGACATTGGGTCTGAACTGTAACACTTTTATCGGTTACTGTTCACTCGCTTTCAGCCCGCTCACGTAACAATTTTTGAAATTCACACACTGAATGCAGGCTCTGAACTTAATTCCGGGTGACGTGCCTGTACTTCATCGAGTACCTCACCAACTGTTCCGTCCAGATGAGCCATAGCACTTTCCATACATTCCATCATAAGCTCAGTGAAGAAATGCATTTCTTCTTCATTCATTTCCTCCACACGACGCTCATAAATAAATACGTAATCCTTCTTTCCAAGGAGATGTTCAAGAGTCAGGTAACAGATATTTGATGTACTACTGTTTGAGTACCATACTGCTTTCATCTCCGGAAGTCTCGGATCTAACTGAACTGTATTTGGCTGATATGTAAATGTTACTGATTCATAAGTTGCCTTTGGAGGATTTCCAAAGAACTGCCCTCTCTCTGCCAGACGTTTCATAGAATTATAATCCGCATGACGGAATATTTTCTTTTGACTGTCGAGCATCTCCTGAAGAGCCTCGCGTACAGGCATATTATCCTGTATATCACTCCTCCATGTAAGGAATGTCATCCTGTTGCCGCCGGAATAACGTTCATTTATCGTACCGCGGCGGTTCACTATCACACGAGCTGCGATATCAGTCTGTCTGTGATTTAAGAGCGAAAGAGTACTCCGGAGTGCCAGTGTTGCAAGCGCATTTTCAGACACCTTGTTCTCTGCAATGCTGTCCACCAGTTTCTCAGCTCTCTCTCCACCAATGACCTCAGAATCAATAGAAGCCTTAGGGCTTATATTATTGATGAGATATCTTGTCTTATTCTCACCCTGCTCTTCCTGCTGTTTTTCCCACGCATTTCCGGGTCTTACAGTCGGATGTGTATAGAGCGGTTCACCCTCTCTAAGTGTACTGTTCCAAAACTCCTGATCTGCTTTCTCTCTGTCAGAACCATTATACAAAAGTTCTTTTTCGATCATTTTTACATAATCGCTCTTTTTAGGAAGAAGAAGAGTTTTTCCTGAAACATGTGAAAAATAGATAGCCGCCAGATATGTCATAAACATATTTATGGAATAACCATCCGCCAGCATATGGTTGAAATTGATATAAACACCGCTGAACCCATCACACAGGCGCACAAGTCTTACGATGGTCATATTTTTGTGCAGATATTCAATAGGTTCGGATGTTAAATCAGTGAGATACTTCTTCGCGCTTTCTTCCGACATATCCGAAAGATCCAAAAGAGGCATCTCTTCATTCCACGGATCAGGATTTATGTACTGGTACATTTCTCCATTTTCATCCTGACCAAAACGAACATTCAGAGCCTCCATATATTCTATGGCTTCACGCATGGACTGGCGCATGAGCTCCTCATTCATATCCATCTTGAAATAAAATCCCACACCCAGATTCATTTCCTGAATGCTTGCATAATGGGCAAAAACTTTATATAAGCCACCCTGTACATCTGTCAGAGGCCAGGTCTTTACCTTAACCCCGTTTATTTCACGTTCTTTCATAATACTCCTCTATATTTTATCTGACACTCACGCTGCTTTACGTGCTCTTCTGATCTTATTAGTAGATGTTCTCTCAAAAGGTTCGTATCTAAACTTCACATTTCTAACTGACTTTGTTGTGGGCATAGTCTTGTTTGCTGCTTTAACTGCTGCAGAAATCTCTTTCTCAACGTCCGAAACCTCATGCATTTCAGCATATTCAGTGTCTGGGAATATTTCTGCTGTGATCTTTCCATCTTCCTCATATACAAGACACTCCTTTATAAATGTGCAGTCATACAGTTTTGTTTCGATCTCCTCCGGACTGACATTTTCACCGTTACTTAAGATGATGAGGTTCTTTATCCTTCCCTGAAGAAAGATATATCCGTCTTCATCAATGTAACCAATATCACCGCTCCTAAGCCATCCATCCTCTGTAAAGGCTGCTTTTGTAGCTTCCGGATTTTTATAATATCCAAGCATTACCGAAGGACTCTTTACCTGAAGTTCAGAATCCTTTATACGAACTTCCGCATTATCCACAACTTTACCGATAGAATCTCTGCGGAAACGTCCCGGCATATTTGCTGCCACTCTCGGAGAGCACTCAGTCATGCCATATCCTTCAAATACCGGCATACCCCATGACTCAAAAGCATCCGCGATCTCTGCTCTAAGGTGAGCACCGCCGCAGTAAAATACTTCTATTTCTCCGCCAAATGCCTCCCGAGCCATGGTCTTTAAGTCCATCTCCGGATGCATTTCATGAGTCTTCATGATCTTATGGTAGAAGTTTTCAAACACCATTGGAACAAGGATTGCCGTATAAGGCTTTGCGATCTTAAAGTTTCTTGCGATATGGAGCATTGAATCATTTACAAATACCGTATCGCCATTTCTGAATCCCATTCCGATATCGGTATTAAAACTCAGTGCATGATGGATAGGCAAAGCGATAAGCTTTACATTGTTAGTCGATTCACGTTCTGCAAGCTCACCGGAGAAAATATTGTCAATGATACCGCCATGAGACAGCATTACTGCTTTGGGCTTAGCACTGGTCGTACCTGATGTAAAAAGGATCGTGCTCATCGTGTCATGCTCAAGTGGAACGTTGATCTCATCGCCCTCTGCATATTTATTCTCTATTTCAGACAGACTATAGATATGGATATCACCCAGATCATGGGACTCTTCACCTTCCGTTAAGCAGATAAAAAGTCGTATATCCGGACATTTCTCATGTATTTCAGGTAATCGTTCCTCAAAATGCTTATCAAAGAAAAGTCCGTTAACATCTGCCATATGGAAAAGATCGCACTGACTCTCCGTTGAAAGCTGAGCCTCCGTAGGAACGATCACATTTGCTGTATTTACGGTCCCGTAATAAGCAGCAATGTACTGGTAACTTGTCGCACCTATAGCAGCAACATGCATAGGTTCTGTGTTTTCCTGTGTCAAAAAGAACCTGCTAACGGCATCGGCATCCTGCTTTAACTGGTTATAAGTCCGATCCACGATTTCTTTTCCGTGCATTTCCCTTACAGCAGGCATATCACCATATTTATCTGCGATCGCATTCAGGAATGTCCTGAAATCCCTGATCCCTCGGTCGATCTTTTCCTGCATCTTCATAATAACTTACTCCTCCTCTATAAAAACTTATGCTACTTTCTTTTCTACAAACCTGATGATATCGGCAGGTGTGATCATGTGTGTAGCCTCTTCCATGTCATCTTCAGAGATTGAAATAGAAAAAGTCTCCTCTACATCCCCAAGCATGGAGATAAAGCTAAATGAATCCATCCCCAGGTCTTCGATAAGATCTGTTTCACGATTGATCTCTTCCGGTTCTACTTCTGCATAGTTAAGAAGGATATCTCGGATTTCGTTAAAAATTTTGATGTCAGCCATTTTGCACTCCTCCCCGGTTATCCGTGTGCTTTGTCGCGTTAAACCGACGTTTTTTTGTTTGAATTAGGTTTTATCATATTTTCATTTCTCATTACACTACCCTCTCGGGTAGTTTTTCAGTCTTTTTTCATTTGTATGCAAAATTTCTTTTAAATATCCTACCCTGTCATATGACAGAATGATATGATGACAGAGAAATAACTAACTACCAAAAGTGCTTTTTGTTGTTACGAGGGGAATGAACATGAGTAAGACCGCAGCAAATTACATCTGTCCGGCCGAAGCCTTTCAGATATTGAAAAGAGCCGGAACTATGGGAACTCCGGTGTACATTTACGGCTTTGCAGGATTTGGCAAAACAGAACTTGTGCGTCAGTTTTTCGGCAGCAGAAAATATCTCTATTTTTCCTGTAAAAACTCAGATCCTGATCTATCCACGATTCCCAATAAGCAAACAGGAAAACGCCGTATAAATGTAGTCATAGATGATCTCCAGATGATGTACACTCCCGATAACAAAGAGCGAGTCATCGATCTGGCTATGCGTGACGATGTATGGCTCATACTGATTTCCAGAAGTCGGGAACTTAGCTGGTTCAGCCGGATCTATATGGAACGTTCATTTGAAACGATAGAGGAAGAGCTACTCCAATTTGATACATCACAAACAAAAGAATATCTTTCTAAGTACAACATCACAGCCTCAGATGACATGCTAGGAAAACTCTCCCATATTACAAATGGCAATGTCTATTTTTTAAGCGGGATAGCCCACCAGCTTCCTGATGGCGGACGCGTTACGGAAAAAATCTATCAATCTGTCAGAAAGATCTATGACCGTTATCTCGAATTTGTCATCATGCCTGACTGGCCACGTTCTCTCCTTGATTTCATGCTCCAGATCAGCGTAGTTGATGAGTTTGACCGGGAAACAGCAGAATTTGTTACAGCAAATCCCTATGTTTCCCAGATCCTTAACGAAGCCTTTGAAACCGGAAATTTTATCATTCAGAAGGGAGACCGTTACAAAATCCGTCCTTTAGTTCTTGACTTTCTCCGAAAAAAAGCCGAAGAATCCTTTGGAACGATAAATATGAACGACTACGCTTATAATGCCGGCCTCTATTACGAGCTGCATGACGATATCCCTCATGCTCTGAGACTGTACGAAAAAAGCGGAAAGATAGGACGTATCCACGAGCTTTTGGTGCGAAATTCACGCCGTAACCCGAGTAACAGCTATTACTATGACCTGAGAAAATACTATCTAAAGCTCCCAAAAAGCGAGATCATAGGCGATCCAATAATGATGTCCGGTATGAGCATGATGTATTCCATGATCATGGAACCGGAAAACAGCGAATACTGGTACGGGCAACTGCAAAGCTACGCTGATAAAGCACTCGGTATACGGAAGAGAGAAGCCTACGGCCGAATCCTTTACCTGGATATATCTCTTCCTCATCGTGGTTCATCAAGCACAGCAAAAATACTCGCAAAAATTCCTTCGTATATGTTGGATTACGGTATCAGGCTCCCTGAATTTTCCATTACGAGTAATATGCCCTCTGTAATGAACTCCGGTAAAGACTTTTGCGAGTGGAGCCGCTCCGATACGGAGATATTTAAGAAATCCGGTAACCTCCTGCAGGAGATCCTGGGAAGATATGGCAAGGGGATAGCTTCTATATCTCTTGGTGAAAGTTATTATGAAAAAGGTGAAGACAGCAGACTGACACTCCCTCTCCTAAATCAGGGACTTTTAGATGCAGAGCACGGTGGAGTAATGGAATCCGTGTTTTCAGCTATCGGGATCATGTGTCGTATACATCTGTCAAACGGCGATCTGAAAGCTGCATCCGACCTTATAGATGGTTTTGAGACCCGATGCGTGGAACAAAACGAACCGTCTCTTTTACCAAATGTGCGCTCCCTAAAACTTCGTATCGCAATGTATGACGGCAATCAGACTGCAATCAACCGCTGGCTAAAAAAAGCTCCGAATGAGAACAAAGAATTTTTCATAATGGAACGTTACCGCTATCTTACAAAGATACGCGCTTATCTCGCATCAGATGAACTCACTGCGGCGCGTTCCCTGATAGATAAACTCTATTACTACGCTGAGAAATACGAACGTCACTATATACTTATGGAATTAAGTCTCCTTCGTTCCATTATCCAGTACAGAAGCGGAAGCCAGAATTATACCGAGCAGCTGCTTTCAGGACTTAAAGTTATCTGTTCCTACCGCTTCACACGGATCATTTCCCGTGAAGGTATAGCCATCTATCCATTGTTAAAAGCTATCAGAGATGAGGCTGTCCGAACTGAAGGTATTGACCCTGAATGGTTTAGAAAGGTTTATCTGGAAGCGGAAGAAATGGCGATTCACTATCCGCTCTATCTGAAACCGCAGAATACCGGTCTCCTTAATTTCTCAGAGCATGCTATCGCAGTCCTCCGTCTTCAGGCAGAAGGGTTAACAATGCAGCAGATAGCTGATCACGAAAATATGAAACTCGAAACAGTAAGATATCACGCAAAAATGAACTACAAAAAATTGAATGTAGCTGGCAAAACAGATGCGGTACTCGCCGCCCGAAACCTGGGTCTTATATAACGTTCCGTTTACGTGTGTACTTTAACACAAAACCAGTTATTTTTTAGTAATTTTTAAATGTGCTCATTGAACACTTTTAACAGGTTGTATATTATGTTGTAAGGGTCAAAAGTACTTTTGACTTACATAAAAAGTTTATATAAAGGGATTGAACAAATGGTTAATTTTGACAGCTTTGAACCGGAATTCAGGAAACGACTTGAACAGTGCTACGATGAGATCAAATGGCTCTATGCCGAACTGTACGGAAACGATCAGCAGGCATTTGAGTACTTTGTTTTCATGCTTCACGAATACTATGCTGCTCGTAAAGAGTCACTGAAAGAGCTTGACCGGAAAAGGGAGGCCGATCCAAGATGGTACTCCGGCAACGATATGCTCGGCATGCAGATGTACGTAAACTGCTTCGGCGAGACATTAAACGGAGTAAGTAAACATCTGAATTACATCAAGCAGTGCGGCGCTAACTATCTGCACCTTATGCCTCTTTTACAGACTACCGAAGGAAAGAGCGATGGTGGATATGCTGTCTCTGATTTCAGAAAGATCGATCCGAAACTCGGAACAATGGAGGATTTATCTGCACTTTCGGACAGATGTCATTCAATGGGGATCAGCATCTGCCTCGATTTCGTAATGAATCATACCAGTGAAGATCACGAATGGGCGAGAAGGGCAAAGGCCGGCGAAAAAGAATATCAGGACAGATACCTCTTCTTTGATAACTGGAATATACCAAATGATCTGGAAAAAACAGTTCCTCAGGTATTTCCTCAGACAGCCCCCGGCAATTTCTCCTGGTGCGAAGAAGCCCACAAGGTAGTCATGACTACCTTCTACCCATACCAGTGGGATCTTAACTACCACAATCCGACCGTATTTAATGATATGACCGCGAATATGCTGAATCTCTGCAATCACGGTGTAGATATCATTCGACTGGATGCGACACCTTACATATGGAAAACACTTGGAACCAACTGTCGTAATCTGCCTCAGGTACATACTCTTGTACGTATCATGCACATGGCATGCGACGTTGTCTGCCCCGGAACCCTTCTCCTTGGAGAAGTCGTAATGGAGCCGTCAAAAGTAGTTCCCTACTTCGGAACTGTAGACAGACCCGAATGTCAGATGCTCTATAACGTTACGACCATGGCAAGTACCTGGCATACAGTTGCGACCGGTGATGTACGCCTCATGAAACACCAGCTTGCAGGAGTTTTTGCGCTTCCAAAGCAGTACACTTTCCTGAACTATCTCCGTTGCCATGATGACATCGGATGGGGACTGGACTATGACTTCCTAAAGCAGTTCGGCATCGTCGAAGCTGAACACAAAAAATTCCTGAATGATACGCTTAGCGGAAAGATTTACGGCACCGATGGCCGTGGAGAACTTTATAACGACGATCCACGCTTAAAAGATGCCCGTCTTTGCGGAACTACCGCTTCGCTCTGCGGAATCGAAGCCGGAGAATAC
The DNA here is from genome assembly GCA_000701625.1 of Lachnospiraceae bacterium MC2017. Classification (GTDB taxonomy): domain Bacteria; phylum Bacillota; class Clostridia; order Lachnospirales; family Lachnospiraceae; genus NK4A144. Next base: position 7,851 of record JNJK01000029.1, read on the forward strand.
GAGCTTACCGACTGGAAAGTAGATAGAGGTATCCGTCTGGATCTCATGCTTCACGCATTCCTTCTGACCCAGAGCGGTATCCCGATCATCTATTCCGGTGATGAGATCGGTCAGTTAAATGATTACAGTTATCATACTGATCCTCTTAAATGGGATGATTCCAGATTCCTGCATAGAGGCGCATTCGACTGGAAAGCAGCTGTAAACCGTAAAAAGCCCGAGACCCGAGAAGGTCGTATATATGCCGGCATTCAGAAACTCGTAAAGCTGCGTAAAGCTTTTGATGTCTTTAACAGCGAAGCTGATACCTGGCTCGTCGAGGCTTATAATGACCACATCCTCGGCATCGGTCGTTTCTATAAGGGACAGAAAATGATCGCTCTTTTCAATTTCTCTGACTCTGACGAGACCGCATGGATCAATGAGTCCGAACGCTACTATGACATGATGACCGGCGAGGAGCGAAATGCTTCCGCAGTATCTCTCACAAGCTACGGTTTTGCATGGCTCATATCTTCCTTTAAGGATGATGAGAGTAAGCCAAAAAAGCTCACTCAGATCTACAAAGTAAAAACAGCAGCAAACGATGTTAAAGCATCTAAAAAGACAGCTTCCAAAGCTAAAACATCAAAGAAAAAGACAGTCAAAAAAACAACCAGGAAATGAACAAAGAATCCCGAAACTCCAATACTTACCGGAGTTTCGGGATTTTTCATCTCTCTTTATACATTTTCAGTTAAAAGCAATACAGTCGAAACGAACCGCTTTCCTTGTGACCGAATACGTAGGCGTTATACCTGCCAGAAACGGACCTTCAGGAGGACGCTTTATAACGATCTTCTTAGGTTTTGCCGCTATAGCAGCCTGTACCAGTTCATTCTCATCTGCACAGGGCGTTTCTATCTGATGCAGTACCTGTAATTTCTTCTTTGTTTCAGCACTTTTCTTTTTTTCAGGAAACATAGGATCCAGATAGATGAGATCTGGTTCATATGACAGAGACGAAAGCAGTTCCTTACTATCTCCTTCACGAAGTGTCATACGAGAAGCAATCTCCTTTAACTCCGGATTTTTACGGGCGCGTATCAGCGCATCATGGAGAAGCGCCGCCGTCACCGGATTATGCTCAAAGAGCTCCACCTGATACCCGCCTGCTGCAAGCAGGAACGAATCTTCTCCAAGACCAGCCGTACAATCAACGGCTCTTTTTACGCCTCCGTCGTCTGCCCCCGGCTTAGCTGCCTTTAATATGATCTCGTGAGCAAGATGTCCTCCGGTGACTCTCTTTAAAAGTCTCGAAAAATCACCCTTAAGTTCCTGCTTTCCTGCTATAAACGAGAGCCCATTCTTATCAAATAGAAAATACATGGCATGCTTATCATCCGGAATCTTCTCTGTAACCTCTGTTCCGAATTTCTCAGCAAGGCGTCTTGCCCTATCCATATCCACGCCCCTGCCCTGCACACAAATAGCTGATATCATTAAAACCTTACCTTTACTTGAGTATCTTTATGCTTCCGATAACGGGCAATTCCTTCTTTTCACCATTAACAGCATTGATGATACCCACTATAATAAGCGCGAATACTCCTATACCGATAAGAGAATGGATACCCTTAAAGATAAACCAGTTCGGAAGAAATCCAAAAACAACTGTGCTTATGATAGAAGTAAGGAAAAGAACAAGTCCCTGATTTGCATGAAATTTTGCAAACTCAGACCCCGGTGCTGCAAAGATCGGGATTAATACAAGAATCCCGAGATATGCAACTACTGCATGTATTTTATGCTCTTCTTCGTCACTTCTGGTCTGCCTGTTATTAAAGGCATTTCCCTGCGAATAGGAATTATTTACCATATTCGGTGTTGCTCCTACAGGAGTCCTGCAATATCTGCACTCTGTTGCTCCGTCATCGATCGGTGCTCCGCAATTTTTACAAATTCTTTCTGCCATTTCTGATAACTCTCCTTAATTAAACAATTATTTTTATCTGACTAATTTTTCAGATGTAATTTACTCTACTTTCTTACCGCAATTATTGCAGAACTTACTTCCAAGAGGAAGCTCCGCTCCGCACTCACATACCTTTGGAACGAGTGACATACCGCACTCATTGCAGAATTTACTTCCTTCATCAACCTGCGCTCCGCATCCCGGACATGTGATCTTCTTTACTACCATAGGCTTTCCGCAGGTACTGCAGAATTTGCTGCTCACTGGATTCTCCGCTCCGCAGTTCGGACACTTTGCAGTCTGAGAAACCTGCGCCTGTCCCTGCATACCCATCATAGGATTCGGCATCTGAGCCTGCATTGAATGCATCATTCCTGCTCCCAGACCGATTCCCATTCCACCTGCTGCCATAGCCCCTGAAACACCACTTTCGTTACGTGCCGCATCCTGATATACGTCAAAGCTTCTCTTCATGACATAGTTCTTGTCACCCATGATATCAAAAGCCGCCTGATCCTCAAGGATCTTATTGACCTTTGCAAAATCTTCATCCGGGAAACTTATGGACTGTACATAGAAGGTTGTCACATCAAGGCCGTATTTTCCTATCTCCTCTGTGATCTTTTCCTTAACCTTATCAGAAATCTCCTCAAGTCTCGGCTGGATCTCAAGCGCGGAGATCTGATCATTTATGATCATTCCGGAAATTATGACCTTAACCTTCTGGATGATAAGACTTCTGTAAAAATCATAGATTTTTTCATAATTTACCGCATCTGACTGCGGCATTGCACCGATAAGTTCAGAATAGAATGTCTTGTAATTTGAAAGTTTCATTCCCATCTGACCAAAAGCACGTACGCGAAGCTTTACCTTAAACTTGGGGTCGATTATCTGCATAGGATCTGCTGTACCCCACGGAATATCAAGCTTTGTAAGCGTATTTAAGAAATAGACCTCCGCCGGAAACGGTGTGGTTCCTCCGAAAGGTATATTTACGAGACCGCGAAGGATCGGAAGATTATCAGTAGTAAGTGTATACCTCCCCGGCTCAAAAATATCCGCGATCTTTCCGTCTTTCATAAAGATCGCTACCTGACCCTCTTTAACAGTAAGCTGTGTTCCAAGCACCAGCTGATCTGACGGATGCTTATATACTATCCAGTCACGCGATTTTAAACCATCAAATTTTACAACATCAATAATTGCCATAATTTCCCCCGTTAGTTAAGCTTGGTTCCGCAAAATGTGCAGAAAGAAGTATCACCGTCAACAGTTGCTCCGCACTCAGGGCAGACTTTTGTGGCCTTAAGTCCCCTAAGGCTGTTCTGATCATCTGTGATACGCTCCTGAAGCTTTTTGATGTTATCTACGTAGTACGCGTACTTTTCATCCGGGGCATCCTTAATCTCTTCGTATACACGCTTACCAAGTTCTTCGCAAAACTTGTCGATTTTTGTCTGATTTGCACGGATCTCATTCTGAAGCCGCATAGTTTCTGCTGTATCTGCAGCCTTCTTCTTAATATCCTTTCCTGCATTACTGATCTGTCCGCTAAGACTATCCAAAAAACCCATACTTTTACTGCTCCCTTACTAAAAATTTCATCTAAAACTTCTAACCCAGTTTAACAGTGAACCATGATGTGTATTTTCATACACGGTTCGCTTCATTTCTTCTGTTACCGGGCCATTGTTTGCCATCTTCTGAAGGATTGACGCCTGTAATTCCTCCACGGTCATTTCTTCATAGGAAATACCCTCTCTGATCTTGACCGTTTTTTCATTTTGCGCCATTTCCTTCTTAACGGATTCTTTTTTTATTCCTGCTCCTGCCTTTGAACTAACCTTGGCAGATTCCTGCTTCGTGATCTTATCAACACTTCCTGCTTTACTCTCAACGATCTTCTTAAGCCCCCTGACAGGTTTATATTTCTTCTCTCCATCTTTAAGAGGCAGCCAAATGTCACCACTGCACGCAGAAATTTCTACATTGAGCCGACCATTTTCCGTCTGAACTGTTTTTCCGGACAATGCTCCTATATATGAGGCCATTCCTTCAGCAGGAACATTTATCCACGCCGGATTATCATCATTATTTACGGTGATGATCACATTTTCATCATTAAGCTTCCTTGAAAAGGCATACTGACGATTTGTAAGCAATTGCTCTTTATATTCACCATATGATAATGCCTTTACTTCCTGCCTGATCTTTCCAAGCGCCGCAATAAGCGCTGTCAGCGGATTATCCTTTTTAGCATTCTTATAATCACTGATATTTAAGGCAGGACGAAGTGATGCATCAGACCACTTTTCTTTTTTTCCTTCGATACCAAACTCTGAACCATAATAGACAGACGGTACCCCCGGAAGCGTATACATGAGAATATGTACAGGTGTAAGCTGCGCCCTGTTATTCAGTTTGTTAACGATCCTCTCGACATCGTGATTATCTACAAAATTGTACAGTCTCAACCCTAATGGATTCTGACCTGCCATATCATAAAGACGCTTTACCGTATGCGCGATCTCAAAATAATTATGATCATTATGACCGGAATAAAGAGCCTTATGAAGAGTGTAATTGGTTACTGCATGAAGCGTATCATTATTGCACCATCTGGAGTAATCTCCGTGGATCACTTCTCCCATAAGCCAGAAGTCAGGCTTTATATCATTAGCCAGTCTTCTGAGTGCCTTCATAAAATCAAAATCAAGCACGTCTGCTGCATCGAGACGGATTCCGTCTATGTCAAACTCACTTACCCAAAAACGTATGATATCACAAATATAATCGATCACGGCAGGATTTCTCTGATTAAGTTTTACAAGCAGATCATATCCACCCCAGTTTTCATAGCCAAAGCCATCATTATAAGAATTATTACCGCCAAAGTTTACATTACAGTACCAATCCCTGTACGCGGAATTTTCTCTTTTTTCTTTAATATCCTTAAATGCAAAAAAATCCCGTCCCGTATGGTTAAATACACCATCAAGAATTACTTTTATGCCGGACTTATGACATTTTTTCACCCATTCTTTAAGATCATCATTGGTTCCAAGGCGAGAATCCAGTTTTTTGTAATCCGTTGTATCGTAACCATGACTTCCGGATTCAAATAACGGTCCGATGTAGAGTGCATTGCATCCAATATCTTTAATATGACTTATCCAGGGTTCCAGATCCTTTAATCTGTGAACCGGCTCCTCATAATGATTATCCGCAGGAGCTCCAGAAAGCCCAAGTGGATAAATGTGATAAAAAATCGCTTCATCATACCATGCCATATATTCATACCTCGCAAAACAAACAAGCTTCGCCGGACAAAATAACTCACCAGGCGGTTTTAAAGCATCTTTTTTCTATGAAGCAGAAACATAAGCAAAACGCTTACGATCAGCGTAATTAGAATAATTATACCGAAACCATGTGCTGCATTTGCAAGCGGCATCCATTTACTATTAACATTCATTCCATACATACCGGATATCATAGTCGGAACAGCCAAAATAAGAGTTATGGATGTCAGTCTCTTCATGACATTATTAAGTCTTGCATCCAAAACATTAGAAAACAGTTCTCTGGTACTGTCAGTAATATCACGATATATAGCAGTCATTTCTATCGCCTGCTTATTTTCAACTATCACATCGTCCAGAAGTTCTCTGTCTTCCGGGAACTGCTGCAGCCTCTTATATCTTGTCAACCTGTCAAGGACATTGCCGTTTCCTCGGAGAGAAGTGGCGAAATAAACCAAAGTAGTCTCAAGCTCATGAAGACGTATGAGATCTTCTTCACTTTCAACTTTATCTATGCGTTCCTCTATCTCACTTCTTCTCCTGTCAATAAGCTGTAACGCTTTTTGATATACGATAGATGTCCTGAGCAGGATCTGATATACAAATCTCAGTTTTTTCTTTGTTGAAAAATCTCTGACCTGGTCTCTCTCAAACAGAGATAGTATCGGCGTAACTTCCGAACATACAGTAACGATCTCATCCTGAGTTAAAATAATACCAAGTGGGATCGTAGTATATGACCTCTGTCCATGGCGAACCTCGATCGCAGGGATATCCACAAGTATAAGTGTATATCCATCCTGCAATTCTATACGGTTCTTCTCTTCAGGATCGATAGCAGAAAGTACATCTTCAATATCGATCTTCAGTTTTGAAGCAATTTTTTGAGCTTCTTCCTGTGTCGGATCTGTAAGCTCTATCCATGCCCCGTTCCGAATAGCATCAATCTCTGATGTTACATGATGGTCTGTATAAAAATATCTGATCATAGTTACAATCCTGTAATCTTATTCTTCAGGCAGCATATTCTGAAGCTTGTCAACCAGATCACTAAAATCATTGGCAAGCTTCATTGCCTTCTTATCTGTTGTCGGACGTTCTTCATATTCCATTTCCATATCAAAAAGAACATCTGCCAATTCCAGTATTTCATCATCAGAATAATCCCTTGAAGGATCGAAATTTATTTCTGCCATATTTAATAGTTTTTTCTCATCATCATTAAAATTAAGGATCATTCTGCATTCCTCCCTCTCTTCTAACATTAACGCTTTTTTGCCCTGTTCAGCTCAACCAGCATGTGATGGCTGGCGATCTTTGACGCAATAAAAGCTGCAACCGTTTCTAATAATCTCCTCGTATCCAATGCCCTGGAAAATTCATAATTATCTGCCCCAAGGTATCCTATAAGCTTACCATTATCATAAAGAGGAACCGCGATAAGGCGATTAATATACTGACGCTTCAGTGTTTCATATATCAATATATCTATGTCTTTTATCGCCTCTACATCCGGAATACTAATACATGTATCATAATTCAAAAGTTCTTCCCAACCCTTATACTCTTCTTTATCAAGGTTTTGAAGTGTATCTATTTCTGGTTCCACTCCATCTGCACACCACTCAAATGTATTACTGATATACTTATCATCCTGCTCTAAAATATAAAGTCTGTCAGGGTGAAGCATATGACTCAGTTCTTCCAGAACCATATTCATCATATCGTTATATGGCTCATTTGAAATAAGCAGTCGTGCGACACGTATAATACGATCATCCGTCGTAACATTTTTACTGATACTCTCCATCTGCTCCAGATCACCATCTATATTCATAAATGCGATCATACAGCAATCAGGAATCGTTGAAGGAGATACCGTAAACTCAGTCCAGTATCCGGTCTCCCTGCTATATGTCCGGTCATGAAGTTCCCTTTTCTCCATCACAGCCTTATAGCAATACGGTCCCCAGATAGAATCAGCATTCTTGATAGCTGATAAAAATGTCTTTCCGATAAGTTCGTTTTCTTCCTTTTTTACGGCCCTACAATACCGTTCATTAACGTATACATATTCTGCATCAATGACTTTTGTCTTCTCTACATCAAAGATCAGTCTGAACACAACAACAGCTATAGGAAGATTGTAGAAAAGGCTAAGTTCTCTTTGTGATAGCGATTTATTATGCTCTCTCCTTACTTCAGACATCTCTTCATGCTTTTCAGCAAACTCAAGCCTGCGTCTGGCAACTATCCTGTTCATGTTTTCAACATCTGATGTTTCAGACGCAAAAACAACACCATGATTAACAGTCAGCCTGACTTTTCGGCCCATCACTTCGGAAATACCCTGTACATCCGCAACTGTATCCTGAATAAGCTTAAGTACATAATTATGATCAGATGAATCCGATAAGATAACAAATCTGCTTCTGTCTACCCTGGCTGCCATTTCAGATTTACTCATATGATCACTGATCTTTGCGCCGACTATCCTAAGCAATTCATTTGCCACAGACTCATTATTATCCTTTATTATCTTGTCAAACTTCGCTATCTCAAGCTCAGCAACAGCAAAATCATGTTTCTGCTGATTATAATTCTCATAAAACTTCAGCTCTGTCTCATATGCCGTCTGAACATTCATCAATCCTGAAAGTGTATCTATATGATATTTATCAGGGCTTACTATCATCTTATGATACTTAGAATACTCGTCTTCAAAAGCTCCCAGATATCCTACCAGCTTTGCATCTTCATAAACCGGATATTTGCTGGCTATCATCCTGCACTCTGTACCATCCTTCTTATGTGAAAGATGAATATTTTTATACCCAAGATCTTTAGGAAATGCCTTTCTTTGTTCTGTCTCATACTGCTGGATAACACCATCATTCCAGTCCAGTTCTTCATCATTCTTTCCTATTATCTCGTCAACAGATTTCACACCCTGAAAATCCATGAAAGCCTTATTAGCACCAAGATACCGGTTATCACTATCTTTCCAGCAATAGCGTATATCGGTATTCTTCATAAGAGCATTCCAGAATGCCAGAAGATTTTCATGCTCGTCGCTGTTCCGATATACAAATGAATCTACGGAATCACGAATGAACTGGATTACTACATTTTTCTCTGAATTTGGAAGCAGTAATTCCAGCACTGTTTTCCACTCGTAATTTCCGTCAGCATTCATAAACCTGAACTCATCACTAATATAACCCTTACCTGCTGACCTTATTCTATCTGCCATAGTCTTAGGATTGGAAAAATCATGATATCTGTCAAAATCATCTCCATGAACAACACGGCTTGCAAAGAAACTCCGGATTTCCTCCAGACCATAAAGCCGTGTGCCAAAATTTGTAAATGAACCTGCTCTCATAAGCTCTTCTACACAATCTTCGTCCAAATGGAGAATATCCGCAGAATCATATACATACATCAAACTTCTGATATATGTGTCGATAGCATTCTGTCTCTCAGATTCAGTTTCTATATGCAGATTCTCGAGTTCGAGCTTCAGCATATATTTATTCTGGCTCTGGGCAATAGGTGTCGCAGCCAGGCGCATCCTCTGTCCGCGATCCATGTATATAAATACCGTTTCTTCGCCAACCATCTCAACCTGAATGGCATAATTTCTATAGGTCTTTCCCATAGTAGTTCCATGGGCATTCAGATTTGCCTCTGCCTGGCTTATAGACATGGTTCCCATCGTAGAAAGTGCTTTCTTATACGCTTCATTAGCAAAGTAAAATTTGAAATTCTTTCCATCATCTTCTACCAATGCAAGCGCATCATCCGTAATCACATTGACTTTTCCTACCTGGGTAAAGTATCTGCGTTCTTCAGCGGTTTCAACCCTTATCTTACGCTCTGTTATATTTCGCTTTATATCCTTTGAAAGCATAGGTTTTCCGGCATAGCTTCCCTGTATTTTCTGGCATCCGATATCCTTAAGAAAGATATACTGTTCTTCTGTTTCAACTCCCTCAGCCAGCGTTTTTATGCCCAGATCCTTTGCCATCATAATAGTATGACGGATTATAGTCTTTGATCTTTCATTAAAAGTAGAAAGAAACAGCATATCAACTTTTATCTCATCAAAGTCAAAGTCCTTCAATATGTTGAGCGATGAAAATCCACTTCCGAAATCATCCATCCATACCTGATAACCAACGCTATGAAATTTTTCAATCTCACTACGAACCTTCTCCGGATTATCCATCAAAGTCGTTTCTGTGATCTCAACTCTGAGATATTCTCTCGGAATATCATACTTTCTGGCCATCTCTTCAATGGCTTCAAAAGGATTTCCAAGTGAAAAATCCAAACGTGATAAATTAAAAGAAACCGGCACAGCAAATCCACCTTCTTTTAACTCGTCACGAAGATCCTTACAAACTTGTTTTACAATAAAGTTATCAAGTTTATGAATGATCTTGCTTTTTTCCAAAACCGGTATAAAATCTGCCGGTGAGATAAATCCACGTTCGGGATCAAGCCAGCGGCAAAGCGCTTCTTTTCCACACAGATCACCAGTAAGAGTCCGAAGTACTGGCTGATAATAAACCTTTATATGACCTCTTCTGATGGCATTATCAAGATTTCTTATCAGATAGTTTTCCAGTTCAGTTTTCTGTTCTATTCCCGGATGATACTCACAAAAAAATGACCGTTCATCATTTTTTATATAATCACTTGCGTATTTTGCCAGATCACATGCTACTGCAGGTGTGATCTCTTCATTTTCGAGATGATAGATTCCCACTTTGAGCCCAACCATTTCATTGAGCTTTTTCTCTATAAAACGTTCATTTAAGGCTTCTAGTTTCCCTGTTATCTCATCAGTTTCAGCGCAAATAACAAAATGATCATCCGAAAAACGCGCAATATATTCATCATCAAATGTAGCATGCAGGATTTCTGCAAAGTTTCTAAGGATATTGTCCCCTGCCGCAACACCATAGCGAACATTCAAAGCCTTAAAATCTGTAAGATTAATATAAGCAAAAGAATACTTCTCCGGCAGCTCACTCCGGCGATTTGCTTCCATCCGCATCGACATATTGCTTAAAAACTGCCTGCGGCCGAACAATCCTGTAAGCTCATCTGTATCAAATGCAGAATACCGTGCCCTTGCATCAACGATGAATACATAATAAAGAGGGCCCTCATCCGAGTCCTCAACCTTTCGTCCATATGCTGCTATATACTCTATTTTTCCGTTCTTCGTTCTGATACGGTAATCAACATGATCAAAGTGATCTGACGAAATCTGTATCTGCTCTGCTATATTTTTTTCAACGTCAGCTGCATCTTTATAGAAAACTGTGCCAGCGAACTTTCCCCCTGTTAATTCCAAAAACTGCTGAAAATCCTCGCATTCAAATAGATCCAGTAGTGCCTGATTAGCATAGATAAGTTCCTCAGTTTCATCTGCTCTATATATAAAGAAGCCGCCCGGCATCATCGCTATTCCATTTAATACATACTTTTCGGCGTGACCGCCTACATCAAACTTCTGCTCTATCATCTTTATTCCTCTGTCATCAGCACATTATTGCCTCCGGCAATGGGTCCCCCCAGCTGGCTATCTTCATATATTTTGCCACATTCTAATATATCATACCCTACCTCGTTACTCTATATTTATTCATACTTATTTATGTTACAATTCACTATGAAAGTGTGAATTTCGACATCCGACAATATTTCGCCGGAAATAAACCGGCGCTTATAGAGGGGGGAGAAACAATGAATACATATGTGAAAACACATATTGCATTTTTCACAGCATTAGCATTGCTTATAACAGGTTTATCTATTTCACCCGTTTATGCCGTTTCTGATGACACTGAATCTGTAAGTCCTTCGACTTTATTAAACTATGATGGAGAGACTTATGCTGCGTCAAACATGACAAATATAGATGGTCACAACAGTGTTGCCGATCATACCGGTGATGTAGCTTCACCTGTTCTTTCCTATCTGTACCCGATAGACAATTCCAGCCTCATGCGCGTCCAGTCCCGCGGAAATGATAAGGGCGTTGCCGTGACCTGGTTCAACTCTGACTACAAAGCATCCAAGCAAAAAAATGTAAAAAAAGAGCTCCCTATCTTCGGTGGTTTTTACACTGATGACACGTATTATTATCTGGTTACCGGACAAAATAATCATTCCTGTGATGATTCCGTGGAGGTATATCGAGTCACCAAGTACGATAAAGACTGGAACCGCCTTGCCTCTGTCGGGCTTTTCGGCGCAAACACCTATGAACCCTTTGCCGCCGGAAGCTGTGATATCGTATCCATGGGAGATTTTCTGATCGTTCACACCTGCCATACCATGTACTCCTCAGACTCAACCCATCATCAGGCAAATGCTGTATTTGAGATAAATACGGCATCTATGACAGTAACCGACATGCATACAGAGGTTAGTAATCCTGATCACGGATATGTTTCTCATTCTTTTAATCAGTACTCTGTATTAAACGGCGATCAGCTCGTTTCCGTAGATCACGGAGACGCATATCCGCGCGAGATCCGCCTCACAAGATATCAGGACGATATCACAGACGGTACCTTTTCCGGTGGAACTATTTACCCTGCAACTGTTCTTTCAATCCCTGGAACAACAGGGGATAACAATACCGGTGTGACCCTTGGCGGTCTGCAAAATTCCGACGGTAATTTCCTGATCGCCGGAACTTCTGCCTACCGTACTAATAGTGAAGCAGAAGCCATAGATAACAATCGTGATGTTTTCCTTGCTTCCGTGGAAAGCAGTGGCAGTACTGCAGAGATTAACTACATTACATCTTATTCCGACACCAGTGCATCAAACCCTTTCCTCGTACCAGTAAACAATAATTATTATATGCTTCTTTGGTCCACACTTTCAGGCGAAAATAACAATAATGGAAAGCGCGGATCAAACGGAACTATTTATTATCAAAAAATCCGTTCTAACGGTAAACCGGATGGAAAAATCTATTCTGTAAAGGGACATCTTTCTGACTGCGAACCTGTGATGTTCAATAATAATCTAACCTGGTATACTACCGATGCCAAAAATAAAACAATCTTTTACCTGATGGATATTGGCACGATGAAAGTTAAAAAGAAAAAGCCCAAAACTGATAAGCACGGCTTTGCCATGACTGCTTCCCTTTCAGCAGGAACGATCGTCGGCGGTCAGCAGGTCGATCTTAATTCCTACTTCTCTTTATCAGAAAATACGGACTGTTTTTATATCCGTGACAAGGCCGGCAGAAGTGCTGGAAGGGTAAATAAAAAAGGAATATTCACCGCCAAAAACAGCTATGCTTCCGGAACCGAAGTCACAATTGAAGCACAGATAAAAGAAGGTTCTTTCTTTAACTCCATAAGTGCATGTTCTATCACTGTACTGGAAAAACCTGTCCTGTCTCTTCCGAAAATACACACAGGAGCTGTGGGATCGACGTTAGATGGAAAAAAGTACTTCACCACCGAATCGACGGCAAGACAGCTACCCGTACGTTGGGAAAGCAGTAAGCCAAATATAGCTGAAGTCGATCCAACTACCGGACTGATCACTATCCGCGGTGAAGGAAAGACGTCAATAATAGCTTATTTTGGTGACACCACCTCAGGCAATACCGTTAAGCAGAAGGCCGTCAAGGCTAATATGCGAATTTATTTAAACTAACATCAGTTAAAGAAGGTACCTATGGATGATTTCCTTAACTTTTCATTTAGGATAAACGGACTTCCTGTAGCAGCATCTTTTTCAGAAAAGAATATCGAGGAAATATTTGTCCCGCTGCTTTTCTATCTTTCAGAGCTGCAGCAGAAAAAAGATGGACGCCTGATAGCTTTTCTTTCCGCACCTCCTGCGTCCGGGAAAAGTACTCTTGCGGCTTTCCTACAATATCTTTCGGAAACGCGCAGTAACCTGACTCCCATAATATCTATTGGTATGGACGGATTCCATCTGCCACAGGATCATCTTATGAATAACGGGATCACTATAGATGGGAAAATAGTACCTCTTGCTAAAATAAAAGGCGCTCCGCCTACTTTTGATCTGGCTGCCATTCATTCAAAAATAAAAGAAATAGCATCAGGTTCAGTCTGTAAATGGCCCTTTTATGACAGAGTGCTTCATAATCCCGTGCAGGATGCCTCTACTGTTGACAGAGATATTGTTTTAATCGAAGGAAACTATCTTTTGCTTGATGAAGATGGTTGGAGAGATCTTAAACAATATGCAGATTATACTATACGCATAATCGCAGATCCCTCCATGCTCCGATCACGACTCATCGAGAGAAAGCTTGAGAGCAGTAAGAAACCTTTATCATATGTAGAAAAATTTGTCGATTTCAGCGATATGCGAAATGTTGATCTGTGTCTTAACAATTCTTTTAAGTCAGACCTGACTTTAAGACTTGAACAGGATAATAGCTTTTCCCCTTTATAAACGTCAGTTTATTAAAGACAAACTATTGTCTATTGCAAAAGAGCGCCCCGCAAAAATGCGAGACGCTCTTTTTAATAACCCGTTTTACATATTTCTAAACTACTAACCTGCGATATATCCTACCGGAACTTACATATCGAAGCTTGCGGTATCCTTATCATTTACGACGAAATATACCTTCTTTTCTTCCGGCTTGATGTAAAGCTGAAGTTCCTTAATATCCTCAAGCTTTTTACCAAGATCATAAACCCATACGTTCTTAGCATTCTGATAAAGAGTATCCAGTTCATAATCCTTACCTGCAAACTGAAGAACATATCCGTGCTTTGGCTCTGCTTCCTTTTTAGCCGCCGTTGTCTTAGCTGCTGTTTCCTTCTTAGCTGCCGGTGTCTTGGCTGCTGTTTCCTTCTTTGCTGCCGGAGCCTTAACCTCAGCTTCAACCTTCTTATCAGCTTCCTTCTCCGGTGCAGCCTTTACTGCTTCTGTAGTTACTGCTGCCTTTTTTACCTCAGTTGTATTTACAGCTGCAGCCTTTTTTACAGCCTTCTTTTTCATACTTCCTCCTCCATATCACATATTTAACGCCCACGGGTTACTCTAAGAATAAAACTCAAATCTCTTTGCGTCAATCCACTAAAATAGTAAAGTGTAAAAAATAATTTGAAAAAGGCAGAACCGGATTACACCGGTCCCGCCTGATCCATTCATGAAACAGCTTTCCCTGTAAGAAAACTTTCGATTCCTGCGATAGCAATTTCTTCATCTGCACCATCAGCAATGACAGTAAGTTCCTGTCCTTCACTGAAATTAAGAGCCATCATCCCCATGATGCTCTTTGCGTTCGCATTGCTTGTACCTGACTGAATGTGGATACCACTGTCATAACGACATGCAACCTGTACGAGTTCCGCAATAGGTGTCGCAGATATTTTCCTAACTGCCTCTACAATAATCTTTCTGCTTTTCAACTTATCCCTCTTCTTTCTGCAAAAACAACATACAATCACCGATATACTATCATAGAAATCTTAATGCTAGTATAAAAAATATTAAGGACACATAAAATTCGCCACTTTGCTCACATTTATCATTAAGATTGATTTCTTTTTAACCATTTTTAACAATCCTTTCTCTTGCTTAATAATCCAGCTTTTTAAGTCGATATATGTTCTATATAGCAACCAGAAGAACCCAACGGGTTCTGGACAGTTATACAGAATTGAGGGGTATCTGAAATGAAGGAAAAAAACTCAAGTTTCTTAAAAACAAACGACCTCGCGATCCTGCTTTTATTCTCAATTTTCATGAATGGATTTGAATCCGGAGGATATCAGGCAGCTCTGATCTACATCGGTCAGGCATATTCTCTGGACACGAAAGCTCAGGGAATAATGGCCTCTGTCGAACTATTTGCTACAATGATCGCTCCTCTGCTTCTTGGTACACTTGCAGACAAAATAGGTAAAAAAATCGTACTGGTATTTTTTACCGTACTCCGGGCAGTTGCATGTATGATAATTCTTATCGCAACAGGATCCATTCTTTTTGCAATTGGTATCTTTGCTCTCGGATTTGCTACCAGCATCATCCAGTATGTCGCGATCGCCCAGATGATCGACGGTTATCCTCAGAGCAACCATAAACGTATGGGACTTATCGCAGCAATGTACGCTCTCGGAGCAGTTATTGCGCCCCTTATAGTTGGTAATGCCGTAAAGACAGAGGCCGGTTGGAAAGCCTTCTTTGCTGTCGATGTAGCACTTTCCTTAGCACTGTCCGTCCTTCTCTTAATTACGTCATTTAAGCCGCGTGAAGCTGTCTCAGTCAATGCCGATCTTTCAGCAGATGAGACGTTTGTTCCCAGCCATCCAAAAGAAGGTATCTACGTTTATGGTGTGGTATTACTCAGTTTGATAATGTTCATTTATGTCGGCGTAGAAAACGGTGTAGGATTTTTCATCACCGGATTTATGGAAGATACAATGAATTCTATGAACGGATATCTGGCACTATCATTATTCTGGATGGCAATGATACCCTCCAGAGTACTTTGCGGTATCTTCTCAAAATATAGACGTGCACTTCTGGTCGCGGCTCCAACCGGTGCAACCATTAGCCTTGCGCTCTTTGCTCTTCTCCGCTCAGAAAACCTGGCTTTTGTTATCGTAACGATCCTCGGATTCTTCTGCGGAGCAGTATATCCAAATGTCCTGACCTACGCTGCAGATTTTTCCGGACGAAAAACTGCCACCGTGACTGCAATAATCACAGTGGCAACAGGTGTCGGTGCAACAGTTGTATCCGCATCGGTCGGCTTCCTTCAGGCAGCTTTCAGCTTTACTGGCGCCTTTCTTATATTGGCTGCCATACTGGCACTTGATATTGTCTTTGCATTGATGGTTATCAAATGTGCCGGAACCGAAGTATCAAAAAAACTTATTTAATTCGATCATGTAACCATTTTTATCTTTAGCAACGATCTTGTACGTAAAATTATAATACTTTCCATTAGTCAAACCGGATATTTCCTCTTCTTTTCCGGATTTAATGGCTTTTTTCACGAGGCGGACAAAAATCTCTCTCTCCGTTGACTCCGGATCATTCAGGATCTCGTCTACCGCCTCGTGGTTTTTTATGCCGTCACGAGTTAACATTTTTACAAACTCATCACTCATAAAGTATGTCTTAAAATATTTCTTATCATAGTAAATAAATGCTATCATTCTTCCAATAACATCGATCAGGCCAATTTCGTTAAAAAATGCTCTCTCATCAAAATTTTCTCCAACCAGCTCGTTCTTCCTTAAATGTTCCTCCATGTCTTTAAGTTCTGAAGGTCTGCCATAATAATATCCCTGAACCATCTCACATCCGGATTTCCTTAAGAACTCAAGCTGTTCTTCTGTTTCTACGCCTTCCATAAGTGTATGTATCCCGAGACTTTTAGCCATAGAAATAACCGGCCGAAGTATCTTCTTCGTCCTTTCACTAAATTTTCTCATGAATCCCATGTCGATTTTTATTTCGTCAAATTCAAAATCAAGAAGTGTATTAAGCGATGAATAACCACTCCCAAAATCATCCATAAGCACTTCCATTCCCGCATCATGAAATCTTCTAACAGCATTTCTGGTTCCTTCGGGATCTGCCATAACAGTTGACTCGGTAATCTCAACCCGGAAATACTCCGGATCAAGGCCACTGTCGAGGATCATATTTGGAATTAATGTTGATAGATCCCCTGTTTGAAAATCTGTTCTTGAAAGGTTAAATGAGACCGGTATTATATCCCGTCCATCCGCCTCATATCGTTTCATGGTCTTGATTATCTGCTGTACGACGTAGATATCCAGTTTATGCGTTAAATTTGTTTCTTCCAGGATCGGTACAAAAACCATCGGAGACAATAAACCATATGCCGGATCAGCCCAACGCGCCAGAGCCTCAAACCCATACACTTTCCCATCTAAAAGTCGTATCTGCGGTTGATAATATATTTTTATCAGTCCTTCATCTATTACTCTGTCAATGTTGTTTACGATATAATCCCTGTCGCTGTAAGCCTTACCCAGATCATGATCGTACCAGGTACATAAAGAATCATATGTAGTTCTGTCAGAATCACATGCAGTACGGGCGCGGTCGCACGCAGAACTTATATCATTAACTTTTTCTTCATCATTCGGATTATATACATATACTCCGGCTCTTACGGTCAATGACCTGCCGTTATTTGCCTTACGCATATCGTCAAAAATGTCTTCTATTTCTTCTTCCAGTCGCTCTGCATCCGCCACTGCATAGAAATGATCTTCCCCAAATCTGGCGCTGTGCTCATTGCCAAAATGCATACGAAGAATATCTGCAAATGCGATAAGAACCCTGTTCCCTTCTTCCAGTCCAAACTTAATATTGAACATCCGCAGACCATTAAGATTGAATGAAATAACAGCCGGTGTCTTATTCGATATGATAAGGGCTTCTTTTTCTACTCTCGCAGAGTTTAAGAAATTAGACATATTAGGAAGACCTGTAAGCTCGTCATAATAATTATTAAGGAAAAACATATCCCTCAGATGAGGAGCCGAATGCTTTTTAACAAAATCATTCGTCCTGACATAATCCGCCGTTTCATGATAGGATCCCTCATACATGTAATAAACAACAGAAAGGCAGGTTCCATCCTTTGTATACATATTTTGTCCGCGCGAATGGATCACATGATATTTTCCGTCACGTGCAGATTTTGTTCTATAGACAGCATCATATATCCCGCCTTCTCTCACAAACTTATCTGCTTCCGACATCACCCTGTCTTTATCGTCAGGATGAGTATCCCTATACATATCCTCATTCATCAGCTTCTCCGCAGCCTCTCTCGTACAACTGCAAAGCGTACAGAAACCATCAGAAATAAGGACCACCACAACCTGATGATCCAGATACTGATATATTACAAAAGGCACTGTAGACCTTTCTAATTGGTTTTTTTCAGCCTCAGGAAATGCGTATAGATCCATACTTCTATCCTTCCATAAACTCAGTCACTCTATACGCTTTATCGACAATAAAGATTTAAGAATTTAGTTTCAGAATCCATATATATTCCTATAAATTCCGAAAACGATTAAGAGAAAAAGATATGTAAAAAGTAGAATATTATTCCAGCTCGGCATCTTAAACCGTTTGTATTTACGATATTCTTCCAGTATAAATTCAAACAGCAAAAACGGTATAGATAAAAAAAGAAAAGGATTATCATGATACGCAGCCCTAAAGTCCAACGTAGTCAGCTGTAAAACCATATGTGTTACGCCGCATCCCGGACATCTGAAACCGGTCACTTTTCGAAACACGCACGGTATCCCCAATCCCGTTAATGCAAACCAGAATAAATACACTGTTCCCAGGATCAATATAGCTATCTCCGGCTTATGAAGTTTTATGATCTCAATTATTTTTTTCATAAAAGACAAATATAAGAAAAAAGAGAGGAGCTCTTAAAGAACCCCTCTCTGCTGAACACCTATAGTTTTAAGCGTTATTCTCAAGTGCTTCAGGCTGTTCTAAACACTTAGACACCAGCTTCTATAGCACTGTTAATAGAATCCTGCATAAGAGCAAATGCAACGATATTCAGACCAAAAATTGCAAGGATAAGGTACAGAACGCTGTCAGAACCTGCAGGTCTGTTCATCTTCTGCTTGATCACGCCAACTCTGTCACCCATCTTGTACAGCCAGAACCACATGTAAATGTTACATGTAATGATGCTGAACAGAATTACAAGACCACCGCTTGTTGCATTAGGCTCGCCTGCAAGATCATTAACTTCTTCGTTGATCTTGTAAAGCCAATACCATCCGTATATACCACATGTGATTATGCTGAAAATAATGCAAAGAGCAATGCTTCTAGTCTTGTACTGCGGGTTCATAAACTGATTTCCTCCATAATTCTGCTGGCCATAAACCGGCTGACCGTAGTTCTGCTGACCATAGTTCTGCTGTTCATAATTCTGCTGATTGAAATCCTGCTGTTCAGGCTGACCAAAGTTTTCAGACTGAGTATAACTTCCAGACTGATTGTCCATCCCCTGCTCAGGTGTAGCCTCAATCTTTGTTCCGCAGTTCTGACAAAACAGAGATCCATCAGAAACATGGCTTCCACAATTTGGGCAATTCATCTTTATTCTCCTCCAAAATTTTTATTAAAGAGTTATATGACATAAGGCTCTTTTCTAGACATAATAACATATTTAGAGGAATAAAATTATCTTTTCATAAAAAAACAATAAAAGATTAAGAAACTTTCTTTTCCTTTATTTTACTTCTGCCTGTCCAAACGGAATTGATTCATTAAAGTTACGTGAATTTTCCATTGTTACAGCTGCGATCGCCTGAAGAGCCTCTCTTGTAAAGAAAGCCTGATGTGATGTTAGTATCAGGTTAGGGAACGTTGTCAGTCTGGCAACAATATCGTTTGTAAGTCTGTCCTCAGAACGGTCAGTATATACATTCGTATCTTCACCCTCATATACATCCAAAGCTACTGCATGGAACTTTCCATCTTTAAGAGCACTAATAAGAGCCTCTACATCAATGAGTCCGCCTCGGGATGTATTAACCAGCATTACATTATCCTTCATCATACCAATTGTCTCAGCATTGATAAGATGATGTGTACCGCCCTCTCCCATGATAAGCGGCGCATGAAGAGAGATCAGATCAGACTGGGCTAAAAGCTCTTCCTTGCTTACATATGTGAGCAGTCCATCCTCTTCAAGCTTTTTATTAGGAAACGCATCCCATCCAAGAACAGTCATTCCATAGCCCTTGCAGATCTTTGCCATACATACTCCGATACGACCGGTTCCCATAATACCTGCAACCTTATTATGCAGATCTATTCCGAGGAGTCCTGACAGAGCGAAGTTATTATCACGAACCTTATTATATGCTTTGTGGATTCTTCTGTTCGCAGCCTGAATGATAGTCATGGCATGTTCAGCAACTGCATACGGTGAGTATGCAGGTACGCGAAGAACCGTCATTCCATATTCCTGTGCAGCCTTATGATCGACATTATTAAATCCTGCACATCTTAAAAGAATAAGTTTTACTCCGCACTTATTAAGAATCTCTATTACCGGACGTGATGCATCATCATTTACAAAAATACAAACCGCATCATATCCCTGCGCCAGAGAAGCTGTTTCCTCTGTAAGACGGCTGCTGAAATACTTGATATCAACATTATAAGCACCATCTCCGCGATCTTTACTAAGCTTGCTAAAGAATATGCGATCATAATCTTTCGTACCAAAAAATGCGATTTTGAGTATTTCTGCCTTTTTATTTTTCGGAGCCTCTTCCTGAATAACTTCAAGGATCTTCTCGGAAGCAGCCTCCTCATCATCTCCATCAACTGTCACGTGCAGCGTCATCCCCTTTGCAGAGGCAAGCCCAAGTATCTGAAGTACATCTTTCGCATCAGCAGTATGATCATCCGTTGAAATCGTTACAACACTTTTAAATGCAGTACACGCCTGTGCAAGAAGAGCTGCAGGTCTTGCATGAATTCCCATAGGATTTTTTACAACGTAATCAAACTTTTTCATATCTTACTTCGCCTTTCTTTTTCCTGGCATTTTTTTGTATGCCTATTATACTCGCAGGATTTATAAGTTTCACCAATCATTAAATATTTAACAATCTTTTGATTTTTCAAGTGTCGCACCCTCTTGATTATATCGGATACGATTTAATTAAAATACAGTGTTACTTTTATGCTATTCGTCACCAGGCAGTAATATCCTGTTGTTAATTAGCTTTATCCGGATAATGATAACTCCTAAATATACGTCATTTATTACAAAAATATGTCACACCACCATTCACACGAACATTTTTTTGCATCATTGTCGTTCAGCTTCCTGTCATATTTTCCGATATTAAATTATGACAGGATTTAATATCTACACGGAGGAATCTCACCATGTTCGGTAAAAAAAAGAAGCAGCAGCCACCCGAAACCTTGATCCAGGATGGCGGTGTCACCGAGAAAAAAGATATTATGGGGCATATCGCGATCGGACTCTGTACAGCCGTCATGATCTTTCTGATCGTTCTCGGGGTTCTCGCTGTCATAAATTCCTAAAGGTGGTTAAATATGAGTGACTTTGAACACTACAAAAAACGATTATATGAAATTATCGAAGCTTCAACCGGCGATGATCTGACCAGCCATGCCTACGATCTAATGACAATGACTGCAGTTATTGTTGGTCTTCTGCCGCTTACTATGAAAACCGAGACAAATTATATCCGTCTCATTGATATTTCAACCACGCTCATCTTTCTATTTGACTATCTCGCAAGATTTTATACCTCCGATTACAAGATGGGAGTTAAGAGCTATATCGCGTATATCGCATATATCCTTTCTCCGTTAGCTATATTTGACTTGCTTTCCATAATTCCGATCGTAAGCCTTATATTGCCATCACATCCTCTCGTAAGACTCTTAAGAATATTCAGGATATTCAGACTTGTTAAGCTTGTCAGATATTCAAAAACCATGGTCAATATCACAAATGTACTGCGAAAAGTCCGGAAACAGTTAATGGCTGTCCTTATCCTGACTATTACCTATATTTTCGCATCAGGAATGATCATCTTTCAGATAGAACCGGATCTTTTTAATACATTCTTCGATGCACTTTACTGGGCTACAATATCACTCACCACAATAGGTTATGGCGATATTTCCCCTGTTACAAGTGCCGGTCGTCTTGTAACCATGGTTTCATCTCTGATCGGTGTCGCTGTTATCGCATTACCATCCGGTATTATCACTGCTGCCTACATGGATGAGATCAAGAAGAAAAAAACCAAACTTGAACTGTAAAAAATACTTTTATTATATTGACTCAGTATAAGTATATGATATTATTTAGTTAGAATCAACTAACTCATTATCAAGTGATATCACAATGAGGAGGGGATGACATATGAGAAAAACGATAAAACACAGACTACAATTTATGGAAAAATTAGCACACATTATTTCTCACAGATAAATGATCAACTTAAAAGAGATGAAGGTGGATCTGATCCATTCCTTCATCTCTTTATTTATCGTTACCACACTGACGGGAACCCCAGTGCTATAAAAATCTCATCTTTGGGAACTGTGAATATATTTTCCGGCGAATCAAACTGATCTGCGTCAACTATGATCATATGCCCATCTTCATCCACCACCGCCAGCTGATCATCATCCAATATCTCAGCCATTACAGTTGCCAGATATGAATAATCAAATAAATTATTCTTCAATCTTTCAAAAACTTCATCATATTGATCTGCCCGTCCCGAAAGTCCGGCGAGGAAAACCGATTTTCCATAATCTGCAAGACTCAAAGTAAAAGTGATCGTTGGTCTGGGAGCCAGCCCTCTGTTTACCATCCATTCATTATCATGTGCTATAAGAGAAAAATCTCTGGACAGCATATAGATATGCAGATGCTCCTCTTCCACCACCGGTTTCTGATCTTCCTTTTCGATATATCCAAAAAGATCACCGGTTTTTTTGACCATCCTCTCTTCTCTTGCATTTCGTCTTTTTTTCCTGTGTTCACCGACAAACTGATACTTATCAGGTGCGATTTCCTGCATGATCATATAATGCTGGGTTCTGGAATGATACAGTATCATAGGAACCAACTGATCTAATCTATATTCCAGTTCATTTGTAGGATTATCCGATATTACATGCTTATTTACCAGATACCCTGCGCCTTCCTTATGACTTACCACATGCAGTACATGATCAAGATCATATACAAAACAAGTTGAATAGCCTTTCACAATAGAAAGCATATGCTCCATTATTTCCGGCAGGTCTTCTTTTTCCGTTATTCCAAGTATTGCACCTTCTGATGGAGCGATAAACGACGAGATATCATGTCGTCCGGTAACACCGAAGTCCCTGAATGTCAGTTTCCTGACTCTCTTCTCTTCCATCTGCTCTCCTTCCTCCAGCTGCTAATCTATATTTTCCCTTTCTTTACTTTTGACCCTGTTGTATTCATATATCGGATAAATATCCCATTTTGATTAGTAACGTCGTCGACTGTTTCTACGCCTGTACTCTGCACTTCCATCAAGTTCCGTGATCAGGCTGTGCCTCGCGCATATCCGTATCATATTTTCCATCATTCGGTGGTTCCAGATCTTCAACTTCTTTTATCTTAACTGATGATCTTTCCGATGTTCTCTCTGATGATCTTCCTGATGATCCGTCAATATCTCCACTCCAACTAACATTATAATGTGTTCTGATATCAACATCATCCTGTACTTTTTCGCTCACTTCCTTAGTATCCGATAGATTCTCCGTCACCGTCAAAGACCCATACCTCAGAGTGATACTATAATTATCGATATTGAAGTCTCCGTTATTTTCAACAGAAAAAGTATTACTGCTGCTTCCAACATCTGTTTGATGCCCACTCATATTTATTGTTGCAATTTCTCCATCAGCATAACCATCTCCTCCTACGATGACCGAATCCTTTGTCAATTCTTCTCCATCGTATATCTTCCCCGCTGTTGCCGATGTTAAGATCAATTCTCTTGGCTCTATTGTCAAAATTCCATTGATAACTTCATCAATTTGAAACTGCTCCGAAACATCATCTCCTGCTTCATTATAAATCCTGAATTCATTGTCTTCAGCCTCAGATAAGACAATAGCCGTGCTTCCTGCATCCTTGATTTTTGCGCTTTCTATCCGTGTAATGACCGCATACTCAGAATAATCTTCATCCCCGATCATCGACAGTTCCTGCTCTTCATCTATCTTATGACTCTTTCCGTCATACTTTATATTGATACTATTGATCGATACCTTTACTGTTTTTTTGAAGGAACGGTCATCATTTATATGGACTCTAAAAAATTCAGGTTTACTGCTCCCGTCCTCTGATACCCGTTCAACTCCATCTACAGTACTCATATAAAACGGAACCGTAATAATAACTGCATCACCGGTATATATTCTGATCCGGCGTGACTCATCCTCCATAAAAAGACCCGCTACACTTGAATCCTCCGAGCAGATATTAAAATAATCGATCACAGCTACAGGATATCCCTCATCAATTTCCGGTGCCCGTCTGTCTGCATATCCCTGAAAGAGATCTATTGCACTAAAATCTCCATTCTCGTCTAAGATCACGGTATATGTTTCATCTCTATGATCATCAAAATACAATTGTATTTCATTCATCGAAGCTGTTTTTTCGTCTTCGTTATCATCATTGTCATTTTTTTCATCCACTTCCTGATCAACGTCACCCTCAGTAGTGGTTTCTTCCGGTATCTCATTGACCGGAGCTGCTTCATTACCCGTTTCCATTTCTTCCGGCACTTCACCGGTTGGTGATCCTTCATCAGGAATATCCTCTACAGGTTTCGGTAATTCTCCCTCGCCATCATCTTTCTCTGCATCACCGCTATTTTCCTGATCATCATCTTTTCCTGTATCGCCATTGTCATCTTTTACCGGTTCGCTTTCATCACCGTTTTCGGACGGAGAGTCCTCTTTTTCATTATTCTCTCCAGTTTCCCCTTCATCAGCTGTAACTCCCGTATCATCTGCAAATACGCATACTGCTGCATTTGCCGTCAATGATACTACCGCAAAAGAAATAGCCAAAAACAGACTCAAAGTTTTAAATTTCAATCCATTCATCTGTTTTCCTCCATAACGATAACAGGGTCAAAAGGATTTTTGATCCTGTCAGAAACTCTGGTATCTTATATATCGGCAAAATATGTATACAGTATTACGATGACAAAAATAAAAATTATAGGAAATTCCGACGGGAATTTCCTATAATTTTTATTTTCGTATATTCACCCATGCTGAATGCTGCCTCGAACTATCATAGACCGCATTGCATATCCGAACTATCTGTATTCCTGATTCTACATTTGGAAGAATACTGCTTTCATCCTCACCAAAATAATACTCCCTGAATAGTTCAATAACGCTTTCGTTAAACCCTCCGTTAAACGCGCTTATCTCAACAGCTATAGGATCATTCTTTTTTCCGTGATAAAGTTTGTTTGGTTCTTCTTCATTCCACCAGACAGAGCCATCCATCATATCCACTTCCAGAAAAAGATGATTACTCCTTCCGTGTGATATTTCAGACAAAAGAACATTTCCCATCGCACCATTTGAAAATTGCAGTGTTACAGATGCAGCATCTTCACTGTCGATATGAATCCTTTTGTCGCCAAAGTCCTCTTCCATATTGTCATCTTCCGAACTCATGACTCCCTCATTAAGAATGCGATATTCTGCCGCTTTCTTAAAAGTCGCTGATACATCTGTAATATTGCTTCCTGTAACAAATTGCGCCAGATCGAACCAGTGACTCCCTATTTCCGTCACCGCCCTCATTGGCCCCGACATATCCGACCGGTACCGCCAGTCATAGATTGAAGGAAGCGCATGAAAATCCTGCATATAATTTCCATGAACCAATACAACCTTACCGTATTTTCCGGATTTTATTATCTCCCGTATCTTTTTTACAGCTGCAAAAAAACGTACATTGTAGTCCAGGACCAGTCTTCCCGTTTTCTTTCCGAGTCTCACGTTTTCATCCATGAACCCACGTATCTCCTGCACCTCTTTTTCAGTAATGCATAATGGCTTCTCACATATAACATTTTTACCTGCATTCAGGATCTTTTTTATTAATTCAGCATGAGAATTCGGAGGCGTACATATATGAACATCTGTTACTTCATCCTCCATTATATCTTCTACAGAGACCCCATATGAAGGTATCTGATTTTTTTCTGCAAATCTTTTGGCAGAATCTCTGTGTCCGGCTGCAACACCAACCACCTGTATTCCCAACGCTTTTAGCGCCTGTATATGCATATCTGCCGCAAAACCAGCCCCAATGATCACTGCTTTACGATCCATTTATTTTACCTCTTTAAGATTTTTTGAATCACTGTTCACTCGCATTCCGCGTAATAACGCTACTTGCTCGTGTTTTTCGGGTCCCAAGGTCTCAATCCTCTTTGTGCAAGCACATTCGGATTTTGACCTTTTGAACCTGACATCATTATATAATTTTATCAATTTAAATCTGCAAATGGAATAGAATCAATGTATAATATGTCGGTGACAGAATCAAAAGTAAAAATCCGATCATGCTTGCACAAAAAGGATTTTTAACAAATTTTTACGGAGTTTATTCATGAGAAAGATTGTTGCAAAATTTGGCGGTACATCTCTGGCTGATGCTGCCCATTTCCGCAAAATAAAAGAGATCGTCTCTTCTGATACCGATCGCAGATATATCGTTGCTTCCGCTCCCGGCAAGCGCTTTCCCGAGGACATTAAAGTTACTGATATGCTCCTCTCCTGCTATGAAAAGGCAGCTGAAGGTCAGCCCTTCGAAGACACCTTACTCGCTATCAAAGATCGATTCCAGTATATTATCGATGATCTTGATATAGATTTTCCATTAGATAAAGAGATAGACATCATCAAAAAACACTTATCCGAAAATCCTGAAAAGGACTATCTTGCAAGCCGCGGAGAATACTTAAATTCACGCATCCTTGCAAAGTATCTGGATTTCCATTTCGTTGATCCTGCCTGGTGCGTTTCATTTTATCCGGACGGAACTCTTAACGAACCTATGACCAAAAGGGCTATGGGAGCTTCCCTTTACCCGCTTAATCACGCAGTTATCGCAGGATTCTACGGTGCTGATGACGAAGGAAAGATACATACATTTTCACGGGGCGGTTCAGACGTTACAGGTAGTCTGGCTGCATGTGCAGTTAATGCAGACCTCTACGAAAACTGGACAGATGTATCCGGTCTTTTAGCTGCAGATCCCCGGATCGTTGATGATCCGAGATCAGTTGAATACTTAAGTTATCGCGAACTTCGTACTCTTTCCTATATGGGAGCCTCCGTACTGCACACTGATGCCGTACTTCCTGCTTCTGAGAAAGGCATTCCCATAAATATTAAAAATACTGACAGACCGGAAGATAACGGAACCATGATCGTTCGTAAACTTCCCAAGGGAGAGACACGCTATCCCGTTACAGGAGTTGCCGGTCGTCTCGGCATGACCGTTATACAGGTCGAAAAAGTCATGGTCAGTGATGGATCCGGTTTCAGCGCTATAATGCTCGATATTCTCAAACAGAGAAATCTTCCTTTCGAGCAGTGTCTTACGGGTATCGATACTATTACACTTGTTATCAGAAGTGATCTGATCGCAGACTGTAAAGATGACCTTCTGTCAGAAATTCAATCTGTTTTGAAGCCTGATTTTTTGGGGATTAAGGAAAACCTGTCTATGATCGCTGTAGTAGGCGAAAAGAGTACAGAATCATCTGATGCAAATATCCAGGTTCTATACGCTCTAAAAAAAGCCGGTATCGAGATAAGCACCATTAATCAAGGCGCAGGTAAGCTGAATCTCCTTATCGGTGTTCCGGAAGAACGCTATGAAGATGCAATAAGTGTAATTTATTCAGCAATAGATGAATCACAAAATGTCGCAATAATGCAGTAAAAAAGTGGGTAGGCGATGACGCCTGCCCACTTTTTTACTGCATTATTGCATTATCATTGCCTTAACTGTCTCGATGACACTCAGTATCTGATATTTTATAACATAGATCGGATCATTATAATCCATATAATCATCCTTTATTTTTTGTAGAAGCGGATATACATACTTCTCTGTTTCATCAACATATTCGATCATTTTTTTCCTCGAAAATGCAGATGCCATTGTAGAAATATTATTACACCTGTCCAGTGCCTTCACGATCGCAGCTGTCCTGTCCTTTGATAGTCCCTCATAATAATCTGTCATACTCTGGCCATCATGTTTTGTTAAAAGAGCTACCGAATGCTGCACAGATTCGGAGAAAGGCAGTTCGTAAGGTTTTACATCACAATCCTCACAAACATCATGAAGTAAAATGACCGTAAGCACTTCATCATTTCGTATCCCCAGTGCATGTGCATGGCACGCCATCATAAGAGGATGGATTATATACGGAACTTCTATTTCGGGATTAAACTTATTAGCCTTTCGCAGCGCTCCGCTGTGCATAGTCTGCGCATAGCTTAACGCTTTCCACGTCTGTTCAAGCTTTTCCATCTGTGCAATTGTCTTCAAACGGGTAAACATTCTTGACTCAGAAAACATCCTGTCCTTAACCGTCCACGATGGCTTTGACTCCATTTCAAAAAGATCTCTTCCCGAAATCTGCAAAGCATCAGCTATCCTTGCAAACGAGCTTCCCTCCGGAAGAAACTGGTTATCTTCCCAGGCTTTTATCACTTCCACTGAAACAAAAACCTGCTCCGCAAGTTCTTCCTGCGTCATTCCGAGTATCTTTCTTCGTTCAGAAATTCTTTCTCCGATGGTCACTTTTATGCCTCCCGGTCTTTATTCAACAATTTGATCCACAAATAACGGGTTACTATCACATAATTGACACCTTCATCATTTCATGTTTACACAAAAATGTCCATCCAAAAAAACGAACTGTATAATATTTTGTACGTGTAATTTTTTGTTTTAGCATACATTTTTGTTTTTTGTATCCGATATACAGGATGTGAGGGTTAGAGAGATGTTAATACACATGATGGGGGATGTGTATTAATGAAGGAAGTGAATATAGTAAGGCTTCCTGTGAGTGGAAATGTGGGCAGAACTGCCGTAAAACGGCGGTTCTGCCCACATTCGTAATTTTAAACGCAAAAATGCCAAAAAGTTCTTGATTTTTTAATAAAATGGGTGTAATATATTAAATCGTCGATGGGCTATCGCCAAGCGGTAAGGCAACGGACTCTGACTCCGTCACTTCGAAGGTTCGAATCCTTCTAGCCCAGCTCTATATTTTCGAGAAGCGATGCGTTAAGATAAAAACGCATCGCTTTTTTAATTTTTTCAGATATTCTTTTGTAGACCTTGAGAAAATACCAACCAGATGATACTCTAATTGATGCGCGACAGCGCAGGAAAAGTAGTTACAGTTCAGACGTAAACGGAGCATTTACTGCGGAGTTTACGACCAAAAACGTTGAAAAGCCATTGGATTTTGCCCATCGCCGAAGGCGATTTAATTGGCAAAATCCGTTACGTGAGCGAGCTGTAAGCGAGTGAACAGTAACGAAAAGTATCCATGACAGGGTGACTGCCTCTCTACTGACTAGATCAGGAAGGGAGGTGACGAGATGACAGATTACGAAATCATAATGGTAATGCTTGGAATCCTGGCATTATTGATTTCAAGCAGTAGTTTGTTAATTGCGTTACTGAGCTTTCTCGATAAGAGAAACGACCGACGTAAATGAAAAATTAAAGATATAACGAAAGAGAGACCAGATCTTTTAGAGCAAAAAACACCCGCACTGTTTAAATTTCATCCAGTTCTTTACTTGAATCTACTTCCAAGTAATGTTTAACTCTCTATTATTCTGAACACAATCATTTAGATATAAATTTATAAGTGTTTGGTATGGTACACCTGTCCTCTCTGCCTGCCTCTTAAAATACTCGATGATGCTTGTTTCAATGTTTATCGTTATGGTCTTTTTTAATCTCTTAGCATAAGGGTTTGGTCTTGGATTCAGTTTATCAATATCATAATTATCTCTCATATACATTCACCCCCAATCATTATGATCGTTATAATAATGCTGTTCACTCTTAGTTGCCTTTCTCGCAGATATTAATCGTATTGTGTCCCCATCTCGATAACAGTGACTCACGATACATAATTTAGCGGTCTCGGAATATCCAAGAATCAGAAATCTGCTTTCATCTTCAGAATGATCCGGATCATCAAACAAAACTGCATTAACATCATAAAATACCGTTGACGCTTCTTCAAAAGACAGTTTGTGCTTGACCTTATTTATCTCGTTTTTATTTTCATCCCATTCAAATGTTAATTCATCCATAAATATATTATACATATCTAATACATACAGCTCAATTAACAAAGTCTAAATTTGCCTAAATAATGGTTCTTTATCTGCCTAAGCATTCTTAAATTTACAACTGTTGTTGGGGTCGGGCGGAAATCGCCACCCAGCTATGGAATTTATTATACCGTTTACACCATGGCGATAATGAAGTCTTTAATTCGAATGATGAAGACAATAATGTAATCTATGACAATAATGATGTCTCTGATTCGACTGATGAAGACAATAGGCCTATTACTAATCCGATAGATGACGATCCATCTGCTTCGAGACCTGACACACGTACAAACGATTCGCTTTCTGATAATATGTTCTCTGTCGTAGTTGGTTCTGCTACAATAACTTATCCGAAAGAAATATCTTTCTTAAAGGGAAAGAAAGCAGCATTTAGCACAGGTGATGTCACTATAACAGATTCCGATGGATCTCAGCTTTCATATAAAGCCGTTAAGATTTCAAAGTCTACAAAGCCCGGATCAACATCCTTTAAGATCAAATCTCCTAGCGGAGATAAAGCGACAGCAAAGCTGATCAAGAAGTATAAATTCCCTGTAACAATAGTTCCTTATGAGGTTTCTACAAAGGACTCCATTACTGTTAATATAAACACTAAGGGTGTATTAAAGTCTGTTCTTGTAAATGGAATAAAGCTAAAGAAAAGTGAATTTTCTGGTACGGAAGATTCTCTTACATTCAGTGGAAGATTTACGGGAAACTGGTCCAAATAAAACCTTTAAATAATTTTTCAAAAGCCCCAGGGAAATCACTTTCTCTGGGGCTTTTTCGTCACGAAGCTTCGCTGTCTTCCTGCCATATGATGCTGTCTTTTTTTACAAATGGCCGGATCTCTCCACCTGTCTTTCTCTTCTTAATATGATTTAACTCATAATCTTTCAGAGATTCAATAGCCTCCTTTGAAAGCGGTATCAGAGCCATCATATTAAAAATGGTCATAAGTCCGATTCCCACATCTCCGAGATCCCATACAAAAGTGTATGCTGCCATGCATCCGATAAACAGATTTATGATCGCTATTACTTTGTAGATCGTCTGCGATGTCCAGTTATCACCGAAAACATAAGCCACATTTCCACGGGCATAAAACAATACTCCGATAAATGTTGAGAAACAGAAAAACCAAAGTGTCAGAGCGATAAATATCACACCTATATTTCCAAAATGATACCTCATTGCTTCCTGCAGGAGATCCATTCCACCAAGACCTGCCGTTACACTATCCGGAACCAGCAGCATCATAAATGCTGTACAGCTGCAGATCACGATCGTATCGATAAATACACCGAGAGCCTGTAACAGACCGGATTTTACAGGATGGCTCACATCAGCCGCTGCCGCTGCACATGGTGCTGAACCTGAACCTGCCTCGTTTGAGAAAAGCCCTCTCTTTACACCATTCATAAGGATCGCACCAAAAGCTCCCGAAGCAGCCTGTCTGAATCCAAATGCCTCCTGGAATATCCTTCCGAAAACCGAAGGCAGTGCACTGATATTTGTAATGATCACAAATAAAGTCAGCAGAAAATAGAATGTTGCCATAACAGGAACGATCACGTCCAGAACCTTAACGGATATATTCTTTCTAAGCACGATAAATGCGCTTATAGTGCAAAGAATTACCGCTGTAGCAATAGGCGGTACATGAAAAGCATTGTCAAATGCCGATGATACAGAATTACCTATTACCTGACTGATACCGCACCAGCAGAGCAGTCCGGAAAGTGCAAAAAGGATTGCCAAAATACTTTTTTTCTTTTTACCCTTAAATAGCGAATGAAGATAAAAAGCCGGTCCTCCGCGATAGCCTCCATAGAGAGGATCCTTTTCTTTATAGATCTGAGCCAGCGTCGATTCTATAAAAGCCGTGCTGGAACCAATGATCGCAGTGATCCACATCCAGAAAACCGCTCCTGCTCCTCCGGCAGAAACTGCGGCTACCACACCGACCAGATTTCCCATACCAACACGTGTGGCTGTAGAAACGATCAAAGCTTCCAGACCGGACACAGCATTTTGCTTACCGTTTTCGTTTTTCTTTTCAACTGCAACGGTCAACATTTCCGGCAAGAGTCTTATCGGTAAAAAACGTGTTATGAATGTGCAGAATATGCCTGCCGGTATAAGCAGGATAATAAGCAGTGAAAGCCCAAGTGATCCGCCTCCCGGCAAAGAAATCGTTATAAGATCTCCCCACAAAAGATTATAAACAGCTGTAACTAAACCCATAATTTTGATCAACCTTTATTTGATTATTTTTAATGTGACGTTGATACATTTTACTATCTAATCAAGTAAATTTAAAGCGTTACGCTTTAACTTCTTAAAGTGATAAAGAATGATCATGAAAGTTTAGGTTTTATAAGGGTTGACAGACAACTGTCTTTTATGCGCGCACACTTTTAACTATATTGTATTTTTGAATTCATGTATCTTGCACAATCATCAGCATTAAATGTATGCAATGTGTCAAAAAATACCAATGGAGTGTCTCTGAAAACAACTTTGCGGTTGACATACTGCTTATTTTTGTTATTCTGTATGTCGATAGATACATTTCTGTTTCTATAAAGACCTGCTGCAGAAATTTCGTTATTTACTGTGAAAAGCTCATCGGACAGGGCCGGTCGTTGCCGAAGTGGCGTGGAGCCACATATTGATCGAGTTAAAAGCTCAATTTTATAAGATGGTTACTCTATAACCGGTGTTAAAAGATTACGTTCACTCGTTTACGTGTGAACTGTAATAACAAAAGCACACTTGTGAAACGTTCAATAGGCAATCTGACAGAGACAGATCTGAAATGATTAAGAGAATGATAACAGGCAGTGCTGTAATACGCGGCACTGCCTGTTTTTTTATCGTCAGGACTCTCTGATACCTATAAGTGTAAAAAACAGAATGCCGTAGTCTTTAAGTTAGGGATGAGAGGAAAATGAATCTTGAAAATCAGAAAAAGGCGCCGATCTATGATGCCTTAGAGCGCTTTCGTAAATTGCATGTCGTTCCTTTTGATGTGCCGGGACACAAAAGAGGACGCGGAAATCCGGAACTGGTAAATTTCCTTGGGCAGCAATGTGTAGGGATCGATGTTAATTCCATGAAACCTCTGGACAACCTGTGTCATCCGGTTTCTATCATCAAAGAAGCCGAAGAACTGGCAGCAGATGCATTTGGAGCTGCACATTCTTTCCTTATGGTTGGAGGAACCACCTCAGCCGTGCAGGCCATGGTTCTGTCTGCATGTAAGGCCGGTGATAAGATCATCCTTCCTCGAAATGTGCATAAAAGCGCTATTAATGCACTTGTACTCTGCGGCGCTACTCCGGTTTACATTGATCCAAAAGTAGATACCGAACTTGGTATTCCCCTCGGAATGGAAGTTGCGGATGTTAAAAAGGCAATGGAAGAAAACCCCGATGCCAAGGCAGTTCTCATAAATAATCCTACTTACTACGGAATCTGCTCTGACCTCAGAACTATCGTAAAAATGGCTCATGATCATCACATGCTTGCACTCGTTGATGAAGCTCATGGAACACACTTTTACTTTAGTGATGAGCTCCCCTGTTCTGCCATGGAAGCAGGGGCAGATATGGCGTCCATTTCCATGCATAAATCAGGAGGAAGTCTCACCCAGAGTTCCTTATTACTCCTCGGACCTCAGATGAATCCAGGATATGTAGGACAGATAATCAATCTCACACAGACTACGAGCGCTTCCTATCTACTGATGGCGAGTCTCGATCTCTCCCGCAGAAATCTTGCTTTACGTGGAAAAGAATCATTTGAAAAAGTTGCCCGCATGGCTGAGTATGCACGAGAAGAGATAAACGCGATCGGCGGGTACTATGCCTACGGAAAAGAACTTATAAACGGCGGAAGTGTTTATGACTTTGATGTAACGAAGCTTGCTGTTCTGACTCACAGGATCGGCCTTGCCGGCATTGAAGTATATGATCTCCTTCGTGACGAGTATGATATTCAGATGGAGTTTGGAGATATTAGCAATATCCTTGCATATATTTCGATCGGTGATTCTATTCAGGATATAGAACGTCTGGTAGGGGCACTGGCTGATATTTACAGATTATATTCAAAGCCGGAGAAAAAGCTTTTTTCTGCAGAATATATCTCACCCACAGTCGTTACGACTCCACAGACTGCATTTTATGCGGATAAAGAATCGCTTCCGATAATGGAATGTGCGGGCCGTGTCTGTGCAGAATCAGTCATGTGCTACCCTCCGGGAATACCGATCCTCGCCCCCGGAGAAGTGATAACCCGTGACATCATAGAGTACATCCGCTTTGCCCAGGAAAAAGGCTGCTCTATGCAGGGACCTGAGAGCGATGATATCTCACGCCTCAATGTACTGAAGAAAGGAACCTACTAAAATGGAATTCTGGTTTGAAGAATTACACACGAACAATGTAAAGATGTCTATTCGTGTAGATAAACAGCTTTTCTCACGTGAAAGTGAATATCAGAGAATTGATGTTTTTCAATCACCGGAATTTGGACGCTTTCTCTGTTCTAACGGAAGCGTGATCTTTTCTGAAGCAGATGAGTTCGTTTATGACGAAATGATCGTTCACGTACCGATGGCAGTTC
Organism: Lachnospiraceae bacterium MC2017; assembly: GCA_000701625.1. Lineage (GTDB taxonomy): Bacteria > Bacillota > Clostridia > Lachnospirales > Lachnospiraceae > NK4A144. The sequence goes on from JNJK01000029.1 coordinate 42,783, forward strand.
ATCCCGGTGTAAAAAAAGTGCTGGTGATCGGCGGCGGAGACGGCGGTGTTGCGCGTGAGCTTTCATATTACGATGAAATAGAAGAAATTGACGTCGTTGAAGAAGACCAGCTTTTTATCGACGTTTGTAAAGAATGGTTTCCGGACAATGCCTGCGGTCTGGATGATCCCAGAGTAAAGATCTACAACGAAAATGGTCTTCGTTTCCTAAGATCACGACACGACCAGTATGATCTCATAATAAACGACTGTACCGATCCACTCGGACATACGGCAGGCATGTTTACTAAGGAATTTTACGGAAATTGTTTCCGTGCCCTTCATGATGACGGGATCATGGTCTATCAGCATGGAAGTCCCTTCTTTGACGAAGACGAAGATTCCTGCAGAGCGATGCACCGGAAGGCTTATCGAAGCTTCCCGATAAATCGTGTTTATCAGGCTCATATCCCGACATGCCCGGCAGGATACTGGTTATTTGGCTTTGCCAGCAAGAAATATCATCCGTTAAAGGATTTTGACCGTCAGCGATGGAATGACAGAAATATAAAAACATGGTATTACACAACACATCTTCATTGCGGCTCGTTTATGCTGCCGCGTTATGTTGAAGATCTTTTACGTGAGGAGGAAAACAAGTCATGAGCAGAGTTTTAGTTATAGGATGCGGTGGTGTAGCACAGGTTGCTATCCAGAAGTGCTGTCAGAACAGTGCTGTTTTTAAGGAATTATGCATTGCAAGCCGCACTAAGTCAAAGTGTGATGATCTCAAGAATAAGCTTGAGGGAAAGACATCTACCATCGTAACAACTGCCCAGGTTGATGCTGATAATGTAGAAGAAGTTAAGACTCTCATAAATTCCTATAAGCCGGATGTCGTACTTAACGTGGCTCTTCCTTATCAGGATCTGACAATTATGGATGCTTGTCTCGCATGCGGTGTTCATTATGTTGATACAGCTAATTATGAGCCTGAGGACACCGATGATCCGGAGTGGAGAAAGATCTACGAAAAGAGATGTAAAGATTTAGGCTTTTCTGCTTACTTCGATTATTCATGGCAGTGGGCATATGATCAGAAATTTAAGGATGCAGGCCTCACAGCACTCCTCGGAACAGGATTTGATCCCGGCGTTACAAGCGTATTTTCTGCATATGCATTAAAGCACTATTTTGATGAGATCCACACCATCGACATTCTTGACTGCAATGGCGGAGATCACGGATATCCTTTTGCTACTAATTTCAATCCGGAAGTAAATTTGAGAGAAGTGAGTGCTCCGGGAAGCTATTGGGAAGATGGACACTGGATAGAAGTACCGGCAATGTCCATTAAGCGCGAGTATGATTTCCCGCAGGTTGGCAAAAAGGATATGTATCTCCTGCACCACGAGGAGATCGAGGCACTTGCAAAGAATATCCCTGGTGTAAAGAGGATCCGTTTCTTCATGACCTTTGGTCAGAGCTATCTTACACACATGAAGTGCCTTGAAAATGTAGGCATGCTCTCTACAACTCCGATCAATTTCAATGGCCATGAGATCGTACCTATCCAGTTCTTAAAGGCTCTTCTTCCGGATCCGGCATCACTCGGACCGAGAACTGTCGGAAAAACAAATATCGGATGTATCTTTACCGGAATTAAGGACGGAAAAGAAAAGACCATCTGCATTTACAATGTTTGTGATCATCAGGAGTGCTACAAAGAACTCGGAAGCCAGGCGATCAGCTATACAACAGGCGTTCCGGCAATGATCGGTACTGCACTTGTTGCAAATGGCATTTGGAATAAGAGAGGTACTCTCACAACTGATGAGTTCGATCCCGATCCGTACATGGAAATGCTGACAGAATTTGGTCTGCCATGGATCGTTGACGAAAATCCTGCAACAGTGGAATAAAGGAAAAACAAATTGAAAGATACTGAACTTAAAACACCTGTGTATCTTGTGGATGAAAAAAGGATCAGGGACAACCTTGAAATACTGCATACCGTAGAGGAAAGAACCGGATGTCATATCCTTCTTGCTCAAAAAGCCTTCTCTATGTTTAGTATTTATCCTTTAATCTCTAAATATATTTCCGGTGCGACGGCCAGCGGTCTTTACGAAGCGCGACTTGCTCACGAAAAAATGCAGGGTGAAAATCATGTTTTTTGCCCTGCCTATACAGAAAGTGAGCTGTGCGAGATATGTGAAATATGTGATCATATCAGCTTTAATTCGCTGCGTCAGCTGGAACTGCATCGATCTATTTGGGAAAAGTCCGAAGCAAGTGTCGGAATCCGCATCAATCCCGAATATTCAACGCAGGAAGGTCATGAGATATATGATCCCTGTTCACCGGGCTCACGTTTGGGGATAAGAAGAAAGGATCTTCCTGAGCATCTTCCTAAGGGTGTTGAGGGGATACATTTTCACACACTTTGTGAACAGGATGCCGAACCATTGGCACGGACGGTTGCCTCAGTTGAGGAAAATTTTAGCACGTACTTAAAAGAAGCCAGGTGGGTAAATCTGGGAGGAGGACATCATATAACCAAACCCGGATATGACATTTCTCTTCTTGAAAAGACGATCCTCCATTTAAGAAAAACATATGACGTTGAAGTATATCTGGAACCCGGAGAGGCAATAGCACTGAACGCCGGATATCTCTATACAAAGGTAATGGATATAGTTGAAAGCGATATGCCGATCCTGATCCTCGATGCATCAGCAGCATGTCATATGCCTGATGTTTTGGAAATGCCATATCACCCACCACTTCGAAACAGCGGACTTCCGCGCGAGAAAGCAGTTACCTGCCGACTCGCATCCAGAACCTGTCTTGCAGGAGATGTTATAGGGGAATATAGCTTTGACAGGATACCTGAAATAGGCGAAACTCTCATATTTGAGGACATGGCAATTTATTCCATGGTTAAGAATAATACCTTTAACGGCATGCCTTTACCTGATATAGCATTGATGCATGAAAACGGTGAATGTGAAGTAATAAGAAGCTTTGGATATGATGACTTCAAAAACCGATTGTCATGACAACGTTAATGAATTGTTAAAATGAAAGCAAAAAAATGATCATACATAATCAGAATCCGTCTTCTGACGGCTACTATATGCCGGCAGAGTATGCCCCTCATGCAGGCACTCTCTTAATATGGCCTACACGTCCCGGAAGTTGGGGAAAAGATCCTGCAAAAGCACAAAAAGCTTTTGTAAAGATTGCTGAAGCACTGGCTCCGCACGAAAAAGTCTATTTTCTTGCGGATAGCGAGCACGTAGAGGAAGCTAAGTCTTCTCTCGGAAAAAATGCAGAAGTACTTGCGATTCCTACTAACGATGCCTGGGCGAGAGATGTGGGTCCAACGTTTGTCACAAACGGACATGATATACGAGGTATAAACTGGAAATTTAATGCCTGGGGCGGAAATGTTGATGGTCTTTACGCAGACTGGGAAAAAGATGATGCTGCGGCAGTCTCTTTTTGTGACGCAGTAAAAAAAGATATTTACGACTTTAGTGACTTCGTATTAGAAGGCGGCTCCATTCATTCCGACGGTGAAGGAACCCTGCTCGTTACCGAAGCCTGTCTCCTGAGCGCAGGACGTAATCCCGAACTCTCCCTGGAACAAATAGAAAAGAAGCTTTGTGACGCGCTGGGTGTAAAAAAAGTATTGTGGCTTCCCTACGGCATATATAATGACGAGACAAATGAACACGTTGATAACGTATGTGCTTTTATAGGTCCCGCCGAAGTCGTACTTGCCTGGACCGATGACGAATCTGACCCTCAATACGCAATGTCAAAGGCAGATTATGACTATTTGTCATGCGTTACTGATGCAAAGGGCAGAACTATCACGATACATAAGCTTCCTATCCCGGATAAACCAGTTCTTATCAGTGAAGAAGATCTTGCCAAATATGAGTTTGAAGAGGGTGAAGACGTCAGAGACACCGGCGAACGGCTGGCAGCCAGTTACGTTAATTTTTACTTCGGTAATGAAATCGCTTTAATCCCTCAATTTGGTGGAGAAAACCTATCAAGTGATAAGCGAGCTCTGGATATCATGAGAAAACTCTGCCCTGATAGAGAAGTAATAGGGATTGATTCAAGAGAGATCCTGCTTGGCGGCGGAAATATACACTGCATCACGCAGCAGATCCCGAAACGGAAAGGAAATACGCAATGAGTTCAGTAAAAATCGCTGCAATACAGATGAGCTGCGAATCGAATCCAGATGCAAATATCGCTCATGCAGAAAAACTGATACGCAAAGCTGCTAGTGAGGGCTCCAGGATAATACTCCTGCCTGAATTATTTGAAAGACCGTATTTCTGTCAGGAGCGAAGATACGAGTATTATGAGTATGCAACCCGTACAGACGAAAATCCGGCAGTACAGCGATTCAAAGATATCGCACGTGAGTTGAATATAGTACTCCCTATAAGTTTCTACGAAAAAGACGGTACACGACTTTTTAATTCTATCGCAATGATAGATGCCGACGGTTCTATTATGGGTGTATACCGTAAAACGCATATACCTGATGATCACTATTATCAGGAAAAGTTTTATTTCACACCGGGAAATACCGGTTTTAAGGTATGGAACACACGATATGGTAATGTCGGTGTCGGAATCTGCTGGGATCAGTGGTTTCCTGAAACCGCGAGATGCATGGCACTTAAAGGGGCTGATATACTGCTCTATCCCACAGCAATTGGCAGTGAACCTATACTGGATGTTGACAGTGCTCCTCATTGGCAGCGCACGATGCAGGGGCATTCAGCGGCAAATATCATTCCTGTAGCTGCTGCCAATCGCTTCGGTCTGGAAAAAGTAACTCCATGCAGGGAGAACGGAAACCAGTCCTCCGAGCTGTTGTTTTACGGCAAAAGCTTTATAACAGACGAAACCGGCGCGATACTTACAGAAGCAGAACGCAGTGGTGATGTGATACTTTCCGCAGAATTTGATTTCGATAAGATCCGTGAAGAACGTCTTTCATGGGGATTATTCAGAGATCGACGACCAGAATGTTATAGTGACATAACGAATTAACAAAGAACAGAAGAAGAGCCTTCCCTGAATACGGAAAAATGCTCTTCTTCTATTCTTTCGCCTTACTATATGATGATATACGTTTTTTAGATCAAACGTCCACGGAACGCAAAATAATATCCGCGATCTGCTCCTGTGCCTTTCTGCCTTCAGGATTTGTCAGTATCGGAAAAACATGATTAAGTCCCTTGCCAACAACGAGTTTTGCGTCAACACCTGCTTTTGTCATTTTCTCATATAATTCTTCCTCTAATGGGTAAAACGCCTCTCTTGTGCCGGTAAATACGGTAGTTCTTCCCATCCCCCTCATATCTCCTCGTATTGGAGAAACATGGTAATCCCCTCTTTCCTCATCGCTTCCTGCCCATCTTTTTACAAGTGGGATACATCCGGAAGTATTAATAAAAGGACATACCTTTTCATATTTTTTGACGACTTTTGCCTCTTCTTCCGAATATAAGGATTCCACAAATGGCGATATGAGGATCAGCTCATCCGGCTGAGAAAAATTCAGCGTTAACAGATCCTCAGCTATTGCAAGTGCCATTCCGCCTCCGGCACTGTCTCCGGCAAGAATGATCTTACACCCTTCATTATTCCTGACAGTATTCATATATAGATCTGTTATTGCAGGAAAAGTATCATGGTAATTATGGAATGGAAGCAGTGGATAAAGAGGCGCGACTACTTTTGCCCCTGTTTTCTTTATCATGTTATTCATAAATTTCCAATGATGCTCTGATGGCTGTTCACAATTTCCCCCACCGTGAATGTAGAAAAGAATGAGATTTGATGCGCTTTCCTGATTTAAGTAAAAAACCTGCATCCCATATTCATACTTTTCTTTAATAGAGCATTCAAATTTAACCTTGTCCGGAATGGTATATAACTGTTCTCCTATTTTTTCATACTCCTGCATCCGGGCCTCAAAATCCTCGGCAGAACCCTTGAATTTCATACGTGTAGGAATAAGCCAGATTATCCGTTCTGTAATAGTAGCTCTTAAAGAACGGTGATAGTAGAGATGAGATACCAGAAAATCAATAAAGATCAATGATACTATCATTAAAAGACAATATGTAAAGACCATGTGTATTTATACCTCCCAAAAAAGAATATAGAATCCGCGCGCGTCGCATCACAATGCGCGTAATGCATCCATCCTTACTATATGTATCGTTTATTCCGAACTTTCATTTAAGGTTGTATAGGTATAAAAAATGAGCCTTGAAAGGAACTGATAACCTTTCAAAGCTCTACTCGCATGAAATATAAATTTTTACGCCGTTTATGCAGCAATAAACTTATCAGCAAGTGCTGCAGCCTGCTCCATTGCACCGGACTTTTCAATATCTTCAGCAGTTCTAATACCGGGGATCATGATCTCATCTACGATATTAGCATCCATAAACTCCATTGATTTACGGAAAGAATACTCAAATCCACGCATAGCATTTTCATCATCATCTGAGCAGCAGGTAAGAAGAGCACATTTCTTACCGGCAAAACTCTTCCCTGCAACTTTGAATGCGCGGAAGTGATCCATAACAGCCTTTATCTGAGAAGGTGCAGAATACCAATAAACAGGAGCTGCAAATACCAGACCATCTGCATCCATGATATCATTTGCAAGCTCATTAAACTGTTCTTCAACTGCACATGCTACACCATTCTTAAAGCAGTCATCACATGCATAGCATCCTGACATATCAAGTCGAACAGCGTCATATCTTTTAACTTCGATCTCACGCGCTCTTGCTGCACGGTCAAAGCTATCTGCCATTATCTTAGAATTCCCATCTTTTCTGGGACTACCTGTAATTAAAACGATTTTTTTCAATTTAGAACCTCCCGATCCAAAAGAAATGCGAATACTGTATACACAATTAGAGAGTCTACCACAATTTTTGTATATCAAAAGTTCTAAATGAGATACATTTGCAAAAATGGCGAAAAAATTGGAAAACATTGATTTTTCCAACGTTTTCCAATTTCTAAAAATTATTTAATTATTTTGCTGCGTTTATAGTCTGTACCACCTGACGCGCGATAGACATCTCTTCATCGGTAGGAACTACAAATACCTTTATGGTTGAATCAGGTCCGGAAATCATCGCTGTTCCATGAGCTTCGTTATTTGTCTTTTCATCGAAAGTAACGCCCATTCCGCTGATCCTCTCGCAGATAAGTTTACGTACGAGCCAGCTGTTTTCACCTACTCCTGCTGTAAATGCAATGGCATCAATGCCACCCATGACAGCATAATATGAACCAATATACTTCGTAATAGCATAGGCCAGTCTCTTAAGAGCACGGACAGCATTTTCATTTCCCTTAACATACTCATCTGTAAGATCTCGAACATCAGATGAAAGATTATCCGAAAGACCATACAGACCTGATTTATTGTTAAGAATGTCCATTACTTCCTGAAGTGACTTATTCTCTGCATGAGCAATGTACTTAACGATCTCCGGATCGATACCACCTGAACGGGTTCCCATGAGAACTCCTGCGAGAGGAGTAAATCCCATAGAAGTATCAACAGATTTTCCGCCTTTTACTGCAGCTATTGATGTTCCGTTTCCGATATGGCAGGTAACGATCTTAGTCTCTTCAATAGGTTTATTTAAGAGCTTTGCAGTTTCGTTAGCAACGTATTCATGGCTCATGCCGTGGAAACCATATCGACGAACTCTGTCTCTCTTATAATATTCATAAGGAATACCGTAAAGATATGCTTCTTCAGGCATTGTCTGATGGAAAGATGTATCAAAAGCTCCAACCATTACAGTATTTGGCATATACTTCATACATGCACGGATTCCGAGAAGATTTACCGGATTATGGATAGGTGCCAGCTCCGCACATTTTTCAATTTCCTTTATAGCATCGGGAGTAAGAATTACAGCATGGCTGAATTTATCTCCACCATGTACGATACGATGACCAACAGCATCTATCTCATCAAGACTCTTAACTACACCTGTCTCCGGATCAGTCAGTGCATCGACAAGAATATTGACCGCTTCATAATGATCAGGAAGCGGTACGTCCTTTTCATATTTAGAACCTTCTGTCGGTGTATAAACAAAATGTCCCTTATCACTGCCAATTCGCTCAAAAAGTCCCTTTACCTTTACAGATTCATCTGCTGTTTCGATCAAACGAAATTTTAATGAAGAGCTGCCACAGTTAATGACTAATACTTTCATGCAATTCCTCCCATAAACAAATACTAACAACAAATCCGACCTTGTCAGATTTCTGTCATCAAAGTAATGATGTGCAAAAATCATTTTGTGCATTTAGTATAATCAAAGCACATCTTATCTCATGGTAACATGTATATTCAGTATTGTCATGGTAAATTTTTATTTTGATTTAATACTCAAAATGTACTAATCCGATCACTATTTCGTTTTAATATTTTTTCACTTAGAGGAATAACAGCAACATCATACTTCATTTTTTGAAACCAGATCTTTCTGCAGTCATTTTCAGAAAGGTGTTCAAATAAAACTTCATTACAATTATTATGAAATTCCTCGATAAAATCTTCCATAAAGGCTTCTTTTTGACGTTCGGTCATATCCTCTTTTGACATGATAGACTGTATTTTTCCATCCTGCATCATCATCTGGGTCTTAACTATTCCAAATGATATCAGTATCTCATCATAGCTTTGCCTGGTTTTTCCTGATAGCTCTGCAAGAAATACTTCATCCTCTTTATTAGAAAGACCGCTTATATAAAATCCTTCAATACTTTCTTCTATGAATTCCTTTTCAATATCATCATAAATCTGCTTTTTCAGTCCTTTTTCAATCATGAGATCGTACATCGAATCCAGAAAGATCTTACCGGCTTCTTCACGCGAATCTGCTTCGATAAGAAAATGCTCGATGCAGCCGTTCTCGTCGGTTTCATGGTGTCCAGATTCATAAGTCAAGTGTTCATCGTTTACCCAGCTGACCATGTATTTATTCATAAAATCGCCTCCATGCTGATTCCTTTTGAGGGACTGTTTGTGTCCATTCACTATATTTTTCGCAAAAACAGACTCATTTGAAAAGGTACTATTATGGTTTTGATTAAAGACAATTTTGTAGTTCACAGCTGCTTTTGTTTTCCATCATTTTCCTCGAAAAGAACTTTTTTTAGTGCAAAGCAGCGTAAAGAATCATTAATTATTGAGACAAAAATCTCGATATAAATAAAAAGGATTTTTATTTATTGACACGGAAAGTTATGTAAATGGCGAGGGGAAAATGAGGTTACTAAGCAAAGATAGTGCAAAAAAATGGGGAATATTTTTTACTTTTCTTATAGCCTGCATTATGTTTAATTTTTTAATTAAAGGGCTATCTGAATTGGCGATGGGTGGATTAGTATACCTCGACTGCACCGGCACTATCATCGCTGCTATTATCGGAGGATATTTCCCCGGAGCGACTGTCGCCCTCGCAACAAATATGCTGTTTTTCATAAGAGATGAAAACTCTATTTATTTTTTCATCCCCTATACGATCCTGGCGCTGGCTGCATCAGACTTCTACAAAGTCTACAACAATAAAAAGAATACATCCGCATTTCTGTTTGCTAAATTTGTAATACTGCTTTCTCTATGCAACAGTATTTTTGGTCTTGCCGTTGTTTATTTTCAGCGCGTTGAAAACTACAACGGACACTGGCTGATCAATTCTCTTGTATCATTTTTTCAAAACAGGCTTAATATCAATATATACTCTGCATCATTTTTTGCTTTTTTGCTCATTAATATCTGCAATATATGTATATGCGCAGCCATCTCTTATCCGATTATCAGACTGATGCCGGAAAAGCTGAAAATAACCATACAGAATATAGGATGGCTCCAGACTCCCCTGACTGATGAGCAGGTAAAAAAGCTAAACGCAAAATCTACCCGTAAAATGTCGATCAAGGGAAAAATGATAATAGCTCTGACACTTTCTTGTCTGACAACAACTATTGCGATAACTTATATGAGCCGTATGCTGTTTTTATCATATATGAAAGCAGAGTATAAAGATCAGGCGCTGGGCATTTCACGGCTCGTAGCCAATGCTATAGAAGCAGATGATATTGATGATTATCTTAAATATGGAAAATCCACCTATGGCTATGACAAGGCAGAAACTCTGTTAAGCGATATAAGCCAGTCCACTCCGGCTATCTTTCATATCTATGTGCATCAGGCAGTTGAAAACGGCTACTTGGTGATTTTTGATTTCAATACAAATGAGAATACCTACATTTCTCCCGGAACGCATATTCATTTTAAAGATAAAGACAGACCTTATCTGGAAAAGCTGAAAGCCGGGAAAGAATTCTCTCCGGTTATTTTTAAGGATCCGGTAAATGGCATGTACATATCATCTATTACGCCGGTTTTCAATTCACGCGGCGAATATGTCTGTTATACCGGTGTTGACCTTTCCATGGCAGATCTGTACCAGGTTGAAACACAATTTATGGTCCGTTTAATCTCTCTCTGCATCGGATTTATGTTGATGATCATCTGCGCCGGCATGTGGTTTGCAAAATACCACGTCATATATCCGGTAAATGCGCTTGAGAAAGCCGCAAAAAGCTTTGACTATTCCGATGCAGACAGCCGAAAGAAAAATGTTGACAATATCCGGGAACTCAGCATCCATACCGGTGATGAAATAGAAAATCTGTATTTTACGTTACTGCAGACACTGGAAGAAACCATGGTGAATTACAGTACGATGCGTCAAAACGCAAGAGATCTCGATATGGTTCAGTCGGGACTCATCATGGTACTGGCAGACATGGTAGAAAACAGGGATTCTTCAACCGGTGATCATATCAGAAAAACGGCCACCTATACGGGAATCGTGATGCATAAGATGCGTGAAATGGGATTTTATACAGAAGAACTGACGGACGAATTTGTTTCAAACGTCGTAAAATCCGCTCCGCTCCATGATATAGGAAAGATACATATCTCCGATTCGATACTGAATAAACCCGGAAAGCTTACGGATGAAGAATTTGAAATAATGAAATTACATACGGTCTTCGGTGCAAAAGTGATCGATCAATGTCTTACAACCCTGCCACGGACACGTTATCTCATAGAGGCCAAGAATATAGCTAAATATCATCACGAAAAGTGGAACGGAAAAGGCTATCCAAAGGGTCTGTCCGGAGAAGAGATCCCGCTTTCAGCCCGAATTATGGCTGTTGCAGATGTTTTTGATGCACTAGTGTCCAGCAGAGTTTATAAAGATGCCTTTCCATTTGAAAAGGCAATGGATATCATAAAAAAAGACTCAGGTTCACACTTTGATCCCAAGGTCGCTGAAGCATTTATAGCTGCCTCGGATGAAGTTAAGACAGCCTCTGAACACTTTGATAAGAATAAGCTAAACAACTATATAGAGATGTCTGAGTAGAACAATGTACATAAAAATGACGTTGTGCCGTTTATCAATGCAGCACAACGTCATTTTTTCCATAACTACGATCAGATTTCTGCGATCAGATCATTGCTTGCATATTCATCAACAAGCTGCTCGATCTCATTATCTTCACCATGGATAAAGATCTTAAGAGGCTTTGAAAGATTCATGGACATAACCCCCAGAAGGGATTTACCGTCTATGAAGCTGTGATCTTTCTCAACATCAATATCGCACTCTGTTTTGGAATTAAGATTAAAAAAATCTTTAATATGTTTCTCGTCTTTAAGATGCACTTTTACCTGCTTCTTCATATCCGTAAAACTCCTATAATTCCTGTAAATTATCTGTTTATCCGTCTGACACTCAGACGCGCGTACCTCAATACTTTATCACAAACCTTCCTATATGCAAGCCCTAAAATTCATCATGTGATATATGTTCAAAAATTAGAACAATACTATTCGCAAAAAGGCTCTCTTAAGGTATAATCATTTTTAGGGAGCTTTTTGTCGACGGATATCCGATCGATAGATCTGAACAGTCGTCGTTACAAAAACGAACATCCGACAACATTATGTCAGATATATACTTGAGTTTATAGAGGAGCGTACAAAACATGAAAACCATAAAAAAAATCACTTGTTTTATACTGACACTTATCCTGGCGATTCTTATGGTCTGCCCTACAATGGCTAAAGAGGAATCTGATGCCAAAAGCAACATTTCCTCTATCGTGAAATACGTTAAGAAAAACGGAAAAGCCACTTCCGGCGGAAATAAGTATGTAACTTGTAAATGGGATAAACACAATAATCACGGATATACAACCCAGCTTATTTATATTTCCAAATCAAATATACTTAATTACCGTCTTACTATCGTTGAATCTGATGGAAAATCCATAATCAGTACTTCCGGTATGAGATTTAACACAGATAAGGGGAGTCTTATTGATACCTACTATAATCCAAGGATCTATGGAAAAGTCGCATCCATAAGCGGAAAGATCAAAAATCTGGAATCTTATCACAAGGGTGATACCATAAACTATACTGTAGATGTAAATAAAACAGATGAGACCGAAAAGGATCTCAGATATTATGCAAAGACCAATGAGGAAAATCGTTTTAACTACTTTGAAGACACTCTTCAGCAGCTCTTTGGAATGGATATCTCATCAGTAGGTTTTTCAGAGTATTATCAGAGCAGCCAGTGCAAGAGTAAAACCTATGTTGCCGGAGATAAGGGGATCGAAGTAGCATCTCTTATAAAAATCCCAAAGGATACAGAGGTAAATTACAGATCATCCGATCCTGATATCGTAAAGGTCAATAAGGGAACTCTCAACTGCAAAAATCCGGGAGAAGCGACGATCACTGTCAAAAAGAAGAAATCCGTTATCGGTACCTGCAATATAACAGTTGAAAGACCTGAAGTAGAGAAAGAGATCGAACTTGAAAAGGGAGAAACCCTCGCCTTTAATGAAATCGTTACAAACGCCGATGAAATGAAGAATAAGCCCGACTCCGTAACATCATCAGATGAAAGCCGGCTTGTTGTTGATTCAAAGGGTAACATTACCGCCAAAAAGAAAAAGGGAAATGTTACCCTTACCATTAAATACGGCAAAGCCGAATATACCAGCAAAATAAAGCTTACTAAAGCTTAATAAGAACAGAAATCATGCTGTTTCCCTAATCCGGGAGCAGCATTTTTTATTCAAACTCCTGAGCGACCTTCTCCAGCAGATCACGTATCTCCAAGTGCTGAGGGCAGACTTTCTCACAACCGCCACACTTAACACAATCGCTTGCTTTGCCATTAGATGCTGTAAGGACTTCTTTATAATAAAAATCCTGATTCCAGGTCTTAAAGATCATTTTTTTATTCATGCAATCAAACATATTGGGAATCAGGATATTTACCGGACAATGGTTTTCCTCGATACAATAGTGGCAGGCTGTACATGGGATCATTCCAAGAGAATTAAATACATCGCTGACCTTCTTTACGGCATCCATTTCCCGCTGATCCAGAGGTTTAAAGTCCTTCATATAGCTGATATTATCCTGCATTTGTTCAAGATTACTCATGCCGGACAGTACCATTTCCATTCCGTCAAAGGATGCTGCATAACGTACGGCATAACTCGCATATGAGCCACCATTCAGATCATCAAGTATTTTCCTGGCGTCATCAGGCAGATTTACAAGACTTCCACCTTTAACAGGTTCCATAACAAGGAGCGGTTTTCCGTGTTTTCTGGCAACCTCGTATACTTTCCGGGATTGAACGGATTCATCTTCATAGTCCACATAGTTAAACTGTATCTGAACTATCTCAATTTCAGGATATTCCGTAAGAATCTGATCTAATACAGATGCCTGATCGTGAAAAGATATTCCTACGTGTCGAACTTTTCCTTCCTTTTTCAGATCAAAGGCTGTTTCATACGCTCTACATTTCTTAAATTTCTCAAATAAATGTGCATTCTGCGCATGCATCAGATAAAAATCAAAGTAATCAACACCACAGGCCTTTAGCTGTGTCTCAAAAAAAGGACGTATATCCTCTTCTTTTTTGAAATACTCTCCGGTGAGTTTATTTGTAAGCAGATATTCACTTCGATCATGCCTTGAAGACAGGCACTCTCGTACTGCCAGCTCTGATAGACCATTTATATATCCATGTGCCGTATCAAAATAATTAAAACCATTCTCAATGAACAGATCAACCATCTTTGATACCTGTTCTGTATCAACTGCTTCTCCATTCATTGGCAGACGCATCATGCCAAATCCAAAGTTCTTTTTCATCTCAGGAAATACTCTGTCAGCCATAGTTTCTCTCCTACCATTAAAGTGAATGTTCTATTATCGAGTCATGTTTTGATTATAGGTAAAGCAACTCATAAAATCCATTGACAAAATCGTATTAGTTTAGCGATTCATTCATTTTTCATAACGAATTCAGCATATCATTTATCTCATTCATCCGGGCATCAAAATCACCTGTATCACAGGACAGATCAATTTCTGCAATTGCCTGATCTGTCGGGTTATATAACAGTATCACCGCAGACTTCTGATCTTTTCCGTTTTCACTTCCATGAGATACAAATTTCCATCCCGACAGACCATTGAAGACCGCACTTTCATCCTGATCTATCTCCCACCCCTCATCGAGTTGGGATTTCAACATCTCGACCCTTTTCTGCATGATCTCCTGTGCTGTTCCGTCGTTGATTTCTTTATCTCCGCTTGAAACGGAATGAAAAGTAAGTATCGGAGAATATGTATTTTCGTCTGGTCTGAAATAATATCCATTTCCACCAAGATTAAATCTCCAGGTATATGTGTCCGGAAGCTTGAATTTAAGACCATAAACAGACACAACACTTCCAGATGCAACTGATTCCCCCTGTGCTCCGTCAGACGAGCCTGTATCCGAGATCATAGCTGCTTCTTCGCCTTGTGATCCGTCATCCTGCTGCACATTTTCTGCCCTCTGATCTTGTTCATTCTGAGCATTCTCTACTATGGCTGCAGCCTGAAGTGCTGCAGAGTAATCGGTCGTATCTTCATTTTGAACACTTTGCACGGCATTGGATATATCTTCACCGAGATCATCAGACTCTGCTTTCGCCTTACTTCGTAGTTCCTGCACTTCCTCCGGAGACTTTACCAAAGGATCACTTATCAGTTTATAACCCGTAAGACAGATCACCCCGCCTGCCGCCAATATTATCGCTATACCAACTGCAATAAGTAATTCTTCAAATATTTTTTTCAGCATACGCATTACCCCTCTTAAGGACACATAATCCCTTTTTTGATTTATCGGATAAGCGGGACGATTTTCTTATAAAACAATAGAAATAATAACGCTAAAGGTATATCATATTCATTTGTCTTTATTCGATATATATGATGATATAACTTTTTAAGGGGCTTTTTAGATGAGTGACAGAATACGTAAAACAACTACAAAAGATATGACTGACGGAAACATTGTCCGTCAGCTTATAATGTTTGCTCTTCCGCTTATGTTTGGAAATATTTTCCAAATGCTGTACAACACGGTTGATTCTATAGTCGTTGGAAATTTTGTAGGTACAGAGGCGCTCGCAGCCGTTGGTTCCACAACTATGATCACAAATATGGCTGTTTTTTTCTTTAATGGCTTTTCAGTCGGCGCAGGTGTGATAATCGGTCGCTATTTTGGAGCCAAAGACTTAAAAAAGCTGCATACCGCTGTAGAAACAACGATGGCTGCAACCTTTGTTTTCTGTGTTCTTTTTACGATCGTTTTTATACTGGGTGTAGGTCCTATGCTAAGATTCATGGACACTCCGGAAGACGTATTTGGCGAAGCAACTACTTATCTTACCATTTATTTTGCAGGCATTTCCGGTCTCCTGATCTACAACATGGGAAGCGGCATACTTCGTGCCGTGGGTGACACCAGACGCCCGCTTTTCTTTCTTATGCTCACAAGTTTTCTGAATATCATCCTCGATCTGCTCTTTGTACCGGGGTTCCACATGGGTATCGAGGGTGTTGCGTATGCAACGATCATCTCCCAGTTTATATCTGCGATACTTACGCTCCTGCTCTTAACACGAAGCGATGATGTTTATCGCCTGACCCTGCATGACCTGAAAATTGATTTTCCGACACTTTCAAAAATATTTGCTGTAGGACTCCCGGCTGCTATCCAGTCTGTGATCACTGCTTTTTCAAATATATTTGTGCAGTCTTATGTCAATTATTTCGGCTCTGTCTGCATGGCAGGCTGGAGCTGCTACAACAAACTGGATCAGTTCATACTGCTGCCGATGAACAGCATGGCGATGGCATCCACAACTTTTGTAAGCCAGAATATCGGTGCCGGAAAGGTTAAGAGATCTAATGAAGGTACAAAGCTTTCCGTACTGTTGTCCATTGGTATAACATTTGTGATCGCATCACTTATCTGGATCTTTTCATCAGCTGTAACCAGATTATTTACAGCTGATGAAAATGTTATTGCCTTTGGCTCTCTGTTTATCCGTATGAATGTGTACTTCTTGATGTTTAACTGCGTAAACCACGTACTTGCAGGTGCGCTTAGGGGGCGCGGTGACTCCACCGGTCCCATGATCATCATGCTGGCGAGCTTTGTCGCTATCCGACAGGTTTACCTGTTTTTCGTCACACATTATGTCTCAAACACCCCTACCCTTGTAGGCTTTGGCTATCCTGTCGGCTGGATGAGCTGCTGCGTACTGGAGGTAGCATACTTTTTTATCAGGTGGAATCATAAGAAAACCGTTTAAGCGAATATCCATCCAAATACCGGAGACATCACGATCATAACGACAGAAAACGTGAATGAATTTATGGACATAAGTGTTGCTCTCTGGTCAGATGGAATCATGTTATTTAGAGCTACATCAGTTCTGATCTCCAGGAAATTATCGGCAACCGCACCGATGAATCCACCAATGATCACAAACAGACAGTTTCCGGAGAATACTGTCACCAATGCAACAACTATTCCCAGCAGGCTTAACATGGCGATTTTTCGATATCTGACGTTCTTAAAAAGTTCAATGACTTTGGCACCGACTACTGATCCAAGCCCCATCACAAAAAGAGCCGGACCGAGTAATGCTTTATTTAAGCCCATCTCAGGAAGCTTCGCCTGTAAAAAGAAAAGGATCAGTATAGAAACTGCACCTATCGCTGCGTTAAAAATGATCATCAATCTGGCTTTTTGGTTTTCTTTAATAAAGTGCAGGCTTTCAATAATTACTTCTCTAAATCTTTCTTTTACGTCTGATTTTTGATTTAGCTCTGTCTTTACCTCCGTTAATGACAATGCCATGATCACCGCTATGATACCTATAAATGCATCAATAAAGTAGGCTCTTTTATAACCCAGCAGAAGTGCGGCACCTGCAAGCATCGTGGCAGCAGAATGTGCAATGCTGTATATGATCATATCATTTGATGCAAATTTATCGTACTCATCCTCTGCACCTGCCTCTTTTAAGCTATCATATGCCAGTGCTTCCCGTGTTCCTGAAGCCAGGTTATAACTTAAAGCACAAAACATCATAGTGACAGCTAACATTTCAAAAGAATTCGCAAAGATCATCATAAACGATGTGATGACAGACATCACAGTACTTGCGATCATGGTCTTTTTTCTTCCAAATACATCTGCAACGACCCCAGATGGCACTTCACAGGTCATACTGGTCAGGTGAAAGATGCTCTCTAAAAGTCCTATTTCAATAGTTGAAAACCCACGTGCCGCAAGTAAAGCTACCCATGAAGCACTGGCAAACATCAGCGCACCTGCGCCATCTGTAAAATATAATTTCAGTATCTGTTTCTTTGCTGTATTTTTATTCATAAAAAATCTCCTTAATTCTTAATTGATAAAAAGAAATAAGGAGATAGTCACGTCTGTTATGAAAATTTCTATGCCGGATCAGATCGTTTATGACCTGTGACCGACCTCAAATTTCCTAAAAAAGAGCGCACTATCCCCGTAAACAGCCAAAATCGCACCTTTCATGAGATGAAGATTAACTGTTTTCCAGCTCATATTGCACTCCTCGTATTATATAGTCATACCCATTCTTTACCTGTTCTTAGGCATAGGGTATGCTGTTGAAGATGCTGTGGATTGGTTCTTTACTCCTACCGCATAGACGGTTACAGAAAGGCTCCAACCACAGCCTCTTTGTCAAAGTGTTAATCAGTTAGATACCGCATGACGGTTTATGTAGAACGAGGTTACATCGGCAGAGAGCACTGTGGATCCAATACAGCGTCAAATACTTTTAAGGAGGATCATGTGTATGATCTATGTTGGTATCGATGTTGCAAAGGATAAACACGATTGCTGCATCCTGGGATCAGAAGCCGATAATCTATATCCGGTATTTACGATTCCGAATAACAAGGCTGGCTTTGATGAGCTGTATGAGAAGATTTTCTCTGTGACTGATGATAAGACCGAAATAAAAGTAGGTCTTGAAGCTACCGGTCACTACTCACTCAATCTTCTCGGTTCGCTCATTGATAAAGGTCTGACCACCTGTGTTATCAACCCGTTACATACAAATCTTTACAGAAAAGGTCTAA
>JNJK01000030.1 GCA_000701625.1 Lachnospiraceae bacterium MC2017
CTGGTATGATTTGGAATCTCATATGACTTTTTCTTCAATTTCCTGATGTATCTATAAAGAGCGGTTTGACTGATTCTATTAGCAGCACACCAATCTTTATCAGTCATACCGCTAGTACGACATCTTTGGATTGCTTCAAACAATTCATCATCAGACTTAAAAAGAGCTTTGGGCATCGAATCTCCTTCCTTGGCACATTGGAAGTAAATTTTTCCAACGTTTAGACAATATGAAAGTAAATTTTTCCAACCTGCCAATGTGGCAGATCGGATTTCGACACCATTATGAAGAAAAATCAGCTGCATGGGAATCCGGGAGCATATATGACGCTTACGTTTCATCTCATGCTCATCTTCTGCGCAAAAAGTGGGCATAATAATAGACCAGTACTTGCTGGGCGTCCCCAGGGTACTGGTCTATGTAAGGTTCTTATATCCCTAATGAATCTTCTAATTGCTTTTTTTCCTGCTCACAAAGATTTTTGGCAACCTCATATGCATTGTTACGATCTACATTTATCATTTTGTGATTATGATATTCATTCAAAACATACTTAGTATAAGCTTCTTTTTTTACTTTTGGTGCATTACAACAGAGTCTTGTTATATATTCAAGAATTAAACATTAATGGCGGATAGAAATGGCATGACCGGGTCGTTTCTATCCTTTATTTTTGTAAAAATTTCAAATAAAGAAAAGTGATCTTGAGAGTATTACTCTCAAAACCACTTTGTCTACGGTCTGAGGGTGTCTAAAGTAGACACCCTATACTAGAAATAGCTTAATTACAAGCTTTTCGGGAAATCTGAACCCGTTTTTCTTATGATAAATCTTTGTAGATTGTCTCATGAAATCTTTCGAGATTTCATAAGTTCCCAAAAAACAACTCGGATCCTTTACTGCAGTGACTCGGCGATAGCTGCCTGTGCTGCTGCAAGTCTTGCTACCGGTACACGGAACGGTGAGCAGGATACATAGTCAAGACCGATCTGGTGGCAGAACTCTACGGAAGAAGGATCTCCGCCGTGCTCACCACAGATACCAGCGTGGAGCTTCGGATTTACAGGACGGCCAAGCTTCAGGCATGTATCCATGAGCTTACCTACACCTGTGCGGTCAAGCTTTGCGAACGGATCGTTCTCGTAGATCTTTGCATCGTAGTACGCATTGAGGAACTTACCAGCATCATCACGGGAGAAACCGAATGTCATCTGTGTCAGATCGTTTGTACCGAAGCAGAAGAAGTCAGCTTCCTTAGCGATCTCATCAGCTGTAAGAGCTGCTCTCGGGATCTCGATCATTGTACCAACCTCATACTTAAGGTCAGCGCCAGCAGCCTTGATCTCCTCGTCAGCTACCTTTACGATGATATCCTTAACGAACTTGAACTCCTTAACTTCGCCTACAAGCGGAACCATGATCTCCGGAACCACAGACCAGTCAGCGTGAGCCTTCTGAACCTTGATAGCTGCGCGGATGATAGCACGGGACTGCATAGCTGCGATCTCAGGATATGTTACGGACAGACGGCATCCTCTGTGACCCATCATCGGGTTAAACTCGTGAAGACCTGTGATGATGTCCTTGATCTGCTGAACTGTCTTGCCCTGAGCATCAGCGAGCTTCTTGATCTCATCCTCTGTGTTAGGAACGAACTCGTGAAGAGGCGGATCCAGGAAACGGATAGTAACCGGGTTGCCTTCCATAGCCTCAAAGAGCTGCTCGAAGTCATCCTGCTGATAAGGAAGGATCTTTGCAAGAGCTGCTTCTCTCTCTTCAACAGTGTCAGAGCAGATCATCTCACGGAATGCTGCGATTCTCTCCTCATCGAAGAACATGTGCTCTGTACGGCAGAGACCGATACCTTCTGCACCGAGCTCACGAGCCTTCTTAGCATCAGCCGGTGTATCAGCGTTTGTACGAACCTTAAGCTTTCTATACTTATCAGCCCACTCCATGATACGGCCGAACTCACCTGCGATCTGAGCGTCTACTGTCTCGATAACGCCATCGTAGATGTTACCTGTTGTACCATCGATAGAGATGAAGTCTCCCTCGTGGAACTCCTTGCCGCCAAGTGTGAACTTCTTGTTTTCCTCATCCATGTTGATGTCGCCGCATCCGGATACGCAGCACTCACCCATACCACGAGCAACTACTGCTGCGTGAGATGTCATACCACCACGAACTGTGAGGATACCTTCTGCAGACTTCATGCCTGTGATGTCCTCAGGAGATGTCTCAAGACGAACAAGGATAACCTTCTCGCCCTTTGCAGCCCATTCAACAGCGTCATCAGCTGTAAATACAACCTTACCGCAAGCAGCTCCCGGTGAAGCGCCAAGACCCTTTCCGATAGGTGTAGCAGCCTTCAGAGCCTTTGTGTCGAACTGAGGGTGAAGCAGTGTATCAAGGTTACGAGGATCGATCATCGCAACAGCTTCCTTCTCAGTCTTGTGTCCCTCATCAACGAGGTCGCAAGCGATCTTCAGAGCAGCCTGTGCTGTTCTCTTACCATTACGGCACTGAAGCATGTAGAGCTTCTTGTTCTCAACAGTGAACTCCATATCCTGCATATCATGGTAATGATTCTCAAGAGTCTCACAAACCTTGATGAACTCAGCATATGCCTCAGGGAACTCCTGCTCCATCTGAGCGATCGGCATAGGTGTACGAACACCAGCAACTACGTCCTCACCCTGTGCGTTCTTAAGGAACTCACCCATGAGTTTCTTCTCACCAGTAGCAGGATCACGTGTGAATGCAACACCTGTACCTGACTCGTTGTTAAGGTTACCGAATACCATCGGCATTACGTTTACAGCAGTACCCCAGCTGTACGGGATATCGTTATCACGACGATATACGTTTGCTCTCGGGTTATCCCATGAACGGAATACAGCCTCGATAGCGAGCTTCAGCTGCTCAACCGGATCAGACGGGAAGTCCTTGCCGAGCTGCTTCTTGTACTCAGCCTTGAACTGCTCAGCGAGCTCCTTAAGGTCAGCTGCTGTCAGATCAACGTCGTACTGAACACCCTTCTCTGCCTTCATCTTGTCGATGAGCTGCTCGAAGTACTTCTTACCAACCTCCATAACTACGTCGGAGAACATCTGGATAAATCTTCTATATGAATCGTATACGAAACGCTCAAATGCAGGATCAGGATTTCCCTTGATCATAGCTGCTACTACTTCGTCATTAAGACCGAGGTTCAGGATAGTATCCATCATACCCGGCATAGAAGCACGAGCACCGGAACGAACGGAAACGAGAAGCGGGTTCTGAAGATCGCCGAACTTCTTGCCGTTGATCTCTTCCATCTTCTTTACGCCTTCCATAGCCTGAGCCATGATCTCGTCGTTGATCTTGCGTCCATCTTCGTAGTACTGAGTACATGCCTCAGTTGTAATTGTGAATCCCTGCGGAACAGGAAGACCGATTGATGTCATTTCTGCGAGATTAGCGCCCTTACCACCGAGAAGGTTTCTCATGGTCATGTCGCCTTCGCTGAACATATAAACCCACTTTGCCATTTTTTTGTTTCCTCCATAAGATAAATAACAATTATGATACACCGGTTTCAGTGATGTATTAATATTAATGCACTTCGGTGAATCTCCGTTGCCTATTGTAGCACAATGTACAACTCGAAACAAATATAAATTGTAAAAAAATTACTACTTGTTCTATACATTTATTCTGTATTCTGTACATTGTCCACATATGAAATGTTTCATGTCGGTAAGAATACTAATTTCAGAGTCAATTTATGACAAAAGAACAACTTTCTCCGCAATGTGAATAGACGAATTATACGAGGTTTTTCAGTATTTTTGTGAGGTTCGCACAGAATTTGCATCATTTCAGATACATATAGAGTTGTACGGTCATCTTTTTACTTAAATTTTCGCTGTTCGTATTGCACCTTGTTTATATTTTTCCCAATAAACCGCTATTCTTCAGTCGATTTGACATCGTATAATTTTTCATATTCATCGGTCATAAACTACGCAGCAAAATGCTCCGTTTACGAGTAAACAGTAACGAACTTTATCCCATCATTTTTATCCTATCTATTTCAAAGTATACTTTTAAAAAGGAGTCAGTTATAATGACTCTGTATATCTATAAGTAAAAATCCCGTCTGAAAAAAAGCAGACACGAAAGGAAACTATGGACTACGGAAAACACGGAGTTGAAAGGCGTCAGCGTCAGCTGTCATCACTTCTTCCAAAATTCATACACTTATTCATTGCTGCTGCATTTGCCTGCGTGGTCTTTGGCTGCATCGCTATCGGAACAGCCGGTACCGCCGGCGGCCTCGGTGTATTCAGAGGAATCCTTGCTTCCTCTCCCGAGATCAATGAAAGTGTTATACGGCCTTCCGGTTATTCTTCCATCGTATATGATGCAGAGGGAAATCAGATAACCAAGCTCGTAGCAGCAGATTCAAACCGTATCTATCAGACCATTGACAAGATACCGCTGGATCTGCAGCATGCGTTTGTCGCTATCGAAGACGAACGTTTCTATGAGCATAACGGAATCGACCTGCGCGGTATCGTCCGTGCTGCCGTGACAGGTATCAAGTCACACGATTTCTCACAGGGTGCCAGTACCATAACCCAGCAGCTCATAAAGAATAACGTCTTCACGGGATGGACCACCGAGTCTTCATTTTCAGAGAAGCTCAAGAGAAAGATCCAGGAGCAGTTTCTGGCAGTCGAACTTGAGCAGCAGGAAAATGTTACAAAGGAGACTATCCTTGAGCTCTATCTGAACACTATCAACCTCGGACAGAATACCCTTGGTGTTCAGGCGGCATCGCTCCGTTACTTTAATAAGAATGTTTCTGATCTGAATCTTTCGGAAGATACTGTAATTGCTGCTATCACGCAGAACCCTTCGCGTTACAATCCTATTTCTCATCCGGACAACAATTCGGTCCGTCGTAAGAAAGTACTGGATAACATGCTGGAGCAGGGCTATATCACGCAGGCTGCATACGATGAAGCTATAAATGATGATGTTTATTCCCGTATCCAGACTGTAAACGCCCAGACTGAAAACAATACAGTTAATTCCTATTTTGTAGATGCTCTGACAAAGCAGATCCTGTCAGACCTCACAGATAAACTCGGCTATACCGATACACAGGCATACAACCAGCTTTATTCCGGTGGTCTGAGCATCTATGCGACTCAGGATCCCGCGATCCAAAAGATCTGCGATGATTTCACAGGAAACGAGGACAACTACCCTGCAGGTACGAAGTATCTTCTGGATTACAGACTCACAGTGGAAGATTCCGAGGGAAATTACGAGAACTATTCATCAGAGATGATGGCTATCTGGTTCTCAGAAAACGGCTACAATAAGCACCGTCTCTTTGACAGTAAGGATGAGGCGCAGGCGGCTGCCGATGCTTACAAGGCATCCATACTAAATCAGGGATACACTCTCGTATCCGACAACCTGTCCACTGCCCCGCAGCCCCAGATTTCCCTGACTGTTGCCGATCAGTCTACAGGATATGTAAAAGCGATCGTCGGCGGACGCGGCAAAAAGGAAGCAAGCCTCACTCTTAACCGCGCGACCGATACCATGCGTCAGCCAGGTTCTACATTTAAGGTAGTATCAACTTACGCTCCGGCGCTTGATGCAGGCGGAATGACACTCGCCACCACACAGGTCGATGAACCTTTTAACTACTCAAACGGCCGACCGGTATCCAACTGGTACAAGAGCGGCTACAAAGGTATCTGTACTCTGCGTTACGGTATCGAGCAGTCACTTAATATCGTTACTGTTAAAACTCTTACAGATATCACACCACAGCTCGGTTTTGATTATCTGAAAAAGTTCGGCTTCACGACACTTGTTGAGAACCGCGTTACAAAGGACGGCAAGGTTATGTCCGATATTTCTCAGGCTCTCGCTCTCGGAGGCATCACGGACGGTGTTAAAAATCTCGAGCTGAACGCAGCCTACGCAGCTATCGCTAACGGCGGTACTTACATTGAACCTACATTTTATACAAAGATCCTGGATCACGATGGAAACGTGCTCCTGGAATATGAGCCAGATACTCACGAAGTGATCAAGCCCACTACAGCATGGCTACTTACAAGTGCCATGGAGGACGTAGTAACAAAGGGAACCGGTGCTTCCGTAAACTTCGGTACACAGCCTATCGCAGGTAAGACCGGTACCACATCTGACGAAAACGATGTTTGGTTCGCAGGCTACACTCCTTATTACACCTGCACGACCTGGGCAGGATTTGATAACAACGTGGACCTCACCACCAAAGATCAGCAGCGTCTCGCCCGCACGATGTGGCGTGGTGTCATGGAAAAGATCCACGAAAACCTGAGCCGTAAAGAATTTGTTCAGCCTTCCGGAATCGTATCAAAGATAGTCTGCAAACAGTCCGGTAAACTTGCCGTAGATGGTGTCTGCACGGCGGACGGAAGCTCCTATTCCGAGTACTTTGCGTCAGACAATGCTCCGACCGACTACTGTGATTATTCACATACGAGCATTCATTCCGGATACATCTGCTCTGCAACAGGTCTGGAAGCTCTGGACAGCTGCCCGTTCAAAGTACCCGGAACAGTTATACCCGGTACAGGAACATGTCCTCATACAGCTGATGTTACTGCTGCTCTGGGCCTTACACCTACTCCTACAGTACCTGTCGCTCCGGCAGATAACGGTGCCGCAGCAGCTGTAAACAATGCTGTCGGTGAAGAAGAAGGTCTCCTCACAGGCGAAGAAAATGGACAGTAATATTGAAATAATAAAGGAACGATATGAGATTAGATAAATTTCTCGCAGATATGGGCGCAGGGTCACGCAGTGACCTTAAGAGCGCCATCAGAAAGAAAAGAGTAACCGTCAATGGAGAGATCGTCCGCGATTCCTCCATGGCCGTTACAGAAAATGACACCGTCACTCTTGACGGTGTCACTGTTTTGTACGAAACAACACAATATTTCCTCATGAATAAGCCTTCCGGTGTGATCACGGCTACAGAAGACAAGCGAATGGAAACTGTTCTGGATCTCCTGTCCCTTCCTCATCGCACGGATCTGTTCCCTGTAGGAAGACTCGATCGTGATACAGAGGGACTGCTCCTCATTACCAATGACGGCGATCTGAATCATCGTCTGCTGTCTCCAAAGCATCACGTAGATAAGACTTATTTCGCAAAGATCGACGGCGAAGTTACGCCTGAAGATGTACGGAAATTTGCCTCAGGTATCTTTATTGACGACGATGAAGGACCTGCATTTAAAGCATTACCTGCTGACCTAAAGATCTTATCAGCAGGTAATGGCGTTTCTGAAATAGAGGTCACTCTGCAGGAAGGCAAATACCACGAAGTAAAACGTCTTTTCAAAGCTGTTGGTAAGCGTGTTGCCTATCTCCGTCGTATCTCCATGGGGCCGCTCCGTCTTGACGAATCCCTCGCTCCGGGCAAATGCAGAAAACTTACGTCTGAAGAGATCGAAGCACTGCAAAATGTTCAGTAACTGCTCCGTTTACGTGGCATTGATCAGATGCGCCAGCAGTACTTTATGTACACATGTCCATCTTTGATACTATCTATTTCTACTATGTCACCGGTTCTGAAGCGATATAGTCCGGACTCGCTGGTAAGCAGTACTTCGTACCGCCGTCCGGGCTTTACTCCTTCTGCCGGAACTATCTTTCCTCTGCCGCTTTCCGGCGCAAATTCAAGAAATGATTCATTCTCAAGCAGCATATATACATCTGTGTCATCTTCAACAGCTTCTGCTATGATGCTTTCAGCAGTCAGGAGATATCCGTTATTATATGCTACATCTTTGCCATAGCGCTTTAGTTTTATCACGTATTCCGCAAAGATTCCTGTTCCTATTGCGGATATCCTCTTTAAGTCAGGCCATATCTTTCGCAGGATGTCATCAAATCCCTGATCGCAGATCTTTTTAAGCAAAGCAGCTCTCTCCGGCTGTGCTTTCAGTTGCTTTTTCAGAGACTTTTTAACCTGAGGCGTAAGCTCTGCACCTCCGGTTATATCACCGTTTGCAAGATCCTTCAGCAAACTATCGTAATTCTTTTCCAGATACTCCAGGTGTTCATAGACCATCTTCGCTGATGTAGCCATGATATTCGTAACATTTTCTTCTGCCAGCGCAAATAAGAGCTTTACATACGTAAAATCAGCTCTTTCCTGGGGATACATTATTTCATAAGGGCAGGTAAGTGTACCATATTTATTTTGTCTCTGATGAGAATTAAACACATCACGGCCTTTACGCTCATCCAGCACTTCTCCCCATATGGTATTCAGTTCTCCGCCATCCTTAAATCTGATCCGCTCATTTACCGGCATTCCCTCAAATACCGCAAAGGTGCTTCCTTCCGTTCCTCTAAGAGAACTTATAAAAAAGCGGCGGTTTCTGTTTATCACCTGTGCCGACTGGGGCATCAGTATACTATTTCCCTTTGAATCTTTATAACTGATATAAGACACTATCCTGCCATCATAAAAAATCTCCGATTCACCAAGCCTCGTTGTGAGATCTATATATGGCTTATAATCTTCGTATGTACTTACGGGTACCCTGTCCTGATACTCTTTTATGGATCTGATGAGTGAAAATCCATACTTGCGGCCTAGTTCACATCCTTTATTTTCGTTAAGTATCCTCTGAAGATTTTCTTCATCTGTTATCTTATGCTCGCTATACTCTCCGAGTAGTACACGACGAACTCTGAGCATCTCTTTTTCTGCTTCTTTTCCTCCAAAAAACTTTGTCGAGACTCGAAGCGGTGATACCAGTTCGATGATCATCTTTACATCTTCCGCAATGGCATTTTTATCTTCTTTAGACAGGCGCGCCGATGACTCAACAATATCCGCGATGAGTCCCAAAACAGTCCATGCATAGTAAGGTGACCCTATCCCGTTTGTGATAGACAGGCTCACACATTCCAGTGCATCGTCCTTAAACGTCATGATGTCATCTCTTGAAAAGATCTGCTGCTGTGTCACCGCTCCGTGATTTAGATAGTGAACGTACGCAATGATCTTTGGAAGAATAATGGTCTTCTTTGACGCTATCAGTGCAGTCAGGCAAAAAAATGCACCTTCACTATATCTCAGCGACAGATCAAATCTTAAGTTTGCTTTCTTTACCAGATCACGCTTGATCATCTTACTCCATACGGTCATATTCGATATGGTGATCAGCTTTTTGATCTCAGGATTACCTTTTTCTATACATATACAGTCCTCAGTCTGATCATAGAAAGTCCTCATATCCAGATTAAGATCTATATATTCATCTTCCTTTTCCGTTTCTGCACGGAAGGATGCAACATCTGCATGATTTTTTTCTATCTGCTTATATACTTCTTCCAGACCTTTTTCCATGAAGTAATCATCTGAATCCATGAATGCTATATATTTTCCGGTGGCGTTTTCCAGCGCCATATTCCTCGGACTGGACGGAGTCGAATACTCATCATTCAGTATAAATACGCGGATATTTTCATATCCCTCAGTCATCTTTTTTACAAATGTCTGGTATTTTTTCTCAGAATTATGAACCACAATGATCCATTCAAGATTTTCAAATCCGATGGACTGTTTTTTTAACGATTCAAAACCTCTCTTAAAAAGCTCTTTTTCTGTATTACGAAAAGGTGTTATCACAGAAATCAGATATTTTTCGTCAGACATATGCACCTCACTCATTACATGATCAAACTTTTTATTACTACGGTGTTCTTCTGATTATTTTCGACATATTCCGCACTTTTCATTAGAGAAAAAGCCCTGTGACAAGTGCTTTTTTCACACCTGCCACAGGGCTTTTCTGAAAAAAATTTAGTTCAGTCCACTGTAAGACATCATGATCGTATTTGATCTCTCGATGAATGCTGCCATTTCATCCGGTGAAAGCTGCTTATTTGCAAGGAGAGCCAGATCATAAAGCTGCTCACTTACAAGCTTGCTCTTTTCCTCATCAGGGTTCTCCATAACATTCTTTACCAGCGGATGGTTTGCATTGAGGACGAGCGTCTGTCCGTCATCATCCTTAAACATGTCATCCATAGCACCGCTTCCTGCAGAGTACATTCTCATCATATCCTGCATACGGCGTGTTTCCTCGGATCTGGTAAGCATAGAAGCTACTTTCTTATTCTTGAGCTTCTGAATCTTTACCTCAAGCTTTTCCTTCTTAAGAGCCTTGCGGAGAAGTCCCTGTACTGTCTCAGCTGACTTTGCAAACTCTTCCTGCTCTTTCTTTGACTCCTTGGAAGCCATAGCATCGGTTACATTTGAGTCGATACGAAGGAACTTTACACCCGGGTTCTTTGCTTCGAGCTGCTGCATGAACGGAGTATCGATATTGTTTTTGAGGATGACTGCGTCCATCTTTGCATGCTTAAACATATTTATGTACTGACCCTGCTGCTTTTCGTCAGTTACATAGTATACGATGGTCTCTTTCTTTTCTTCCTCTGACTCGTCCTTCTTTTCTGCTGACTCATCTACAACCTCTGCCTCAACCTTTTCTCCGGTCTCGGTATCAACTGCTTCTGTCTCCTCAACAGCCTCTGTCGGAAGCTCCAGACACTCAGGAAGTGTAAGATACTTTCCATTGATATCGTGGAACAGGATGAAGTCATTGATCTTCTCGGCAAACTTGGAATTTCTGAGATATCCGTACTTTACGAAAGGAGAAATGTCATCCCAGTACTTCTCATAATTTTCCTTATCGGTCTTGCACATACCGGAAAGTTTCTCAGCGATCTTCTTTGTAATATAATCAGAGATCTTTGTTACGAAGCCGTCGTTCTGAAGTGCGCTTCTGGATACGTTAAGCGGCAGATCCGGACAATCGATAACACCCTTTAAGAGCATCAGGAACTCAGGGATCACTTCCTTGATATTATCTGCTACAAATACCTGATTATTGTAAAGCTTGATCTTTCCTTCGATGGACTCGTACTCGATGTTGATCTTAGGGAAGTAAAGGATTCCCTTGAGGTTAAACGGATAGTCCATGTTCAGGTGGATCCAGAAAAGCGGCTCTCTGTAATCCTGGAATACCTTACGGTAAAATTCCTTATATTCATCATCTGTGCAATCCTTCGGAGTCTTTGTCCAAAGGGGATTAGTATCGTTTATCGGAGCAGGTGCTGCCGGTGGTACTTCATTTCCATCCTTATCCTTTGTAGGCTTAGGCGGCTCTGCGTTTACATCCTTAAGATAGATTTCTGTCGGCATAAATGAACAGTACTTATCAAGTACTTCACGAACACCGTACTCATTACAATACTTAAGGCTGTCATCATTAAGGTAAAGTGTGATCTCTGTACCTACGCGTGTACGATCACCGTCTGTCATATCATAGTTTGTGCCTGCGCCTTCGCACTCCCAATGTACCGGAACTGCGTCCTTCTGATATGAGAGTGAGTCAATGGTTACCTTATCAGCTACCATGAATGCTGAGTAGAAACCGAGTCCGAAGTGACCGATGATCTGGTCATTATCAGCCTTATCTTTATATTTATTAAGGAACTCTGTTGCACCGGAGAAAGCGATCTGGTTGATGTATTTATCAACTTCATCCATGGTCATTCCGATACCGTTATCGATGAACTTCAGAGTTTTTGCTTTGTTATCTACCTGTACATCAACTCTGCCCTTGAGACCTGCTCCCTCTGTTCCGTCTGTTTCTTCTGCCGGAGCCTGGTACTCGCCGATCATCTCAAGCTTTTTCAGCTTTGTGATGGCATCGCATCCATTACTTACAAGCTCACGGATAAAGATATCCTGATCAGAGTACATCCATTTTTTTATGATTGGGAATATATTTTCACTGCTTATTGAAAGATTTCCGTGTCTTTCTGCCATGTTTTTGCACGTCCTTTCCACATTTTTCCCGCCTCGCGGGGTATTTTTGTCTCAACAAAAATAATTTTAATTCCCACCATAATAAAAGTCAATGAATTTTTAGCACTCTTTTAAATAGAGTGCTAGCAACTCATTCTACACCAAAAACATCGTCGTACACCTCAAAGAAGCCCCGGTCTGAGAATGCAGCATCCGAGTCCATCTTGACGCTGTTCCACAGATCACGGTTAAGCATGACGTGCAGCTTCCTTGCAAAGTCATTGTAGACTCTGTTAAATGCCTCGGACTTGCGGACCTTTACAATTCTTTCCTTGTTTGCGTCGGTCTCAACCTCGTTAAAAGTACTTACACACTTGATAATGTGGTAACCATACTCCGTCTCAACAAGACCACTGATTTCGTCAGTATCCAGATTAAATGACGCTTTTTCAAAAGCCTCCGGCATTGTTCCCTTTCCAAATGTATAGGTGCTGACCGAGTCTTCATTATATCCTTCTATGAGACTGTCAAAGTCATCACCATTCTGTGCTCTCAAAAGAACTTCCTGTGCTTTTTTCTCTGCCTGAGCTTTCTCTTCCTCGTTATACGGTACGACTTCCCCATTCTCACCCGTTGAACTGCATCGTATCAGGATGCACTTGACCGTGATCGTACGGGCCTCATCATCGCTTATCTCCGGATTGACGTTTTGTGTGATCTGATTATAAACCTTATCTGCAATAGCATACTCAGTGTACATATTTTGGATCATCTCTTCCGTGATACCGAGAGATGACTTCTCTTTCTCAGATACGCTTCCAAAATATGTCTCCGCTGCCTTCTTTACATCAGCCTGCTCATCAATATCAAGATTGATCCCCCAGTCTGCCGCCAGGAGATTCATGGATTTAACCTGAGCGATCCTGGCAAGAGTCGTGTCCTTAAGTTCATTTCCAAGTGTCACTCCGTCAATCTCTCTGTCCCAGATACCATCGCCGAATGCCTTTTCATAACTGCCTGCCGACGAATAAAGATAAACCAGCAATTCCGGTCTGAAACAGCTCTCCGTATCTATACGAAGGATCTCATCATCCTTAAATTCCGAAGTCAGAACTATCTCCTGCTTTTCACCTCCGTTACACCCCGTTAGAGCTGTCGCACTCAACACAGTCATTACAAATATCGCAAATAATCTATATAATAAACGCCTCAAAACATCCTCTTTTCTATGAAACATATAAAGTTAAAGTTCATAGGCAAACTGCGCACTTCGCTGCGCAGTTATGCCTCAATAAAGTAGGTGTGCCATTGGGTTTTGCCCATCGCCGCAGGCGATTTAATTGGCAAAACCCGTTACTGGAGCGAGCTGTAAGCGAGTGAACAGTAACCATAGAAATAATAGGATAATGATACCATAAATACAGATTCTTTACTTATTTTTTGAAATAACCTATAATACTGAAATAACGGAAATTTTTAAATACTGTTCGTTTCTTCGTAACCGTTCCTACAAAAACGGTAACGTTTCTTCCGAACAAGGAAAGAGGGAATGATGAAAAAACTCGGTAGATTAATTACATTTGCACTTCTTGCAGGCGCTGCTGCCGCAGGAACATATTATTACCTGAAAGAGCGCGACAACGAAGATTCCTTTGAGGACTCCGACCGCGATGTGAATGATGATCTTGAGGAATTCCTTAAGAACGAAGCTGAGGCAAAAGACGTATCTCCCGCCGCTAAACGCGAATATGTCCCACTCAACTTCTCAAAAGAGACTGTTGAAACAGCTTCTGCTGAGGACAAGATCATTGGCGAGACAGCAAAGTCCGCTGATAACAATGTCGAGAAGGAGCCTTCTTCCGACAAGTTCTCAACTTTCCGCTTCTCAAGTTTTGATTCAGAGGAGAAGTAAAATAAGCATCAAAAAAAGCCCATGCCTCATATGAAGCATGGGCTTTTCAATATGTATCAGGCTGTTATCCTTCTTCCTTTGCCTTCTGATGTTCCACAATCTCTTCCTTTAGGTCACGAGCCAGATCCTTGATCTTCGGTCCGGCAACTCTGCTTCCAAGGATACCTGTTACGAGTTTTGCTGCGATATCATATCTGTCAAAGCGCATGGAAAGAACTGAGAGCAGATAATCAAGCGTGGACTGCTCCATGCCAGCCATCGGGAATTCTTCCTTCTGACGTGCTGCGATAAATCCATCAAATGCAAGCTTTAAGGCTTCATTCTCATCATCATTGCACTTTTTCAGCTGTGCTTCATAATCCTCAGCTTCTTTATCAAGGCTCTCGCCCTTACCTCTGATGACCCAGCCCATCTTAAGGCACAGATATGCCTTTTCAGAATCTTTTCTGCCGCAGGTCATGGCATTTACAAGAGCTATCTGATATCTCTTTATCGCATCATCATATGAATAAATGCTTCCGGGTTCCTCATATTTGAAACCTGGCTTGATATTCTCAAGAACCAGCTTTTTCTGAGGCTCCATGATATTCTTGAAATCACGGGTCATTGCAGCGTAACCGCACTCCGGACATACACAAACATCATACTTTGAAGTATCCATCTGCTCAAAGCGAGGGCGAAGATCCTTATCCTGACCGATTCTTCTTACTCTTCCGCTCTTTACTGCTTTAGCCTTAAACTTCGAACCGCAGACAGGACAATCCATGGTTCGTTCCAGAAGATAGCTTTCTTCTGTAATAGCCGGCTTAGCTTTGACTTCCGCAGCTGCAGGTGCCCCCTTCTTAGCAGGCTCATCAGCCTTAAAAAGATCTTCCTGTGAAATCTTCTTCAGACCCATCTGGTCCATTCCGTCAAACAGTCCCATATTAACTTAACCTCCTAACTTTACACTCCGGATGCCGTCATCCGGCGTCCGTACTCCCCCAACTCCTTATTTATTTGCCGGCATCTTAAAAGAGCTCTTCAAAGATACGATCCGGTTAAATACCGGTGCTCCCGGCTTTGAATCCTTACAGTCTGCACAGAAGAAACCGTTACGTACAAACTGGAAACTCTCAAAAGGCTTTGCCTCTGCGAGAGCAGGTTCAACATAACACTCACATACAGTCAGTGAATTAGGATTAACGTTGACGTTTCCCTCCTCGTCATATACGCCCTTTTCCTCATCCACGATATTTTCGTAAAGTCTTGCTGTCACCTTGACCGCATCCGCTGCATTTACCCAGTGGATGGTTCCCTTTACCTTGCGGTCTGCCTTGAAATCCGGTCCCTGCTTGGTTGCCGGATCGTAAGTACAGTGTACTGCGATGACATTTCCCTCTTCATCCTTATCACATCCAACACACTTTACAAAATAAGCATTCATGAGACGAACTTCATTACCCGGGAAGAGTCTGAAATACTTCTTCGGCGGCTCTTCCATAAAGTCATCCTGCTCGATCCAGAGCTCACGGCTGAAGGAGATCTGACGGCTTCCGAGTTCTTCATTCTCCGGATTATTAACCGCATCCAGAAGCTCTGACTGTCCCTCGGGATAATTATCAATGATGAGCTTCAGCGGATTAAGTACAGCCATCTGTCTCTTTGCTTTCGGCTTCAGATCCTCTCTGATGCAATACTCGAGCATATCCATCTCTGCAGTAGACTGTGACTTTGAAATACCACAGAGTTCAACAAACTTGCGGATAGAGTCAGGTGTATAACCACGACGGCGAAGACCTGCGATAGAAACAAGTCTCGGATCATCCCATCCGTCTACGATACCGTCCTCAACAAGCTTTTTAATGTAACGCTTACCTGTTACTACGTTGTTCAGGTAGAGCTTTGCAAACTCGATCTGTCTCGGCGGGTGAGCAAATTCACATTCCTCAACTACCCAGTTATAAAGCGGTCTGTGATCCTCAAACTCCAGTGTACAAAGGGAATGTGTGATTCCCTCAATAGCATCCTCAAGAGGATGTGCGAAGTCGTACATAGGATAGATGCACCACTTATCACCTGTATTCTGATGTGTGAGATGTGCGATCCTGTAGATGATCGGATCACGCATGTTGATATTCGGGCTCGCCATATCGATCTTTGCTCTGAGTACGAGGCTTCCGTCCTCATACTTTCCAGCCTTCATATCCTCAAACATCTGCAGACTTTCTTCCATCGGACGATCCCTGTTCGGATCATCCTTTCCGGGTTCTGTAAGTGAACCACGGTACTCGCGGATCTGCTCTGCATTGAGGTCAGACACATAAGCCTTTCCCTTCTTTATAAGCTTTACAGCATATTCATACATCTGATCAAAGTAATCTGATGCAAAGAAAAGGCGGTCTTCCCAGTCTGCTCCGAGCCATGCAACGTCATTCTTTATAGACTCGACGAATTCTGATTTTTCCTTTGTCGGATTAGTATCATCAAAACGAAGATTGAATTTTCCTCCGTACTGCTTTGCAATGCCAGAGTTAAGTACTATAGACTTTGCATGTCCGATATGAAGGTATCCATTCGGTTCCGGAGGGAAACGTGTATGTACCGTATCATAAACGCCGTCTGCGAGGTTTTTATCGATTTCCCTCTCGATAAAATTCCTGGATTCTTCTGTGTTTTCCATTTTTAATTTCTCCTGTTTCTAACCGGCACTAAATAAGCCGAAATATCAGAAATATCATACAATAACGGCGTTTAAAAATCAATTTTGTAAGGCTTTTCATCACTTCTTTAGTGCCTCTTCAGCCCACCAGGTATCTGCCTTCACATCCTTCTTGGCATTCATCGGTGCCTTACTTCCAAATATCAGATTGATGATGGACTGATCATTTAGCTCTATTTCCTCTATTATCAGATCATGGAGCCCTTCTGCCGGTCTCTTTCCTGTAAGGAGCGAGAGTGTTACGATAGTCCGAACACGATCTGCCAGATACACTGAGATATGTCCTATATCCAGCGCCTGCAGCAGCGTGAACTTTACAAAATCCATCTCGTTTGTTCCGGGGATCTGAAGTGCTTCCTCGATAACAAACTCCGAAAGGTTCGGCTTCTGATCCGCAATATAAAAATCCTTCCACTGATCAAAGTCTCCTGTCATACTGTACCTCCCGGTGATACTTCCCTGCTACCGCCCCTCACCTATGCTGAGCAGTTAGCCTATTTCCAGTTTTTCTCCGTTGAAAAATGCTCCGGTTATCTTGTAATTTTGCTTTGCACCGGGCTTTCCACTCCGTATACCTTCCAGACGGATAATTACCTTTTCATCATCAGTCTGGTAATCCTCCGAGGCTTTCTCACCTTCTTTTGCCTTATTCATTACCATTGCAAAATCTGTGAGAACAGACGGAAGCATTACATTTGCAACTCTTAAACCCGCATCAAAACCGTACGCCTCTATGAGACGCCCGGTTAATATATTTCTTAATTCATTATCATTCATATCATTCTCCGATATGCGCATTAAACTCTTGAGCTACAGTTAAATTTCTAACATACGAACTGAAATCCTATCGATTTTTACACTCTAAAAGCGCGCAGTTTCCCTTATTCATGCATAATGAATTATATCATTGTTTTCGGATGCCCCGGCTTTTTTGCTGACCTTATTTTTGGTTTTTATTTAATACTTTTTTGAACCGTTCTCCACTCGTCGAACCTTTCATTAAGTTAAAAACCCCACAGCAGTCCATTTTCTGCTGTGGGGTTTCTTGTTCAGTATACGATTTCATCGCCGCTGGTTTCGACCAGCTGACCTTTATCTATTAATCTCGCCAATATATCCTGCGGAACATCACCGTTTCTAAAAAACAGGCCCGCAGCAGTCATACATCCATCCGGTTTTCTCTTATCTGTCTCGACTTCTACAGAAAAATCATAATCATAATCTGAAGCCTTTTTCCATTCACTGTTATAGGCCGACATTACAGTGTTTTTCAGTATCTCTTTTATCTCATCCGGATCTTCAAAATCTACATCTCTGTACTCACCTACATCATCTATATACCCACTGATGGTGAGTTTCGTCACATCTGTCACCTCATCGATTGGATCCAGCCACATATTGTTTTTATTAAGGAAAGCAATGGTATTCTTATATCCCTTATAGACAGTGTAGCTCTCGATGAGTCCCCAGTTGTCCTTTCCACCTATGTTTATCTCTCCAACCGGGTACTCATCACAGGCAAGTGTAAAGTCGTAATTCTCTTCTACATCCTTTCGATATGCATCCGCAAATTCCGTATACTTTTCACCGTCTGTCTCTGTAACATCAGCACCGTTTGAGTAGAAAATATTATATCTTTTCTTGTTTTTCTCAAAGTATCCGTCATTAAAGATCGGGAAATATGCTCTGCAATATCCGTCACTTCCGACCACCTGATCCATGACATTTTCATCTATATCATACGGGA
Source organism: Lachnospiraceae bacterium MC2017 (assembly GCA_000701625.1). Lineage (GTDB taxonomy): Bacteria > Bacillota > Clostridia > Lachnospirales > Lachnospiraceae > NK4A144. The sequence goes on from JNJK01000030.1 coordinate 18,263, forward strand.
TATACAGCTGTCTGTGGATCTTTCGACCGTCTTTCATATTCCAGATAAGTTCTGAATACCATCCGGTCGATTCATCAGAGTCAGAGTGAAATGTCTCTCTCATATGACTCTGTCCTGCTTCTGCGATCTTCTGCATAGCTTCTACATCCGTGATATGCATATACTTTTCGATATAGGCTTGTTTCTCCATCTGATCTGATAAACCATTTTCATCTGTATATGTCATATCCTCGTTGCCATCATTTATAAGCACGGCATCTTTTACGGCTGATGCTTTAGGTATATAGCTGTCAAATCCGATGAGATCCAGTCCGAATACAAATATATATACACATGAGAGCACTATCGCTGCAGCAGTCACCCAATAGTCCTTAAAAAACTTTTTGATGTCTGCTTCGAACAGGCTCTCCACTATTCCTGAAAGGACAATGGCGATTATAGCAGCAATCACACACATACATATCATCATTCCGGTTCCCGCCACAGATCTGTCCATCATCCATAACATAAAAACCAGCATGCATCCCAATGCGCCGAGCCATGACACGATCAATCTTGAAACGATCCGTACAGGCTTGTGGATCACCGTGCTTCCTGCTGTTTCTGCCTGACGTTTTTGATAAAGATATAATGCAATAAACATCACTATGATACCGATCGCAAAAAACACTACTGTCTCCGGCAGCAGCTCTCTGATCGTTTCAAGGATCATTGCCTTCGGTCTCATATAATTATCACCGAAATATATATTCTTATTTACTTCCAGGCATGCAAATTCATTTATGTATCCGTAAAGCGGTGACAGTATTATTTTTTTGCTGATCGATGAGCTCCATATATATGTCGCAAAAAATGTACCGGCAAACATCGAATACAGAAAGGAAAACACCATTTCAACGCACAGAAAAAAACCAACACCGCAAAGAGCGAATATTGCATTTCCGGTGAGCATTACTGATGCTACCGACAGACTATATGTCGCGAAATATACTCCAAAGATACGCAGAGCCTCAAAAATAATCGCCGCCAGTACGGATTTTGTTAATCCATCCATGAGAAATGCAAGTCCGATGGATATTGCATAAAGTACGATAAACGGTACTACAAACATCACGATACCATTTATATAAAAAAGCCAGTATCTTTCTTTTCTGGTTTCAGGCTGGCTTTCGTAAAAATCTACCTTTTCTGCACTGAAGAGCCATGCAAAACTTCTGATTCCTATGATCACTGCAAGTCCTATGATCATTACCGGCCACAGGTGTTCTATTCCGAGAACCTGATTTACTTCATAGACTCTCATGAGCTTTGTCATTACTTCATTGTATTCACTTGCCCTGCAAACCTGGTCGCTCCTGACGATAGTCATTACTGTTGCAAAGGGAAGTAGAAAGAGCAGCACACCTATTGTAAAAAATGCCAGCGCACCTCTTCTTTTCAGGAGTTTCCATTCTTTAATCCAGAATGAGTTTTCTAACATCATAACCGGCTGCCTCCGTTTCACTGATAAAGATCTCCTCCAATGTGAGCGGAAGGATCTCTGCATATACTGTTTCTATTTCTTTTAGGCTTTCCTGTATGTTTTCTTCCGTGCCTCTGACTGTGTAAGTTCGAAGTCTTCCTTCTGCCTTACAGTTAAGGACACTGAGAATCTTTTCTGCCTTTCGCTGTTCTTCATCCGTAGGAAATACGCACTGGAGCTTTCGTATCTCTGACTTCATATCATAGACATCCTCTGACAGGAGTATGCCTCCTTCATGGAGAAGTCCTACGTGATCACACAGATCCTCGATCTCTCGCAGATTATGTGATGCTATGACCGGTGTAAGGCCATAGTCGGACATATTTTCTGCGATAAGACTTTTTACTGCCTGTCTCATGACCGGATCCAGTCCGTCAAAGGTTTCATCGAGAAACAGATATTTTGTTCCCGCAGACAATCCAATGATTATGGCGAGCTGTCTCTTCATTCCCTTTGAATAGGTCTGAATACGTCTTTTCATTCCGAGCCCGAAGTCTTCTACGAGCTTTTCAAATCTTTCTTTGTTAAAATTTTTGTACTCTGTCGCGTAATATTCTTCCATGTCCTTCGGAGAAGAATTTGGAAAAAAATACAGGTCACTCGGTACAAAGAAAAGTTTTTCTTTTACTTTTCTATTATCAAATACCGGTTCATCATCTATTATCACCGCTCCTGAATCCTGTCTCAGTACGCCTGCGAGGATCCTGAGGAGCGTGGTTTTTCCTGCTCCGTTTGTTCCTGTGAGACCAAAGATCTCACCATCTTTTAGGGTGATGGTTATATCATTTACGGCTTTTACACCGTCAAATGTCTTCACCAGATTTTCTGTCCTGATCACGCTTTGTCTCCTTTCGTTTTGTCTATCGCAGCTTTCTCTGCCGCCTTGGAAAGAAGTTCATCTACTTTGATTCCAAATTCCCGTCCCTCTTTTAGGATTTCACATAAACGCCCAACCAGTTCTTCTTTTTTTGCTTCCATGAGATTATCATTCTCCTTGACAAAATTTCCTCTGCCCTTTACTGCATATAAAAATCCCTGTCGCTCTAATTCTGCGTACGCCCTCTGTATCGTATTGGGATTAGTTCCCAACTCGACGGCAAGGCTTCGAACAGACGGCATCTGCTCATCCGGCTGCAAAATCCCTTTTAGTATCAGCGTTTTGTAATATTCGCTGATCTGCTCGTATATTGGTCTGGGATTTTGGTAATCGATCGGTGTCATCCGCTCCACCCATCCTTTCTAAATCTTTGCACGGCGCGTTTCCGTTCATTTTATGCACCGGCTTTTCCCTGTGACAGCAGGAGAGGCACATCTCCTGCTTGCTTTTCCTTCTGTACGGCCTGCACTTTTATTGTGTATCAACTGTACTAGAAGTATTAGTACACTCGTAATATACTTCCACTTTGTTTTGATGTCAATACATTTTTTTGCATACAATGCGTTTAATGAACAGGATGGCACGTTCAGGTCATAGGTTTATATTCTTCCGCGCTCGGACAGTTCTAGGCTCACGCACCGCCCTCAAAAACACGGAAATTTGCGTGAAACTCGCCGCTTCAGCGGCTTAAACAGTTCACTCAAATTTCCTAATCGGACAGCGTGTTTGCTAAGAATCGCCGGCTGATTGCTGCACAAGATAACTATATGCCCTGCACTTTCGTTACGACTTAAACAGAAAGCTATGATTCCGGTTATGTCACGAACATATTTTTTTATTATTCCCCTACTTTATGAATTTAACTATAATATATAAATTCTTCCGTCTTTCACAAAGTAAGTCCAGATCATATATTTATATTCTGGAGCAATCAGCCGGCAGTTCTTGGCAAACACATCGACCGAATAGGAAATTTATGCGAACTGTTTGAGCCGCTTTTGCGGCGAGTTTCGCAGAAATTTCCGTGTTTATGAGGGCGGTGCGTGAGCCTAGAACTGTCCGAGCGCGGAAGAATATAAATATATGACCTGGACGCCCCCATGCGAAGAGCAAAAATAACTGTTGACACAGTCAAACTACTTTGCTATGATAATCAAGCGCGTTAAGTGACGCGTCAAGGATATTCACACATGCTGGAATGGCTCAGGTGGTAGAGCGCATCATTGGTAGTGATGAGGTCCCGAGTTCGACTCTCGGTTTCAGCATATTTAAAACTCCGGAATCAAAAGATTCCGGAGTTTTTTTGTACCAAAAACCTGCCTCACGACGAGACAGGTTAATGATCACAATGCTTTTCTGACTTTTGCACGGATTCGCTGAAGTGCATTATCCGTAGATTTTTCATCTCGTCCGAGGACGCGGGCAATCTCACCGTTTCTTAATCCGGTCATATGGAGATCCAGAACTTCTTTTTCGAGAGGGCTCAGTGTTTCAAGGATTTCTTCTATCCTCTCTGCATTTTCCCTGTCGATAAGAACTGTTTCCGGATTCTGGTCATCACTGGATAAAAACTCTGCAAAGGGTTCTTCCTGATTATTCTCAGAACCACTTGAAAGCGACAGCGAACCATTTAACGGCATATGCTTCTGTCTACCCGAGGAGCGGACTGCCGAATATAGCTGTCTCGTCACCACCAACTGACAAAATGTGGACAGCGAGGCATCACGCCCGGGATCATAATCCCGGATGGCCTTATAAAGACCTATCATGCCTTCCTGTATGAGATCCTCTTTTTCACCTCCGAGTATGAACATGGATTTCACACGCATGCGGACCATGTTCTTATACTTTTCCATGAGGTAATCCATGACATCCTTATCTCCCTCTCTCAGAGCAGTGATAAGTTCCGCGTCACTCATTTCATCATACTGTCCCATTATCTGTCGCTACCCCCATAGCAAAAATACAGATTTACTGCCACTCACCACGCTGACGAACAATCTCAAATGCAAGGACTCCAGCCGCCACACTGGCATTCAGCGAATCGATGTCCCCCATCATAGGGATACGTGTAACAAAATCACACTTCTGCTTTACGAGTCTGCCGACACCTTCACCCTCTGAACCAATAACAAGACCGATCGGCCCTGTGAGATTCTGCTTATACATCACGTCGCCGTCCATATCGGCACATACGAACCACATACCCTGTTTTTTCAGATCTTCGATAGTATTTCCGATATTTGTTACCCTTGCAACCGGTGTGTAGTTGATCGCACCTGCAGAAGTCTTTGCTACAGTGGCTGTGAGGCCTACTGCGCGATTTTTCGGGATGATGACGCCATGCGCACCACAGAGATTTGCTGTACGGATGATCGCTCCGAGATTATGCGGATCTGTGATGTTATCAAGCAGGAAAATGAACGGCGGTCTTCCGGATTCTTCTGCCTTTTTCATGATCTCGTCAACTGTTGCATAGGTGTATGCTGCTGTGTAGGCAACAACTCCCTGATGCTTTCCTGTTTCTGAAAGCTGATCCAGTCTTGATTTCTGGACAAAATCAATCCTTACATCATGCTTTTTCGCCTCACGCTTTATAGTCTGGATCGGTCCATCCTGCGCACCGTCCAGAATGAAAAGACGATCAATTGTCTTTCCGGAACGGAATGCTTCTATTACTTCATTTCTTCCTTCGATGATGGATTCTTCGTATCTACTCATTATTTCTTTCCAATCTTAATTTCAGCGGTAACTGTTCAAACCTCTTTAGGTTCTTACTCGTTACTTTCAGCGTTTCTTTGACTCAGCCTCGTTTATTTCTGCCGCACGGTTCATAAGCTCATTAAGTCTCTCGTGATCGCCCTTTAAATACAGCCATCCCATGAGGCACTCAAGTCCTGTTGCTTTGTGATACGTGGTGAGAGAAGCGTTTTTTGCGTGAGTCTCTACTTTAGTGTTTTTGCCTCTCTCGTATATGTCTCTTTCTTCTTCCGTTAAGTCATCAAGGAGACCGTCAATGGCGGTCTCCTGTGCATTAGCAGAAACATATATTATTGTTGCGTTGTGCAATTTTTTCGCCGGGCAATTTCCCCTCTGGACCACGCGGTTTCGCATAAAGAGGCTATAAACTGCGTCTCCGAGATATGCAAAAGTCTGCGGCGAATATGTTCTTAATCTGCTCTCTTCCATTTTACACCCTGTCTGGTATCCTCAAGGATAATACCCTTTGCTGCAAGTTCATCACGGATCTCATCCGCACGTGCAAAGTTCTTGTCCTTACGTGCCTGCTGACGTTCTTCGATAAGTGCTTCGATATCAGCATCGAGAAGACCTTCTTCTTTCGGCTCTACTATGAGTCCCAGGATATCGCTGAGCATCACTACTTCATCGCGGAGAGCCTTGAGATATTCCTTTGAGCTGTTTTCATCTGCTGTTGTGTTGATGAATTTTACAAGTTCAAAGATAACAGAAATGGCATCAGCTGTATTGAGATCATCATCCATCGCTTCGTCAAAGCGTGTTACGTACTCTGCTGCCTTTTCTTTCTTTTCCTTTTCATCGTCTGTAAGAGCTTCCGCTGTATTCTGCTTCATCAGGAAGTCAAGGTTCTTTACTGCTGTGCGGATACGCTCAAGACTTGTCTTTGCTGCTTCCATGAGATCAGCCGAGAAATTCAGCGGACTTCTGTACTGTGCTGTCAGCATAAAGAAACGAAGCACCTGAAGCTCGTACTTTTCTGCGATATCACGAACTGTGAAAAAGTTTCCGAGAGATTTACTCATCTTCTCGCCATTGATATTTAAGAAACCGTTGTGCATCCAGTAGTGTGAGAATTCCACTCCGTTTGCTGCTTCTGACTGCGCGATCTCATTTTCGTGGTGAGGGAAGATCAGGTCTTCTCCGCCTGCATGGATATCGATGGTTGCACCGAGATACTTCTTTGCCATTACGCAGCACTCTGTATGCCATCCCGGACGGCCTTCGCACCAGGGAGCCTTCCAGAAAGGTTCTCCTTCTTTCTTGGGTTTCCAAAGTACAAAGTCGAGGTCATCTTCTTTTCCTGCTGTGCCGGACACCTTGAGTGCATGTCCTTCTGAACGATGTCCTGACTCAAGGTCATCGATATTTTTATGGGACAGTTTTCCGTAGGTCTCAGCCTTACGTGTACGGAAATATACTGTTCCGTCCTCTGTAGGATATGCGAATCCCTTGTCGATAAGGTCAGTGATAAGGTCGATCATTCCTTCGATCTCTTCTGTTGCCTTGGGATGTACTGTTGCCGGAAGGACGTTCATGCCTTCCATATCCTTTTTGCACTCTGCGATATAACGCTCTGATATTTCAGAAGGATCTACGCCTTCTTCGTTTGCTTTATTGATGATCTTATCGTCTACATCGGTAAAGTTTGACACATAGTTTACGTCATATCCCTTATGTGTCATATATCTGCGAAAAGTGTCAAATACGATCATGGGTCTTGCGTTTCCGATATGGATCAGATTGTACACGGTAGGTCCGCATACATACATGCTGATCTTGCCGGGTTCGATCGGCTTGAACTCTTCTTTTGTGCGTGTCATGGTATTAAAAATTTTCATAACTACTCCTCAGGTCTGTCTATTTTTTACTGATCTTTCTTCTTTTCTTCCAGAGATTTTTTCAGGTATTTCAGCTCATCCTTGAGTTCCAAAAGCTGATTTGTGATCTCGGAATCAGCGTGTTTCAGGACATTGATATCATCTTTTACCGGATCAGGCAGATCGATCTGGTTCATGGTCTCTCTCGGTATATGGCAATTGTGATAACGGACTATCCTTCCGGGGACACCAACTACCGTACAGTTCGGCGGTACTTCATCGAGTACTACGGATCCTGCTCCGATTTTGGAGTTTTCACCTATTGTGAAGGATCCTAAGACTTTTGCTCCGACTGATACCATTACGTTGTCTTTCAGGGTCGGATGACGCTTTCCATGTTCTTTTCCGGTTCCGCCAAGTGTTACGCCCTGATACAGTGTAACATTGTTTCCGATTATGGTTGTCTCACCTACTACTACTCCCGAGCCGTGATCTATGAAAAATCCTGTTCCTATCTGTGCTCCTGGATGTATCTCTATCCCCGTACGATTTCTTGCAAACTGTGATATGGCTCTTGCTATGAAGTAGTTCTTTTTTTCATAGAATCTATGTGCGATCCTATAAAACAGTATTGCCCAGAAACTGGGATAAAGAAACACTTCCCAAGGATTATGTATCGCAGGATCACGTTCTTCTATTACCTTTATTTCTGCCCTTACGTAATCAAGCACAACATCTAATGCTCCCATAGCCTTATGACGTCTGCTCATGATATTGTCCTCCTCTGACTCTTTTCCGATGTTTAATCTTATTGTTTTCTGCACCCTGCGCAGCTCATACATCGTGCGGAGTCAGAATCTGCTACCTGATATGAATAGTCTGATGGGCTTGTGAGTGCACATATTGCCTGAGAGGAAATACCTTTTCCTTCTCCTGTAAAGCCCATTCCTTCTTCGGTCGTTGCTTTGACATTTACCTGATCGATATCGATCCCGAGCGTATCTGCGATATTTTTTCTCATCTGATCGATATGCGGGCGCATCTTTGGTCTCTGCGCAATAATGGTTGCATCGATATTTTCTACGATATAGTGCTTTTCTTCCAGCATTTCTCCTACTCTTTTAAGGAGTTTCATAGAGTCTGCGCCCTTGTATTCCGGATCTGTGTCCGGGAAGTGCTTTCCTATGTCTCCGAGCGCAGCTGCGCCGAGCAGTGCATCCATTATCGCATGCAGCAGCACGTCTGCATCCGAGTGTCCCAAGAGTCCCAGTTCATACGGGATTTCCACGCCGCCGATAATCAGCTTGCGCTCCGGGACAAGTTTATGTACATCGTATCCTGTTCCTACTCTCATTTATTTGTCCTGTTCTGTTATGTATTCATTTATGACATAGTCACGTGCAATCCGCGCGTTCAACTTTCCTATTTCAAACACTTAGCCTATTATATACGATTTAATGCTTTGTATAAAGTGATACTCAGTGTTATTTGCCACAGAATAAGTGCCGTACAGATAAATAGTTCCAGAGACAATCAGCCGGCATCTCTTAGAGAATGCGTTGTCCGATTAGAGAATTTCTGCGAACTGTTTGAGACGCTTTTAGCGTCGAGTTTCGCAGAAATTATCGAGTTTATGAGGACAACGCATGAACTTAGAGATGTCCGAGCGTCTCAGGAACTACTTATCTGTACAGCACGTACGCTGCCAATAAACCAGCATCACTCCTCCACATCCTCAGAAACAGTCTCATGAACCTCAGCAGGCGGGATATCTCCCATGTCTCTGGCCGCTGCCGTTTCGAGTTTGACTGTGAGGATACGCCTAACAGACTCATCAATGCGGTCTTCCGTAATGGTTTCGTCTGATACTGCATCCATTACTGCCTGATAAGCCTCGTTGTAGTCCTTCGGCATGAGGAGCATATCTCCACCGGCTTTTATTACTGCCACAGCCGCTTCACCTGACGAATACTTAGACACAACAGCCTCGGCACTCAGTGCATCAGTGATGACTACACCGTTATAACCCATTTTCTTCCGGAGCACGTCAGTAATGATGGTTGATGACATACATGCAGGTCTGTCATCTCCCGAGATTGCCGGGAATGACATGTTGCCTGCCATTATCATGTTTGTACCGTTGTTAATAGCATCAGCGTATGGGATCAGATCCTTGCTCTCAAGAGAAGATAACTCTGTTCCAAGCTTTACATATGCAAAGTCTGTATTTTCATCTGCTCTTCCAAATCCCGGGAAATGCTTCATGCATGGGATGATGCCATTCTCTTTAAGACCATCTGATAAAGAAAGCGCCATAGATGATACAAGTCCTGCATCTGATCCGAACGATCTGTCACCGATCGCAGAGCTTCCGTCTTCCATCTGTACATCTGCTACAGGCGCAAAGTCTACATTAAATCCTAAGTCTGACAGATATTCTCCAATGTGCTCGCCTGCCTTACGAGCATTGTCGGTGTCACCGCTCTTACCGATTTTTTCCATTGAATCGGTGTTCTCAATACCAAAGTCTCCATTCTTGGCAATTCTGGCTACTGCTCCGCCCTCTTCATCAACACCAAGCAAGATCGGTATGCCGCTTGCTTCCATGGCATATTTCTGAGTGCCGGTAAGAAGCGCTTTTGTCTGATCTTTATTCAGTAGATTTTTGTCAAAATAAATGATTCCGCCGGGTGTTCTCTCACTAAGCGCTGTCTGTGTCACACTTCCTGCCTCAGTCACCTGTCCAAATCCTGTAACAGCCTCAGGTGTCACAAAAAAGAGCTGTGCAACTTTTTGCTCAAGAGTCATACGCGCCAATAGATTCTCAATATCTACAACCCTTGAAGTACTCACTTCTTCATTCATGACGGATTCATATTCCGATGCCATGTCTTCCGAAGATCTCGCGGGTTCATCATTTGCTTTCGTTTCCTCTGACTCTTCCGATTCCTTTTCTTCCTCTTCGGTCGAGCTTTCTCCTGCGGATGCAGTCTCTATCTCCGGAACAAGCTGAAATCCATTAGGGAAGAAATATTTATATCCCTGCACTGCTCCAAATATCACTACACCCAGTACCAACGTAATTACAAAAAGAAACGACACCGTAGCAATGATACGGCGTCGCATTATTTTTCTATGTTTATCTGATTTTCTCAAAGTAATCTCTCCTATATAAACGCCACTGTTTATATAGGATTTTATCATACTGCATTATTAAAAAAAACGTTATTTTGTCTCTTCATGATCTTGTTTTTATATACGACTGCTAAAACAATGTCAACGCAGTAGATAAAGCTTCCGATGGCGAAGAGAATGCCCTCACCTGTCGGCACTGCCTTTTCCTTTATTGCCCTTACGGCAAATCCAAAAGCCACGATTCCGGATAAAGCTATCATCAGAATATCAGCGAGCACCGCCCACAGAAAGAAAGCTATTCCGAATACACCTAAGATACATCCTATAAATCCAAGGATGAAATTAAAAATGAACGCAGGGATGTGCAAAAACTTTACCATCATGTTTACTTTTGCGAGGTCTTCAAGTTTTTGCTTCCCTGTCATTTCACTCACGCTGAACACTATTGCCCATATAAATGTCAGGATATTGTAAAGTATTATGCTGACGCCTATCACGCCTACGCCTATCTTTTCCGACAGAACGGTTTCTACATTTGCAAACTGCATAAACTCTATAGCGTATTTTCCCACAAAAAGCGCCCCTATGAGCACCGGGATAAACACATACGGATAAATAATGATCGGCAGGGTTTTTAACTTAAGTGTCATTTATCTTTACTCCTCTGTTTCCCCACGTCTCTCATCCTGCGGAATGAGAGTTCTCACGTTTACACCATTTACCTGTACATGGTCATCTACCGCGATGACGATACACTGCCTGCCATCAACCACGCGGGCTTCGATCAAGTCTACGTAATCGGGCTTTACATGGATCTCTATATCAGGAGTCTTTACATCAAACTTCTTTATTCCGGGCACATTTGATACCATGATTTCCTGATCACCTGCTATATCTTCGTAGCTGGAATCAAATTTCTCCATAGCTTCTTCAGGCGCACCACTCTTTTCAAAGATCTTTTTAACTTCCATTTTACCGATCGCAAGAGGCTCAGGATTTTCTTTATTGTCCTGCACGATCTCAGTGAGGCTGTCATGGATATTCTTCATGACCTCAACATCAGCGCTTTCACCAAGAACCTCCTCTACAAGCATATTAAAGGTTTCTTTCTGGTCGCCTGCTGTAAGCGGCGCATCTGCTCCAAATACAAAGTTTATGAAATCCGGCTGGATCTCCTCCGGCTTCTTTGTATAGTAAAGCATCTCATGGATATCCGCAGTACGATCCGCAAAAGACGGGAAAAGGAAGCCCTTGTCGGGAACCTTTACTACCCAGTCCTGAGGCAGCTCGCCGATACGGTTCTTTTCTGGATCATAGCCGAGCTCACCCTTTGTAAGCTCTACAGGACAGAGACAGCAGAGCATGTAGCGGTAAACATTCTCTGAAGCGTCGTCTTCTTCCAGATTGTCAGTCCCCTTTCCGGGAACGTCATAAACTGCATATATAAGAAGTATGCAATATTTCTCAGGATTGTCATAATGCTCGATGATTTTGTCATAAAACTTATCTACAAGCTCATCATCGTCCAGCTCACTGTCACGGAGCTTTAATAAAAATTCCTGCTTTCCGCCCTCTGCTTCTTCTGCGAGAGGGAATTCAAGGTTCATTAAGTTCTTTCCGATGGTTCCGGTCAGCACCTTTTTGAAAAAAGCAAGGTACTTATGCATTTCCTCTTCCGGAAGAGAAAGAAATGCGTCCTTTGCTGTGAATTTTTTCTCTTTTTCTGCGCCTACATAACAGGTACATATATGCTGTATAGTACATTTATCCGGTGTAAACTGCTTCTTGATTTCAGATATTTCTACTTTATTCATAACTTTTCCCTTGCCTTATCAATTATTTAAAACAAGAATCCAACTTTGTCGGATTCTCCGCGCCAGCGCGGAAGCCGTAGTTTTTTCCTATCCATGCGCGTCGCATCCGGCACACTAATTGCCCCGCATGAGAACAGGGACAAGTTTTCTTGTCCCTGTTCTGTCTACGTATGATTAATAATCAGTATACCGCAAACCATCCTAGATTTCATTTATTATTTCTTCAAGCTTTTCCCAGTCAAAAAGCTTTATGTTTTTCCGGATCTCTCCAAGTATCTCACTGTCTTTTTCCGGAAGACGATACTTCATCACCTCATCCAGAATGGTCTCGACTGCATCATAATCCATCTGCGGTATGACTTCCTTAAGTGCCTCATAGGCTTCCTTCAGTTCATCCTCAGGTATCAGTTCTTTGCCGTCATCGTCCTCTTTCTGATTTTTGATCCGCTCCAGCGCCTCCTTAAACCAGAGATACTTATCAATTAGCGGTCTGTGATTGGCCTTTATGAAGTCGATATCGCCTTTCTTCCCTGCCATTTCCAACGCTTCTGCAGATTTTGACAATTCATTCGCTCCGATTATCCTGGCAGAAGACTTCAGCGCATGGACCTTTACAGTATATAACTGATAATCGCCCTCTTCAAAGGCCTTTTCAAGCACATCTGTATTTATTTCGATAGTTGAATAAAACATACTAATACTGTTTATAAACAGGTCATATCCACCGGAGCACCTGACACCATCTTCAACAGATATTCCATCCACATCATTTAACCAACTATATTCTTCAGGAAGCTCCTGCAGCTTAGGTTCTTCATCTCCACAAACCTCATCTATCAGTTCCTTTGGCAGGCTGTTATAAAGAGCTTCCTCGAGTTTTACAGTATCTACAGGCTTTGACAGATAACCGTTGAAACCCTTTGAAACATAGAAATCCGCTCCGCCGGGCTCTACATTTGCCGTTAGCGCAAAGACTATCTGCTCCGGCAAAAACTCCCGGATCTTTTCCAGAGTCTCAAGTCCGTCCATTCCGGGCATCATGTGATCCAGAAGGATTATCTCAAAGCTTTCTTTTTTTAGTATCTCCAGGCATTCTTCACCACTTTCGGCTGTGGTTACCTGTACCTTCATAGCTTTTAATAATCCTCTCATGACCGACAGATTCATGGAATTATCGTCCACAACCAGGATCCGCGCCCGCTCCGAAATAAATTTAGGCACATACGGACCACCTGATACATTGTCCTCATGCTCCGTAAATACACCTATCGGTTCTTTATCGACAATTTTTTGATTGATCGTCAGGATAAAATCGGATCCTTCACCATAGACACTTTCGCACCAGAGATCACCTTCCATTAGTTCAGCAAACCGCTTTGAAATATCCAGTCCCAGACCGGTTCCCTGTATGCTGCTGTTTTTTTCCTCATCTAGTCTCTCATAGGCGTTAAAGATCTTTGTCATATCCTCTTCCTTTACGCCTATGCCTGTATCCTTTACAGAAAAACGCAGCGAGCAGACATCATTTTCAATCTTTGTCACAAAAACTGAAAGTGTGAAACCGCCTTTTTCCGTGTACTTGACTGCATTAGTCAAAATATTCAGTACGATCTGCTTTATCTTTCCTACGTCTCCATAAAGCTTCCTCGGCAGCTTTTCATCGATATCAACCTTAAAGAAAAGATCCTTTTCACTGCTCCTGACCCGTACCATTGATACAATAGCACGGAGATTATCTACAGTAGCCCACTCCTGTTCTACCAGATGCATCTTTCCGGATTCTATTTTTGATATATCAAGTATGTCATTTATGAGTCCTAAAAGAGATTCCGCTGCATTTTTTATATCAAGTCCGTAATTTACTATTGTCGTATAGTATGCTGCCGGAACGTTTTCATGATCTTCCCTAAGCATTATCTCATTCATTCCCATGATGGTATTTATTGGCGTTCTGATCTCATGTGACATATTTGCGAGGAATCGTGACTTTGCAGTGCTTGCTCTGTCTGCCTCATCCTTTGCTACGCGTATCTCCCTGTATTGGCGCTGTATGATGGTAAACCTGAGAATAACCCATACGAGCAGTGCCACAGATGTAAGTATCAGTAATGCTATCGCTATCTTCACAGAGGTTAGCTCAAAAAATTCCGGAAGCTTAACGATTTTGTAACTATCATCCTGCAGTACTTTCCTTGTTTCATTATCAAGTATCTGTATATGAAGCTTATATGAGCCATAATTAAGCTTCGTATATTCAAGCGCCGTATCTGCGCTTCTGCGGCTGGTGATACCGTTATCATCTGCACCTTCAAGCTCAATATGGACCAGAGGATCACTCAGAGAATAATCCATTATGGAAGGTTCTATCCGTATACGGCTTACCGCAGGAGGTATAGTATATCCTCCATCTTTATCCTGTATCAGCGCAACATCATCACAATAAATAGCCTTTATACCGGTTTTGATAAAAATATTGTTATCCGTATAATCATAAATATTTACTCTGTTTACGCCATCTGCAGATGAAATGTACAAACTGCCGTCATCTGCCATGTCGTTATAGGCATTCCTTATCGGCGTGCTGGTCAGGCCATTATTTACCGTGTATTCCCGATATTCCTCTATAGAATCATTCAGCGCATCTTCTGTATGTATACGGCACAGTCCAAAGGCAGACAACAGCCACAGGGTATCATCATCGCCATGGAACATATCAAAGTTTCCTATAAAAGGGATCGTAGATACATTGTGTACCTTTCCGTCTTTTATGTACTGAACAGAATTTGATGTAAATACCCAGACAACGCCGTTCTTATCATCTCTTCCAATACGTTGGATCACCATGCTGGTAAGTCCATCTTCCATGCCGATCTTACTGACTTTTTTATCCTTTATCACATAAATACCACCGCCGTCTGTACCAAGATAATATTCTCCGTCAAATCCGTCTCCGACAGCGATCAAAACAGGGTCCGTCAAACCATTTCTTTGCGAATAGACCCGCTCAACAGCATTGTCACTTATCACAGCGAGGCCGTCACTGGTTCCAACCAGTATCCTGCCATCTGCGGCTTCATAGGTATTACGTACCTCAGTACTTGGCAGACCATCTTTAATTGTGTAATTTTTTATTGTTTTATCTTTCGAATAACAAACAACTCCGATTTCTTTATTATATGTCGATACCCACAAGTTATCTTTTGAGTCTCTTCTTAAGCAACGTATTCTTTCTCTTCCGACAAAATCGATGATCGGATCGTTCTCAACAACCTGCAGTTCAGGCAGATTTATTATCTTTATCCCGGAATCTGTTCCTATGTACAGATAATTGCCTATGCAGCAGCAGGAGGATGCTAATTCCGAATCCATGCCAACCCTTGAATTTACGTTTAGAAAATTGCTCGTAACAATTTTCATGAGTCCCTGTCTTGTAGAAGCGACCCATATATTTCCCTGATAGTCGGCGGTCAGCATTTCTATTCCATCATTCATCGGCAGATTAGGCAGTTCGATAAACCTGTCTTTTCCATCTATATATCCGATCTTTTCAGATGATGCCAGCCATATCCTGTCACATGCAGAAATTATCCACTTCACAGAGTTAAGGCCATCAACCTCGATTTTTTTTAACCTCCATTCAGGATTGCCAAAATCACCATAGTATAATTCTCCATCGCCGGTTCCAATATATATTTTTCCATCTTCATCACCCGGATAAATTGATGTGATCTTGGTGAACCCAAGTGCCTTACTGCGATAAAAAGATGATACGACTCCATTCTCTATCAAAAAAATGCATCCTGTTTTCGTATATCCATATATTTTTCCGTCTTTAGTGGTGCACATTCTAAGCACACGCTCATTTCTAAGCCTTGAATCCCCTACCTGAGTGAATTTAAGGCTTTCGTCTGTATAATATATGCCGTCGGTTGTCCCGACAAAGATCCTGCCATCGTTATCTTCCGCAAAAGACCGGATCGAAGCAGCCCGTAGTCCATCTCCATATCCAAAATGTCTGTAATCATCCTGGTGCAGGTAAACCATCACACCATCACCATTTGTACCGACCCAAATCCTTCCCTTGCTGTCCTCAAACAGTATCCTTCCGCTTGTGAAACCATCCGCCGAATTAAATATTTCAAATGCGGATCCATCATAACGCATGATTCCGCTGTACGTTCCGACCCAGATATAACCATTTCTGTCAGAAATTATATAATTCGCATCAATACTGTAGCCCACCAGATTATTGAGCATTATCGGTGCGTAGGTGGTATTCTCTATCTGCTTTGTAACTGCATATCCGCCGCCTCTGTCCGTTTTATTTGCCTTAAATTCTTTCGCTGATATATCTTTCGACAGGCAGCACAAAATAATTACAGCTAAAGCCAGGATTTTTACGATGAATTTAATTCTATTCATGATAAAACCTTTCAAAGCCCGGATCATATCTTTCGTTATAGTACCGCAATCTTTGCTATTTCATAGTCAAGGACTTCGACTGATTCCTCGGTCTTTTTAGCTTCATTTACAACATGTTCCGAGAGCTCACGGATACTGTCTACTCTTTCTGCTATCTGCGTCGTACCTTCGGCACCGTTCTGCGCTGCATCGCTTATCTCATCTAAGGATATGATTATGTCGGAAATCTGATCATTCAGTTTGTTCGTAGTATCGTTAACATCAGACACGAGACAATGCACATCCTCTATTTCCCGACCATATTCCTCCATGATCGTTCCAAAACTGTCCCGCATCTTTCCAACATCACTACTCACAAATTCCATGAGTCGTGCAGAATCATCCGCAAGCTGCTGAACAGAAACGCTGACAGCTCCGGTGACTTCCTGTATCTTTCCAACCGCAGCCTTACTCTGAGACGCGAGACTTCTGACCTCATTCGCAACTACCGCAAAGCCTTTTCCAGCCTCTCCTGCTCCCGCTGCCTCGATAGACGCATTGAGTGCCAGCACATTAGTTTTATTCGCTATAGCCATGATGGAGTTACTGAGCACCTCAATCTCACGAACTACTTCTACATCTTTTAAGGCCTTTTTCAGACTTTCGTTTATCTCAGTCAAAAGCTGATCAACGTCGTTCCTGCGCTTATTAGTCTTTCTTTCTACTCTTCTGGACGCCTGTGAAATTTCTCTTACGCGTCTCTCACCATCTTCCGCACGTTTCGCCATTGCTTCGGTGGCTTCTCTTATATCCTCGGCAACATCCCTTATCTCAGCTGTTGATGCGGCGGTTTGCTGCATTCCGGCCGCCAACGTTTCCGTATGTTTCGATACGTCTTCTATATCTGAATTCAGCTTTTCCAAGGAATCATTTATACTAAAAACTACTTCTTCGATCCCTTCCGCATTCGTTTTTACATTACCGATAAGCACGCCTACTGCTTTCTTCATATCATGCATGCTGGTTCCAAGCTGTCCGAATTCATCTGTTCTTTCACTCAGTGCTTTCGGTATATCCTCTGTGAAATTTCCGGTGCCCATCCGCTCTATGTAATCGATGCTGAGCTGAAGGTATTTACTGATATTTTTAACAAGCTGCACACTAAGAACAGCCATTATGATAAACATAATGACTCCCACTGTAATAACCTGTATTTCGTTATGATCAAATGCCGAAAGAATCGTAAGAACTATTACGTTTCCAGCAGAAAGAACCCCAAAGCAGACGAGTTTTGTCCGAATCCCGAATTTATTCATAAATAAAATCCTTTCGCTGTTACTGCCCCATTGCATCACAGCTAACATGATCTATTCTAATAATCCGAAAATAAACGCGCCCAGCCTATATAGGATGGACGCGTATGTCTTTACTATCTCTTCACCCTCACACCTGTATTATCGGATACATGGTGTAAAACTTTAGAGTTTCTTTATTTTTTAGCTGTTGTCTTTTTTTCAGTCGGCTTCCATACAGGAACCTTCCAGATGTCACGATTGTACTCTGCAATGGTTCTGTCGGATGAGAAGAAACCTGCGTTTGCGATGTTTACAAGCATCATCTTCTTCCACTTATCGCGGTCTTCGTAATCTGCAAAGATCTTGTCCTTTGCCTTGATGTAATCCTCAAGGTCAAGGAGGGTCATGAACCAGTCTTTATTTAAGAGTTCCTTATAGAGGCGCTCCAGATTTTCCTTATGACCTACCTTCAGACACTCAGGTCCTACGATGAAATCCACCGCTTCCTTGATGACCTTTGACTTCTTGTAGTAATCCTTTGATACATAATCAGCTTTCTCGTAGTGTTTGATAACTGTATCAGAATCTACTCCAAAGATGTAGATATTGTCATCACCAACGAGCTGATGGATCTCTACATTTGCTCCGTCATCTGTTCCGAGAGTTACAGCACCGTTAAGCATAAACTTCATGTTTGATGTTCCGGATGCTTCCTTGGATGCAAGTGAGATCTGCTCGGAAATATCGCATGCCGGGATAAGCTTTTCTGCATAGTCTACGTTATAATTTGTGACCATAACAACCTTGAGGTACGGACTTACCTTCGGATCATTGTTGATGATCTTCTGCAGTACGAGAAGCAGATGGATTATATCTTTTGCGATCACATAAGCAGGTGCAGCCTTTGCTCCAAAGATGCAGGTGATCGGACGCTTCGGAATCTTTCCTCCCTTGATCTCCAGATACTTATGGATGATATAAAGAGCATTCATCTGCTGTCTCTTGTACTCGTGGAGTCTCTTTACCTGGATATCAAAGATGGAGTTTTCGTCGAGCTCTACGCCTTCGCGTTCCTTAATTGCCTTTACGAGCTCTTTCTTCTTTCCTGCCTTGATGGAAAGGATCTCATTAAGAGCTTCTTCATTATCCTTGAACTCAAGGAGCTTCTTCAGCTCATCGGCATCCTTTCTGTATCCTGTACCGATCCACTTATCGAGGAAAGCTGCCAACGGACGGTCACACTCGAGAAGCCAGCGGCGGAATGTGATTCCGTTTGTCTTATTATTGAACTTATCAGGATAAATCTTGTAGAAACAGTTAAGCTCCGTATTTTTCAGGATATCTGTATGGATAGCAGCAACACCGTTTACAGAATATCCGTAGTGGATATCGATGTGAGCCATGTGTACTCTCTTATCATCGTCGATGATCCATACCTTCGGATCCTTGTACTGCTTCTTTATGCGGTTAGCAAGCTCCTTGATGATAGGTACAAGTACCGGAACCACTTTTTCAAGGTAAGGAAGCGGCCACTTTTCAAGTGCTTCCGCAAGGATCGTATGGTTTGTGTACGCGCAGGTCTTGCTGACTACTGCGATCGCATCATCCATGGTGAATTCTTCTTCCTGAGTAAGGATACGGATAAGCTCCGGAATTACCATTGTCGGATGTGTGTCATTGATCTGGATCGCTACATGCTTATCCATCTCATGGAGATCAAATCCCTTGTCCTTCAGTTCCTGGATGATGAGCTGTGCGCCGTTTGATACCATGAAGTACTGCTGGTAAATACGGAGAAGATTTCCTGCTTCATCAGAGTCATCCGGATACAGGAAAAGTGTCAGGTTCTTTTCTATCTCAGTCTTATCAAAGTCGATGCCCTTCTTTACGATGGACTCGTCTACTGTCTCTACATCAAAGAGATGGAGCTTATTGATACCACCTTCATAACCTGTTACGTCGATGTCGTACATTCTGGACTGAACAGTTCTGTCACCAAATTTTACAGGGAATGTTACATCTGTCTTCTGAAGCCAGGATTCCTTTTCGATCCAGGTGTCCTTCTCAGCGTTCTGCAGATAGTCACGGAATACCTGATGGAAAAGACCGTAGTGATAGTTGAGACCGATACCTGCTCCCGGGATACCAAGTGTCGCGATGGAATCCATAAAGCAGGCTGCAAGTCTTCCAAGTCCACCGTTTCCAAGTGACGGCTCAGGCTCTTCCTCCTCGATCTCTGTTAATGATTTTCCATTTTCCTTGAGTATCGCTTCCACCTCATCGTAAGCACCTACATTTATAAGATTATTGGATAAGAGCTTACCGATAAGAAACTCAGCAGAGATGTAATAGATCTTTCTGTCTCCGTCAATCTGAGGTCTCTCTTCCATCAGATCCTTTGTGAGCTGCATAACTACGTGGTACAGTTCTGCCGTTGTACACTGCTTGATCGGGCGACCATAGAGTTTACGAGCAAGCTTGTCAAAATGTTCTGCGATAACCATAGATCAGATCCTCCTTCATAAACATCAGTTTCTATCTGACAAAATTTTGAACATTCCACTCTTAGGGAATAATTTAATGCATTCAACTGGTTTTCTTTTGTTTGTTGACTCCATCAAGCTAACATAGGAAAACGTTTTCCGCAATACATTTCCAAAAATAAATCAAAAACTGTGTATTTCTACTATCAGAAGGTTCATTTTTTTGTTTACTTTTATCTGATAATGTCCAGATATTCCATCCGTACCAGTGTGTGAGGCACTACTACCTTTTGTCCGCTTTCACCTTCCATGAGACGCTTTACTTCCAATACTGCCGTACGCGCTATCTGATAAAAGTCCTGCTGCACTGTGTTCATCTGTTTTCCGACGTATCCCATAAGTGTGATGCCGTCAAAGCCGCATACCGGATGGAAAACATCCAAATCTCTCAGCGCATTCATAGCACCGATCGCCATAAGGTCTGATGCGCACACAATAACATCTCTGTCTTTTCCTGCAGCGAGCGTAATGTCACGTGCTTTCTTTTCAGAGTAGTCTCCGTAACGGACAGTAAGATTAAGATTTAACTCCTGCGCAAGCCGCCTCATACCTTTTGTCCTGTCAGCCGTCACATAGCCGTTTCCGTTTCCTGCTATATACAGAACGCTCTGCGGACCATGATCTTCCGGAAGGTACTGTATATTATCTACGATGGTTTTCTGCGCTACATCGTACTGTGCCTGTTCATGGTCTATACCGACGCATGACATTTTTTCTCCTACGAGAGGCACATCTACCAGCACCGCAGGGAATTCCTCACGCTCTATGAGATCACGTATTTTTTTATCCTCTCTGGACATATTGAATACTATGAAGCCTGATATATTGAGGCTCATGAGATAGCGTATGATGTCATCTACGTCCATATTGTCCAGCATGGAGAAAAAGATGGTTACGGCTTCCAGATCCAGTTCTTTTATACAGTCCAGTGCACCAATAAGGTACTGCATAAATACCTGGTCGATAGCCGCTGTCTGCCTCTTTGGATCCATGAGGAGCGCTATACGCCCGGATTTCTTGCTGGATAATGCCGCCGCTATGGAATTTGGCACATAGTTCAGCTCTTTTATGGCCGCATGTACTTTTTCCTGAGTGGCTTCTGAAATATTGGGATAGTGATGAAGAACTTTAGATACGGTCGAGATTGCAACCCCCGCCCGTTCTGCAACATCTCGAATAGATACCATGTTTTTTTGTCCTTTTTTGTTTTTTATTGTTTTATCATGGTTGTGGCATCCCGCTCGTGCCAGCACGTATAAGTATTTCCTGAAACGCTCGGACTGCACAACATTATATTTATCGGCTGAAAGGCCGATAATATTAATACCAGGTCAATCTATGATATTATTATGATTATAGACCAAAAAATGTACGTCGTAGCAAAATCGAGACATTTTAATGTTCTTTATCAAGAACGCTGGAGCGAGCAAAGCGAGCAATCAGCCTGTACAAAACTATGAACTGCCAAAGTCAGTACGTGTGAACCGTATATTACCTTACGGAACAATAAGCCGGCAGCGCTTAGTGAACACGCTGTCCGAGTAGGAGATTTCTGTGTACTGTTTGAGATGCGGAGCATCGAGTTACACGGAAATCTCCGCGTTTACGCGGACAGTGCGTGAGCTTAGCGACTGTCCGAGCCGTGACGGAAGGTAATATACGGCTCGCACGTACGTCACCGAAAGCCATGACCAACAAAACATCAACCAAAACCGAACACCGCACTGTCAAAACGCCTGCCGGTTTCAAAATTACATATACCCTCTCGCGGAAGCAGGTAAAAAACGTAAATCTCCGCGTCAAAGCTGATGGAACTGTCCATGTTTCTGCATCACCGCAGATTTCGTTGTCTTTCATTGATGAATTTGTGCTGTCACGCGCAGATTTTATCATCGAAGCATTGGAACGCTTCAACACCAAAAATACACTCCATGCTCTGCCATCAGAATTTAACAGCGGTGATACCGTGCGGATACTCGGAATGAATATTCCGCTGCTCATCAGGCAGGACTCGAACGAAAACGTAACCCTTATTACCAAGGATTCTTCCGGAAAACCGGACACAGTAAATATAGCTGACCATAATTATTCCATCCCTTATCATGCTATCCTTTGCATATCACTGCGCAACCCTCTCCATACACAGAAAAAGCGCCAGCTCTTTCTAAAATGGAAAGCAGAACTGACGGAGACTATATTTAAAAAACTCATAACTGATGGTTATGAGGTATTTCAGCAGTTCAATGTACCTGAGCCCACTCTCAGAATCACGGAAATGAAATCAAGATGGGGCACCTGCAAACCATGCGATAAACTGATCACTCTGAACAGCCGGCTTATCGAGTATCCGATGCCGGCTATTAAGTATGTCGTGTGGCACGAATATAACCATTTTCTCCATATGGATCACTCACATGCTTTTCACGAATCACTGTCACACATAATGCCCGACTGGAAAACCCGAATGAATATGCTGCGGCATTAGGTGTTACTATAACCATCAGGTTAACAAAAGCTAACTTTATAAAAATTTTTCTTGTTTTGAGAAATGCAGACCGTTATACTGTTTATCGTAATGTTTTTAACGAATTGCAGTAGAAAAGTTTTTATATGTCGGCAAAGGAGTCGATAAGAAAGGAAAATATGAGCATTAAGATCGGTATTCTCGGATATGGTAATCTTGGTCGTGGTGTTGAAAAGGCCATCGCCCTTAATGATGATCAGGAGCTCGTGGCAGTTTATTCCCGCCGTGATCCCTCATCTCTTAAAATTGATACAGCAGGCGTACCTGTAAAGTCCGTAAAGGATCTCGAGACAGGAAAAGAGGACATCGACGTTCTCATCATCTGCGGCGGTTCTGCAACAGACCTTCCGGAGATGACACCGAAGTACGCTGCTCTTTACAATGTAGTTGATTCATTTGATACACACGCAAATATCCCGACTCACTTCGCAAATGTCGATAAGGCATCTAAAGAGGCTGGTAAGATCGGACTCATCTCCTGCGGTTGGGATCCGGGTATGTTCTCTCTGAATCGTGTATATTCCCACTCCGTTCTGCCAAATGGTAAGGATTACACATTCTGGGGCAGAGGCGTGAGCCAGGGTCATTCCGATGCAATCCGCCGTATCCCGGGTGTAGTAGATGCGCGCCAGTACACAGTACCGGTTCCGGCTGCACTTGATAAGGTTAGAAGCGGAAGCAATCCTGAACTCACTACCAGGGAAAAGCACACAAGAGAGTGCTGGGTAGTTGCAGAGGAAGGCGCCGATAAGGACAAGATTACAGAAGCAATTAAGACTATGCCTAACTACTTCTCCGATTATGATACAACCGTAAACTTTATCTCTGAGGAAGAGCTCCAGGCTAATCACGCTGGTCTGCCGCACGGCGGTTCTGTGATCTACACAGGCTCCACAGGCGATGGCTCCACAAAGCATGTCATCGAGTACAGCCTGAAGCTTGACTCCAATCCGGAGTTCACAGGTTCCGTACTTGCAGCTTATGCTCGTGCAGTAGCACGTCTCAATGCTGAAGGTCAGACAGGCGCAAAGACAGTTCTCGATATCGCTCCTGCATACCTTTCCCCATTAAGCGGCGAGGAACTCAGAGCACATCTGCTGTAAGAATTTCCATCTGATAGGACTTTCGGTCTGAAAAAGGCCATGTGAGAGTTCGGGAAGAAACGAGGTTTAACTCGCCTTCCCGGGCTCTTTTTCTTATGTCATTCATACCCTGAAGCGCTCCCTCTACAGCGCCTATCGTATCAAAAGAAGAACGCTCACACCCAATGATGACACGCCCATGGGTCGCACGCAGCACCGCCTTATTAAATCTGGACGTGATAGCATCATTTTCTGTAGCGACACGGATCGGCACCTTTATGTTCTGAGCACGTACGAGTTCCAGGAGTGCTGTCCATATCCATGCAGGCATATTGTTTAGCTGACTGTGAACGCCCAGTACCACTGACACGTCAAAACGGTCTTCACCAAAATCCGGTGTATATGTCTGTACATTTGCGTATATACTGTCAAGTTCCTCAATGACCGAAGGTACTATCTCCTCGGGGTTAAAGTCATATTTCATGCGACTCAATTCACTTGTGATCAAATTTATGTACTCATAGTAATCAGCGTCATCTATACCTGTGAAATCAGACTGATATATCTGTATCCTCGATGATTCCGAAAGCCCGTAATGCTGCAGCGCTTCATCCATGGCTTCGATATCCCGATCAAAAAGAGCAATGTTCTCAAAGTACCCGGACATCACAGCGAGATCCAGATCAGCGCATCTGCCTGCTCCAAACACAGCGATACGGCTTCCTGCCGGTGACTGCGAGATAATATGCTCTGTTACACTGTCACGATATGTTTCCCACCTCGTATAAGCATCCGGTATGATCTGAGATCTTCTGAGCTCTGTAAGTATTTCTCTTGCGTTAGTCATGTTAAACCTATATATTTCCTAGATGTACGTGTTTCAGATGTTTTAGAGCGACAGTCCCAAGTTTCCTCATCTTATCTATATCCGTGGGTTCCCTGTCCGTCATTCGGTACATAGGGAAAAATCTCGTTAAATGAAGCGGGATATCCCGGCGTATCTCCGAAAGCCAGGATGATAGTTCCTCAATTTCTGCCTGCGAATCATTTTCTCCAGGGATAAGTAGCGTCGTAACTTCTATATGACAACACTCAGCGGCTCTTTTTATAAAATGCTTCACTGTCTCCAGATCCCCACCGCATTTTTTATAAAATCCATCGCTAAACGCCTTTAGATCTATATTCATGGCATCGATAAAAGGGAGTACCTCCTGTATCACATCTTCCGTGAAGCATCCATTCGATACAAGTACAGTTTTTTGTCCACTTTCATGCAGTTTCCGCGATACATCCCTAACAAATTCCCACGATACCAGTGGTTCATTATACGTGAAGGCAACGCCGATATTTCCGTTTTCTTTTTCTTCCTCAGCTATCTCTATAAGCCGCTCAGGAGAAACATCATATATCGGGATTCTTTGCTGTCTCACTCTGCTCTTTTCAGATAGTCTGTCCAATGAAGGATCATCATAGTGACCATCTTCTCCGCACTGACTTATCTCATAATTTTGGCAAAAAGGGCATCGAAGATTGCACCCAAAGCTTCCAACAGACAAAATTTTGCTCCCGGGATAAAAATGCGCCAACGGTTTTTTTTCAATAGGATCGAGGGCTATGGATGTGACTTTCCCGTAATTTACCGAAACAGACTGTCCATTACGGTTTGTTCGCGAGCGGCAGTATCCGGTTTTATTCTCCGAAAGTTCGCAGTGATGAGGACAATATGGACATTTTACAGTATTTCCGGTCACATCGCTCATTGCAGTACCTCACTCAATCTATGATTCCACTGAATGTCTTGTTACAGTAAACCGCTCCAGCTCAACCTCTTCATCTTCGTCTATCCCGGCTTTTCTTTTTGCGATCGATATCTGCTCCTCGACCGTATCCACACCCTCAAGGTCAGGGAGAAGTAAGCCGCGTCTTCTGCCGTTTGTCACGATGACACCGTACACTTTTGGATCGAGTTCTGCTTCAGAAGAGATCGGCTCTGTGGGATTAAGGACATCCACATTATATTCCAACGCTTCGAGTTCATTTTTTTGTACCGGATTGAATCTCGGATCGTAGTTTGATGCCGATACTGCATTACGGATTATCTCCTGCGCAAGACTCTCTTCCGTAGGCCCTGTCGTGCCAATACATCCCCGTAGCTGTCCGTATTTATGGAGAGAAACAAAAGCACCTGCTCTGCGGTTCAATAGTTCCTCCGGCAAACCTTCCGGTAGCTTTAGTACTGTCCCTGTTTTAACAAAATGCTCGACAGATGCGCGGGCAAGACGGATATATGCATCTTCTTTTTCAAGAGCTACTTTTCTTTCTTCCTCTTTTTCTATGTCATATTTTTGCAGAAAAGCTCTGGTTTCATCCTCTCCTAATGCTTTATATATGCATACTCCGTAACCCACTCCGGTCACGTCTTCATGAGTCAGTTTCTCTGTTTCTACAGCAGTCCTATCCAGTGCACCTGCCATCATGATAAAGGATCTGTGTCCGCATTCTGCCGCTTTGTCGCAGAAGCTCTCGCTAAACCGCATGAGTTCGATAAAGTTGCCGCTGCCCATGACTTCCATGATTCGTGCGTCATATTCCGGCCCCTCTTTTGAGAGACCGTATGGGCCGTTTTCTTTTAATTTATGCGACAGGTCTCCGCTCGCCACATACACGACTTTTCTATGAAGGGCTTCTGCGGTATCACGTATCAACTGCCCTACCCTGTAATGTTCTCTAAAGGGAAGCCCTGATATGCCGATGCGGACCAACTTATAATTTGGTGTGATCCCCGCTTCTTCATACGCTTCGTTTATGAATATCATAGGAATCATGGTTCCATGATCAAGACGTGGTTTTCTTTCTCCGCTTGTACCTGCAGGTATGCCTGTTTCAAAGGCTTTTTCGCTTAAAAGAGACACAAATTCCTCGTCATACTCTGCATCAACCTGTATTTCGGGCGCTCCAAATTCTGAAAAGCTGCCTGATGCGCGAGCTCCAGGCGACACATGAAAATAATCCGCATACATTACGGTATGCGGACTGGATATTACTATGGTATCGGGATTCATTGAAACTACGGCACATGCCGCCTTTCGATAGGAATCGATAGTTGGCTGGATCGTCTTTTCAGAACCTTTTCCGACACCCGGAAGGATCATAGGTGGATGAGGAACCATGATGGCACCGACAACTGACATAAAAACCCTCCTTATATGTGACGAGCAGGTAACTGTCAACTCGCCTGCTGCTCGCTTCAGTACCTGCTCGATTCGTTTTTGATGAGTGCACCGGATGGGAGTCGAACCCACACGCCACGGGGACACAGGAACCTAAATCCTGCTCGTCTGCCAATTCCGACACCAGTGCGAACCTAAATAAGTATAACACAATTTTTTGTAATTGTGGTAGAATAGATGAAATTTGTATGATGCCAGGGTCCAAAGGTATAAATCCGATTGTGCTTGCACAAGGAGGATTTGTACCTTTGGACCCGCTAAACACGAGCAAGTAGCGTAATTACGCGGATTGCGAGTGTTTTAGAAGCGCGTGAGCTGCATAGCAGCGAAGCGATTCGTGGCATCAGTAAGGTTCAAAGGAGTTTTTATTCATGTTCACTTTTTCTTCTAAAATACGTTACAGCGAAGTTGGTCCCGACTGCATCCTGACACTTCCTGCTCTTGTTAATTACTTTCAGGACTGCTCAACTTTCCAGTCCGAAGGAACCTGCGGTTCGCTTGCCGCACTTAAGGAAAAAAACTGGGCATGGATGCTTTCCTCCTGGCAGATAGATGTTCTGCGCTACCCTAAACTCTGCGAAGACGTTATTATCGGAACGATCCCCTATGAACTTAGGGGGCTATTCGGCATGAGAAATTTCTTTATGAAAACAGCTGACGGAGAAACTCTGGCCCAGGCAAACTCCATATGGGCGCTTATCGATCTGGAAAATAATCTGCCCATACAAATACCGGACTACTTCGCGGAAGCCTATCCTATCGAGCCTCGTCTCGACATGGACTATGCTCCACGTAAATTGCCCTTCCCAAAGGAAGGCGAAAACCACTCTGTTGAGGATATCACGGTTCGCTTAAGAGACCTTGACAGCAATCACCATATGAATAATGAGCAGTATATCCGTATGGCACTTGACTGCCTCAATGGAAAACTCCTGCACCCGTCCCATATGAGAGCCGAGTACAGGAAACAGGCTTTCCTCGGAAATATCATCCATCCGGTCGTAAACGAGCGTACCGTTTTTGATCAAACGATTTATACCGTCGGACTCAATAATGACGAAGGGAAAGCTTATTGCAATGTAATGTTTAACTAGAAAAATGCGACAGCCCTTAAAGCTGCCGCATTTTTCTTTATCACTATTTCAATCAATATTTGTGCTCGTACGATCAGTTTTTTTATCTTTATTGCCCTTACATCATCACATAGTAGCGATATGTATCAGTGCTTCTGCGCTCTTTTCCATTTCCTGGATCGATGCGTATTCATATCTGCCGTGATAGTTGTAACCACCGGTCGGAAGATTCGGGCATGCAATACCTGCATTTTCACAAAGCATTGCTCCATCCGTACCGCCGCGGATCGGCTCATTTACAGGTGTAACTCCGACTTTCTTCATGGCTTCCATGGCATTTTCTACGAGATCCATATGATTCTTCATTGCATCTGCCATGTTGTGGTACTGATCCTTTACTTCAGCACTGAATGTTCCCTCTCCGTACTTATCGTTAAGATAAGCTGTGATCTTCTTTATATTCTCTTTTCTTGCCGCAAAGAGTTCTGCATCATGGTCTCTGATGATGTAGGAAAGTTCTGCATTCTCCACATCGCCCTTCATGCTGTCAAGGAAATAAAATCCCTCGTATCCTTCTGTGTGTTCCGGAACTTCTACAGCAGGAAGCATGTTCTGGAACTCTATGGCAAGTGTTGAAGCGTTTTTCATGATATTCTTTGCGCTACCCGGATGTACGCTTTTTCCTGTCACATGGATATGTGCAGAAGCTGCATTGAAGTTTTCATACTCAATGATACCGAGTTTTCCGCCATCAACGGTGTAGGCTTCCTTTGTACCAAATCTCTCTGCATCAAAGTAATCTGTTCCACATCCGATCTCTTCATCCGGTGTAAATGCAATGTGGATCGGACGGTGAGATACTTCCTTGTGTGTAAGGAGATATTCTGCGAGATTCATGATCTCTGCAACACCTGCTTTGTCATCGGCTCCGAGAAGTGTAGTTCCGTCAGTTGCAATGATGTCCTCACCGATATGGTTTAAGAGTTCCGGAAATTCCTCTGTTTTCAGGAGGAAATCCTCACCGTTATAATTCTCGATGATCCTGGGTTTTACATCTTTTCCTGTTACTGCCGGTGATGTATCCATGTGAGCGATAAATCCCAGCGGTGAACGGTCATCTCCCGGAATACGAGCATATACATAGCAGTGCTCTGTATCATAATAAACATCGGAAGCACCCATACTTTTAAGTTCTTCATAGAGAACTTTCGCAAGATCATGCTGCTTTGCTGTAGACGGTGATGCACCTGTTTCTTCTGAAGACTGAGTATCGATCTTTACATATCTGAAAAAACGATCTATG
The DNA here is from genome assembly GCA_000701625.1 of Lachnospiraceae bacterium MC2017. GTDB lineage: Bacteria > Bacillota > Clostridia > Lachnospirales > Lachnospiraceae > NK4A144. The sequence continues at coordinate 47,639 of JNJK01000030.1, forward strand.
AGTTCTTTGTTTTTTATCATCTGTTAAATATTCCTTTCTTTCAATCCTTTACACGAAGCGCGCGCATGGAATTAAGGATGGCGATCACAGTGACGCCTACGTCACCAAATACAGCTTCCCACATATTTGCCAGACCAAGAGCACCAAGGATTATCACTGCAAACTTTACCGCAAGTGCAAAAGTAATGTTCTCCTTGACGATCCTCATTGTCTTTCTGCCGATCTTAACTACAGAAGCGATCTTCCTTATATCATCATCCATAAGAACGATGTCAGCAGCTTCTATCGCAGCATCTGAGCCAAGAGAACCCATGGCGATACCTACATCCGATCTCATGAGTACCGGTGCATCATTTATACCATCTCCGACAAAAGCAAGTTTTTCGCTTCTTTCTTTTGTTTCAAGAAGTTTTTCTACCTCAGAAACTTTGTCTGCCGGCAAAAGTTCTGCGTGTACATCATCTATACCGATCTCTCTCGCAACATTCTGAGCAGTTTCACGCCTGTCACCTGTGAGCATTACAGTCTTTCTGATACCGACCGATTTCATCTTTTTGATTGCCTCTGACGCTCCATCTTTTATGATATCTGAGATCACTATCGCTCCGACATATGCGCCGTCAGCTGCTACATATACGATTGTTCCATTTTCTGCATGCCCCGGAGCTTCTATGCCCTTTGCAGTCAGAAGTGCTCTGTTACCGAGAAAAATCTGTTTACCATCAACTACTGCCGAAAGTCCGTGTCCTGCCTCTTCCTTTGCGTCCTTAACGCGATTACTGTCGATAGTCTTTCCGTATGCTTCGCGAATCGACTGCGCTATGGGATGATCTGACATACTTTCTCCTATAGCGGCAATTTCAAGTATATCACCTTCTGATAAACCTTTCTCATTATCCGGTAAAATTTTTGTAACCTTAAATTCTCCCTTTGTGAGAGTTCCTGTTTTATCAAACACTATCGTCGTTGTTTCTGCTATTGCTTCCAGGAAATTTCCACCCTTAACGAGTACTCCCATTTTTGATGCAGCACCGATTCCTCCGAAAAAGCCAAGTGGAACTGATATGACCAATGCGCACGGGCATGACACGATCAAAAAAATGCATGCTCTGTGAATCCAGTCTGCAAAACCTCCTCCGAAAATGATTGGCGGTATGATCGCGAGAAGAGCTGCTCCGATAGTGACTACGGGCGTATACCATCTGGCAAAACGAGTGATAAATTTCTCTACTTTTGCTTTCCTTGTAGCCGCATTTTCTACTAGTTCCAGTATCTTTGCAACTGTTGAGTCTTCATATCCCTTCGTGACACGTACTTTCAAGGTTCCCTTGTCATTTACACATCCGCTTATCACTTCATCACCGACCGTTACCCTTCTCGGAACGTTTTCGCCTGTAAGTGCTGCAGTATTAAGGAAAGATTCACCCTCTGTCACTACTCCGTCTAACGGTACTTTTTCACCTGCACGGATCACTATCACATCATCAATTTCTACGTCTTCCGGATCTACTTCTTCTATAGTTCCGTCCTTTTCCAGATTTGCATATTCAGGAGCTATACTCATCATTTCTGTGATCGATGCTCTGGACTTACCGACAGCATAGCTCTGAAAAAGTTCACCGATCTGATAGAAAAGCATGACCGCCGTTGCTTCCGGAAATTCGCCTATGGCAAACGCAGCAATAGTTGCTACTGCCATGAGAAAGCTTTCATCAAATGCCTGACCTCTGATGATATGTGTAAACGCCTTTTTCAGAACATCATATCCGATAATGAGATATGGGATCACATAGAGCACAAGCCTTACAGGCTCGGAAACACCGTAACTGCTTAGCGTACCTGCTTTATCTAAAATAAAAATCGCGAAGAAGATTATCAACGTTACTATTATGCGATTTCTGGTCTTTATCATTTTCTTATTCATAAAAATCTCCTACTTAACAAGGAATCCGACTTTGTCGGATTCTTCGCGAAAACGCGGGAGCCGTAGGCTCTTCCTATCCGCGCGCGTCGCATCCCAATGCACGTAGTGCATTTTTAACTTATAGGAATTCCAACGGAATTTCTATAAGTTAAAACAGGCAGAGACTTTTTTGTCTCCGCCTGTCGATTCTTTTTGATACAGAGCGGATTCTACGATTAGATCGTGATCACTGTATCCGGCTCAATCCTCTTTGCCTCTTTTACTACCTTCTCAAGTACTGAATCAAATTCGCTTTCGTCCGCTACCAAAGTAAGTTTCTGAGTAAGGAAATTTACTGTTGCATCCTGTACTCCCTCGACCTTCTTGATAGCATCCTCGAGCTTTGCTGCACAATTTGCACAATCAACTTCACAAGCAAATTTTTTCTTCATAACATTTCTCCTTTATAAATGCCAGTTCATATCTGACTTACTCTTTAACATGATTTAAGCCCTGACCGATTATGGTCCTGACATGATCATCTGATAAGAAATAAAATACAGTCTTTCCTTCCCGACGATTTCCCACAAGCTTTGCGTTCTTTAGTATCTTAAGCTGGTGTGAAACAGCGGACTGTGTCATATTCAAAGCTTCTGCTATATCGCAGACACACGTCTCCGCTTCAAATAAAACGAAGAGGATCCTTATCCTGGTTGAATCTCCAAATGTCTTAAATAATTCTGCGAGATCATATAATGTATCTTCATCCGGCATATCTTTCTCTATTTTTTGGAGTCTGTCCGGATGCAGTTTGTATACGTCACAGCTCTCTACGTCATGTATTGCCATATATCGCTCCTCTATGCACAACATTTAGTTTATGTATGTCGGTGTGTTTTGTTTATCAAACTTTTGAACATATGAATAACTGTTCATGTGTTTATATTATACCCACATTTAATTTCCGTCAACAACTTTTTAAAGACAAAAACCCTGTCGACAGGTCTGATCCTGCCGGCAGGGCCTCATTGTCATATGATGTAATTATCAAAGATTCTCAGGAACATCCTCGAGTAAGTCAAGGGAATACTCTCTGTTCATCTTGTTACACATCTTGATAAATGTATCAAGCGGAATATTCTGCAGATTCTTCTTTGTACCACGGATATTAATAGATACAGTATTTGTCTCTGCTTCCTTGTCTCCAAGAACGATGATGTACGGATCACGCATTGTCTTAAAGCGCTTGATCTTTACCTTCATGTTCTCATCTGTGTAATCAGCCTCAAATCTGATGCGGTTCTCGTAGCAAAGATCAGCAACCTTCTTTGCATACTCGTTATTCTCCACACGGATAGGAACGATACCTACCTGCTTCGGAGAGAGCCAGAACGGGAAGCTTCCCTTGAAGTTCTCAATGAGGATTCCGATGAATCTCTCAAGTGAACCAAAGATAGCTCTATGAATCATAACTGGTCTCTGCTGGCTTCCGTCAGGAGCAATGTACTTCAGATCGAAATTCAGAGGAAGCTGGAAGTCGAGCTGGATAGTACCCATCTGCCACTCACGTCCAATGCAATCCTTCATCTTAAGATCGATCTTAGGACCATAGAATGCACCGTCGCCCTCATTGATTTCAAATCCGTCTGCTCCAAACTTATGAGTCAGAATAGTCTTAAGTGAAGCCTCTGCCTGATTCCAAAGCTCGATATCACCCATGAAATCCTCAGGACGAGTAGAAAGTTCAGCTGCATATGTCAGTCCGAATGTTCCGTAGATTTCCTTTGCAATATCCATGATATCGCCGATTTCTTCCTCGATCTGCTCATTTGTAACAAATGTATGGCAGTCATCCTGATGGAATTCCTGTACACGGAACAATCCGTTCAGTGCACCGGACTTCTCTCTTCTATGGATCGGATCAGTCTGTGAGAAACGAAGCGGAAGCTCCTTGTAACTTCTCTGACGGCTTCGATATACGTTGATCGCATTCGGGCAGTTCATAGGCTTGATCGCATAAGTATTATTCTCATCGATCGGAACTACAAACATTCCGTCCTGATAATGATCCCAATGTCCTGACTGAACCCACAGTTCCTTTGAACTCATGATAGGACCGGAAATCTCCTGATATCCATGAGGCATATGCTTTCTTCTCCAGTAATCAAGAAGTGCATTATATACCTCCCAGCCTCTCGGAAGCCAATACGGCATACCCGGTGCTGTCTCATGGAACATAAAGAGCTCCATTTCAGGTCCGATCTTCTTATGATCTCTCTCCATTGCCTCTTTGATGAATGCGAGATGATCTTTCAGACCCTTCTTATCAGGAAACGCATATACATAAATTCTCTGAAGCTGATCCTTATGCTCATCACCTCTCCAATAAGAACCGGATACGGACTTAATCTGGAAAGCTGTATTCATAAGTTCCTGAGAGTTCTCAACATGTGGTCCACGGCAAAGATCCACGAAATCTTCACCTGTGTAGAATATAGTGAGTGTCTCTCCTTCCGGAAGATCCTCAATAAGCTCTGTCTTGTACTTCTGATTCTTGAAGATATTCAGAGCCTCTTCACGTGATACTTCCTTTTTTGTCCAGTCTTCACGACGCTTGATGATCTCACGCATCTTATCCTCAATGGACTTGAAATCATCAGTTGTCACTGCACGTGGCAGATTGAAATCATAGTAAAATCCATCTGCTATCTGCGGTCCGATGGCATACTGAACATCTTTACCAAAGATCTCTACCACCGCTTTTGCGAGAATGTGCGCAAGTGAATGACGATACAGTTTCAGAAATTCTTCTTTTTCCATTTTTTTCTCCTTCTTTCGCAGCCGGTCTGTACCGCAGACCGCTGATCGTTCTTTGAGAGCCTGTACCGCAGACTGCTCGGTTACTAATTCTGCTCCGTCTGCACCTCAGACAGTTCAGAAGCTCGGTGTAATTAACGGTATATTCTATACACAGAACGCATACATAATAGTCCCTGCTCTAAAAAAAATCAAGTTAAAATGAGTTAACATATAACAGTCAAAAAGCCAATGACTTTTCATCTTTCTTGGTCGTAAACAGCTAACGCATACACTCTTACTAAGAACACTTAGCAAACCCGGCTGAATTGTAAGCTGATTTTTTCTGCTTAACTTTATTTTCATACATTTTTTTATCAGCTCTTTTGAGGCAGTCTTCAATCTTTTCTCCACAGGTTCTTTCCGCTGTTCCGTATGCCAGACTAAACTTGAAATCACCATATTCCGAATAGCAGTTTTTTAACTCCTTAAACACCTCTAATCGTTTATCAAGAATATACTTATTTACATTTACAGTAATCAGACAGAACTCGTCTCCACCAACTCTGTAAAGTCTGCCAACTCCTTTAAAGCACTTCTGGATCGTTTTCGCTGTTGCGCGAAGATAATGATCTCCAACTGCATGACCTTGATTATCATTGATTTTTTTCAGATCATTTAGGTCAAAACTGATCATGATAATATTTTTTTCTTTTTTTAGCTGATGAATTCGAAAATTAAAGACATTACGATTCTTCAATCCTGTTACTGTATCAGTCTTATAATAAAGTTCCTGAATAAACATATAATACATCAGTGCCGCGATCGAAACACAACACCACAGTATCTGAACCGTTGGAAATATCATCTGTACCAATGTTCCAAATAACATCATCAAATAGACCAGGGTAAGATAGGCTACATCATATGGCTCAAGCTCATATTCTTCCCTAAGCTTTCCATACATAAACAGTAAAAAAGAATATGCCGATATTATTGTCACCACAGGAATCAATGGTCCTCTAAAATAACTATTATCAACCGGATTTATCCCGAATATTATCGGATATTTGATATTTAAAATACACAAACCTTCGTATAGCAAAATGGGGATCATTGTCTTTTTTTTGCTTCTAAACATCCCCTCTTCCGTATAATAGTTAAATCCAAGCGGAACAAGAGGTGATAGCATTTTAGAAATAGAATTACCAAAATGTGCCAACACATATCCTATTGTACCTGTTGAACCGGTCACAAGCTCTGCTATCTGTTCTCCTATAACGATAAACGCGATCATTATCGATGCAAAGATAAATGCTTTTTTTACACCAGGTTTTATATATACATTATGATGAACCTGAAATATGACAAAAAGGAGAATGAAAATACTGATCAATGTTACTCCCTGCATTTTCAATCCTCCTTTCTTTAAATCCATCAGTAACTGCTCAAGAGCCTTCAGAGTTCTGACAGTTACATTCATCATTTCTTTACCGGATAATTGCAAGCTTCCATGAATACAATATACATTTCACACAATCTACACAATTTTAATATGCTTGTTACTGTAAAGCAACGATATGGATTGATGTTTGTGCTTTTATACAAAAAAGGGCTGTTTGCTTTCACAAACAACCCATTTTTTTGAATCGTCCACTAAAGCAGGACCTCTCTAACAATTATATGGTTTCTATCCAGACCTATCAGGATTGGCATCGCCAATCCCACATTACTTATTTTATTAACAACCATAATCTATGTCGTAAAAACAGAATATTAATTTACTGAAATGCTGCCCTTAAATCTACCATCAAAAACAAGCCTCGATCCAAAAATCCTAAACTCATTCTTTTTAAGCTTTATACCATTTATGGTTACTTTTTTTATTTCTCCTTTTTTATTTGTTTTTTTGGAAATATTATCCTTTGATGCACTAACATTATAAGGAACTATTTCAATATCAAACTTATACTTTTTTAAGAACCTTTTATCTTCTTTGCTCGCGCCTTTTACAGTTAACTTAAATGTCGTAGTACCAACTTTGGTTGCTTTCCTTAGCTTAACCTTGTCTACAGAATATGTTTTTCCTTCTGCACCAACTACAGAAATACTTCCAGCTGGCAGCTTTGCTTTTTTCGAATCTGTAAATGTGATTTTTAATGGATATGTTACTTTATAGCCACCGACCGTTACCGTTTTCAAATACTCTGATGAAGTATAATCGTTTTGGGGAATACTCGGATCATCAGGATTCTTTCCTGATTGATCATCAGGATTCTCTCCTGATTGATCATCAGGATTCTCTCCTGATTGATCATCAGGATTCTCTCCTGATTGATCACTCTCAATGAATTTTATCGGACTATGCCCTCTCTTCATAGAAGAGTAATAATGGGTCCTTCCACCAGTACCTATCCATTCACCAGGTTTATCATCATATGGATCATCAACATACTCATAATCCTCTGGAATATACCATTCAAATGAGTAATTTATAAAGTCCCCTGGACGAATTTTTTCAAAAAAATCATCAATTTCAGCGGAAGTTACTTTTTTTCCATTTGCGTCAAATATTCTTATACGAAATCTTTCTCCTCTCTTAGAACCAATTCTATAACGTTCTAATGGTCTATTGTTCTCTTGTGCATAAAGCTTCTCTTTCAAACACTTTATAGTTTCCTTATATGTACTGTTTGGTATTATTTGTCCTGTAGGTGAAATAATTTCTTCATGCACCTCTACCTCAATTTCATTTGCATAAACATTATAGGCAGTTTCAACAACTTTTAATTTACCCTCACCCGTAACAACTGCTGTGTTGCCATTTTCTTCCATAATCTCAGTTTTTAATGAAATCGTAAGTTTATTACCTTCGATCTCTAATGCCTTTTCGATCGCATTATCATCTTTTGGATTTATATCATTAGAACTTGCGATATGCTGTTCTTGAATATTAGTAATCTCAACCTTTGAAGGATCAATCGCCATCCTTTTTCCATCTTTTGTTAAGTACAAATTATTTTTTACAATCTTTCGAAAACTCTCGGCATATATATAAGACTCTATCTCATCTGCGTCAATACCTAATTCATAATTATCATTTGCAGTAACACAACTACTAACTTTCCCGGTATCAACTCCAGACTCATTATCATTCTGAGACGTTGTTACCACTTCCTGCGCCAGCGCAATCGAAGATGAAAATCCGCTTTCACAAAATATTAAAGCAAGACAGACAACAACTGCAATGTTGCGTATTGTTCTGTTCAAAAAACACCTCATAATAATCTCCTCGTATTATATAGTCATACCCATTCTTTACCTGTTCTTAGGCATAGGGTATGCTGTTGAAGATGCTGTGGATTGGTTCTTTACTCCTACCGCATAGACGGTTACAGAAAGGCTCCAACCACAGCCTCTTTGTCAAAGTGTTAATCAGTTAGATACCGCATGACGGTTTATGTAGAACGAGGTTACATCGGCAGAGAGCACTGTGGATCCAATACAGCGTCAAATACTTTTAAGGAGGATCATGTGTATGATCTATGTTGGTATCGATGTTGCAAAGGATAAACACGATTGCTGCATCCTGGGATCAGAAGCCGATAATCTATATCCGGTATTTACGATTCCGAATAACAAGGCTGGCTTTGATGAGCTGTATGAGAAGATTTTCTCTGTGACTGATGATAAGACCGAAATAAAAGTAGGTCTTGAAGCTACCGGTCACTACTCACTCAATCTTCTCGGTTCGCTCATTGATAAAGGTCTGACCACCTGTGTTATCAACCCGTTACATACAAATCTTTACAGAAAAGGTCTAA
>KL370807.1:0-45648 GCA_000701625.1 Lachnospiraceae bacterium MC2017
CTGTAGAGATCCCTGATCCTGGCTGCTACTCTGATGAAGATATCGAAAAGGTACGAGAAATGTTCAAGCCAAAGATTTCGTTAAAGTCAGCGATTAAGATTCTCAATGCTGCAGAAGGAAAGATCGAGAATGCAGAAAAAGCCAATGCTTATATCAAATCTATGAAACATGTAAGGAATGGCGTTAGTTACATGATCGATTGCCTAACTAAGAAATATTATGAAGATGCTGATAGCAAGATCAAAGAATCTAAAAAACAAAGCTCCAGTAACTTCGAAGAACGGGATTATGATTTTGATGAGCTTGAAAAGAGATTTTCAAAAAATTAGTTTAGAGGTCCTGGCCTTGCGCCGGGATCTTTTTTTGTAGAAAAATCTGCAGCTCTGTATACATATACAAGATTCATTGACTCAGATATTTTTTCAGTTATAATCAATTTTATAAGGGGTAAGTATTATTGGGAACAATCGTAAGATAATCTAGGATTAAGGTTCATTTTTTTGAAAAGGCGGATATGGAGTTCATTAATTTAAAAAATAGTTCTTTACTTTTGAGATTAAAGAAAAATCCAAGTATAACAGAATTGAGATTACTGGCGATCGCCACTGCATTCGCATCGCATGATGAGTCGGGAAGCTTAAGCTCTTTTTTTACGGAAACCGAATATAGAAAGTTGCTAAATTCTGTATCACATGGACTATCAATAACTATCCGAAATGCTTTAGTAAGCTTGTCAGAGTTAACTTTCATATGTGGAGATGAAAATGATATAAAAACAGAATCCAAGGTATTTAGGAAAGTAGAATATCTTAGAGGAAGTATAAGAGTTATTTTTACATCAGAATGCGAAGAATTGATCCAAGGGCTTTCAGCTGTGTATAGAAGGAATCTGAAAGATTTTGTAAGAGTAAAAAAAACATATTCATTCCGTTTATATGAAGCCTGTCTACTTATGCTATGCGAATTAAGAGAAAGGCAGGTAAAAGAGGGTGAGGTAAATTGGTTTGTTCCGTTGGCAGATATGGAACTTATTTTGAGGAATTTTGATTTTTCAAAAATTGATCAGAATATAGTTTTGAGATTTTTTGATGAATACCTAAAAGAGTATCCGGATTATTCAGAAATTGAAAGGATTGCTTCTTTGCATGGTTTACGAAGATATTCAAGAACACCAGCTTTTAAAGCAAACATTTTGATGCCATCGGTTAAGGAAATCGAAGATCGTACACGGATCCTTATAAAAGCCAATAATGCAGATCGGGATTCAAATGGCAAGGTTACAAAGTTAAGAATGGATCTTAATGATAGGGATAGTTTGGCGATGGTCATGGAAAAAGAGATTAAAGAAAGGAATAATGAGAAAATGGGAAAGGTTATTGCATTTGTCAATCAAAAAGGGGGAGTTGGAAAAACGACTGCGGCAGTTTCTATCAGTGCCGGGTTATCTATGGCAGGAAAGAAGGTGCTGCTTATTGACTGGGATGCACAGGGATCGGCATCAGTTAGCCTGGGAATAGTTATGCCCGATGAAGAGCCTTATACGGTTGTCGATGCTATCCATCAGATAATAGATGAAGAATCAGTCGATTATGCAGCTTTGATCAGACATCACGAAGAAGAGCTCTCTGAGACGGAAAAGATTTCATTTGATTTCGTTCCATGCAATATTACTCTTTCTGGTCTGGAAGTGAAGTTTAAGACAGTGACTGACTATGTGGACATCAGAACACTTCTTAGGAAGTTTGTTGCTCCTCTTAAGGATAAATATGATTATATTCTGATCGACTGCCCTCCTACACTCGGAAGTATCGTAAACAACGGACTGGCTGCTGCGGATGAAGTTTTCGTTCCGGTCAAGCCTGACTATCTTTCATCACGAGGTCTTATTCAGCTTGTAGAGACAATACAGAGAGCCAAAAGACATGACCTCAATCCGAATCTAAAGATTGGTGGAATCCTCTTCACTCTTGTTCAGGCAAATTCGAATTTTAATAAAAGTACGATTGAAGGAGTTGAAGAGAACTTCGGAATGGAATTTCCTGTTTTCAAGACACATATCCCACATTCAGTACGTGCAGCAGAATCCACAGCTTATGGCAATAGTATTTTTTGGTACGAACCCGATGGAAAGGTTGCAGAGGCGTATAAGGCATTGGTAAAGGAGATTTTAGAGAATGAGCAAGCGTAAAACCATACCGAGTGGAAGTGCAGCATTTGGACGTGCAGTTTCAAAATCGAGAGAATATCTTGAGCAGAGCATGCAGTACAATCCTTTAGCTGAGTCAGTTAGCAATGAAATGAAGAATGATGAAAAGACAGACGCAGTACAGGATGATAACTACGAAAAAATTGTTGATATTGATATTTCAAAATTACAATCATTTGCAGAGCATACTTTTAAAGTTGTTGATGATGATGATTTTAGGGAACTGAAAGAAAGTATTAAGTTAAATGGTCTTTCGAGCCCTATTATTGTCCGAAAGAAAGAAAATGGAAATTATGAAATTATCAGTGGACATCGAAGAACAGAAGTATACAGGCAGTTATTAGACGAAGGTGATGATACCAAAAATTGTATAAAGGCTATTATAAGAGAATATGATGACGATGAGGCAACAATCGTAATGGCAGAAACAAATCTTGTTGGTCGAAAAAACATGAGACTCTCTGAGAAGATATTATCCTATAATGCCTTAAATAATGCTCTTAAGCATCAGGGAAAAGAAGGTTTATCGGCATACGAGCAGGTTTCCACAGGAGAGTCAAAAAGAAGTTACTTTAGACTGATAAAACTATCTTCTCTTCTTCCTAAGTTTTTGGATATGATCGATAGAAAAGAATTAGGTATTGTTTGCGCAGATCCGATTGCAAGATTATCAAAGGAAGAACAGGGAGTAATACTTGATGCAGTTGAATCAAATGAAATTGTGATAACAACGGAACTATCAAAAAAGATTAAGGAATATAGTGATAACGGGAATACGATCACAAAGGAGGCTTTAAAAGCATTAGCAATATCAGAGCCAAAAATAAAAGAAAAGTTAACGTTTTCATTAAAAGAACTACATAATTATTTCCCGGATGATATGAGTTTTGATGATATAAAAAAAGAGTTTACCATTTATCTTGAATCGATAAAGAATAAATATCAGAAATAATTTAAGGGCTGTTGCACGAATTGTAATTAGTGCGCAGCCCCATTTTTATAACCATAACGGGCGAGAAAACCCACGGTTTCAAGTCTCTGCTTTGAAACCCTCTAATCCTTTAATAAATATTATTATTCCAAGAATAAAAAATAATCCAAGCCAGAATATTGTGACACCATAACTTAAATCTGTGTAATGTGTTCTCCACACACCAGATTCAATGTTGTACCATAATTTTACACTTTGCCCATTTCTATATAGTAATATACCGATTAAAGCACATTCACCTTTTTCGTGTACTACATGTTCTTTTCCCAGACTATCGGTAAATGTATACGCAGTATAATAATAGGTCTTCTGACTTCCATTCTTTACAACTTTGCCGCCTAATTCGCTGATCACGGCTGTAGTCTCAGTATTAGCTGTCTTTAAGGTGTTGACATAAGGTTTACTGATAAAAAATCCAACAACCAGGTTTACTACTATAATTATGCTTGATACTATAACTACTTCATATTTACTGATCCGCGTGAATATATTCATCTCCGGTTTCCCTCTCTAAATGTTGTTTCCAAACCAAAATGAGCAATCAGGCCTGTAAAAAAACTGTGTCGATTCCATTCCAACTTAGTGCCATAATGGCACTAAGTGAAAAGTGCTAACTTAGTGCCACAATGGCACAAAGTAAAAAGAACTAACATAGTGCCATAATGGCACTATGTTAAGTTTTGAAAAGTCTAGCTTAGTTAGTTTCCACTTCCAATTCTGAGTAAATCTGTAAATCCTTCTATTGCCCCAGGTATTTCATCGAGAAAATGAAATATTGCCTTTAGTACAAGAAAGGTGTTGTAGGCAATATATAACCCGAGAAAAACAAGTCCAACATAAATTACAATCGAGATAATTAAAATAATTCTGTCTCTTACAGACCTGTTATCTTTGTTTTTATTATTATCATTATCCATTATTATCTTGAACTTAGTGCAATAATGGCACTAAGTTAATTTGCGATTTGAGTATCGGTGAAGTAAGTGTCTGAGTTTGAAGAATCGGAAAGTTTTTGAACTTCATCGCGCCATTTGATAATAAGATCATATAGTTCATCGGTCTTAATTTCATAGCACAGGCCGGTAGGAAGTCCGTTGATGATGTTCTCGATTTTTGTGACGTTGGAGAAAAATTTAATCTGGCAAGAATGGCCAACAAAACCGATCTTTCCGGGAAGATTATTCTTCGCGTTGCGGATAGCAGTCAGATATTCATGTGGATAGAGCATAATATCTCTTGCGAGGAAATGAGAAAGCAGCTCTGTGTTTGGATGATTAAATCGTGGGTAATAGAAGATCCCGTTGCAAGTTTCGTTCTCTTCAATTTCAAAATCTAAGTTTGTCAAAATATCTCCTTTAATTCAAATTAATATTAATTGTTTCTAAATAGTAGTTTTTTGTACTTTTCAAATTCCAGTGAACGTATCTCGCAGAAGTCTCCTGCGACAGAAGCAAGGAAGTCCCTCTGAAAGTCAAAGCAGAAGATGGAAAATTTTTCTCGCAATGACTCAGGAGACGATGATGCGTCAATGATAAATCTTTCAAGTTTCAGTAAGTCAGGAATCATGAATATCAATATATATGTTCCGCTCTGAGAACCATATGCATCACAGGTATATTCTTTATCAGCAACATCAAAGACAATATTTTGGGGAAAAGTGTTTTTGATGATTGTTTTCCATTCCTTCATAGTCATGATCCGGATCATATCTTTTCCGTTCTTATCAAATGGCAGAGCAAAAATATACCCGTCTCCATAGGCTTGACGTAAAGATTCAAATCCGTTTTTCACAGAAGTGCTTCCGGTAAAGAGGGAGCTCAGTTTCTCATAAGTATCAGTGAAAAGGATCATATTGTTTGAAAGCCTGGATGATATTCCCTTTTCGGAGAGAATATCTCGCAGATATGCTTTCCACTTGTATTCGCCTGACCGTTTAGAGGGCAGACTGGGACCAAAGTTATATATGGAATAAATCCCCCCCGGAGAAGTCAAGACACCAGTAACCCTTGAGGTTGTTATCTTCTTGGAAAACTTATTGCTGGTTCGGTTATATTCTTCTTCAATGGTTGGTTCATAATTTACGATGTTCTTGATCTCACGTGCTGTGTAATATCTCGGAGTATCCTTTTGAATATCAATTTCGGCAAGCGAAGTATTCGTAAGCGAAGTCATACCAAGACTGCCCATGAGGATTTTCATAGAGCAGTTGTTTATAACTCTCATAGAATCCCCACCGGCATTATACCGGGCATGCTTTAGATCAGCCTTTCCATGAGATTCGTATTCTTCGAATAAACTATCATCGAGATTCTTAAACAGATTTCTTGATGACGAGTAGTTTGCAAAGCATACTAACCGGTACACTTTACGAGAGTTAACGACGGAGGGCTTTATCAATATCCCTTCATCTATCATTTTTTTTATAGCTTTCTTTACACTACGAGGGCTTTGTGTTTCCATTACCTCAATCGCATTGTAGGGGACAAAGCCACAGGAGAGAATGGTTTTAATGATGAGTCCACGGTAACGTTCTGTATAGTTTGGTTTATATTTCCCTTTCACGTCATTTGATCCTTCGTGCTATTTTATTGTAATTTACGTCAGTTCAGGGAGCTGATCAATAGGTCACAGATAGTACGGGGCGCAGATGGCTGAAATATCACTCTGAAAAGAGGGTTTCCAGCCTGCTTAATTTCCAACCCCGTGCGGTCATAGGCTGAGAGAAGACGAGTTTATCAGTTTTTTATGCATTCTTTTGGTGTTTATTTCTGATTTTGTTTTTGGCAGATCCAGACACCGTTTTCATACTGTATTAGAGATTTGAATTTGGTGTCTGTTTCTGTCGTTTTTGAAAAGAAATATAAAGGGGTTGTCTGCTCTTTAATATGAATCAGATTTGGTGTCTGCTTCTGCATCCAAGTACACTTGAAATTGGTGTCTGATCCTGCTCTTTTCTCCGCTTTCGGATTAACTGGAAAGGGGATTTATTTAGCCTTCAGAACCGTGAATGTTGGAACTTCTGTAGCTTCACCTTTTAGAAACATAAGTCTGTGAGCATGAGGAAAGCCAACTTCTTTGATGATGTCCATTACAATAGGTTCTCTGAATAAGAAACAGAACTGGATTCCATCAGCAACGTGTTCCTTTTCTTCAGGATACATCAGCTTAAGATCCGATAGAATAGTTGCAGCTTCCTTTTCGGTAAGGAAGATGAAAAGGTATAACTTGCCATCTCTATTCATAGAAATACGGATATCTCTTGTAGGCCGGTAGGCATACTGGATTGCCTCAGTATCCATGTGCTTTTTCTCGTCTATGCCCATATATATTGATTTTCTGAGCATTGCCCAGATACAGTCTATTGTTTCAGATTCATATTTTCCCTGTTCGATAGGTAAAATGAGATCGCCGGCGCTGTTCTTTTTGCAGATTCGATTCCTTTTCAGAAAGTTTAGTGCGCTGTCAGTACTTTGATTTGTGCCGCAGATAAATTGTGCCTGTTTATAGGACATACATCCCAAGTTATTTGTAATATTACCGATAATCTTGGCTTTACCGGTAATTCCGTTCTCTAAAAGTTCTTCCATGGTATTTTTTCTCCTCCAAATTGTACAAATTTATATTTATTGTTTATAAAAACATATTTATTAAAACAGAATATAAGATAGTGCCGTCTAAAAGCGAAATAGTGCAAGCATTTTGTCTTAGCTATGACAAAGAACCGATAAATGTCCGAGAGTAATGTGTAATTGGGCATAAAATCGAAATAAATGACGGCTTACGGTAAAATAATATACTAAGTGTATTTTTGTATGTAGTTAACGAATAAAAGAGCTATTATTTTAATATTTGCAAAAGGTTAACTTGGATAAAGCGGACATTCTTAAAAAATTGTCCGGGTTAATGCAAAGAGAGTATTCGTTCTAAAAGAATGTCGTATATTAGTAGCGAAATTGTCACAGATTTCCAAAAAGTACCATTATTTGAGATTAGCCGGCTCTTTTCTGAGTTTTAGCAGGTTTTCTCTTTCTTTTGGCTTCTTCAGCAAACTTTCTTCTCAGATTTACGTCTGTTGTGAATGCGCGTATTTCTTTGTCTGTTGCGATCATATTACATATGACCTTATCACTGTTTGCAAAGATCATTCCCTGATGATGTAACTGCCTTAGGTATTTCTTTTCCTCATCAGAAAAGTGGAGCAATGCATCAACAGTCTCAACCTCTCGATCCGTGAGCTTCATGAATATCTTAAGCTCAGTATTATTGATTACGGATGCTCCGAATTCCGAATTTGTTCCCAAGAAATCTTCTATGTCCTGGGTAGCCATGCATACGCAAGAACCATATGCACGGATTAGCTTTACCATCTGTTTGACCTGTTTTGCACACGCTTCATTCGTCATCATTCGCCAAACCTCATCCATAAAGATAGCGTCTCGATTGGTAAGGTTTTCTTTTGCCATTGAATAGCAGCAGTCGAAAGCAACATACAGGAACGCAGGCAACATTCGCTCACCGATACGGGTATCATCGATGTCGAATACAATGTATTTGTTAGTGAGATCAACATTGGTCTGCTTGTTAAGAGATGAATAATCTCCGTGAACTACCGTTTCAAGTACAACTAGGATTCGATTCAGAAGCTTGACATCTTTTATCTCGTTATAAAGATCTTCGAGAATCGGCATTTCTTTGATAATTCCTTTTTTCTTATCTTTCCAAATGGAGTTATTATCATTTGTAATGCCGAAGCGGTTATAGACAGCCTTAAGGCAGACATTAAGCTTCATTTCCTCTTCAAGTGTCATTTCATCTTTGCCCATAAGGAGCTGAAGAAAGACTGTTACAGAAGTGATCTTACTTGATAACAGTGACTGGTTTGAGATATCGCCAAGGTCAGAGTCAGTTGAATCATATTCAGCTTCATCAGGCTTAACTTCAGGTCTTATTTCCATGATGTTTACGCTGTTATTTCCTGAGGGATCTAACGTTATAAATGTTCCACCCATGTTCTGACAGCCACCGAAGTAGTCGACTCGTCCTTTGGTCGGAAGAATGAAGAGTGTTCTTACACCGGTCATTCTCATTCGATATGCAAGCATCTGCTCGGTGAATGTTTTACCTGCACCGGAAGTTCCGATGATCAGAATATTAGCGTTGGAATAGCGTTTGGTATTAAAGTTGTTTATTGATACCAGAGTGCTGTTTGATGCGTTAACGCCCATAACAAAACCTGTTTCATCGAAAAGCTCATAGGCAGTAAAGCAATAAAGACTTGCCATTGAACTCGTAAGGAAGTTATGTGAATACTTGCGGAAAAGGGAATTATCAATATTAATTCCCGGAGTGACCATCCTGAACAGCTTCGTTGCGTTGATGAAGGAGTCATCCATATACAGGGATTTAGATTTCATTGCCTTCACTATTGAGTTACGGGTATAGATCATGTCCTTGAATGAATTTGAGCGGATCGTGATAACGATCATGACATCAAAGGCATCTTCATCGTTATGCTGCATACGACTTGTTATATAGTCAATATTTTCAACCGTTGACATGATCTCGTTGTACTTTTCAACGTTTGTTACTTTGTTCTGTGCTCTAACTCGGTTAATTCTGTTTAGCTGTTTTAAAGAGCCGAGAACAACATCACGACTTATACGATTTGAGACAATATCAATATCAATTCCCTGTCCGCTTGCCAAAGAATCAACCCAGCCAGCATAGGCACTGGTAGGAAAGCCGTTATCCCTTAATACAAGAAAAGTCTGATACTGTCCGTCTGTAATGATGAAATCATGATGACGGGTATTAAGACCTTTTGGGGCAAAATAGTCAGTATCAAAGACATCTTTTCTGTCATTAGAAGAAACGCTATTGTTATACTTTTCCTTGTCAAAGTTCACTCTGCTGAACCTTGCCTCCATCGGTTCTTCCTTTGATGTATTTGGATTGTAGAAGCGATAGAGTATATCTATAACATGCTGTGCGGGATTCTCCGGTTCGACGACGAGATTGCCTGACTGTATAAAGACATTTGTAAGGTCGTTTTTAGTAATTGCCATTGTGGTTGCAATTTCTTTTTTATCCCGGCTTTTGTGTCCGTCGTATTCTCCTTCATATTCGTAAAAGAGGTAAAAACGCTTACTCAGAGTGTTTCTTGCCTGCATGTTTTTTATGTGATTGATGTATTCGTCAACCATGGCAAGTACTTTTGGATCTTTTTCTTTGGCGTTTGCTTTACGGATCGTATAAATAGTCTTTGAAATACTCGCTTCTTCTGTACGAACCTTAAAGTGCAGCTTTACAGGAGCGATTCTGAACAATTCCTGAAAGTATCCGGTAATAATATTCTGTTCATGGGCACTTCGTCTGTAAAAATTGATAGGAAGGATCTCCATTACTCCAATGGCTCTGCCATCGTTCATAAAGATCGTATTACCTATTACACAGTCTACTTCCGTAAAATCTTGAGACCATTGCATTTCCTTTTCATCGTTTTGTTCAAAAGAAAGAGATTTTATTCTTTCAAGAAGTTCTTTTGAGACAGGATTTTTTAGATCGAGATGAGACATTGCCGACTTATATTTTTCGGAGACAAGATTTATAAGCTCATCTTTTCTTTTTGTTGCGGTTGATGAAAGAAGTGTTGTAAAAGCGTTATTGTCTGTAGCCCGTAAAGGTTCTTTTTTTGGCAAACGTTTTTTCTTAGATTTATGCGTTACGGATTTCCTTGAACTTGGCTTTTCCGAAACGGACGATCTTTTCGGCATAGCTTTCGTTTTGTGCAGCGATCTTGCCGTTTGTCTTTTTCTTTCTGGTTGCATTATTGACACTCCTTAAATGATAAATGGAGCGATTCTTTGTCCAATATCTGATAGCAGCAAAAAATTCAGTAAGGCTCATGCCTTTTATGCCGCGAAGATTGATCATCATTGTTACAAGAGAAAGAACGATGGTAACTATTGTCTTTACTCTCGGAACAAATGGGATATGTAAAATGATCGCAATAACTACGAGAGAGAAAATTGCTCCTTCTATGAGATTTCTTCTTCGAAATGTGAAAATACGCTTCGAAGAAATAACATTATCTGGGATACGGAAAACATTAGCTTCCTCGTTTCTATTATTAGACAAGCAGAACCTCCTTTGTGTATTTTGTGTACAAGTGTAAGTATAGATTGGCGTATATGTCGATTTCAACACAAAAACGCTGAGCTTACGCCCAGCGTCGTTGTTTTCGTGTACTAATTTTCGTTCAATTTACTTTCTCGGAAATAATGAAGTGATTTTCGTTATCTGAACGATCTATATGTGCATAATCGTCATAGATCTGGTCAACTTCTTCTTCGGATTTTCCTAGTACATAGTAGTTATATATCGTTCCGGAATTGTCTTTACTTGCGAAACCGACATTAAAGTAAGTACTCTGTCCAACTGTGTAGCATACATCATCGCCAAAGTAAAAAATATAGAGCTTTTCATCTTCCTTGTTTGAAGGAACTTCTGTTACGAATGTTGCTTCTTTATACCTTTTTTTCTTCATAATCTGATTTATGACATTTGTTGCACCATCATAGGGCATTTCACTAAAGGAATAGGGATAAGTATTCCATGGCTCAGATTCGTCATCGTATGCTTTCCAGTCGGCGGCTTCTGCATTTGTGCATTTGGTTTCGTGGGAATCTGCCGCTTCGATTTCTTCAAAAGGTAATGTGTCAACTTCTGAAGAAAGATTATCAAGTATTGCTTCAAAGTCAGTCGTTACATTTTCTTTAGATGTATAGGAGTTATTACTGACTGATGCCATTTTGTTTTTTGCGTCTATATCAGAGAGATCTTTTTTTAATCGAAGGCAGCAAAGAACAATAATAACGACAGAGATACCGATCATTACTAGTCCAATTTTTAGAAATATAGTTGAGGTATTTTTGTTATCTGTTTCTTTCTTGTGTTTAGCCTGTTTTTTGGTTGGTAGTTTTTTCGAAATCATTTTATATCCTTTACCAGTCAATATTGTTTTCTTGATCGCCTTTATAATCATCAGCATTCTGAATAGCACGAACAATATCACGGGCATTTTGTGCCCGGGTATTTGCTGCGGCAAATTTATGTGCGGGTATTTCATAATTGAGACAGACATTGCGTGCACATTCAGCAGGACTTTTTCCAGCGCTTGTAGATGGAACAAAACTATATGAACCCTTAAATTCTGCAACCATCATGGAAATTTCTATCTGCATACAGTCTGACAGTGAAAAGTCTCCATCGCTGCCGAGTCCGCTTGAATTATACAGGTTCAGTAGCTGAACTCTTCGTCCTCCTGACCACTGGATCATACCGACTCCAATTCCTTCTGTTCCGGCGGGGATGCCAGTAAGAAGTGTCTGGACTTTTTCTGGACCATTCTGCCTAAGTGTTGTTCCGGCTATTGCTTTAACTTCAGGAGATGCCTTACGCCAGTATGCTTTCGTATTTTCATATTCGATCTGTCCATTATTACCTTCTTCCTGTACATTTGCCATAACTCCAACAGCGAAATTTGATCCATAGAGCGGTTCAATAACGTGATATGCAAGAGCCATTGCAGCAGCTTTATCGGCGCTGTATCCAGCTTCTAAGAGAGCCTGGTATATCTGGAGAGAAGTTATATCTTCAGGTACTTCGATGTCTGGCATTTCAATATCTCCACCATCATCAGTTCCTTCTGAAACAGTCTTTATCAGATCGCGGATATCTATCATGTCATCAATATCAATGTAGTACCAGGAGCTTCTGCCTGTAGTAGTTCTGTTAGGTTTTCCTGGGGTTGCAGGATGTCCGTGAAATTCAGAGGTACGCAGACGAGGGCTATGAGAATTTCTGTCTTCGTTATACGCAGGTCCGAGGTAGTTTTCATCTTCGGAGATATTTCCATCCCCGTTTTTATCCATTCTGTTTAATGTCCGGTCATATTTTTCTGTATAGTCGAGAAAGTCAACGTTGTTTTTGAACTTTTCAAAGTGTTCACGTGGCTGTTGCATTATTTCTACGGCTTTATTAGCACATTCTGAAATGTTATCGCCAAGACCCCATTCATTATCAGTTGAATCACAGAGTCCGTTTGCTACCTGATAGAGGTCAGCAAGACCATATGGGGCAAGAGTGATCTTATAGTAATATTTTACTTCGTCGCATTTTTTTAGTTCATCGTCGTTAGGATCATCTGTCTCAACTTTGATCGTCTTTTTTTTGGGGTTACCTTCATCGTCTTCTCCGTCGTCCTCCTCATATGTGCCAAAGAATATGGGATCAGAGAGTTTAAGTTCAAGCATTCGTGAACGAGTGCTTTGCTTTGAGAGGAAAAGGTTAATGTAATCATCAAGTTTTATTATATCTGTAGAATATTTACTTCCCTGTGTTA
The DNA here is from genome assembly GCA_000701625.1 of Lachnospiraceae bacterium MC2017. Taxonomy (GTDB): domain Bacteria; phylum Bacillota; class Clostridia; order Lachnospirales; family Lachnospiraceae; genus NK4A144. The sequence goes on from KL370807.1 coordinate 12,601, forward strand.
TGACAGCAAATATTTCAGAATAGTTTACATCGTTAAACAGGTCTTCTGTAGGAATAGCAGTATAGTTTCCTTTTTCAAAAGCATCATTGGAACCACCGTCAAATCCATAAGATGCGAGAAAATCACCTACCGAATAATAGCCGCCATCTCTTTTTTTGGCATAGGGATATACATTATTGTAAAGATACTTAGCGGTCTTACTTTTATCGTGTGTAGGAACACCAAAGATTTCTTTAACAAAATCAATCATTGTCCTGACTATATCTGTTGAATCGATACCATCTACAATTCGTGTAACGTCCGAATAAAATGCACGTTCAATAACGGTTTCTGTTGCTTCAATATAAACGTCAGATGCCTGATGGAAAGGCTGAGTTCCGTCCCAGTCTTTGTTAATCTTATGTGCGGTATCAAAACGGACATTGTTTTCAGCTCTCTTATCATCGGGAAGATTTCCATGCTGTGTTTCTTCATAGTTAATACTTGAAGCAGACGGTACATTATGAAGAGCAGCAGCACTTATGATCAAAAAAATGATAAAGATAATTCCGATTATACCTTTGAAATTATAGGATCCATCTTCAGAATCAGACTCAAGAGATTTTTTTACCTGATCTATAGCTATTTTGGCAGCGAGAATTGCAGCCTGTACAACGAGAGAGATTCCTCCAGTTGCAGCTGCAGCACCCGCGCTTGCGGCAGCACTTCCACCGGCACTTGCAGCAGCACCCTCTGCGCCTGCTGTCGCAGCAGCTTCTCCGCTCTTCTGAGCAGCCGCTTTACCGGCCTCTTTACCGGCAGCTTTTCCCTGTTCAGCAGCTTTTTGAGCGGACTTGCTTTTGGCGGCAGAATCCGATTTAGGGCTATTTGTGCTTGTTTTTTTTGTATTTGTTGTATTTTTATTAGCGGATGGAGGACTTTTGGTCTGTTCACTAAGCTTTTTAAGCTGTTCAGCGGTATTTTTTATATTCCGGGCAGTATTTATACTTTTTTGAAGATCATCTTCAAATTCCTGTCCGGGATCTCTTCCGTCGTTGTTTTCTGACATATACAGTTTCTTTCTATCTTCTTATAATTAAACGCCGTGAGCAGTGCATCACGGCGCTTAACGGTTTATAGTGTTGCAAAGTGTTGATGATGCTTATGTCCGGTTCTGGTCGTCATCTGCGTTATCGGCAGGATGGTCATATGAGAAGTTATCATCGTTAACTGGAACATTAGTGTTATCAGGTGTATCTTCAGGCACCGGATTTTGAGAATCGTCATTATTAGTATTATCCTCAGGGAGTGCATCATCATCCGGTTCGGAACCGGAATCTGTCTTTTTAGAATCATTACCAAGATCAGGAGATTCTTTTTTATCCGAAGCGTTTGATCTTATCGGTATAGTAGAGTTTATGTCGGAAACAACAACGGATAATTCTCCGTTCCCATCAAAGGTACTGATGTTATAATTGCTGATCCTGCCATTTCCAATGTTATCAGAGACAGTGATCATTCCTTCAGAACCATCTGCGTATTCTGCATGAGCACTGAAAGTACCGTTCTTTTGCTGCTTAAAAGGATCTAACCAACTTATTCCTAACTGATCCTTAAGTCTCCTTTCATCAGAAGATGATAAAGGTGCGGCAATCTTTTTGTCCGAAACAGAAAAGGCTGTGTTTGCTGCTAGTCCAGATTTTTTCAGGTCAAATGGCTGACTATACTTAGCGGTGCCAGAAGAGTCCATTTTTTTCATGTCTTTTCCATTGGAGGAAGTCAGGAGTTCGCCACCCTTTTTGCCTATTTTTACGCTATCGGCGTTATTAATTGCCGATGCAGAGGACTTATCCTTAGATGATCCATTAACAGAGATATTAGCCGTAGAAGAATTCGTACTTTTAACAGAAATATTATCTTTGGAAGAGTCTTTTCCGTTAGCTGGGATAATATCTTTATGAGAATCCTTTCTGCTTCCAGAGAAGTTATCTTTATAAGGATCTGCTTCATTTGCAGGATTATTGGCATTATAAGCTTCCATTCTCCTAGTGATTGCAGCATCATAGGCAAAGGTTTGACTATATTTAACAGTACCGTTTGTATCCATTTTTGCGATGTTTTTCCTGTCTTTTCCGTATCCTGTTGACAGGATCGCGTTACCGTTTTTGTCGAATCTCAGATAGTCTGCGCTATCAATTGCAGATGCTGAAAATTTATCCTTAAAAGCACCCATTCCATTAGCGACAAGTGCGTTATTTATGGATTCTCTGTCTGGAGGAATGGTGTTATCGGTATTACCTGTTGCACGGGCAGTCATGAATAAACCGTTTCCGAGATCCATGGCGCCGTCTGAATATTTATTAGAAATATTACCTTTAACAGAAATTCCTTTTTCGCCACCAAGTTTACCTTCATACGGAACAGTGCCGTTTCGGATGTTGTTGGGATCGAGTCGTTTGATGGCGATTCCGGTATCTTTTGCCATCTGATTAGCACCTTCAAGAATGTTTTTATTCTTGAATGCTTTTACGACATTTTGTGAATCTCTGTCACTAGGTCTGCCGAGAGCGTTGCGGAGAGCATCTTCAGTTTCATTTGCAGAACCGGGAACAGTACCGGCAGATCTTCCCTGTCCAATTGCGGCAAGAGATTCTTTACGGTTTCCGATATTTGCTCCTGTCAGAACCTGTACAGCATTGCCGGATACACCTCTTTCCATGGATTTACCAAATGTAGTAAGACCAACATTGCCGGTTGCGGCACCAGCAGCCGCCATGGCGTTTCCAAGCTGCCTTCCGGTCCGATTAACACCGCTTACTGTACGAAGGAGGCTCTGAATACTTCCTCCAATGTTGTCTATAAGTCCTGCACCGGTCTGTGCAACGCAGATTCCCATGGAACTCATGTATGAGTCCATACGCTGAATTACTCGAAGAAATGCCATGCAGAAGATGTAATTGAATACAGACTCTGTGAACATTCCGGTTACAAGCATAATGATGAATATCTTGATCATCATCATTCCGGAGAACAACAGGAACGATTCTGCTGCGATCATTTTCAAATATGACTTGAAGATATTACTTGAACCTGCGGACGTTATAGTAGCAGCTCCCATCGGGAAGAAGATATAAAGTATGATCAGGACGATATAACGTTCGACCATTTCAACATACAGACGCAGAAAACCTTTCAGAAGTTTCCATGTGATAATCAGAATGATTATCATGATTAGAGGCTTCAGTACGGCTCCACCAGTAATATTATTGACAACGGCGCCGAGAATTGTATAACTATCATCGCTAGGAAAACCGCCTGCCATGAAATATTTAAATTTCAGAGTCGATCCTGCGTCTTGGAGATCTGTTGAAAATTTTGTTGTATATTCAGTCCAGAGAGTATTTGTTATATCCAGAAAGACATCAAGAACGGATTCACCATTAAAGCAGAGAAACATGGAAGCCACATATCTAAGACATAGCCTCAGAGGGTTATCCTGCTGATTCATGGTAATTCCCTTAAAGAAAAAGAGAAAAAGAGAAATAAAGAAGATTACCGTTGCGAGAGTCATACCGGAAATCTGTCCACCATAGATCATGGACTTATATAATGTTTCTCCTATTTTTTCTTTAAAAAGGTCGGTACTCGGCGCCATTGATTCGACCATACCATCAACAATCGCATTGGCTACCGAGACAACTGCAGAGCTTATAGATGTACAAATACCCTGGATGATCTCATCGGTAATAAATCCGGCAGGGTCTGATACGAAATTAATCGCATCGGTAACAAATCCTGGGATAGTTATTTGCAGCGAGTATGATGGCTGAAGTAACGGCTGCACGAATAAGAAGTAGAGCAGTGTGGTTACAGTTAACAGTAGAATCGTTCGTTTGATGTTTTTCTGTTCTTTTAGAGAACAGAGAAAGTGCATGAAAACCTCCTAAAATAATGATGAAAAAGGGAGAATCGTTTTAGTTATTCTCCCTTTTCTAAAGTATATGGATTCAGATAAGTGAGTAAATCAGCTTATGGGTTTCATTATCCGACAATGGTTGTAATTGTATTTTCAAGACCAGCGCCTTGTGAAACATAGTAAATAATAGCGAATGTTACACAACATCCAATCAGAAGTTTTATCTCAAGCTTTAGACGTTTTTCGTCGTGAGTGAAGAGTAGTGAAATTGCGAGAATTAAAACGGCTAAAGGAAAAAGAGATCTAGATGTAGCCCATAGTTCGTTTTTTAACGTGTTAGATGCATTAGATGCTTTTTGGAAAGCGTCAGTAGTAGCAGTTGTAGGCGTGTTATTAGCGGAAAATGAACTAACGACATTCAGCAGTGCAACATCAGTTGCAGCCAGAGTACCGGCAATTAAATTTTTGGTGCCGGATTTTATAGATGATAATTTGTCAAAGATCATCAGACTTACCTCCATGTGTTTCATATAGTTTTTGGTGTTCAAAGTGAACACAGATTTTTGACGAGGCAAGTATAATGTATGGTGTATACGAGTTTCAACAACGTTTTTTTGACATTAAAAAAGACACATTCTTTTGTATCAGTAAAAGAATGTGTCTTTTTTAATGGGTTTCACTGTGTTATTCCGAAGGCAGAGAGTGCGTCAAAGCCTTTTTTCATGCCCTCGTCACTTATAGTTTCATCCGGTTCAGAGGAAATTATATTGCTGTCTTTATCGATAGGAACATTTTCTGTCGGTATTCCTGTAGAACTTTGCGATGCCTGTACCTGCTGCATCATTGCCATGAACTGTTGCATCATCTCGGGAGAAAACTGATCTGCCGGAGATGATGGTGCGGCAACGGGAGGAGCAGGTGTCTCTTTAGGTTTAACAGGTTCCGGGGCTGTAACAGTAGGTTTGATATCGCTCTTTGCCTTTTCGGGCGAAGCTTTGGGTTCGGGATCTTCTTTAGGCTTTGGTTCTGGCACAGAAGATACTGAAGCATCCGGTTTAGTATAAATTGGAATATGTTCAGAAGCTTTAGGACTGATAGGTTCGTCTGTGATTGAAACAGCTTCGGATTTATTAATTCCAAGGTAATTTGCAAGCGCAGCTGAAAGTTTCGGATTACTTGTTTTAGCCTTTTGAAGAAGAGGGATTATGCTAAATAGCTCGTTAAACTCTTCGTTTGTGCAGTGATCGATATCGAGGCCGGTATTGGAAAGGAACTCTTTGATAACAATGTAAAGGTTATGGGTCTTTTTTCTTCCGCTTAACTCAAAGAATCTGGCTACCAGCTGTTCTTCATCGTCATTAACCCTGAATACGTATGAGACCTTTCTTCCGTCTTTTTCGTTTGGCATATTTGCCTCCGTTTTTAGTGTACTCGGGTGAAGTCAGCATAGCATTTGGCGTTTCCGTTTACGTCCTCGATAAACTCATATCTTCTGAGAGAAGGGTTTGCTTCAAGAAACTTGCGTAAAAGGAGTGCGCCGCCGCCGAAAAATACAACGGGATATTCATCAAATGAGATGTTACGCCCAGAGCAGGCTTTTAAGATCTGATTTGCATGATCCTGTGCAGTTTCGTTGATGGCATTTAAAGCTTCTTCGGAAAGAAGATCTGCCGGTTCACCGCGAAGAATATCAATAATTGATCCTTCATTTACAGAATACTTTAGACGTTTTAATGCGTCAATTGCCTTTGAACAGAAAACACGGATTCCTTCGGTATCGGAGTAGCATCTCTGAACGTCAGGGATATTGTTAATGATGGGAGTTACATCAACAGTTTGACCGCCAATTCCAACGATCACGTATCTCTTTCTCTTAGCGAGTTCACTCTGTTCATTGGTGATTATTGGAAGGATATCCTGTGGATAAACCTCAACTTTACGTGCTTTAAGATTGAAAGTGAATCCGTCATATGTGAATGTGATACCATTTCCCATTTTTTCTTTGTAGTATTCCTTAAGGCTTGTTGCCATAGAATCGTAATCGCCAACAGGAAGTCCTACGCCGAGGGTGATTTCTGTTACCTGATCGATCCGTGCCTGCATCATGGAGGTTGTGATCTTCATCCCACGGTTGTTGCTGTCCTTATGAATGCGGGTTTTGATCTGATAAATGATCTCTTTTGCAATTCCAAAGAGTGCCAGAACAAGAGCCTGGTCATCTCGCGTTTTATCTGCAATGTATTCCATTCTGACATCAAGAGCAGGAATATAATACTTTCCGTTGTAGCCGAGATGATCATGAGAGAGTTCCGGCTTTGTGCTTGTTGCGGTATATCCGCTCGGTGAAGTGCAATGCTGGGTTTTTACGTCGAAATTTCCAACATCAACACCAATATCCATTATCATAAATAAACTCCTTTCGGTAAAATTCCCTGCCGAATATAGCACATCGTAGATTTCAGATTCAATAACTGATTTTTGATGTGTTTTAGGGAACAAAAAATTGTAAAAGTGGTCTAATAATTAATAATATACCACTAAATTAAGAATAATAGTACAAAAATATGAATAGTGATAATAATTCAATAATTAAAGGCATAATAATGCAAAATATGCCGCTAAGCTTATTTATATCGGGACAGAAGTAAAATTTAGAAGTTTTTTTGACATAGTAAAGGACAGATTTCTATAATCATGACCAAACTGATAGAAAGGTGGATACTTATGCAAGGTTTTATGAGTGATATGCCTATGGCAACATTGGATGACGAAGTTAAATCAGCGGGAGTTGTAGAAACGATGGAAATCGAGATCGACCAGATTGATGAAAATCCCGATAACGCGAAGATATTCAGCATGGACAATATTGAAGTACTTGCGAGAAATATCGAGAAAGACGGTTTTACGACCACAATAACCGTATTCAGAAAAGAGGATGGAAGATATGAGATATCCTCAGGACACAGAAGATACCGTGCGATGAAATATCTGGGACGTAAAAAGATATCCTGTGTCGTTTCGGAGATGCCAAACAGATTTGTAAGAGGACGCAGACTGATCTTCTCAAACACACTGAACAGAGATCTTTCGCCAATGGACAGGGCAAGAGTCGTAAAGTATCTCGAAGAAATCATGAAAGAGGAAAAGGAAGCCGGAGAAGAAGGCGCGTATGAAGGCAGATTGCGAGATGCGGTTGCAGCAGAGCTTGGATGGTCTGCATCATCTGTCCACAGATATGAAAAGCTGAATGAGCTTATTCCGGAATTACAGGAGCTTGCAGATACCCCGGCATATCCGTATGCGGCTTTTTCAAAAGCAAATAAGCTGACAAAAGATAATCAGAAATATCTGAGGGATCTGCTTGTTAAGAGAACAGAGGAACTGAACAGAGATAACGGATATAGCTTAAACGGAGAGGAAAGAAGTCTTAAGACTTTAACGACAGAGGATATACGACAAGAAATAAGCCTTCTTTTAAGAAAGCAGGAAAGAGAGGAGGAGAAAGAACAGGCTAATGCCGAGCTCACTGATACGAAAAAGGCGTCGATAGTCCCAGTGGAGTTCAGGGCCGAAATCGTTTCGGAAGAAGAAACAGAAGAATCAGAAAATGATCCAAATGGTCTGTTTGATGATTTTTCTGATGATCACTCTGATGAAAGAGAATATGTTCCTTTACCATGGGAATCGGACAGAGGGTTTACTGTGCCGGAAGAAAAGTATGAAGAGAAATCTGTAGAAACGGTTGAAGAAACGTTTAAGGAAGCAGAGGAAATAAAACCAGAAGAGATAGATGAAGTAATACGGATTTATGCCGAAGGGCTTATGAAAACAACAAATAAGTCAAATATAGAAATTGTAGATAAGGATAAGGCCCGAAGAAACCTGGAACGCATAGAAAGGTCTGTTGAGATTTTGAAACAGCTTTTAAAATAAATCACCGATAGCTCCCCCATAACTCCATTTTTTAATGAGTTATGGGGGAGCTATCGGCACTTTTATGCAATAAGAGCATACAGTCTTTCCCATAGGGATCGGCTGTATCCTTTTTCTGTCAGAGTGGCATTACCGAATTAAACGGCTATGCTCTCTTTTTCAGTTTCAAGGATGATAGTGCTCTTTTCTTCGGGTAGGGATATGGAAGAAACAGATTCTGCTTCAACAACCTTAACCTTAATTGAAGGAGTAGCTTCCTTCTCTTTTTTCTCCGCTTTCTCTGCCTTTTTACGCTTACAGTCGAGCTTTGTCAGCTCCTTACCTGTAACCAGATAGAACAGCTCTTCAAGGAGTTTTACCGCCTTGAATGCAGACGGCTTTGTATCTCTTATATAATCTCCGATTGCTTCAGCAACAGAGAAGTAGAGATCCATCCCCGAGCATGTCGGAAATGTTGCTGCGAATATCTCAGCTTTCTCCAGGAAGGTGCTTTCTGCAAGATCAAGCTCCTCAATGACATTCAGAAAACAGTCTTCGGCATGTATGATCTCGATCTCGTCAAGAGATGAGAGCTTTTCGCCAGCTGTTTTGAATGCCCCAAGGATATTGAGGCAGTTCTCTCTGAACTGATCTACAGATGCAGAGCCTCTGTGTTCCATCTTGATCGGGTTTTCAATTAAGAATGCAGAGTTGCCATCGGACAGGAGCGGATACAAATTTGTTCCGCAGAGACCTGTATTGGATGCAGCGACTCTGATATAAAGGTCAAAGCCTTCTATATTTTGACCTGCTCTTTCAAACACATCTTTCAGCGTATCAAGAGCATCCGTATCATTCACTTTGAACAGAAATTCCGTGAATTTGTGCGATACGGTTCCTCCTACATATTTATAACCATCAAATCCGTCAATGAGCGTCTTTCTGAAGACATCAATCGCATCAAGGATTGGGAAAGGAATATACAGGTTTGATCCCTGATAGCGGAGTTTTCCGTCAGATATATAGTTATATACCTTGTTGTCTCCGCTTTTATCGGGGGTCAGGTCTTCTCCCTTATATAAGCGCAGACCTTCATTGGCGATGATGGCCTTTATTGCAGGAGCCATCATTTTGAGCCTTTTGGTCTCCTTTAGCGAGTTCAGAACCTTTGATGTTCCATAACCCGCATTTCTCATTACGGATGCAACAGCTGTGTCCGCAAGGACATAGGTTTCATTCCCTTTGCGATAAGGGGATGGAGCCGTAATAGCCAGCTGAGTGCGGCCCATCTCTTCTAAAACAGCCCATTCCGGACTGTTTATATTTACCTTCATCGGAACACTTCCGATGCGGTCAACGACTGTAGTTTCTTTCATTATTGATCCGATGCATATCGGATTGTTGTCGATTGGGAGCAATCGTGACATGGATCTGTTGATCCATCTGCTCTCTTCTGAGCTTTCGAGAGTTGAAAGGAGTTCAACCTGATCAGAAAAGCTCTCTTTTCCGAACACTCTTGTTTCGTCATCTTTAAGTATCTGCATAAATTTACCTCTTCTTTCCGGGAATTTACTCCCTTAACTTGTCCAGTTTTTCTTTAAAATAAAAAATCCGCTTCATGTGTTCACTTTGAACACCGAAACGGTTAAGAGAAAAACTGAAATTTTTAGTTGATGCACTCATTATATAAAATGAGTGCATCGTATTCAAGAGAAATATCAGTTTTTGATTTTTTTAATGTAGATAGGATCTGGGATAGTAAATGTATCATCGTCCTTTTCATAGATAGAGTCCAGAATGGCATATACGCGGACTTTACAATCTTTTGGGAGCCTTTTCCCTTTTAAGGGAAGGATGTACTGATGTCCGTCATCTGCATCGATTATAATATTTGCTTTTCCGCTTATCTCACGCCAGAGTATCTTTTCAATACTTCTTTCAGTACAGGTAGCAGTTCCGTCGATAGTGATGTAGTTTCCGTTAGATATTAGAGCCATTTGGTTAAGTATCGTAAAAAGATAGAACAAAGATACTACGATGAAAACGGCAAATAATTTAAGGTTCATTGTGAGGGCCATAAAAACAATTGATGCAATGAAGAGAAGAGCATCTTCAGCGATAAGAACTGAAAAATGTCTCCCAAGCATAAAATCCAACTCGAAGATCTTTTTAAGGCTTGGAATCTTTATATTTGAAAAGTCCATTTGTAGCACTCTCCTTTACCCTAACGTGAGGATCAGATAGCAAATGATTCCGATAACAGCAGCTGCGGCAACGAGGATCTTTGCAAGTGTCGCACCAGGAGTTCTTCGTACGATATCGTTGATCTCCGGCATTACATCGTCATAATAATGATCGTAGTTTGGATCGTATTCCTGTTTTTTCTTTACCGGACGTCGTGAATTGGATGCTGTTCGTCTCTGTGGATGCGCATATTCTTCGTCATCCTCATCATCTTCGTCATCATATTCGTAATCGTCCTCATAGTCCTCATCTTCTTCAGTATCGTCGTCCTCTTCGAAATCTTCATATTCCTCAGAGTCCTCATATTCTTCTGGATCTACGTATTCTTCTTCGGAATCCTCATATCCTTCTGAATCTTCGTCTTCCTCAGAATCATCATATACTTCGATGTCTTCGTTTTCCTCCGAATCATTATCTTCTTCAGGATCTTCAGAGTCCTCATGTGCTTCAGATTCAGTTAAATCTTCCATGGATTCATTTTCGTCGGTTTCCTCCAGATTTATCCATTCGTCATCGTCAGAATCATCAGCTTCGATTTCATAATCCTGTTCCTGATCTAATGAACATGCGCAATATGGACAGGACAGCCAATCTATTTCAACTTTTTTGCCACAGTTAGGGCAAAGGTGTTTTTTTAACATGTTGTCTCCTTAAAATAAGCTTTTTCTGTTTTCGTCGTAAACATAGCATAAGCAGATATGCTGTTTCAAATATAATTTGAGTACAGGTCAAAAAATTCTGATTTAAAAGTGCCTGTACCATGTGATAGTGTATGTTGTATACACAAAGAATTGCATATCACACGGAGGGTTTCAACCATGTTTTTTTCACCTAAGAGAAAGTCACTCATACGAGCGATGGTTCTCTTTTTTATTGTGTTTAATATCTTTTCTGTAAATATACCGGTACAGGCTGCCGAGAAAAAGCCGGTTTCAAAGTATGGGATCATCTATATAGGGGACAGCAGAACGGTAGGGCTTGATCATACTATCGGAATGAGTAATTACCCCAATACTTTTGTGATTGCGAAAGTAGGAGAGGGGCTTAATTATCTAAAGAATACAGCAGAACCAAAGATAGAGTCGATCATTAGCTCACATCCCGAAATTACGATATGGAAGGTAATATCATCTTTTGGAATTAATGATCTTGCGAATATTGAAGGATATAAGGAAGAATATGCGAAAATGAGTAAAAAGTATGATCTGATCCTTCAGTCCGTGAATCCTGTTGAATACCATAAGTCTATAACAAATGATAAGGTAAGGGCGTTTAATGCAGAGCTTATCGCAACAGAGTTGCCTTACATTGATACCTTTACCGATATGATAGAAGAAGGCTATTCAACAACAGACGGTGTTCACTTTTCAAAGGAGACATATAGACGTGAGTATCCTGTTATTACCGCAGGGATTCTTGCTGCTGAGAAAGAAAAATTTGTGTCAGAAAGAAACGATACGCTATGATTTCTGTAGCAAGAAAGGAATTTTGTCATGCATAAAAAGTTAAAGACGCTTATTTTTTCACTAGGTCTAGGACTACTGAGTACGTTTGTAAGTCAGACTGTGACGTATGCGGCAGAAAAAGACGTCACTGTAAAGATAGATAAAAAATACAATTCTGCGAAATTTACCATATCCTTTGAAAAAGAGGGAAAGTATAAGGCTACTGTCATTTCACCGAAAGATGAAAAAACGGAGACTGTTGAATCCAAAGATAAAGAGGGCGAACTTGTCGCTGTTGTACAGGATGTACCGACTGGTGAATGGAAAGTACATATAGAGTCAGGAAGTGGAGAAGGACTTTCTCTTGAGGAGCTTCTGAACGGGGCAGAATCCTCTGAGGATATACCATCGTCAGATGACCAGGATGCAGAAGATACTGGTGAGGAGAATAGTACAGCCTCTGATGAGATAGGAAAGGTAAAAGTAAAAGTCGAAGGCTCATACGAAGAACTTGTAGGAGTTGAAGGAGATATTTCTGTAGCGGAAGATATAACAGGTCTTTCCATGCATTTTAAGGATGATGACCTTGTTGTTACTTGGACAGATAAAAATATCGGAAACGTAGATGTAGTTGTGAGTGATTCCAAGACAATGCAGGAACTTGCAAGGGAATCGGTTGCAGATCGGCAGTTTACTCTCAATATTGACGAAAAAATGCATCCTCAGATCCTTGTAACGGTAGTTCCGAGTGTAAGCTCAGGAATAGAGGGCGCACAGCATACATATACTCTAAATGTTGCTAATCATCCCAATGCGACAGTTTCATTTGATGATATTGCCATAACGAATAAAGACAGCATTGGTGCTGTTGCAGAATTGAATCAGCCTTACAAGCTCCAGACGGTTGTGAATGGTGTTATCGTTAGTACGACAGATGTTTTGGGCGTCGGTTCGCATGATGTTACGATCCCGATCGAGAATGAAGAGAATGATATACAGTTATATCTGATAGACCCGGATACGAAAAATATGCGTTCCTTTAGTAAACATGTAACACAGGATGTTATCGGACCGGTATTCTCGGTTGCAAAGGAAATGAGCGGGCTTGTAGTCAATGAAAAGACTATTGTTTTTGAAGGTGATATAGAGAGCGGATATGATACGTTTACGATCAATGACGCAGATATCAAAGTTGAGGGCGATCATACGTGGAAGTATGAATATGAACTTAAAGAAGGAATAAATAATATATCGCTTGTTGCGACAGATCCTGCAGGAAACGTGAGTAAATATGACGCTACAGTAACATATGAGGTTCCAGAAGAAAAACCGAGTATTTTTGTAAGACTCCTTCCACTATTTATCATTTTTGCGATAGGCGCAGTGATTTATAAAAAGTATGAGCTGAAGAAGAAAAAGGAACAGGAAGAACTTAGAAAGAAAAAAAGACGTAAAGGCACAAAAAAAAAGGGGTCAGGAAGCGTCCGAGAAAAACTCTCTGAGGAAGAGGATGACCGGATTTTAGAAGGGGCACACAAAACTTCGATCTTTGAACAGATCATAATGAAAATAAATGCTGCCGGAAAGGATCGAGAGGCAGTCTATGTTGATGATGTGCCGAGAAAGGAATTTACCATAAAGGACATGGATCGTTATCTTGCAAGAGCAGATTCTTCAAAGAGTCCGTTTATCCTTGCGAGAATCCTTGGGAAGTTCGGTATTGGTGGAGATGTTGCATATACCATTAACGATGTTGTGGGAGCAATGGTTCCGTTCTTTGTCAGTCTGATCTTTTTCATTTGCTTGGTACAGGCTACAACATGCGCGAGTGCTTCGATGGAGCCGACACTGATGACCGGAAACACTGTGTTCTATAATCGCCTTGCGTATGTAAACAACGATGTTCAGAGAGGCGATATAGTCAATTTCTGGTCTGATGAAAATGGCGTGTATATGGCAAAGAGGGTAATCGGAATAGGTGGCGATGAGATCAGATTTAAGGATGGTTATGTAGTCATAAACGGACTTATTGCTGATGAAAGCGATTATCTTGATCCTGAGATTGAAACAAATATGTATGATACAGAGGCTGTTTTTAACGTCCCCGAAGGTTACATATTTGTGATGGGAGATAATAGGGAAGTGTCAGCAGATTCAAGGTTCTTTGATAACCCATATATCCCCGTTAAGGCGGTTAAGGGTAAGTACATGGGACAATTACCAGTCAGTGTCGTTGAGGACATAATTAAGCCGATTAAAAGGCTTCTGAGCCATAAGGATACTGTGACATCAGATGTAGATCGGGATATCCTGTCTACCCTTATTGAAAAATAAAGCATAGAAAAAAGCATCGACCGTGAAAAGTCGATGCTTTATTTTTTGGGAGTTTGTCCAAGGCATTCAGCGTCTTACGCGATATGCTGTTTCTATTTTTTCTGACAGCATAGTGTATCTTAAAGACGCAGCTTCTTTCTTTAAGCCCTTTTTTACAGTATCTTTGTCCTGGATCAGAACGCATATCTTTTTGGCGCGAGTCAGTGCTGTATAGATAAGATTGCGTGTTACAACGGTCTCATGCTCTTTGAGAATGGGAGTTATAACACACTGGTACTCAGATCCCTGACTTTTATGGATGCTCATGGAATATGCAAGAGTGAGCTGATTCAGTTCATTTGGTTTGTAGAAAACCATAGAGTCACTGAAGCGCACCAGCACTCCTGTTTTATTGACGTTGATCACTTTTCCGACATCTCCATTAGAACATTCTTCTCTGTTAATGAGCTGCATGACAGGATCGCCTTTAACAAGCCAGAATGATCTTTTATTTCCCTCCTTATCAGTAACTGTAGTTCTGATAGAATCCTTTGGTTTTTCATGATAAGGATTTATTCTTTTCTGGATCAGATCATTGATCTTGTTTGCACAGACCTGCCCTGACTTTCTGCATGGAGTAAGTATAACAGTCTGATCTATCCCGTATATCGGGACATAGTGAAGATACTGATCTACAGCTTCTTCAATACCTGTTGTATCGTCGGCATCGATGATACGAAAATCATCACCTTCTGTCAGAAAATCATGTCCTTTACGAACCGTACAGATATTGCTGTAAAGGAGGGAATCAGCCTTCTGTCTGTGAGGAGCATCGAGCATCACACATGGAATAACAAAAGACTCGATCATATCACGGAGTATCGCACCACTTCCTACGGAAGGGAGCTGATCTATATCCCCTACAAATATCAGCTTTATATCGTCCTGTAATGTCCTCAGAAGATTATCCAATGTCAGAATGTCGAGCATTGAAACCTCGTCAACGATTATGAAATCGCCGTAGATCGGTTTCGCATAAGAGCCTGTTTCAGTGAGTCCCATAAGTCGCTGGACAGTTGAAGCAGGAAATCCTACGGATTCTGTCATTCTTCTTGCAGCCTTTCCTGTAGGGGCAGCAAGTTTCATAAGGGGTCTTTTGAAAAGCCTTCTCAACACATATACGATCCCTTTAATAACACAGGTTTTACCTGTACCGGGACCGCCTGTAAGTACCATTAGCTGAGAGCTTACCGCTAAACGGATGGCTTCAGCCTGATATTCGGCAAGTCGGAAGTTGCAGTTTAGACGCTTACTTTCTGATAGTTCATATCTACGGATCAGCTTATTTACTGTTTCGATGGGAACATTCAGATGATTCTTGGTAAACATCCTTTTTATCAGAAGTTCAGCAACTTCTGACTCCATTTCATCAATGGCGTGAGTGGTGTACATCTTCCGGCCTTCTCGGTTAAAGGCTACCGCATAGCTATCGGGTATTGTAATGTTCCGAGGAGCAGTGCTCCACGTACTGCCTTCAGACCATAAACGCTGTTCTAATGACGGTTTTTTTGTATCTTTCATATAGTTAAGGGACAGCGAGATGCTGTCCCCATGTCTCCTTCTTATGTTGTGGTTGTTTTCCATGCAAACTCAAAAGGGTTTGCATGTGCGATAATGACTTCTTTTTTGGGAGAAGCCTTTATCGGGGTTATTTTTGCCTTGTTATTGCTGCGATCGCCATTTGGACCGTAGTAATACCGGAAGCCTTCCCGATAATCACCGGATGCACGAGCTGCATCCGACAGGATACGGCTAAAAGCATTTTGGGCTTCCTTTGGAGAAAGCTTTGATGCTTCTGTTATACGCTGCTGAAACTTCCGATATATGCCTCTTGGCATATCGTTATAGCCCAGCTGGGCAAACATTTCTCGACAGCGCTGTGTCTGCACCTTAGTAGGAGGAATCTTATGTTCAGCTCCGGCCAGGTGTTTATCACGGCTTAATTCTGCAAGTAATTTCATATTTGCAGCACCAGTGTTTTTTATTTTAGTCATAATTATCCTTTCTTACCTACTCAAAATTAATGTTCAAATACTAACTTGATAGCTTCATTAATTTCTGTTGGTAATTGATGAGTTTGGATATTAAAGCCATTTATATCACCAATAGAGTCTTTGGGATATGTGTGTTTTTCTGGTGCGTTATAGTCCCGGTAGTTGAAACAGCCAAAACCGGACTCGCTAGGTTCATATCCAACGGTCAGAAAGCCTATTAGTTCATCATTTCTTTTTACAGAAACACTACAAGTTGCTCCTAATCCAAACGGCCCCATGCTATCAACTTTACAATCCTTATATTGAGGCAGCTGACGTATTCTTCTTGCTAACAAATCCGTTACTTCATCAGTAAACTGACAGGTAGTAAGTTTTAATCTAGTCTTACGTCCATATCCTTTAATCATTACTTATTATGTCCTTTCTTAACCTAAAAAACGCAGAAAATGATAAAAAGTGTCACTTTCTGCGTTTAGCTTTATGCTTTCTTCAATTTTGATTTCCTCTGTTTGATGCTGAATTTGAAAGAGGGCGATCCTTCGGGATTCAGTTCACTTACATAACAGTCTTTTTTGATAAGGGCCATTTCTGTAGGAGATGCATTCTCCTTGAACATAGCTTCATCAAACATCGGATGCGTACACCTCTCATATATGTCGGGATACTTTTCTCTAAGAAGTGAGGGATCAAGCGAGCTTCTTTTTCTTGAAGCAGAAATCTTCACCGAAGCGATCCTTTCCTCGTCAAGACGGAAAGTGCCATAGTTAGATCCCGCGTCCTTAAACATTGGATATAACTTGGCAAGGATTGCCTGTTTCGAGTTTTTCAGCTCGCTTTCCTGTTTTGAAATCTCCTTAAGTTTCTCATCCACAGAGGAAAGAGTTTCAAAAAGTTCTCGTGTTGCTTCCGGAAACTCAATAGCCGACGGTTCGGCTTCATCTGTTATGCCGATATCACCGTAGAGACGCTGATAATGCTTATTCAGAGCCTCAATATTCGGTGTGTTTTCGACAGGTTCTTCACCTGTTTCCACACATCGGCAGAACGAAGCAGCACTGTCCATGAGAAGCTTTTCCCATTCGAGATCTCTCTTTACAAATGCGACGCAGAGATCATCCACACGGAGACCTTTGGAAACGCACGCACATGCAAAATACGTGAAATCAGCGTTCATGGTTGCCATATATCCTGTTACTTGATCGATATATTTCTCAGGAGGGATACCAACTTCCCAGTTTTTTACAACACTGGAATCTGTCAGTTTATTATGGCAGGTCTTGATCTCCAAGATGCCGTTTACGGGATAACCGTTTATTTTGACAATCCTATAATCTAAGTTTGCGTGCATAAACGGGTATGCCTCATTAGTATAAATGTGATCATCCTTTAACAGTTCCACGTCGGCTTTACAGTACTTCTTCATGTAAGCCACGAACGTCTTTGCGATCGCTTCTTCATAGAAGTGACCTGCATCCATGTACTGAGTGTCCATGTTGTAGGGATACTTTTCCATGATACCGATTTTCTTATGGTAGAACTCGATGAGAGATTTGTAGTCATCGTGTCCACCAATTACTCCGAGATCTGAGCCACCAAGGACTACGGATGGAACTACTTTTTCACCTTTTGAGTTGATGAAATGTCCCTTATATGCACGGATTCTTGAGAATTCTTCATCCGTCATATTAGAAGTCCTGATGGGTAATCCTCTTTCATCAAGGACGTAAGTTGGAGAGTATCTTTTTGTTTCTTTTTTTGCCATTAATTGCGCCCTCCTTAGGCGCATTGCATACGTGGTTCCGTATGCGGAAAGCGCCCAGATCGGGCATGGTTCATGTCTTTAAAATAAAAAATCCGCTCGGTATCGAAATGATACGGAACGGTTAAAAGAAAGACTGAAATCAATAGTTTATGCTGTAATTTTATCGCATCGTATGCGTAATTACAAGTTAGAAAAGGGCTGTCACTATAGATGTTTGATCATCTTAGCGACGCCCTTTTTGTCAGTCAATAACCATCACGGTTTTTGACTTAATAGCAACTACTTCCTGAACAAAATCATCGTTTTCGAAAGTAAATTCTGCTATATCTTTTTCAGCCTCTTCAATAGAGTCGTAGGTTTTTACGCTCTGTCCTTGTCCTATACAGGCACCGTTTTTTTTGTTTACCTGCTTAAAGTATATCCTAAACACACTTCCTCCTTCATCGATATTTCTTTGGGATTATCCCGTCTATATGGTATGCGTAGTAATCGTCAATACCTTTCAGACAGTCAACCTTAGAGCCATTAATGACGGCAAATGTATTCCATCGGGCTCTTTTACAATTCATGCCACTCTGCAGAATGGCTTGTTCCGTCCTTTCCATTGCTTTTTGAACGTGAGGGTTTGTACGGTAATCGGCATCAAAAGCGAGCCGTATATCTGTCACACCTCTGCTACTAAGCCATTTAAGGTAGGGTAACAGCTGACTTGCTGCATTAACACCGGGTACAGCCATTGTGGGTTCTCCGGTGTACTGATGGTACAGTTCCGCTTTGATCATACCCTCGGTAATAGTCCACATTTTTCTGCTACCGTCAGGGTTTTTGTCAGCAGGGCGTAGAGCACCTGTTGATGTCGGAACCCAGTCACAGGCAAAATGGATACCGGCTTCAGCCTTTGTACCCATATATTCATCTGCACTGGTGTGCCAAAGACATTTCGCCTGCTTGCCTTTCATTTTTTTCAGTTCATCATCCCTTCTTCGGGTGTGAAAACCGAAAATCCTGTGTCCTGCATCGACAAAGGGCTGTATTATTCCCTTGCCGTTCTTAAAGACCCATACCTTTTCCGGTGTCATATAGAAACCGGGTCTTCCTTCAGGGTTTATTCCTGTTTCTCGCTGAAATTTTTTCATGAACTCAATATTATCGCGTTCTGAAAAGTTTTCAGGCCAGGAACGGAAACGACAGGCTTCAATAGTTTTATCAGAGAATCCACGGGATTTTAATTCCATGTAATCCTGCTGACACAGACTAAATTGGTCCAGAAGCCAGTTATTTATTATATCCAATTCTTCATTGGATTTTTTTCGTCTCGCCTGAGGAAGCCGTCTTTCTTCCACTTTGGGCTTCGTATAGGCTTGTCTGTTGGAATTGCCGTTCAGATCACGCCAATTCCCAGTAAAGACCATCATTTCCTTATAAGCCTCATCGAGACTTATTCCGGCGTGCATTGCAACGTATTTCTTGACGTTGCCGTGTGCGTTGCATTTAAGGCAGTTACACACGTTGGTGTCAAGGTTGCAACCCATTCTGTGAGAGCCGCAATCCCAACACTCAGCATAAACATCACCGTGTGTGCGGTTTTGCGGAGTGTAGGATTTGTGCAGATATCTGAATGCGTCCAGAAAGCTGAACGGCAAATCCTTATATGCCATGTTTCTAATTATCGGACGCTGTTATATTCGGCGTCCGATTCTCCTTTCTTGGGATAATATATAACGGCGTATGTTGCAGTTTAAACTACAATTTTTGCCGTTATAATCTTGCTTTCTTTAATAAATTCGGATCCTGGGAAATTACGAGTTTTAATTTCTCGCACATTTCCTCATTTCCGTCCTTCTTGTTTTTGGTGTAAAGCCAGCAGAGCCATGAACGTGACTCTGTGCCTCCGTCATACAGCTCTCCCAGAGTCTTTCCTTCAAGACTTTCTCCGTAATTTGCAACTGCATCTCTCGCAATCGCAAGTTCGGGAGTCATCTCGTCGGATGATGTTTCTTCATCATCAACAACCACAGGGATATCTTCATCCTCGGGAAGAACTTCGTCTTCAGTCAGAATTTCCGTTTCTGCTTCAGCTTCAGAGTCATCCTGTTTCTGATCCTGTGATGAAGGTTCGGGAGTTGTTTTCGGTGTCACAGCTTTTTCTTCGGGAATCTCCTTCATTTCCGTTTTTTTATCCTGTACCTCTGATGCAGTCGGAGGAATGGGGATCATGATCCCGCCAATGTTCTCATACTGTACAGGGGCATCTGATGGTTCATCAGAAGGAACGGGAATGTCGATTTCTGCTGTTGTTTCCGGTGTCACAGCTTTCTTTTTTGAGCCAGAACCGGATGAAGGTTTCTCCCTCTTCACTTTAGAAGGTTTTACTTCTTCGGTTACAGGGTGCTTCTTGGCTCTTTCTACTGCTTGTGCATGAATAGTCGGATCATCTCCGAGATTCTTTTCAAGCGCAAGTTCAGCAAGGTCTTCTCCTGTCAGATGGACAGAGAGCGCCATGTGAAGTGCTTTTGCTTCGGCATGTCCCATTGCGGTTGCACGGAGCTTATCACTTCTCATGGCATCTGAGACTTCATCACCCTTGAACACTTCCGAACGATGGGCGCGGTATGTTCCTGTACCAGCAGGGATAGTATTTCCCTGTTCGGCGTAGAACATTGCTGCAACTTCGATCATTTCAAGACCATTTGCATCGGTCTTGGAGTCAAGGATCTTGAAGATCGTTCCTCCGGTCGGAAAAATGACCTTAGAAAGCATTCTCTTGTCCTGCACCGGAAGGTATTCAAAATCGAGTCCGAATGACGTTCCGATCTGCTTCAGAGCTGTTATGTTCTGAAGGACGCTTTCGGCAGTAGCCTCCACGTTTTTTGCACCTGCTTTTCTTTCTTTCTCAGCAAGTTTTTTGATCATAAGGTTCTGGATCATTGTGTATCCGTTATTCATTTTTTCTTTACTCCTTTTCTCCCGACCTGTTCATCGGGTTTAATTGAAAATACCTCAGATACGTGTGTATCTGAGGCTTTTGAGATCATGGGGGTGCTATTTAGTTAAATGGCAGCTCGTCATCGATCTCGTCTGGAACATTCATGAAGCCATCATCTGAAGGCGCTGATGTCTGTTCCGGTGGAGTGGACTGTGACGGAGTGCCATAACCTGTGTTAGCATCAGAAACCCGCTTGCTTTCCGCAAACTCGATTTCTTCTGTTAACACATCTGTGGTATAGACCTTCTGCCCATCTTTGTTGGTATAGCTGCCTGTCTGAATACGACCAGAAACGACAAACTTAGTGCCTTTTTTAGCGTATTTCTCAACAAACTCAGCCTGTCTGCCAAAGGCAATCAGACTAATAAAGTCGGCAGTCTGATCTGCGCCATCACGCTTCACACGACGGTCTACAGCAAGAGTGAATCTTGCAACAGCCATAGGGTTTTCACCCTGTGTGTGACGGATATCGGGATCTCTTGTAAGTCTACCCATTAAAATTACTTTATTCATTCGTTACTCCTTTTCTTCCGGCTCGACGACCGGATTAAGCATGGTTTATTCAAAGAAAATCCAGCTTTTTCATACAAAAAAAGAGCTACAAAAAAAGTACGAACTATGTCCGCACTCTTCTGAGCTCTTTAAAAGTAAGACTGATGAATTTTTCTTTGTATGGTCATTATAGTATATGGTAACTACAGATTCAACATAAAAATATCCCGATCACAACAATGTGACCGGGATTATGGAATTTCATATTAAAAGCCTTATTTAAGGGCATCCTTGATGATCTTAACAAAGGTCTTCGGAAGAAGCTCTGTTTTGACATCGAGGAAGAGCGGTGCGATTTTATTGGGTAGTCCATCAACCCATAAGCTTCGTATCGCTTCAGAATCACTACCAAGCCCGGCAGTGACTACCTTGATATTCTCAGAATGAGCTTTTCTTAGTGCGTCCTGAATGTCGTTCTTGCCATTATAGCCGTTATAGCCATTTGCAAGAGGCTGCCCGTCTGATATATAGAACAAGAATTTCATCGAAGCATCGGAATAAGATAACCTTTTAATGGCAGCCCAAAGTGAAAAGCCATCACGATTATTTTCTTTTGCTGAGATTGAGAAAATTCTTTTTCCATCGGACGGATCAAGATTTGCTGAATCCGCATAGATATGAAGCCTCATATCACATGAGCCAAAGGTCTCGTCATGACCGACAACTGAGCAGGGGATTTTTAATTCCCGGCAGGATTCATATGTTATATATGCACATTTCCGTGCATTATCAATCCTGTCTCCGTTCATTGAACCTGACTCGTCAATCACCACGATACATTCCATATCCGGTATTTCATCGGGCATTCCTTTACGTGTCATGATCTTCAGATCCTTACGGTATATTTCATGCATGGATAATCTTTGTCCTGCATAAACGCCTGTCAGTGGATCGGAAAGTCTTCTTTCACGCAGTTCACGCTTAAGCGGTCTTACAATACGATTTATAGTAAGATCGCATTCAGAGTGTTCTTTTTCCCAACAGGGTAGGAATGGTTCTGGCCTGTCGATATCCAGAGGACATCTGGAGTGTATGCTCTGTTCCTTCTTAACCTGTTGTGCATCGTGGAGCCATCTCTTTGTGATAGCATCGTTCTGGGATTTTTCTATGATCTCAGTCGCTGTCGCATCTTCAACATCTTTGAGCATACGATCTTCGTCCTCATCGGTTTTAGGGATAGAAGAGTCGTATTCAGGTTCATCTGGACCTTCTGTTTCATCGTCTGACTCTCCGGAGCCCTTAGTTTCTTCGTCGGAAGAAGTTTCGGAATCTTCAGGTGTCGGTTCCTCTGTTTTTGGAGGCTCGGGTTCCTCTGATTTTTCGGGATAAAACGGATCTTCGATTTCACCGTCTTCTTTTCCAATCAGAGGCTTTTCAGTTACCGTGTGACCTGTTCTGTCTTCACTTTCCTTTTCAGCGGATTTAGTGATGTCTCGTATCATCTTCTTCATCTCGCTGTCATCGTCAGCATTATCTGCGAATTCCTTTAAGAGTTCATATAGCTCACAGATAAGTTCGTTCACGTGCTGCCTTCTTTTTGTGACATTACGTTGAATGACAGCCTTTTGGATAATAGGTCTGATCCTATGAAAGCATGTAACCACACGGTCTTCGCTTTTCCTCAAGGCTTTATCGATAAGCTGACCACCGATACCAAACTTGGCCTCACTGAGAATGAGACTAACGAGGATGTTGATATCCTCTATGCCTTTTTCTCTCTGCGAGAGAACAGTTGACGTTTCTTGGTATCGCTGGTGTATCTTACGCACAAATTCAAGCTTTTCTGCGTAAACAGGATACATTCCAAGAAGTCTTCTCTCGATATATCCATCTTCGATACAGTTATCAACGATGTGATACAGAGGAAGAATTAATCTCCCAGCTTTGTTTTCCTGCATCCATTCTGTAAAGGTTTTGGATGTGGCAGATACCGCAGGTGGTGTCAGAAATATATTATTCCTGTGGATCGAGTCCTCTTCCCATCGCATAAGACGGAAATCGGTGAAGAGGATATGACCGCACTCGTGCATCAGGATACCCATAAAAGCATGGGTTTTCTGAAGCCTTGACAGCTCAAGAGTCGGATTGTTTACCAGATCATTAGCAATATTTATGGAGATAAGCTTTCCATCCGTAAATGCAACGGATGGATGCTCAGACTCCTGTTTGAACATCTTCACTCCAATGTCTTTTCTGGATGTTAGTGTTTTTACTATCATTTTCATCCAGTTGGAAAAGGCGATGGACAGAAATACCTGTTCATCTGTCAAAGAGTTCTTAACATCTTTTACCGCAGCTCTAACTTCTTTTAATGAAGTTAGAACCTTATTCTTTACAGGGCTTTCAATGCGTCTGCGTCTGCGTTCTTTTCTTCTCATTTTTTTCCTCGTCTTTCTAAAAAAGAGCAGTAAGAGAGGAGATATCCTCTGCAAACTACTCTTTTTTCTTAAATCTTTATGGACGGTGTATTACCACTCGCCGTTTTCAAATTCATCCTGTGCATCATCAACGGCTTTTTCACCAAAGAGAGGGATAAAACACTGTGTGATGATCGCTTCTTTATCATCTTCGTTCTGAGTTGCCTTTTCAATAACTGTCGGAAATGCAGCTCTTAAAACGTCAATGGTATCGATCTTCTCAGGATGGATTACATCCCTCAGTTCAGCATTGAGCATGGTTTCACGTGCCCACGCTGAAAATTCACGAGGTCCGCATACACCATCGGTAATGTTTTCCTCGTGACAGAATTCTTCGATCTTTTCAATGGTTTTTCCCATCTTAGTTAAAGCATCTTCTTTTTCCATAGAAGCGGAATCGCCAAAGATGAGCTTTCTCAATGGGAAACCTGTTTCTCTGCGACAACGATCGACCATTACTTCAAGTTCCGGATTTGGAACGGATCGGATGATCTGGCATCGTGAGAGAACAGACTGCTGAATACCCTGACAACCTTCATAGTCTCTGTTAGTTGTAAAGATAACCACAGCATCCTTATGACGGTGAATGGTTTCGCCTGTAATAAGGGTGAAAACAGCTTCAGCGTCATTGTCCTCAAGGAGTGCGTTTAAAGCCACAAGAGTCTCAGGTCTTTTTACGACCGTTGGTTCCTGTATTTCAACGCAATAGCCGTTGGCGAGAGCCTTGACTATTTCTGATGGAACGAACACAAAGTCCTTTCCATTAGATCCTTCCTTTGCCATGCGACGGAATATCTCCGTATAGCAGACATTGGGATCGAAGCCTTCGGGTTCTTTTCCGAAGAGTTTTTTATAAACTCCCTCGTAATCGTCGGTAACGTCCTCAAATGAAGGGATACCGAGTTCTTTCATAATATCTTCTGGGGTACGGCTGTCCTCCGTCGTGTTCGGATAAAGACCGCCGATAATGGAGATACTGTCACTGTCAGGGTGCATTGTGTGAACCTTAAAAGGTAGTCCCCATCTGCGTGCTGCATTTCTTGCGATCGAAGATTTACCGCCGCCTGCTCCACCATACAGAAGGATTGTCTTATATGGCTTCTTGTGTCTGAGCTTTGAAAGATGCATCTTTCTAACGATTGTATCTTCAAGCTTTGACGGCTTGTGAGTAGGTTCATTTGCCGGAATCATTTTCTCTTCTTCGGGAGAGAGAACTCTTCCATCGGAAAGCAGAGAAAATTCGGCCACTTTTGATTCGAACTCATCTTCAGTCACAGGAAATTCTCCTTCTTCTACTTCCTCAGGAGTCATGCCTATATCTTCGGATACACCAAAGTGCTTGAATGTTCCGTTGATAATGTTGGCTTCCATGACAGGAGTCTTTATCTGTTCATCTTCAAGATTCTCGATCACAGCGGAATACTCTAAAGAGTAATCCTGACCACGCTCAATCAGCGTTCGATAATAAAGATTTCCACTTAGACCGAGCAATCTATCCGAAAACTCCATAAGAGCGGTCGGATCAAGGGATACAGGTGCACGGAGAATATACTTCTTTACCTCGTTGAAGAAATATATTGTTTCAGAGTCCTCTACCATAGCAAGTACGATAAGGGCAATGAGAAGTGCTGTTCCCTTGTGAGGATTATGTGTTCCGCTTTCGACAGAGTAGGTTCTGCCTACGCCTGTTCGCAAAAGCTCTTTAGCGGAAAAGATAACTCCTTTTAAGGAGTTTCTTGCAATCACGCACGTAGTAGAACCGTCGCTGTTTTCTAGCTCTACGTATGCTTTTCCGTGCGACTTTGCAGCTGCACAGTTGCGCGGACCAATTCCACAAAGAGCGCTGAGTGCTTCATATAACTCCGCTATGTTCTGGTTCTTCTTTCGCCCAGAAGGAGCTCTTTTAGTCTGAAAGTCTTCGGGAATTTCTGCCCATTTCCTGTTGTTATATGGGGGGGTTCCGAGCTTCTGAAGGTACTCAGGAAACTCTTTGCATCCATTGAATCTTATTAGTGAAAATTTAGCCATTTTTTCTCCTCTTTCTCCGAATTATTCGGGTTAATTTTCTTTTTTTTACTTTCTTTTGGGGATCTCTAAGAATTCTTCCTCGACATGAGGAATATGATGTGATGATCCGGGATTCGTAAATTGATAGTTACTTTGATACCGGGGAAACTCCGGTTCCCTATATTCATCGGGATAGAAATTCTTCCGGTGATTATAGTTTGTGTTGAAGCTGTTCTGACGGGGATAATAGTCTGCTGGAACGTCAGGGGTGTATGGTTCAGGGTTCCGTTGCGGTTCATCTGCGATTAGAGATGGACCAGCGATGACAACTGATGTTGCCTTCAGAAACTTCTTATACCCTTCCTTACCCTTGCGTTTCTTCACACAGGCTTCTACTGTGACGCATGACCACTTGGAGAGCTTAGTCTGCAAGATGTCGTGTGCCACGCCGTCATAAGCGTACACATAGTTAAGCTCTACGTCACTTTTGCTCCGTATAGCAAAAGAGACCTGCAGGGAGTTGTTTCCCTTCCAGGTCTCTTTTACGTCCGAAACTATGTAGTAGTTTCGGAAGCTCTCAACGTGTTGATCTGGTAACATCTGCTCCCAGATATTACGTGTGATCTCTGCTGTCATTATTTTTTCCTCTCTTTCTGCCGCTTAACGGCATTTATCTGATCAATCTTTAAAAATAAAAATCGCCCGTGTTCATAATGAACACCGACGTGCTGATAGAAAGACTGAAATTTTTGTTTATGCAGTCATTATAATAGCTTGAAAGATTAAATACAAGGATTAGATTTCCGATAATTAGCCGATAAACTTTTTGGAAGAATGTATGAGAAGAAGAAAGGGTGAGAGTTATGGGTGTTTCAGATGGTTTTGATATGACGGAAGAAGAGAAGATGAACCTCTTTGAATCTGCGATCATTGACGCTGTTGAGATAGATACAGAAAAAAAATCCGATATTCAGATCCGAAAAGAAAAGATACTAGAAGACATACGGAAACGCTGCAACGTGATCCTTTCTGAGATGGAAGATATTTACGATCCACAGCTGCATAATAAGTTGCTAAGTGAATCTAAGGGTTTATGGAAAGCGTCTGTGAGATATAAGGAGCTGATTCCGGATTGGAAGGAAGATTTTAAGACAGCAACTGTTGATGCAAGGTCAACACTTGAGCCGAAGGATATATCTGTTGTTGGTGAGGGGAACGGGATAATAATAGATATTCCGGCAAGATTACAGAAAAGGGATGAAGTAAAGGACTATCCATTTTACGCAGAGTGGTTACGGCTTCCACTACGGTATGTTCTGGAACGATTTATTGAAAATGAAGGGGGCAGAAAGTGGAAGATCAGTAGTGGGAGAGCAGGTATTTTAATCGTGTCAGCGTATGAGGACAGGACACGGATCTGCGACTATGACAATCTCGATACGCACGAGCTGATAAATGCCATAGCTGATTATCTGCTGGTTGATGATGATCCAGAGAACTGCATTCTCTCACAGGACTATGAGATGGATGACAGGGAACATACCATTGTTTATATATTGCCGGAAAATGAATACTATGACTTCTTAAGCTATAGAGCAAAAATGCAAACTGCGCGTTAATCGGCAGTTCGCATTTTTGGTGTTCACCAAAGATCATGAGAATACATTCTCTACCCACAATCCTCTGAGATTCTGTTCTGCGTCTTCACGTATTTCAGCGAAAATATCTGTGTAATAGACATTAGGCTGATAAACCTTGTCTATGGCATATCCGTCAGAAAGAAGGATTCCGTTCAGCATATAGTTTGAGACATTCTGGACAGAGTTCAGGTCAGCAACAGGTTTTAGCCATACATACGCCAATGTACGACCGTACTGATCTGTGGATGAAGTATCGTATTGAAGATATAATGTTGTTGTATTTTTTAATAGTTCTTTGGTGTAATCACTAGCGATTACGCCAGCTTTTGTATTCTTATCTGAGTCGGGATGTACAGATTCAGGCGTATCGATACCAATTAATCGAACTCTGATATTCTTTTCGTTTTCCGAATCAACAATCAGTGTATCTCCGTCAACAACACGGAGTAATGTTACCGGTATAAGGGAACTGTTGTGTTCTTCTGAATTGGTTTCTGACATTTTCTTTTCAAGCGCTTCAGAAGTGATCTCTTTTGTTTCTTTTGCAATATTTACAGCAGTTTCTCCCGCAATATCCTTAAGTTCATTTGCAGTAGCCTGTCCTTCTTCACTTGTTATAACCTCTCTGACGGCATTGGACACGAATTTAACTGCATTAAAGTCAATATTTCCGCGTCGTGCCATAAAAGTTATAAAGACGAGTACGCAGAACAGGCTTGCAGCCTTATAGAAGAGCTTCATAGATAAAATCCTTTCAAGTTATCAATATAATTTCCGAGGTAAATATACATTGAGGTCCTTGTGGATTTCAAATACAAAATTAAGAGAGTGAGGGATGCGAATTAATTGAAAAATGGAGTACAGGATCATTTTGAGGGTAAATCACAAGATTAGGAGAGGCAGGTAATGTTAAGAGAGATTACTTTATCTCATGAAATTCCGGTAGAGCAGTTAAATAAAGTGGTGTGTTTGGCGTACCATCATACCGCTATCTTTCTAGTTTAAAATATATAGCCTACTATATTGGCATATAGCCTACTATATGCCATAATTTACTTACAATGAGTAAAAGGTTGTACAGAAAACTAAGAACCATCAGTTTCCATATTTATAACAGAAAGTTGATAAAGGAGGACGACAAAATGGTGCAGATAATCGAAAAATACAAGCGCACAGGTTCAGAGAGGATTTTGGCATGAAAAAGACGCATATCCTGGTTACACTTGCATTTGATGATGATTCACCTGATGCAGCCAATATAGGTATCATACTGACAAGGAGCAGACATTATGGCTTACAACGAGGTATCAAAGAAAGCCACTATGAAATACATAAAGGAAAAAATGCAGCAGTTTACGATCCGCTTTACTAAAAGCGATTACGATGAGCGGATCAAGCCCGCTATTGAGAAATCTGGACTAAAGCCTACGACGTTTATAAAACAGGCCATTGATGAAAAGATAGCCCGCGACAGTATTGCAGAAAACTCCAATAACGAATAAATATGATGAACGCATTGAGGATTATAACGAGGATGATGATGGTTTATATGTTGATCTGACAGAAAAGGAGTAAATATACGCTTGGTGGAGATTTGGGTGTTTTTTTTATTCAAATATTAGCTTTTTGGTACGGACTTTTAAACGAATTTTACTGCAGAGATCAAGAAAGTGAGGTATGACTATGGATTATGGGAATGGTCAGTTTGAGCGGAGGGCGCCACTGACTAAAACAATCACATTAAGGCTAAAACCAATCGGGGAGACAAGAGAAACCATACGTGAGCAGAAGCTCCTTGAACAGGATGCAGCTTTCAGAAAGCTCGTCGAAACAGTAACCCCTATAGTGGATGATTGTATCCGAAAGATTGCAGACAATGCACTTTGTCATTTTGGTACAGAATATGATTTTTCGTGTTTAGGTAATGCGATTTCGAAAAATGATTCAAAAGCGATAAAAAAAGAAACAGAAAAAGTTGAGAAGTTACTAGCAAAAGTATTAACCGAGAATCTTCCGGATGGTCTTCGTAAAGTTAATGACATAAATTCTGCGGCGTTTATTCAGGATACGTTGACATCGTTTGTTCAGGATGATGCAGATAAAAGGGTTCTTATTCAGGAGTTGAAAGGCAAAACTGTCCTCATGCAGAGATTTTTAACGACTCGGATAACTGCTCTTACGGTATGGCTGCCGGATCGGGTTTTTGAGAATTTTAACATTTTCATTGAGAATGCAGAGAAAATGCGTATTTTGTTAGATTCTCCATTAAACGAAAAGATCATGAAGTTCGATCCTGATGCAGAACAGTATGCATCGTTGGAGTTTTATGGACAGTGCCTTTCACAAAAGGATATAGACAGCTACAATCTTATCATTTCAGGAATTTATGCTGACGATGAGGTAAAGAATCCGGGAATTAACGAGATAGTTAAAGAGTATAATCAGCAGATAAGAGGGGACAAGGACGAGTCACCCCTACCTAAGCTCAAGAAACTCCATAAACAGATACTCATGCCGGTTGAAAAGGCATTCTTTGTCAGGGTACTGAGTAATGATTCTGACGCAAGAAGTATTCTTGAGAAGATACTCAAGGATACAGAAATGCTGCCATCGAAGATTATAGAAGCCATGAAAGAGGCTGATGCGGGGGATATTGCAGTATATGGAAGTCGGTTACATGAGCTTTCTCATGTTATTTACGGGGATCATGGTAAACTCTCGCAGATTATTTATGATAAAGAGTCAAAGCGTATCTCTGAATTGATGGAAACTTTAAGTCCAAAAGAGAGAAAAGAAAGCAAAAAGAGACTGGAAGGGCTTGAAGAGCATATTCGTAAAAGTACGTACACTTTTGACGAATTAAATAGATATGCAGAAAAGAATGTTATGGCTGCATATATTGCTGCTGTGGAAGAATCATGCGCGGAAATCATGAGGAAGGAAAAGGATCTTCGCACACTGCTTAGTAAAGAAGATGTAAAGATAAGAGGAAATCGACACAATACACTTATCGTCAAGAACTATTTTAACGCATGGACGGTATTTAGAAATTTGATCCGAATTTTGCGCCGAAAGAGCGAAGCAGAGATAGATAGTGATTTTTATGATGTTTTGGATGATTCAGTTGAAGTTCTGAGTCTTACATACAAAGGTGAGAACCTTTGCAGGAGCTATATTACAAAAAAAATCGGATCAGATTTAAAACCGGAGATAGCGACATATGGATCGGCATTGCGTCCTAATTCCCGGTGGTGGAGTCCTGGTGAGAAGTTTAATGTCAAGTTTCACACGATCGTCAGAAGAGACGGAAGACTGTATTATTTTATTTTACCAAAGGGCGCGAAGCCTGTAGAGTTGGAGGACATGGATGGTGATATTGAGTGTCTTCAGATGCGTAAGATTCCAAATCCGACAATCTTCCTCCCGAAACTCGTGTTTAAGGATCCTGAAGCTTTTTTCCGGGATAATCCAGAGGCGGATGAGTTTGTTTTTTTATCGGGAATGAAGGCTCCGGTTACTATCACGCGAGAAACATATGAGGCATATAGATATAAGCTATACACTGTTGGCAAGTTAAGGGACGGAGAGGTAAGCGAAGAGGAGTACAAAAGGGCTCTTTTACAAGTGTTGACCGCATATAAGGAGTTCCTAGAGAACAGGATGATATATGCAGATCTTAATTTTGGATTTAAGGATTTAGAAGAATATAAAGATTCATCCGAATTCATTAAACAGGTTGAAACGCATAATACTTTCATGTGTTGGGCAAAGGTTAGCAGTTCTCAGCTTGATGATCTTGTGAAATCAGGAAATGGATTATTATTTGAAATCTGGAGCGAGAGACTGGAAAGTTATTACAAATACGGCAATGAAAAGGTTCTGAGAGGATATGAGGGAGTGCTTCTTTCAATTCTAAAAGATGAGAATCTTGTCAGCATGAGGACACTTCTCAATAGCCGCCCAATGCTTGTTTATAGACCGAAGGAATCGTCGAAGCCCATGGTCGTCCACAGGGACGGTTCAAGAGTTGTAGATCGCTTCGATAAGGATGGAAAGTATATCCCGCCTGAGGTTCACGATGAATTGTACCGCTTTTTTAATAATTTGCTCATAAAAGAAAAACTTGGGGAAAAAGCACGGAAGATCTTAGATAATAAAAAGGTGAAAGTTAAGGTTCTTGAGTCAGAGCGTGTGAAATGGTCGAAGTTTTACGATGAGCAATTTGCTGTTACGTTTTCGGTTAAGAAGAATGCTGATTGCCTAGATACTACTAAAGATCTGAATGCAGAGGTTATGGAACAGTACAGCGAAAGTAACCGACTTATCCTGATCCGGAACACAACAGATATTCTTTATTATCTTGTTTTGGATAAAAATGGGAAAGTATTAAAGCAGAGAAGTCTTAACATTATTAACGATGGTGCAAGAGACGTTGACTGGAAGGAGAGATTTAGGCAGGTAACAAAGGATCGGAATGAAGGTTATAACGAATGGGACTATTCACGAACGTCAAATGACCTGAAAGAGGTTTATCTAAACTATGCCTTGAAAGAGATAGCGGAAGCTGTCATTGAATATAATGCGATCCTTATCATCGAGAAGATGAGCAATGCTTTCAAGGATAAATATTCTTTTCTTGATGACGTGACATTTAAAGGGTTCGAAACAAAGCTGCTTGCAAAGTTATCCGATCTGCATTTCAGGGGAATCAAGGATGGGGAGCCGTGTTCTTTCACAAACCCTTTGCAACTCTGTCAGAACGATTCAAACAAGATATTGCAGGATGGTGTCATTTTTATGGTTCCGAATTCAATGACACGTTCTCTTGATCCTGATACGGGATTCATTTTTGCAATCAACGATCACAACATCCGTACCAAAAAGGCAAAGCTTAATTTCCTTTCTAAATTTGATCAGCTAAAGGTTTCGTCTGAGGGTTGTCTTATAATGAAGTATAGCGGAGATTCTTTACCAACTCATAATACAGATAATAGAGTGTGGAATTGCTGCTGCAATCATCCAATTACCAACTACGATCGTGAAACAAAAAAAGTCGAATTTATCGAAGAGCCTGTCGAAGAGCTTTCAAGGGTTTTAGAGGAGAATGGAATTGAGACGGATACTGAGTTAAATAAGCTGAATGAAAGGGAAAATGTTCCGGGAAAAGTCGTTGACGCAATTTATTCGCTTGTACTTAATTATCTTCGAGGAACTGTTAGTGGAGTTGCGGGACAACGTGCGGTGTACTATTCACCAGTAACAGGAAAGAAATATGACATATCTTTTATACAGGCGATGAATCTTAATCGTAAATGTGATTACTACAGAATCGGCTCAAAGGAAAGAGGCGAATGGACTGATTTTGTAGCTCAGTTGATTAATTGATAAAATTTAATCCATGAGTATAGCCCAAAGGTGTACTCATGGATTTTTTTTTTTGATTAATAAAATACATTTTACCTCGCATGAGAACCATGCGTTTTTTTAGATATTCCAAAACTCGTTGTTAAAAGTTATGACTTACCTTAGCGCATGAGAACCATGCATTTCTCAGGTATTCCAAAATGTCAAATGTTGTATAGGCAATCGCATCCGACACACGATGATATGTTCGTATAATAAATATTATGCGAACGTGTGTTCTTGCGACTGTTTATATCTTCTTTCTTGCTCATCGCATTATTTTATCTTTTTCGTAGATTTTTTTTAAAATCCTGCGGATGGTGGCGCATGAGAACCATGCATTTCTTAGGTACTCCAAAACTATCATGCATACCATCATGACTTTCAACGAGCATGAGAACCATGCATTTCTTAGGTA
>KL370807.1:45743-52691 GCA_000701625.1 Lachnospiraceae bacterium MC2017
CGCATGAGAACCATGCATTTCTTAGGTACTCCAAAACGTCAAATCTTGTATAGGCAATCGCATCCGACACAATATATAGATTTTGTGCGACCATCCGTGATGGTCATTACCTGTTTTTTTCGTTTTAGAGATTCCGTTTTTTACATTGGAGCGCAAAAGCAAATTTGAAAGTCTTGAAACTTTAACTCTGCATGAGTGACATGCATTTTTCATATGCTCCAAAACTGTCTGTTTATACCAACCTGAAGATTGCTAGCATGAGAACCATGCATTTCTAAGGTACTCCAAAACGTCAAATCCTGTATAGGCAATCGCATCCGACACAATATATAGATTTTGTGCGACCGTCCGTGATGGTCATTACCTGTTTTTTTCGTTTTAGAGATTCCGTTTTTTGCATTGGAGCGCAAAAGCAAATTTGAAAGTCTTGAAACTTTAACTCTGCATGAGTGCCATGCATTTTTCATATGCTCCAAAACTGTCTGTTTATACCAACCTGAAGATTGCTAGCATGAGAACCATGCATTTCTAAGGTACTCCAAAACAAATACATAATTGTATCTAAACAGCGACACGCATGAGAACCATGCATTTCTAAGGTACTCCAAAACGTACATTAAGAAGCTCAAAAGAACAGATTAGCATGAGAACCATGCATTTCTAAGGTACTCCAAAACTTTTGCAAGAGAAAGAAGACTGATCAATAGCATGAGAACCATGCATTTCTAAGGTACTCCAAAACCTATGGCATTTACAGAATTAAAAAGAATCCGCATGAGAACCATGCATTTCTAAGGTACTCCAAAACGTCAAATCTAGTATAGGCAATCGCATCCGACACAAGATATTGATATTGCGCGACTATCCATGATAGTCATTACCGTTAAATTAGATGTTTAGGAGAATTTGTTCTTTTGTGATTGGATTGAACCATACTTTTATATACTCCAAAACCAATCCATCTGATAAGTGACAGCACTTCTTTGCATGAGAACCATGCGTTTCTTAAATATTCTAAAACTCACTGGTATGTTTGACAGTTTCAGATTCGCATGAGAACCATGCATTTCTAAGGTACTCCAAAACTAAAAAAGGAGGTGATACTTTGAAAACTCCGCATGAGAACCATGCATTTCTAAGGTACTCCAAAACGATCCACAAAGTTTTTTTCGCCATTTGAGCATGAGAACCATGCATTTCTAAGGTACTCCAAAACTTCAAATCTAGTATAGGCAATCGCATCCGACACAATATATTGATATTGTGCGACTATCCATGATAGTCATTACCTACATGTTTTATTTTAGCATACTTTTTGTTCAGATTTGGATTTTTTTTGGAATAACGTCACATAATTTCGCATAATTCGCAGCCAAAGGTATTTTTATTGGACTCGATCGATCTATAATTAATTATGGGGAGGTGGAAAAATGGGATTATATGATGGATTTGTAAACAGATACAGTGTAAGTAAGACACTACGCTTTGAACTTATCCCGCAAGGGAGAACAAGAGAGTACATTGAAACAAATGGCATCCTGTCTGATGATGAAGAACGTGCTAAAGACTATAAGACTATAAAAAGACTTATTGATGAATATCATAAGGACTATATCTCACGATGTCTTAAGAATGTAAATATCTCATGTCTTGAAGAATATTATCATCTTTATAACAGCAGCAATAGAGATAAGAGACACGAAGAACTTGACGCGCTTTCAGATCAGATGAGAGGGGAAATTGCGTCCTTTTTGACCGGAAATGATGAATATAAAGAGCAAAAAAGCAGGGACATCATTATCAATGAGAGGATAATAAATTTTGCATCTACGGATGAGGAACTGGCAGCAGTTAAGCGTTTTCGCAAATTTACAAGCTATTTTACAGGTTTCTTTACTAATAGAGAAAATATGTATTCCGCTGAAAAAAAGAGTACGGCAATAGCTCACAGGATAATAGACGTAAATTTGCCAAAATACGTTGATAATATAAAGGCGTTCAATACAGCTATCGAAGCAGGAGTTTTTGATATAGCTGAGTTTGAAAGCAATTTCAAGGCTATCACAGACGAACATGAAGTTTCAGATCTATTAGATATAACAAAATATAGCCGCT
The DNA here is from genome assembly GCA_000701625.1 of Lachnospiraceae bacterium MC2017. Taxonomy (GTDB): domain Bacteria; phylum Bacillota; class Clostridia; order Lachnospirales; family Lachnospiraceae; genus NK4A144. Next base: position 47,859 of record KL370807.1, read on the forward strand.
TCATCCGTAATGAAGACATTATCATATACAATACGCTACTTGGCGGCATTTCAATGAAGGATGAAAAGATCCAGGGGTTAAACGAACTGATCAATCTGCATAATCAGAAACATCCGGGCAAGAAAGTTCCGCTTCTGAAAGTATTGTACAAACAGATACTTGGAGATTCCCAAACACATTCATTTGTTGACGATCAATTCGAAGATGACCAGCAGGTAATCAATGCAGTCAAAGCAGTAACAGACACGTTCTCCGAGACTCTTCTGGGTTCGTTGAAAATCATCATAAACAACATAGGACATTACGATCTTGACCGGATCTATATCAAAGCCGGGCAGGATATCACCACACTGAGCAAACGTGCGCTGAATGACTGGCACATAATAACAGAATGTCTGGAATCAGAGTATGATGATAAATTTCCAAAGAATAAAAAAAGTGATACTTATGAGGAAATGCGTAACAGATACGTGAAGTCTTTTAAGAGTTTCAGTATCGGAAGACTAAACAGCCTTGTGACCACATATACTGAACAGGCGTGTTTCTTGGAGAATTACCTTGGATCTTTTGGTGGTGACACAGATAAAAACTGTCTTACTGATTTTACAAACAGTCTGATGGAGGTTGAACATCTTCTAAACAGTGAGTATCCGGTTACTAACAGGCTTATAACAGATTATGAATCTGTCCGTATTCTGAAAAGACTTCTTGATTCAGAGATGGAAGTAATACATTTCTTGAAGCCCTTACTTGGAAATGGAAATGAATCCGACAAGGATCTAGTCTTTTATGGCGAATTTGAAGCAGAATATGAAAAGCTTCTCCCTGTTATCAAGGTGTATAACAGAGTCAGGAACTATCTAACACGGAAGCCTTTTTCGACAGAGAAGATAAAACTGAACTTTAATTCACCGACTTTGTTGTGTGGTTGGAGTCAGAGCAAGGAAAAGGAATATATGGGTGTCATACTGCGTAAGGATGGGCAATATTACCTTGGTATCATGACTCCGAGCAATAAAAAGATATTTAGTGAAGCGCCGAAGCCGGACGAAGACTGTTATGAAAAGATGGTGCTCAGATATATCCCGCATCCATATCAGATGCTTCCAAAGGTCTTCTTTTCAAAAAGTAATATTGCCTTTTTTAATCCGTCAGATGAAATACTCCGTATAAAGAAACAGGAATCCTTCAAAAAGGGCAAGTCTTTCAACAGGGATGACTGCCATAAATTCATCGATTTTTATAAAGACTCGATCAACAGACATGAAGAATGGCGTAAATTCAATTTCAAATTCAGCGATACAGATTCATATGAGGATATAAGCCGTTTTTATAAAGAAGTGGAAAATCAGGCTTTTTCCATGAGTTTTACAAAAATCCCGACGGTATATATTGATTCTCTGGTTGATGAAGGAAAGCTCTATCTTTTCAAGCTTCATAACAAGGACTTTTCGGAGCATTCAAAAGGAAAGCCAAATCTTCATACGGTCTACTGGAATGCTCTCTTTTCGGAATATAATCTGCAGAATACCGTCTATCAGCTGAACGGTTCAGCGGAGATATTTTTCAGAAAAGCCAGTATTCCCGAGAACGAAAGGGTCATTCACAAAAAGAATGTCCCAATTACTAGGAAAGTAGCGGAATTAAACGGCAAAAAAGAGGTAAGTGTTTTTCCTTATGACATCATAAAGAATCGCAGATATACCGTTGATAAATTTCAGTTCCATGTTCCGCTGAAAATGAATTTCAAGGCTGATGAAAAGAAACGGATCAATGATGACGTTATTGAAGCCATCAGGAGCAATAAAGGCATCCATGTGATAGGAATAGACAGAGGAGAGCGAAATCTTCTATACCTCTCTCTGATCAATGAGGAAGGACGGATCATAGAACAGAGGTCACTTAATATCATTGATTCCGGAGAAGGACATACGCAAAATTATCGAGATCTTCTTGATTCAAGAGAAAAGGACCGAGAAAAAGCCCGAGAAAACTGGCAGGAAATTCAGGAAATAAAGGATCTTAAGACAGGATACTTAAGTCAGGCGATCCATACCATCACAAAGTGGATGAAGGAATACAATGCTATCATCGTATTGGAAGATCTTAATGACCGGTTTACAAACGGACGTAAAAAGGTAGAAAAACAGGTCTATCAGAAATTTGAGAAAATGCTCATTGATAAGCTGAATTACTACGTTGATAAGGATGAGGAATTCGATCGTATGGGTGGAACGCACCGTGCACTTCAGCTTACAGAAAAGTTTGAGAGTTTTCAGAAACTGGGAAGGCAGACGGGTTTTATCTTTTATGTTCCGGCATGGAATACGAGCAAATTAGACCCGACAACAGGCTTTGTTGACCTTTTGTATCCGAAATATAAAAGCGTTGACGCAACGAAGGACTTTATTAAGAAATTCGACTTTATCCGGTTCAATTCAGAAAAGAACTATTTTGAATTTGGACTGCATTACTCCAATTTCACTGAAAGAGCCATTGGTTGCAGAGACGAATGGATACTCTGCTCTTATGGAAACCGTATCGTGAACTTTAGAAACGCTGCAAAGAATAATTCCTGGGATTATAAGGAGATCGACATTACGAAACAGCTGCTCGATCTGTTTGAAAAAAATGGGATTGATGTGAAGCAGGAAAACCTTATAGACAGCATATGCGAAATGAAGGATAAGCCCTTTTTCAAATCGCTGATCGCTAACATCAAGCTCATCCTACAAATCAGAAACAGTGCTTCCGGAACAGATATTGATTATATGATCTCTCCGGCAATGAACGACCGTGGTGAGTTTTTCGATACCAGAAAAGGTTTACAACAGTTGCCGTTAGATGCCGATGCAAATGGCGCGTACAACATCGCAAAGAAAGGATTATGGATTGTAGATCAGATACGGAATACGACAGGTAACAATGTAAAGATGGCTATGTCAAACAGAGAATGGATGCACTTTGCGCAGGAGAGCCGACTTGCATAAGGTTTCTGGTTGCAAACCGGAGTCTTAATGCTTGTAAATCAGTTAAAGGAGTGCTATATATTGGTGAAAGTTAGGCAGAAACAACAAAAATACATGATGGGAATGCCTATGATCTGCTATAACCCACAAGATAGCTCTCTAATAAGAGATATGAATTTCTACTGTTGTAGATTCGCCTGTCCATAGTATATGTAAATTTCTCTAATAAGAGATATGAATTTCTACTGTTGTAGATTGGCAGAGGTTCACGTTGATGAAGGCCTCTAATAAGAGATATGAATTTCTACTGTTGTAGATCTCTAATGATTGCAGAATTTCTTGGAATCTCTAATAAGAGATATGAATTTCTACTTGTGTAGATGAAGATCCTCAATCTGTTCATCTTTACTCTAATAGGAGATATGAATTTCTACTTGTGTAGATGAAGAATCTTACAACTACATCTGCTCCTCTAATAGGAGATATGAATTTCTACTTGTGTAGATGTCTCAGCTTGCTTGGTTGACCTTGCAACGCTAATAGGAGATATGAATTTCTACTTTTGTAGATAGACAAACCTTCGGTTTTTCTCAGATGCTCTAATAAGAGATAAGTTCCTACGGTATTCTTTGCAAATATTGCCCTGTGGCTATATTTGGGGTATAATTTAGTCACAGAAAGGGGTGTGTTATTATGCAGATAGTTCCAATAAGAGAATTAAAGAATACCGTAGAAATAGAGCGCAGATGTGCAGAGTCTAACGAGCCTGTATTTGTTACAAAAAATGGCTATGGAAGACTTGTTGTAATGGACATAGATTATTATGAGCGTACTATGAAAAAAATCAACGAAGCAAGTCTTATTAACAAGGGTTTTGCAGATTATGAGGAAGGAAGAGTTGTTGATGGAAGGGCAGCATTAAAAAGGTTGAGGGAAAAACATGACCTTTGAGGGATATGACATTGAACTAACCGAAGCCGCTGAGTCCGATATTGATGATACATATGAGTACATTGCGGAGGTGCTTGGAAATCCTGATGCAGCTTCAGCTCTTGCCGATGAGTTGGAAATTCAGATTGAAAAAATATGCAAGAGACCTGAAACAGGAAAACTTGTTGAAAATGAATTCTTAAGAAGGAATGTATGGCGTTTTCTTGTAAAAAGCTATATTGCCTATTACATCATAGATACTGAGAATGGGAAGATTGTAATTTTAAGATTTGTTTATAGCGGTCGTGATCAGGAAAAGATAGTAAGAGAATTATAAACAGTTGCAAACCAAAGTCTTAATGCTTTTAAATCATTTGAAGGAGCACTATATAGTGGTAAAAGTTAAGCAAATGCAACAAAAACATAAGATGGAGATGCATATGCTTCAGCTATAACCTACAAGATAGCTCTCTAATAAGAACGATGAATTTCTACTTTTGTAGATTAATGATGAGAATATGATCTCACCGGACTCTAATAAGAACGATGAATTTCTACTTTTGTAGATAGATGGCATGCACAATATCAGGAAATCTCTAATAAGAACGATGAATTTCTACTGTTGTAGATACCGGAATATGTCTTTATAATTATTCAGCCAGAAAACCCATGACCTTTAGGTCGTGGGATGAATGGCGTCACTACTAGATGCGTATATTTTACTGCAATATATATCTTGCAGTAAAATGTATGATATAATATACATACAGGAGTAATCCGAGTCTTAAGAAAGGAGAAAACTGTATGTATCTTACTGTAAAACAGCAGGTTAAACATCTGTCAAAAGACGATTACCGCTCAATAAAGGAATTGTGTCATTCAGCTAAAAATCTTGCTAATGAAGCTATCTATAATGTTCGACAGTATTACTTTG
>JNJK01000033.1 GCA_000701625.1 Lachnospiraceae bacterium MC2017
CGTTACTCACCCGTCCGCCGCTAACCTTTCGAAAGATCCCAGCAAGCTGTTCACTCTCTAAGGTCCGCTCGACTTGCATGTGTTAGGCACGCCGCCAGCGTTCATCCTGAGCCAGGATCGAACTCTCGAAAAAAGTTTGATCCGGTTTTCAAGACAAGCTAGCTTTCGCTTCGCGTTTCTTAATTACCGTTATTTACTGCGGATCAGATCTCTCTGATCCAGAGTTTATTTTTTTGCATTTCTGAAATTTCTCATTTGAATTTTCAGGGTTGCATTGCTGTTTGTTTGTCAAGGTTCAGTTCTATCGATCCGCTTGATTCCAAGACCTTCAAGCTGTTTAGCTCGCTGTCTCTCGCGGCGACAAGTGATATATTACCACCTATCAACAGATACGTCAACAAGAATTTTGATTTTTTTGCAAAACATTTTGTTTTATTCTATTTTTCCGCTAATTTACGGCATTTTCAGCAGAAAATAAGTTTTAAAAAAGATGCATGAGCATACGATCATTATACTCATGCATCTCTTTTATGATTTTATAAATACATCGTAACTATCCGAAACTCTTCGTATTCTAAACAGTTACAATACACCACTCTTGTAGCAGCGTTCAGTCAATTAGTAGCCCATTCCCGGAGCAGGTGCTGCCGGCATAGCCGGTGCAGGCTCTTTCTTAGATGCTACAACGGACTCTGTTGTAAGGAGTGTTGATGATACGGATGTAGCATTCTGAAGGGCTGTTCTTGTTACCTTTACAGGGTCAAGGATACCTGTCTTCACCATATCTACATACTCATCTGTAAGAGCATTGTAACCGATACCTGCCTCAGATTCCTTTACCTTATTAATGATTACCGCGCCTTCAAGTCCTGCATTGGATGCAATGTGGAAAAGAGGAGCCTCAAGAGCCTTAAGAACAACCTTTGCACCAGTCTTCTCATCACCCTCAAGAGTATCAACAAGCTTCTGAACATCCTTTTCTGCATGGATATATGCAGAACCGCCGCCTGCGATGATTCCTTCTTCAACTGCTGCACGTGTAGCGTTGAGTGCATCTTCCATTCTGAGCTTTGCTTCTTTCATCTCTGTCTCAGTAGCTGCACCTACACGAATAACTGCAACACCGCCTGAAAGCTTTGCAAGTCTCTCCTGAAGCTTTTCCTTATCGAATGATGATGTTGTTGTCTCAAGCTGAGCCTTGATCTGATTCTGACGAGCTGTAATATCTTCCTTTGTACCTGCTCCATCAACGATAGTTGTGGTATCCTTTGTGATCTTTACACTCTTCGCATGGCCAAGCATATCAACTGTAGCATCTTTAAGCTCATAACCAAGCTCAGAAGAAATAACTGTACCACCTGTAAGAACGGCGATATCCTGAAGCATTTCCTTTCTTCTGTCACCATAACCCGGAGCCTTAACTGCTACTACATTGAATGTTCCGCGAAGCTTATTAACGATAAGAGTTGTAAGTGCCTCACCATCAACATCTTCAGCGATAATAAGAAGAGCTCTTCCGCTCTTTACGATCTGCTCAAGCAGAGGAAGGATATCCTGAACTGTTGAGATCTTCTTGTCATAAATAAGGATATAAGGATCTTCAAGAGATGCCTCCATCTTATCCATATCTGTACACATATAAGCAGATACATAACCACGGTCAAACTGCATACCTTCTACGAGATCAAGCTCTGTCTGCATTGTCTTGCTCTCTTCGATAGTGATAACACCGTCGTTAGTTACCTTTTCCATTGCGTTTGCGACCATCTCACCAACTTCTTCATCACCTGCTGAGATTGCTGCAACTCTTGCAATATGATCCTTTGATGAAACCTTTGAGCTCATCTTCTTAAGGGCTTCAACTGCTGTGTCACAAGCCTTCTTCATGCCCTTGCGGAGGATGATCGGGTTTGCACCTGCCTCGAGGTTCTTTACACCTTCCTGAACCATTGCCTGAGCAAGAACAGTTGCAGTTGTAGTACCATCACCTGCTACATCATTTGTCTTTGTAGCAACTTCTTTTACAAGCTGTGCACCCATATTCTCGAATGCATCTTCAAGCTCGATCTCTTTTGCGATAGTTACACCATCATTTGTGATGAGCGGAGCACCATAAGACTTATCAAGAACTACATTACGTCCCTTAGGTCCAATAGTTACACGTACAGTATCAGCAAGCTTATCTACACCAGCCTGAAGAGCAGCTCTTGCTTCTGAGCCGTATTTAATTTCCTTTGCCATTTTCTGTTTCCTCCATTATCTATCTAGATATAATTTTATTATCCAATCAATCTATCACTGCAAGAATGTCGCTCTGACGAACAATGATAACCTTTGTCTTGTCATCAAGCTCGATCTCTGTTCCTGCATACTTGGAATAGATAACTTTCTCGCCCTTCTTTACTTCCATCTTAATTTCTTTGCCGTCTACTACTCCGCCAGGTCCAACCTCGAGGATTTCTGCCTGCTGAGGTTTCTCCTTCTCCTTACCGGGAAGAACGATTCCTGATGCTGTAGTCTCTTCTGCTTCGATAGGTTTTAATACAACCCTGTCTGCTAACGGTTTTAACTTCATTTCAAAAGCCTCCTTAAGATTCTATGTTTTATTCGGTATTGCCTTTTATCATTGCTAGCACTCATTAAGTCCGAGTGCTAACTACAGTTGTTATAATACTTTTAACCGGCTATAATCGCAAACGTACAGATTGTCTTTTATCTCTCTTCATCATAATATTTCCTCATTTTATTTCATCTTATCTCTTTTTTAGTTGACAAGAATATTTTGTTTTCTGTTGTATATAATGATGTTGAGGGTCAAAAGTACCTTTGATCCTTTATTTTATGCAAATAACTGCATAATATGAGCTGTTAAGATTCCAAGCGGTGTACCTATCACATATCCAAGAAGTGCCATTAGTATTCCAACCGGGACAAGTGAACCTGAATATGTTCCTGCAAGTACAGGCGCCGAAGCTGTTCCACCGATATTTGCAAGCGAAGCCACTGCTCCTGTAAACATATCTATCTTTAGAAGTTTCGACAGTCCCAACATTAATACGCAATGAATAGCAAGAATGATAAATCCTGTCAATATCCATGCCGGAGCATCGCCAAGCTCAAGTAATGATGCTCTGGATGCAAGCAATGCGATAACGCAATATAGAAGAAGATTAGATACTTCTGCAGATCCTGCTGTCTTTCCCAATGGAGATACTGCTCCCACCAGTCCCAGAACCGTAATGAACAGAATTGTCCATGTTGCTTTATCAAGGAACGGTAATACACCATTAAGAGCCACACCAACATTCTGCCCTATTGTTGACACTACAAGAGCTGTACCTATAAGGAGCAACAAACTCTGAAATGATACCTGACTGGTATTAAGTTTCGCTTCATCTTCCAACCGGTTTGATACTTCATCAAGAACCGTCGTATCCGCATTCGTCCATTTATTGAACTTTGGTGCCAGATTTATCGCCCAAAGAAGGAACATTACCCAAATTGAATAGTCTATAGAATCGATAACAAGTGCATAACCCATATCCGCCTCGGATATATTTAGTGCCGCCTGTACTGCGACCATATTTCCTGATCCACCAAGCCATGATCCGCAAAGAGCACCAAGTCCCATCCAGGCATTTGCACCTATAACACCTTTCATTAATATGAAGGCTACAACAAATCCTATCACTATGGTTACCGATGCTGAGAAGAATCCTATAAGCATCTTAGGTCCGAGTTTGATAACCTTACGTATATCGCATCTTAAAAGCATAGTGAATACCATTGCATAGGTCAGTGAATTTTTTAGCGCACTGTATGCCGGCTTCGTTGCTTCCATATCCCAAACTCCTAATGTGCACAGAAGCATAGAGATCAAATAGAGCAAAACAACAGCAGGTATAAACCTAAAAAACTTCCACCCTGTCTTTTTTTCAAGCGTTACAAGGACTGCTGCTAAAAAGACCAGAACTGCTACATAGGCAAAACCATCAGTAATCATATAAGCCCCCTTTATGAAATTTGTTTAATCCAAGACTTCACGCCAATACGTTGAAGCCTTAAATAGTTTTTAAAATTATACAATACTATAGACGTGGGTACAATGAACTATGATAAAATTGTATTGGCAAAACAACATAAAATCGTAAATTGCAGGGAGGATTATACATGAAGATTACCGACGTGAGACTTGGAAAAATTTCTGTTCCTCTGCGTGTTCCATTCAAGACTGCACTGCGGCGGGTAGACAGTGTCGAAGATGTGATCGTTGAGATCATTACAGATACCGGTCATAAAGGCTACGGCGAAGCTCCTCCTACAGGTGTTATCACCGGAGACACTACCTATTCGATCATTGGTGCTATTCGTGACCATATCTCAAAAAAGATCATCGGACTAGACATTGATAACTTTGAAGATGTGATCCAGGAAGTTCAGACATCTATCGTTCACAATTCATCAGCTAAGGCTGCCGTGGATATGGCACTTTACGACCTCTACGGTCAGCTCTTTAATATTCCAGTATATAAACTTTTCGGCGGAGCAAAAAAATCAATAACCACAGACATCACGATCAGTGTTAATGATCCTGACACTATGGCTCATGATGCGATAAATGCCATTGATCGCGGTTATGATACATTAAAAGTCAAAGTCGGGGTCGATCCATCACTTGATGTTGCAAGATTATCTGCAGTTCGTAACGCTGTGGGTTCTGACGTCCGTATCAGGATCGATGCAAATCAGGCATGGACTCCCAAAGAAGCTGTCAGAATATTAAACAACATGCAGGAAAAGGGACTTGGACTCGAACTTGTCGAACAGCCTGTTAAGGCCGCTGATATTGAGGGACTCCGGTATGTAACTGAAAGAAGCTATGTTCCTGTACTCGCAGATGAATCAGTTTTCTCACCTGAGGATGCCTTAAAAATCATGCAATATCACGCTGCTGATATGATAAACATAAAACTCATGAAGTGCGGCGGTCTCTATAATGCTCTAAAAATTATCTCTGCAGCTGAAATATACGGAGTTGAATGTATGCTCGGCTGTATGCTGGAAGCAAAAATATCCGTAAATGCCGCTGTTGAACTTGCCTGTGCCAAAAAGATCATTACAAGAATCGACTTAGACGGACCTGTGCTTTGCTCTGAAGACCCCATCATCGGAGGCGCGATCTTTAACGAAAAAGAGATCACTGTCTCAGATGACCCAGGCATGGGTATCAAGGGAATTGAAGATGGAAAACTAACATATATCTAAATATAAGTAAAAAAAGTAGCTGCCTCATTCTTTAAAATGAACTAAGCAGCTACTTTTTATATCTTTAGTTTCAATCCTTTACAGCCAGTACTTTGAGAATGAAATCCCAAACTCTCTTTGTTGAAGAGATGCTAAGAGTCTCTTCCGGTGTATGAACGCCAGACATCTGAGGTCCAAATGAAACAGCATCTATTCCATCAAGTTTATCAGAGAAAAGTCCGCACTCAACACCTGCATGTATTCCCTGTACTACAGGAGTCTGACCATACATTTCTTTCCAGATACGAACCATATCATCTCGAAGCTTTGAATCTTTTCGGTACTCCCATGCAGGATATGCACCTTCAAAAGAGTATTCCGCTCCCATATGTTCAATTATCCGCTTCATTTTGCCAATAAGGAATTCCTTGGCAGAATTAACGCTGGATCTAACTGCATAGCGATAATGAACAAATCCATCTTCTGTGCTCATTACACCAAGATTAAGACTTGTTTCTACCATATTCTCAACATCCGCACTCATTGCCTGAACTCCGTTAGGAAGCGCAAAAAGAAGCGACAGTGAATTGTCAAGAGACTCAGCTGTAAGTACATTCTTTGTCACTGATGCATTTTCCGTAATGACAATATTGAATGCAGGATCCTGTACGCTGTATTCTTCTTTTATTTTTAATGCTTCTGCCTCAGCTGCTTCACGGAATACTTTTACGTCTGATTCCGGAACGATAAAATTCAGTTCAGAAGCACGCGGAATAGCATTATCCTTGGAACCACCCTTCATATACTCAAGCGCAGCACCTGTCTTTTCTGTAACTGCAGCTGCTATACGTCCTGCCATGATATTGGCATTTGCTCCACCAAGAATTATCTGTGTACCTGAATGTCCGCCGGTAAATCCCTTGAGTTCAACCCGCATCTCAACACCGGTACGACTTTCTCTTTTTACCGCAAGCTTACTGTCTACGCGTCCGCCACCGGCACAGCTTGTAAGGAAAATTCCTTCATCCTCAGAGTCCATATTCAATAAACGTCGATTCTTCAGTCCTGAAAGATCTATATGATTTGCACCTTCCATGCCTGTTTCCTCTGATACTGTGAATACTGCCTCAATAGATGGATGCGGTATGTCATCAGAATCCATAATAGCCAGCGCATACGCTATTGCAATTCCATCATCTCCGCCAAGTGTTGTCCCCTTAGCTGTGACATTATCTCCAACAATTTCAAGCTGAAGTCCTTCTTTGTCCATATCTATCGGACAACTATCTTCTTTCTCATTTACCATATCGAGATGTCCCTGAAGGATTACTCCCGGAACATTCTCATATCCAGGAGTTGCCGGACATTTAATGATAACATCATAAAGATCATCCTGTTCAACTTCCAGACCTCTGTCTTTTGCAAATTTAACGCAATAGTCACTTATTTCTTTTTCATTATATGAACCATGCGGGATCTTTGTCAGATCCTCAAAAAAATGAAAAACTTTCTTTGGCTCAAGATCATCAAGTACTCTCATTTTATTAAAACCTCCATAGAAACGGAGAATCCGGCGTTGCCGGATTCTCCGTACACGTCACACTCACTGTACGCAGTGGATCGATCATTGACCCTCAGCCTGCTGTTGCTGTTGTTGCTGCTGTTGCTGCTGTGCAGCCGCTGCAGCTGCTGCCTCCTGCGCCTGCTGTATTGCCTGCGCCTGAAGCGCTGCCTGAAGTGCTGCCTGTTGTTCTGCTGTCGTATCAGGTGCGGTCTGATTCTGTTCACCGGATGTATTTCCAGTATCAACATCCGCCTGACTATCATCTTCTTCACCCTGATCAAGGAATCTCTGTGCCTTTGTCTTAAATGACGAATCCGGGAACGAAGATATTAATCGATTGAACAACTCTGTCGCTTTATCCTTATTATCATTTTTCAGATAACTCTGTGCAAGATAATACAGAGCAGAATCATTATCTTTATCAAGATCGTATGCTCTGGTCAAATTTTCGATGGCACCATCATAATCACCATCATTATATTGATCTATTCCGTTGGACAGGTACTGTTCAGCAGCCTTTGCAGATACATTGCTATCCAGGAATTTGTAAAGATTTAAAAACTGCTCTGACACCTGATTCCCGCTGGTAGTCTTTATCTGTTCCAGATATCCAGCTGCTGTCAGTGCGTCATCTGGATCATTTATGTAACTTTGTGCTGCCTGAAGAAGATAGTTATAGTCCTGCATAACGCCTGTAGAACCTGTATATTCTTCAAGAGACATCTGAGCTTCATCATTTGACTGCTGAAGCGCGGCTATCTGACGATTTAAATCATCCATATCCGCAGACTTAGTAGTCAGCTCTTCCGAAACACCCTTTAACTGAGTATTTATGTCCGATTTCGCTGACTGGATCCTTGCCGGAAGAATCAAAAACCACATCACAGCCATTCCAAGTACAAGACCGATCACAATATTAAAAATCGTATGTCTTCCAGCACGTTCAGGACCATTAAGCGGCTGAATTATGGTTTCGTTTCCGCTTTGATACGTTATTGCCTCTTCGCGTTTTTTCTGAGTTTTTCCGCTTCTGGCTTCTCTTTCGGCAAGTTCCTGCTTTGCTTCTTGAAGATACATTCTTATGGATGTATTTCCATTATCAATCTGCATCGCACGTTCCAGCAATTTTTTTGCCTTTCCGTACTCTTTATTTTTTAAATAGATCAAACCAAGCAGCTGATACGCAACCATCAGATTTCCATTAAGCGAAATAACTTTCTTAAGCTGGATAACTGCCAGATCGAGATCACCTCTTCTGGTATACGCAAGTGCCTGATTATATTTTTTAACAGCCTGATTAACTGAATTTAAACGAGATTGATTATTCTGAACGTCGTTAATAAAATCATCCGCAATATTTTTCTTCGGGCGGATACTTTTAGACAATATCCATTCTGAAAGGGCAGCTACTACTTCACCCATTTCAAAATAAACTAATCCCAAAAGATTTCTTGCCGGAATATTATTCTTATTGCATTTCAAGCTCTGCCTGAGACATTCTGCAGCACCGCTAAGGTCACGGACTCTCGCCCTTTCAAGACCTTCGTTATAATAGGTATTAGACAGTCGAATGATTTTCTTATATACTCCGACATCTGCACCACAGGCTGTACAGAAATTATCCTCCGACAACGTACATCCGCAGTTATAGCATTTCATCCGTAATCACCTGTAAACCCTTAATCATATTTGTCTTTCGACTTTACACTAAGCATGGAAAACAGAAGATCCATCATATCTGTAACATCGCGATTATGTATTGCCTCTTCTGCATCCTCTACTTCCAGTGACGGATGAAACTTCTTCAATTCTTCTTCAAAATCTATCATATTAACCTTTCTGATCAACAAGCAGAAAACGGCCTTGGATACAGATTACCGTTTCCATCCATAAAAAACTGTACTGCGCTCCTGTCTATATCAACATAGTACTGCTGATCACCAAGATATATCATTACACCCATGTACGCCTTTCCACGGGCAATAACTCTTACATTCTCGGCACGATCTCTAAGATCATCAAAGTCCATAATTCTCTGCCGAAGATCGGCAACCTTTGTTTTCAGTGAAATCTTTTCACGCATAAAGTTCTGCCGCTCTGCAACCATTAGATCATCCGCTATTTCCATCCGGATATAACGATCCAATTCTTCCAGCTTTTCTGATACTTCACGCATCCGTTCGCTGCTTTCACTTTCTGCCTTACAGAGACTCTGGTACTGATTTTCCATATTGTCTGTAAAACCGACTCGAATAAGTGTCTGCACACCAACGTCATTTCCAAGATAAACACTATCAACACCCTGAATAGCCAGGATCTTTCCTCCGGTAATAGCCCCGATCTTTCCTGTGGCAGTTACTCTGCCATTTGCAGAAATCTTTGAATTCAGAATATAATTTGCCGAAACAGATCCTCCTGTCTCAACTGTTGTATACTCTATAAAACCTGCCAGAAGATCTCCTCCGCACTTGATCACAGCCTCACCATTGCCAAGTATACCACCCTTGACAATAATATCTCCGCCTGCCGAAATAGCTGCTCCATGGAATATTCCGTCTATGGTCACACTCTTTGTTGCTGTAATATGGATTCCCGAACGAACGGTTCCATGTATCACAACATCACCCTTAAACACAATATCTCCATGAACATTATTGATGTCCTGATGATACTCCTTTAGACCAATGACACTTAATTTTGTATTTGTAACCTCTATTCTGCCGTCCATCGTTGCAGTATATGTGAGTGTTTCCTCATCATATTTGCATCCCGATGTGACATAAGGACGAAGATCCTTCACTCGTTTTGGAGGGATCACTTTTCCCCTTACAGTCAAGCCTGTTTCGCCTTGAACAGCCGGATGATAGACTGCCAGCTTGTCACCGTTATTTACACATTCAATGACATTAACACTTGTATAGTCTACCGAACCGTCTTCTCTTATCTGCGGTCTGCGTTTTTTAGGGTCAGATGTATCGAAAAGATATTCATAGTACCCATCTTTTCCAGGAACAGCCGGAGTTCCCTCTGCAACCAGCTGTTCCATGTTATAAATACGTTTTTTTGCCATAGCAGCGATACGTGACGTATCTATACCATCTGTCACCCCTGCTTCCTCCAGCAAGCCTAAAAGGTAGTTTTTATCATACTCCCTTCCATTTTCCGGAGGTACAAGCGTAAGAAAGACCTTCATGTCACTGTCTTTAATGACTACACGATTTTGCGGTTTCTTTTGCTCTTCTAATTCTTCTAGCATAACCGTATCCCCCTATAAAAAATTCATACCCCGTTCGTATGTATTATTTCTGGAGAGCTTTCAGTCGTTCCTTAACCTCTTCCATCATCTTCTCATATTTTGCGAGCTTATCCTTTTCTTCCTGTATCTTTGCTTCCGGAGCCTTAGACAGGAATTTCTCATTTGTAAGCATATTGTGGGAACGCTTAAGTTCTCCCTCAAGTTTACCCTGTTCTTTCTGAAGGCGCTTGATCTCTTCCCCTATATCAACAAGCTCCTTTAGCGGAATAAATACAGTTGCAACACTTGTCACAACAGATACATCGTCATCTGCGATACCGGATTTATCCGCCTGAACATTAACTCCTTCTGCACCTGCCAATGCAGCAAAGAAAAGCTTACCGTCTTCGAAAGCTCTGCGAACATCTTCTGTTTCTGAAACAACAGTCATATCCACCTTCTTAGAAGGTGCTACGTTCATCTCGCTTCGGACATTTCTGATTCCCTTTACAGCCTCACGTATGCGATCTACGTCTTCTGCCTCACGTGTAAAGTTATACTTTTCCTCAAATACGGGCCACTCTGCGATCATGATCGACTCAGGGCTCTCCATATTGGTTTCTTCACGTACAGTACAGTAGATTTCTTCTGTAACAAACGGCATATACGGGTGAAGCATCTTTAATGAATTAATAAGTACTTCTCTCAAAGTCCAAAGAGCTGCATTCTGACTCTTTGCATCATCCGTATTGTAAAGTCTGGGCTTTACCATTTCGATATACCAGTCACAAAGGCTTTCCCAGATAAAATCATTTATCTTCTGCGCTGCGATGCCGAGCTCATATTTCTCCATGTTCTCGGTTACATCACGAACTGTTTCATTCATACGGCAAAGGATCCAGCGATCAGCATTTTCAAGATCCTGCTCTGAAGGCTCTGTAATGCTCTTTCCATCCATATTCATAAGAATAAAGCGTGATGCATTCCAGATCTTATTTGCAAAATTACGGCTTGCCTCAACCCTGTCATAAGAGAAGCGCATGTCATTTCCAGGTGCGTTACCGGTAATGAGTGTAAATCTCAAAGCGTCTGCACCGTACTTATCGATAACTTCCAGCGGATCGATACCGTTTCCAAGAGACTTACTCATCTTACGTCCCTGCTCATCGCGAACAAGGCCATGGAAAAGTACTGTCTTAAACGGCTTATCCTTCATCTGCTCGTATCCGGAGAATATCATACGGATAACCCAGAAGAAAATAATGTCATAGCCTGTAACAAGCACATCTGTAGGATAGAAATAATCCAGCTCAGGTGTCTTTTCCGGCCAACCGAGAGTTGAGAACGGCCACAGTGCAGAAGAGAACCATGTATCAAGTGTATCGGGATCCTGATGGAAATGTGTTCCTCCACACTTTGGACATACATCCGGCATTTCCTTTGCTACAACAACTTCTCCACACTCATCGCAGTAATATGCAGGAATCCTGTGTCCCCACCAAAGCTGTCTGGAAATACACCAGTCACGGATATTATCTGTCCAGTTGAAGTATGTCTTCTTCATTCTGTCCGGAATAAGCTTTATATCACCATTTCTTACTGCTTCTGCAGCAGGCTTGATAAGCTCATCCATCTTTACGAACCACTGCTGTTTTACAAGCGGTTCAATGGTCGTATGACAACGGTCATGTGTTCCTACATCGTGAGTATAATCCTCGATGCGAACAAGGAGTCCCATCTCATCAAGTTCCTTAACAATGGCTTCACGTGCTGCCATACGGTCCATGCCCTGATACTTTCCACCGTTTTCATTGATGGTCGCATCATCATTCATAATATTGATAACCGGCAGATTTTTTCTCTTTCCAACCTCAAAATCGTTAGGGTCATGAGCCGGTGTGATCTTAACTACACCTGTACCGAACTCGAGATCAACATACTCATCTGCAACGATTGGTATCTCTCTGTTCATTATCGGAAGCATACATGTTTTTCCGATAAGATCCTTATATCGATCATCCTCAGGATTTACAGCAACTGCGGTATCACCAAGCATTGTTTCCGGACGTGTGGTCGCAAATTCGATGAAACGGCCTTCCTCGCCAACCACCGGATACTTGATATGCCAGAGATGAGAATCCTGTGATTCGTATTCTACCTCTGCATCTGAAATAGTCGTCTGACATACAGGACACCAGTTAACCATCTTATTGCCCTTATAGATCAGACCTTTATTATAAAAGCCTACGAAAACTTCGTTTACAGCATTTGAACATCCATCGTCCATGGTAAAACGTTCACGGTCCCAATCACAAGAGATTCCAAGCTTTTTAAGCTGGGATGTGATGATACCGCCATACTCTTTTTTCCATTCCCATGCACGCTCAAGAAATTTATCTCTGCCAAGATCATCCTTTGTAATTCCATCTTCCTTAAGCTTCTGAATGATCTTTACTTCAGTCGCAATAGAAGCATGATCTGTACCGGGCTGCCAAAGAGCATTATATCCCTGCATTCTCTTAAAACGAGTAAGGATATCCTGCATTGTATTATCAAGAGCATGTCCCATATGAAGCTTACCGGTGATATTCGGCGGGGGCATAACTATAGAAAATGGTTTCTTTCTCTTATCAACTTCGGCATGGAAATACTTCTTGCCAAGCCACTTAGTATAAATGCTGTCTTCAATCCCCTTGGGATCATATGTTTTTGCCAGTTCTTTTGCCATGATTCGTAATGTCCTTTCATACCGTCATCCTGGCCCGGAAAACCCGAAAAAAGCGCAGAAATGCACAGTTTGCATACTTTATCATGATAAAATCTGCATCAGTTTTTGTCAAGTTTTCCGCTTCTCAGCCTATGAAACTGCATAACAATAAGAAATACTGCGCAAAACAGCACCATACCATAAAAACTTATCGTCCTTGAAAGCAGCATAGACGGTGCAAGAAATTTATTCCCAAAAATATTTTTGAATGCCAGAAGATAACATGTTTCATTTATCCCGACCGCCCCCGGAATAGGCATCATATCAGCTGCTACCGAGACCGCTGCCGCCAGAAGCGTTATTGTCATAAAGTCCGCTCCCTGAAGACCGAACGCTCTAAATACGATCCACGTTACACCAAATCTGCAAATTCTCTGAAGGACGCTAAATGCGACCACTTTATAAAAAATCTGCCGATGCCTCAAAATATACGCAGAACCCTCACGGTAATGACGCATAGTCGCTTCCAGCTTTTTCTTTCTGTAATCAAGATCCTTAATTATATGAAAGTGTGCAAGTATAACAAAAAATGCTACAAGTGTCTGATGGACTATCCCTCCAAATACAAGGATTATAAACATCAGAAAAACCGATGCTATATTTAGGAAAAGTCCCAGCCAAAAAAGCCATCTCAGACTGCCAAAATTGGATATCAGCCCCCACTTACCAATAAGGGCCATAATTCCCATAAGAACCAGCAATGCTCCTTTATAAGCAATAGCGATTACCATAAGCGTGATAGCAGATGTCGAGAACGGAACTCCGTCTTTTTTCATTTCAACAATCTGCATAGGCTGTCCGCCGGACGCAGAAGGTGTGATCGCATTAAAATATATTTCTATCAATACATATTTGACGCAGCGTAAAAAAGAAGCCGGTGCTGATATGGATTTCAAAATCTGTCCAATATTCCACGCTTCAAAAGAAACAAATCCAAAATTCAGGATAACTGCCGCAGCAATCCACCTCATATCCGCCTGATGGAGAACTTTTAGAGTTTCTTTATAATCAAACTTTGAAAATATCAGTGTAAATGTAATTCCTATCAGAAGAATAAGAACGCATGCATAGATCAGATTTTTCTTTCCTTCTGACATTTTTGTTTTCTGTGTCATCTCGCCTCTAAATCTGCAACTTCTGCATTCACAACGCGTATAAGCTCATCCGGTGAAAGCTCTATCGTGCAACCTATCCTCCCACCACTTATATATATTGTATCGAACTTTATCGCAGTAGAATCAATAACTGTCCTAAACTGTTTTTTCATTCCCAGCGGACTGCATCCTCCTCTCACATAACCTGTAAGCGGTGCAAGTTCCTTCACATGGATAAGCTCGACATTCTTTTCACCAACAGCTTTTGCTGCTGCCTTAAAATTCACTTCCGCTGCCACAGGAATAACAAAAACATAATGTTCTCCGCTTTTTCCGAGAGCCACAAGTGTTTTAAACGAGCGCTCAACATCATGTCCTAAAATCTCTGCGCTGTGAACACCATCCGTAAATTCTGAAGAATCATACGTTTCAACTTTGTAACTAACTTTATACCTGTCAAGGATACGCATTGCATTTGTTTTTGATTCTTTTGCCATTCTGTCTCACCTCTAAGTTTGTCACAAAAGGCAGGAGTTCGAATAACGAATTCCTGCCTTTTAAATCTTTATTATGATTATTTACTGAGATCTATGCTGCGGATCTGCTTTCTAAGCGGAAGCACACTACTGGCATTTACAGAGAGTTCATCAACTCCCATTCTTAAGAATGTTTCTGTAAGTGTAAGATCTGCCCCCAGCTCACCACAGATTCCTACCCAGCATCCATGACGGTGACCAGCCTCAATAGCCATCTGAATTTCCTTGAGAACTGCCGGATGATGTGTATCCATGAACGGATCGAGCATAGCATTCTGGCGATCGATCGCACAAGTATACTGTGTAAGATCGTTCGTACCGAGTGAGAAAAATTCTACTTCTTCTGCAAGCTCGTCTGCACACATTACAGCCGCAGGTGTTTCGATCATAATACCAACCTGAAGCTTTCCGATCTTTACACCCTCATTCTCAAGCTCGCGTCTGCACTCATTGAGGATTTCCTTACACTCACGTACCTCTCTGACACTTGTGATCATCGGGAACATAACTGCAAGATTTCCAAATGCTGACGCACGAAGGATCGCACGAAGCTGACGCTTAAAGAAATCCTTTCTTGTAAGACAGATTCTTACTGCTCTATAACCAAGAGCCGGATTCTCCTCCTGAGCAAGTTTCATGTAGTCGATGGTCTTATCTGCACCGATATCACAGGTACGGATAACCACAAGCTTCGGTGCCATAGTCTCAACTACTCTCTTATATGCCTGGAACTGAGTCTCCTCAGAAGGGTCGCTCGGACTATTAAGATATACAAACTCTGATCTGAAAAGACCGATTCCCTCTGCGTCATTAGCCTGAACAGCTCCCATATCATCAGGACCACCAATATTGGCGTATACCTTAATGGTCTTTCCATCGATAGTAGTATTGCTCTTACCCTTAAGGTCAAGAAGTAAAGATTCCTTACGAATATCTTCAGCCTGCTTCTCCTTAAGTGATTTTAAGAGATCCTCAGTAGGATCAACATATACACAAGCATTATATCCATCAAGGATAGCTGTCTTTCCATCCCAGCTCTCATCAATCTGCTTGCACTGAATAAGTGCAGGCACATTCATACTGCGCGCAAGGATAGCTGTGTGAGAATTTGTACTTCCCTCACGTGTGATCATACCAAGCAGAAGTGACTTATCAAGCTTTACTGTCTCAGACGGTGCAAGATCTTCTGCTACAAGGATACACGGTTCATTCTTGTCATCTGCCTTTGTGTCATAACCAAACAGAACGTCAAGCATGGAATTTCCAACATCCAATACATCAGCACTTCTGGCCTGGAAATATGGATCATCCATATCGCTGAACATCTGAGCCATATTTGCAAAGCCCTGACGAACTGCATATTCTGCTGTATGATTCTGCTCTACAATGATCGACTTTACCGAATCAAGAAGATCATCATCATCAAGCATATCTGCATGAAATTCAAAGATCGCAGCAGTTTCTTCTCCTGCTGCAATGACAGCCTTATCATAAAGCTCTCTCTGCTCTTCCTGTACCTTTACTCTGGCCTTTTCAAAACGATCAAGCTCAGGGATCGGATCAGCAACTGTTTCCTCATTGATGTTATATTCCTTCGGCTTAAAGATCCGAATCTTCCCGATCGCGATTCGATTCAGGACACTGGTTCCGGTTCCTACCTGCATACCTGTGAACCCTCCTGACTCAGAAATTTTCCTTTAAGTACTTCTCAAGTGCCTCTGCAGCTGTATCCTCATCTGCACCCTCTACGCATACAGTGATAGTCTCGCCCTGCTTTACACCCATGCCCATAAGAGCAAGAAGTTTCTTCATATCACAAGACTTGTCATCCTTCTTTACAGTAACTGCACTGGCATAGTTCTTTGCTTCTTTTACAAGAAGTCCTGCCGGACGTGCGTGAATACCTACGGGATCAGTAACTGTAAATGTAAATTCCTTCATGATGTTCCTTTCATTTTGGCAGGGTTCATACACTAAATCATGTGTCACATCCCCAACCGCTTATTTAATGTTTCTCCATTCATCCGCAAGGCGTAGACATGGATTTTATAATGTAACAGTATAGTCACAATTTTAACAATTTTTCAAGCAGAATATTATGCACTTTATTAAGTTTTATTTAAGCAATATGACGATAATGTTACTCCCATACTCACCAACATGCCTTTTGATGCCATCATTAACTAAAAAGTCTCCTTTTTCGTTCTATCATTTCGTCAATTTCACTCATATATAATACGACATCCTTATGTGTGTCGCATCTGACAGTATGTCCATTTTCAAGAAGTCTCTTTGTAACTGTTCCTGCTCCTACAGCAACTATTGACTGAACTTCTTCCATCATAAGTATGTTGTAGAGGCCTTCCATTCCTTTTCTTGCATATCCTGTATTTTCAAAATTTCCGCTAATATTCTTTTGCCTGTACAGATAGTACGGCACAAGCCCCATATCTTCGGCACCTTTTTCAGCGATCTTCATTGTCTTTTCAGTATTATGCAGACAGTCATATCCCATTTTATCTATCACTTCCGCAAGCCTGGACGCTCTTTTAATAGCGAGTGAATGGACTGTCAGATCATCCGGTCCAAGCTTCTGTATTTCCTCTATGGTGTGTTTAACATCATCATCCGTTTCATTTGGGAGCCCAAGTATCATGTCCATATTTATATTGTCAAAGCCGGCATCCCGTGCTTCATGAAACGCTCTCACCACATCATCGACCGTATGGCGTCTGCCGATAAGTCTAAGGGTCTCATCTTTCATAGTCTGTGGATTTACAGAAAGCCTTGTCACGCCATGTTTTTTCATCACTCTTAATTTTTCAGGCGTAATTGAATCCGGACGTCCTGATTCCACTGTAAATTCCTGAACAGTCGATAGATCCAGTTCATTTTCAAGACAATTAAACAATCTCTCGAACTGATCAGGTGTCAAAGTTGTCGGTGTTCCTCCTCCGACATATATGGTATCTAATGTCTTCCCTTTAAACTTTTCCGCAGTAAAGTGAATTTCTTTTTCGACACAATCAAGATACTCATCAACTCTCGATGCCCATGCTCCTATAGGATACGATGTAAATGAGCAATAAAGGCATGTCGTCGGACAGAAAGGAATTCCTATGTAGAGGCTGTAGCCTCCATGATGAAACCTTGACAATATTCGTATCTCCCTTTCAGCAATGTCAACGGCAAGCCGTTGTTTTTCATCACTAACCAGGTATGTGTCACTCATGTATTTCATTGTTTCTTCTACAGAGTATCCTGCCTCCAGGCGCTTCTTTGCCATATTGGTCGGACGTATACCGTTAAGTGTTCCCCACGGAAGTTTTATATCAAACCTGGAAGAAAGTACACGATAAAGCCCTCGTTTAAGGTGATTTTTCATATCTACCCTATCGTGCTCTGAAATATCTGAAAGAAGGAATGCACCTATTTTTTCTTCGTTAAGGTACATACGATATGCATATCTTTTTTCTGCGGCAAGTCCAGGATCCATATGCGCTCCCGGATCTGACGCAACAATATCCGTCAAGCCTTCGACAACTACTATGCTTATTTCCTCCGAAGGCAAAAACGCCTTAACGAGAGCATATAAATCATTTCTAAAAATTTCCCGGCTAATCTCAATCCGGATCATACTTATTATCCCTTTCTATTTTTTGCTCCATTCTCTTTCATGACTCTCATGAATGATCAGAAGTGTTCCTTTTTTTACTGAAATATGTGCTTCTTTCCCGATCAGCATATTACTAACTCCGAGAGCTGTATCATTGGTCAATACGCCATCCTGCATAGTGTATTTCATACCAAGAATATCAACGCCCTCTGCTCTGTCCGATAATGAAAAGACAGATACCATCCCCTCTGTGACCTCAGAAAACATAAGTGAATCATTATGTATTACCGTAATTACAGAATCCCTGCCGTATAACCATGCATGTGCACCTTTTTTCGCCAGTCCTGTAAGCATTTGTATATTTGCTATAGTATGGCTTTCTCTGCCACCGGTTCCGCCAAAAATCCTGAAATCCCTATACCCACGTTCTAATCCGATTCCCACAGCATGTGCTATATCCGTGTCATCTTTTTGAACATCAAGCATTATAACGTTCGGGTGATCCGGTATATTACCGTCTCTTGAATCAAAGTCTCCAACAACTATATCCGGTTCTATCTTTTCTCTTTTCAAATGATCATATCCGCCATCTGCTGCAATGATAAGATCGCCCGCTTCAGGTCGTATCAAAAGGCCAAAAAAGTCCCCTGCCCCAACAACAAAACATTTATTCATTTCTATTCACTCTGATTTCCAAAAGTTTTCTGCGTGTCCCAAAATGTTCTCCGATGACACCTCTATCACATCATTCCATTCTCTCGGAAAAAGACTTCTATTATTTCCAAGCCTAAAGCGATCATCGAGGAGCAGCACAATCCCCCGGTCTTCCTCTGTACGGATCACTCTGCCGGCAGCCTGAAGTACCTTGTTCATCCCCGGAAATCTGTACGCGTAGTCAAATCCATCATAGCCTTTTTCTTCAAAGTATTCTTTTAATATCTGCCTCTCATTGCACACTTGCGGAATACCGGTACCCACTATCACAGCACCTATCAACGAATCAGCTCTAAGATCTATTCCTTCCGAAAAAATTCCTCCAAGCACGCAAAATCCCATGACACTTTTTCCCAAATCGACATCAGCACTGTCTGCTCTTTGCATAAATCGATTTAAAAATCTTTCTCTCATCTCTTCCGTCATGTGCGATTCCTGCTTAAGCGCTTCAACTTCTTCATCTTCCAGAATCAGCAGTTGATACTGCTCATATACTGCTTCCATAAAAGCATATGAAGGAAAAAAGGCCATATAATTTCCCTTTCGGGCTTTAGGAAGAACTTTTAGATATTCTGCAATATGCCTGTACTCTTTTTCATTTCTCCTCGTATATCTTGAGCTCACATCTGTTCCGATGAATACCGCTCTTTTTGAAGAATCAAATGACGAATGTGCGTACATTGCATAATCCGAACGATCTCCCGAAAGCAGATCCATATAGTAATTCACCGGTAGCAGTGTTGCTGAGAAAAATACTGTACTCCGGCCCTTTTCAAGACATCGTTTTATATCAGCAGAAGGGTTTATGCAAAGAATACGTATCATAAATCTGCCAAGTTCATCCAGCTCCGTATAGTTGGCATAGTTATCATTTTTACGTTCTGCTGCAGACAAAAAATCACGTATTGCAAAATAGAATTCCAAGACTGTATCATCAGCACTTTTACCATTACGGTTCAGCGTTTCAAGCATATCATCATATCTTGCCGCTGCCTGTTGAAGTACATCCAGAAACAGATCCATATCCTGTCCCACTGCAAATCCATTTCCTTCTTTTTTCATCGAAAGAAGACGCTTATTGCATCGCGAAAGCGCCTCGGCACATGAAGGAAACTCCTCCGAAATTATCCTCTTTATTGTCAAAAAATCCTCTTTATACAGAGTCGCACTGAACATTTCCCTTGCTCTGTCTACAAGATTATGCGCTTCATCAATGAGGAAAATATAGTCTCCACGTATACCATCCCCAAAGAATCTTTTTAACTTCACATTTGGATCAAATACATAATTATAGTCACAAATGACCGCATCAGAAAAAAGCGAAATATCCAGTCCCAATTCAAATGGACAGAGTTTATGTTTCTCGCCATATTCACGTAAAAAGTCCCGTCCATATTCGTCTTCTGTATGTAGAAGAGAGTAGATCGCATCATTTATCCTGTCAAAATGTCCCTTTGCATACGGACAGTTTTCCGGATCGCACTGCGGCTTTTCCAAAAGGCACATCTTTTCCTTCGCCTGTATGGACACGGTTTTGATCTTGAGTCCCTTTTTTCTTAAAAGACTAAACGTATCCACAGCAACAGTTGCCGTTATGTTTTTGGCTGTAAGATAAAATATCCTGTCGCCTAACCGCTTTCCCAATGCCTTGATCGAAGGAAACAGTACTGCAAGAGTTTTTCCAACACCGGTAGGTGCCATTAAGAAAAGCCTCTTTTCATGATATATCGTTTTATATACGCCTGATGCCAGATCCTTCTGCCCTTCTCTGAACTCATACGGAAATTCCAGTTTTTCGGCCGATCTATTTCGCCTTTCTTTCCATTCAAAAGAAAAATCTGCCCATTTCCTATATTCCGATATCAGAGTCTGAAACCACTCTGTAAGTTCATCAAAAGAATATGTTTCATGGAAATATTTTAGTTCTAATGTGTCAAGGTTACAGTACGTCATCCTTACCTGAATATTATCTATCTCATTTTGATATGCATATATCCAGGCATAACATTTTGCCTGAGCAAGATGAACCTCGACCGGCTTATCAATATATTTCAGATCACGATAAACACCCTTGATCTCGTCGATCACAGTTCCATCATCTCCATCAATGATGCCATCTGCTCTGCCTTCAATTTTTAAATCGTACTTTTCACCTTCAACAATGTGTCTCAGCGATACTTCCGCTCGATATTCCGGGCCACCCTTTTTTTGAAGCATACGGTGTATCCTGCCTCCGGCAAGCATCGCTTCTTCCGGCGCGGTACGCCTTCGATTATCGATATCTCCGCTCCGTAGTAAGAATTCGACCAGCGCACGCACTGATATCGTGACAGTTTCTTTTATCATAATATTAAAAAAACTCCCTGCGAATGTCAGTTTAAACTTTCATTCACAGGGAGTCAACGCACAACAAGTGAAACACTCAGGCAACAGCAAATTTGTCTACCATTGCTTCAAAATTTTGATCATATCCGTTGTACTGAACTGTCAGATCTCTTGTAAGATCAAGTCCAAGAACACCAAGAATGGATTTTGCATCAATTATAATGTGGTTATAGAACACGTCAATATCAAAATCGCACTTTCCGCTAGTACGTACAAATTCTTTGACCTGTTCGGGTTTCAGTCTGATCTTACGCTCTCTCATATATAACACCTCTCTAAAGCTTTTCTCAGTTAGAACCCTTTTGATTTATACCCTTAATTTTGCTTCATCTTGAAGCAAAAACCACGACCCTCATCTCGAAGTTCTAAAAGATTATACTACGTAGATCTTAAATTTCAATGTATATTTTTGAAAAATTTACAAAAATCATTTTCTATAATAACATGCAAAATATATAGTTTTTTAGCAAAAATATCCGGTTTGAGATTCAATTGTAACAAAAAGTTTCCTCGGCAAAGTCGAAATATTTCATTACACCCCGACGTATATATAACAAAGAATCTATTTTGTAGGAATTTCATTGGAATGTCCTATAGTATAAAAGCAAAAAGGAATGTCCTGCCAACCGAACATTCCTTTTTGCCATGTCTTTATGTAATTATAGCATCAAAGCAGATGGATTCCTGCTTCTTCCGCAGCATTAACATCTTCATCTTTCCATACAGATGACTGTACTTCACCGATATGTGCTTTCCTTAAGAAATACAAACAGATTCTGGACTGTCCGATTCCTCCACCGATAGTATACGGAAGTTCACCATTAAGGAGCATTTTCTGGAACATAAGCTCTGAACGTTCCTCACAGCCTGCCTTCTTTAACTGCTCTGCAAGTGATTCTTCTGATACACGGATACCCATCGAAGAAAGCTCAAGTGCGCAATCGAGAACCGGATAATACACAATGATATCTCCATTCAGACTCCAGTCATCATAGTCTGGTGCTCTGCCATCGTGTTTTTCACCATTAGAGAGCTTATCACCAATCTGAGAAAGGAATATAGCACCGAAACGCTTAGCATATTCATACTCTCTTTCCTTTGGTGAAAGATTCGGAAATTCATCGAGAAGCTGCTGTGTTGTTACAAAAGTAATCTTTTCCGGAAGGATAGGCTCAAGAAAATCATACTTTTCTGAAAGATATTTCTCTGTCGCTTTAAGCGCAGCAAACACATGATCTACCATCTCAGATAATGTATCAGTATTTCTGTAACTCTTTTCAATAATACGTTCCCAATCCCACTGATCAACATAGATAGAGTGCAGATTGTCAGTCTCTTCATCCCTGCGGATAGCGGACATATCTGCGTAAAGTCCCTCTCCCACATTAAATCCATAACGCTTCAGAGCCAATCTCTTCCACTTTGCAAGAGACTGGACGATCTCGACAGCACGATCATTCTGCTCTCCAAGACCAAAGCTTACTGGTCTTTCCACTCCATTCAGGTTGTCATTGAGACCTGACTCTGGAGTTACAAAAAGAGGTGCAGAAACACGTGTAAGGTTCAGTTCCTTTGCCAATGCTCTCTCAAAGAAATCTTTAACTTCTTTTATAGCGATCTCTGTCTCGATGATACCCATATTTGTACAGTATTTTTCTGGAATCTTTATACTCATTATAGCTGTTATCCTTTCGGTTTTTAGTATGCTTCTAGAGCATCACCGTATTAGTGTAACGCAGTAAAAATCAGTACGCAAGTATTTCATATCCGTTATCTGTAACAACTATCTGAACTTCCCACTGTGCAGACGGTTTTCCATCCTCTGTATAGATCGTCCAGCCGTTATCAGCATCTTCATAAATATGACGTTTTCCGAGATTTATCATAGGCTCGATCGTGAAACACATTCCCGGAACCATGAGCATTTCTGTATTTGGTTTTGAAACATAACTAACCCATGGCTCCTCATGGAACTCAAGTCCACATCCATGTCCACCGATTTCTTCAACGACAGAATACCCCTGAGATTTACAGAACTCGTTTATGGCAGAGCCCATATCACCCAAGAACTTCCATGGTTTTACCTGTTCAAGACCTATATCAATCGCCTTATGAGCATCTTCCACAAGCTTTTTTGTAACAGGATCAACATCACCTATCATGAACATTCTTGAAGAATCGGAAATAAATCCGTTATAGATAGTTGAGCAGTCAACATTAACGATATCGCCCTCTTTAAGAATATCTTTATCCGAAGGAATTCCGTGGCACACCTGATCATTTACTGATGTACATACACTCTTTGGGAAACCTTCATAATTCAACGGAGCCGGAATAGCCCCAAACTCTTTTGTCTTCTCTGCTACCCAGTCATCGATTTCCTGCGTAGTAACGCCCGCCTTGATCTTTGACGCAACATAGTCCAGAATAGCGATATTTCTCTTGCCGCTCTCCCGGATTCCATCGATCTGTTCCTTCGTCTTGATTATCTTATGAGATGGAACTATATGTCCCTGATCACGAAAAACTTCGATTTTTGAATCAAATGCCAAATGACAGCTCTTATACTTCTTTCCACTTCCACACCAGCAGAGATCATTTCTTCCTATCTGCATTAGTAGTCTCCTTCCAAAACCAATCAAACTCATCTTTTTCGCTCCTGTCCGGCCAAAAGATGTTATCTATAGCTAACATTATCATTGCTCCTATTGTAACACCAATGGCGTCAACACACACGTCGGAAAAACTACCGGAACGTCCTTTAACGAATAATTGGTGAACTTCATCGCTTGCAGCATACATAAGACTGAACAATACCGTCACAAAGTATAACAGGATTCTGCGATTTGTCCATAGAATAAACATAATATAGACCGCAGCAGCAAGTATCGTATACTCAGTAATATGCGCCAGTTTTCTTATCGGTCCCTCTATTGCCACAGCAGAAAGATATTCCTGAACCGGGTTCAGATGAAGAAATCCTATGGATTCCGCCGCCCTTATCAATTTGAAAGAAACTGTCAAGCTGCTTTTTGTGGATTCAGGAGCTTCAGCTGCCGAAAAAATAAAAATTACGGACATAAGAATGACGGCCGGCAAGGCCGCCATAGTTTTTAATATTGTTTTTTTCATCTTTTTTCTCAGAAAGACTCTCTGCGATTAAAACTCCTGCATCCGATAAAGCAACTGATAGCCGTGTAAGCGATCGCAGAAATAATGATCTTTGGTACATCTCTTGTGGCATAAAACTGCAAAGTCTGAAACTGTGGTGTGATCAGTATCTTTGATATCCACACCGCCGGAAGGAAACGAATCCCCTCTGTAGCAAGAAGCATTATGACCCTGGGAATTATTACTATTCCAAGTACAAAAGACATAAACGCTTTTCTCTTTGGCGATATTGAAAAAAGAAATGCATTGCTTATAGATACGCCTGTGATAAATAAGGGCATTGTGATCAAAACCGCCTCAGTAAAGTCCAAAACCACAGTCATATCAATTGTGCCATCATGAGTCTGAAAAACCCACGTTATCAAAAGAAATGCAACTGTCGCAAAAATAGCGCACAGAAACATGATTATTTCCGAAACTATTAGTTTTCCAAAATACATCTTGGTCCGGGATAATCCAATGGTTGATTTATCACGGATCAATGGATTTGGATATTCTTCACCAAATACATTATCTGCCGCAAACCAGCAAGCATAATACGGAATCCAAAAAAACCCCTTTGCAAACATTATCAGATTGTAAGCAAAAGTACCATCATTTGTTCCGTAATAAATATTACGAAACGCTGACATCGCAGCATTTGCAAGTAATGCTGTCAGGATTATTCCTATCGGATAATATCTTGTATATTTTTTCTTCAGCGCTTTTTCCAGCTCTGTTTTTATGTAATATAACATACTCTCTTTTCCCGTTGCTGCCCTATTGCATACTCGCAGTAAGTATTAACTAAGAACGATGTAAGGGTCAAAAATACTTTTGACCCCAACATCACATAATTCCTATAGATAAATTTCTTACTCGTCAACAGAATAGTTCGGTGCTTCCTTTGTAATATGAATATCGTGAGGATGGCTTTCCTTAAGAGATGCAGATGAAATCTTAACAAATCTTCCATTCTCATGAAGCTCGTCGATAGTCTTTGTACCACAATATCCCATACCAGAACGAAGTCCGCCAATAAGCTGGAATACTGTATCTTCTACAGATCCCTTATATGCTACTCGTCCCTCAACGCCTTCCGGAACAAGCTTCTTTGCGCCAACCTGGAAATAACGATCCTTACTTCCGTTGTTCATTGCAGCGATCGAGCCCATTCCACGATAAACCTTATACTTTCTGCCCTGGAACAGTTCAAACTCACCCGGTGCCTCATCGCAGCCTGCGAAGAGTGATCCCATCATACATACAGAGCCGCCTGCTGCAATAGCCTTTGTGATATCTCCCGAATACTTGATACCACCATCTGCAATGATCGGAATACCTGATTCCTTAGCAGCTGCATAGCAGTCCATGATAGCTGTGATCTGCGGAACACCGATACCGGCAACAACACGTGTTGTACAGATAGAACCGGGTCCAATACCAACCTTTACTGCATCAGCGCCAGCCTCAACAAGTGCACGAACTGCATCTGCTGTAGCTACATTACCAACTATTACCTGAAGTTCAGGGAACTTCTGCTTTACTTCACGACAAACTCTTAAAACGTTTGCTGAATGACCATGTGCTGAGTCAAGAACTACACAGTCAACATGAGCGTTTACAAGAGCTTCTGTTCTCTCAAGGAAATTATCTGTGATACCGATAGCCGCACCACAGAGAAGACGTCCCTGATCATCCTTTGCAGAAAGAGGATACTTGATCTGCTTCTCAATATCTTTGATGGTGATAAGACCCTTAAGATTTCCGTCCTTGTCTACAATAGGAAGTTTCTCCTTCTTGGAACGTGCAAGGATCATCTTTGCCTCATCAAGTGTAACACCTTCCTGGGCTGTAATAAGACCTTCACTTGTCATACACTCTCTGATCGGACGGCTGTAATCTGTCTCAAACTTCAGATCACGGTTTGTAATAATGCCAACAAGTTTTTTGCCCTCAGTGATTGGCACACCTGAGATCCTGAACTTAGCCATAAGGTTATCAGCATCCTGAAGCGTATTATCCGGAGACAGGTAGAAAGGATCTGTGATTACGCCATTCTCTGAACGCTTTACCTTATCAACTTCATCAGCCTGCTTCTCGATCGTCATATTCTTATGAATAATTCCGATTCCGCCCTGTCTTGCCATTGCGATCGCCATAGCACTCTCGGTAACGGTGTCCATTCCGGCACTCATCATCGGGATGTTAAGCTTGATCTTCTTAGTCAGGTGTGTCGAGACATCGATCATATTCGGAGTAACCTCTGAATATGAAGGTACCAGCAGCACATCATCAAACGTAATTCCATCACCAATAATCTGACTCATTCTGTCTCCTTTTCTTACAATACAGCGGCGCCTACGGCGAAACTAGTCACCACAGGCGCACAGGTTTTGCACATGAGTTTAACAAAAACGATTTTAGGTGTCAATTCATATATTACTAATCTTTACTTTTGAAGGATAATTCATTTTGAGAGCTTTCTGCATTTCATCACTTAGCTCCAGATAAACCTTTTCTCTTGCATCTTCATTATGGATGATCAGGACAAATCTCTTTTCATCAGGACGACCCGATGTAAAATCAACTGTTTTTAAGTTGGTATTATTGTACTGATCGAGCATTGGAGAGCCTTCTTCCGCTAAAACTTCCATCTGTTCAAGCTTGTAATTCTTCGCAGTTTTTCTCTTTTCTTTTGAATAAATCCGGTCTATCTGAAGCTCTCCGGCACAGAAAAGATATTCATACTCAACAGACAGCATCGGAAGACAAAAATAATCTACACCGATCATTATAAGTCCCGGAACAAAAAGGACTAAAAATCCCATAAGACCGCAGACCAAAAACACTGCCGTAAGTGCATATGCCAGTACCCGCAAAATATCCGATGCCGAATTTTTCTTTCCCGGCACGAGCCATTCAACATAAACGTCATTCATGTCTATTCTTCATTCCTTTCTGACACATTTGACAGTGCCTTTGCTATCATAGCACACTTTTTACAGATAAAAGCACGAATCTGCCATCATTTAGAAAAAAATAAGAATAGTTATTCATCTTGGGAAGATAGGCCGCTTCGGTTCTATACTTTTTCCCCTTACTTTTATTGCAAGTCTGTATAACATTATTCCTGATATAAGAAAGCATATGATCATAGAAACAACTCTCCAGGGATCATCATTCAAAACATTTAATGCCGGAATAAAGGCAGATGCATATATAAATGAATTTGCCGCCCCATGCATTATCACAGATGCCAGCACGAGATCAGTTCTCCAATACACAAATGCAAGCATCAGCCCAAATATAAATGCATATATTCCCTGTATGAAATTTCCGTGATAGATACCAAATATTATCGCTGAAAGCACCCCCGCTGCCACTGCCGATACATAGACCTTGAGCCGTCCAAACAATATCCATCGGAACAAAGCCTCCTCGATCACAGGAGTTATGATGCCATAGAGAACAAGCCCCTGTACCAGCGAATACCGGTACATTACAGGTTTTACGCTTTCGGCATATCGCGGAAACCATTTCATGATCGGTAGGATCGTGACTAACTGATTCAAAGCCACTGCCGCTGCGATTCCCAAAGGTATCATTAAGAGCAAGAGACGAGACTGGGACCTGATTTTTTCCATTAATCTACTCATAACGATATCACCCTTCTAAGTGCCACTGAATAAATCAGTTTTTCTATGACCTTTTTTCCGGTAAGCTGTTCCAACGCCTCTGCATACAGCCTAAGCTGGACAGCATATCTTTCTGCAAGCGTACTTTCCTCTTTTACATGATCGGTTTTGTAATCAACAAGAATTATCCCATCCTTTTCTTCAAAAAAGGCATCAATTATACCCTGAATCTGTATCATTTCATCAGAAGGGTAATCCTGATCCAGTTCAGATGCCGGGCGCCCTATCAGAAACGGCTGTTCCCGATATAGTTTATTTTCCTCTGAAGCTGATCTCATACGATTAAATAGCTCAGAAGACTGAAAGGCTTTAAAATCCCCCGGTCTCATCTTCTTACGACATTCACGTGATATCCTCTCTTCATCTACCAGAGTATCAAGGTACTCCTCTATGCCATCATCATTTAATCCATCCCCCATTGGAAAGAGCTCAAAAGCCTTATGATATGCTGTTCCAAGTGCAGCTGCCGAAGCTATCTTTTCTCTATCACAAGCTTTTTCCTCTGCGTCTTTTACCGGAGCTTCTTCTGTCATCTGCTCATCTGTATATGTGAACATTTCTTTCGCCGGAAATTCTTCCTCCATTGCCCGCCTTTTTAGTTCAGATACAGAAACTTTTACCGGAACAGTAAATACCGCCTCATAAGGATAACTCCATCCCGACGATTTCTTTATTTTTTCATTCGTATCCTTATCATAAACCTTTCCTATATCAATAGACTTATATATAGCCATTTTTTCCAGGCGATCGGTCTGTTCTTCCATTTCTTCATTAACTGTTCCCTGAAGATTTACCCGATCTATACAGATAGTATCATCTGCAAGAAAGGCACCTTTTGCATATTGCATAAAATCAAGGTATGACGATGCTCCCGACATTCCCTTACCTACATCTTCCATCCATTTATCCACGTTAGATACTATCGCCGTCATTATCAGCTTTTCCTCTGCACGTGTCATAGCAACATAAAACACTCTCAGTTCTTCGCCTATGGCACTGATCTTTTTTCTGGCAGCTATAGTATCCTTCAGGACGGTACTATGTTTCAGGCGCAATTCCGGATCCGTATAATTCATACCAAGTCCAAGATTTTTATCGGTTATAACAGCATTTCTTGAATCACTGAAGTTAAATTCATGGGTCATATTTCCAATAAATACTATTGGAAATTCCAATCCCTTTGACTTATGAATGGTCATTATCCTAACTGCATTTTCCTGATCCTGCTCCGATGCCTCACCCATCTCAAGCTCATTTTTACGGATTTTCTCAATATAACGAACAAATCTAAACAGTCCCCTGTAACTCGTTTTCTCATATTCCGCAGCTCTTGATATGAGTAACTCAAGATTTGACGATGCTGCACCGCCCTTTGATGTCGCATAAAGGCCAAATCCTGTGTCATGTATTATTATCCTAAGAAGTTCATGAATCGGTGTATAAGGAACCAGATTTCTGTATCTCCTGAGTTCTTTTAGAAAAGCCGCAGTCTTTTTTTTCAGACCTTCATTTGCCGGATGTCCGGTCTCATCTTCTTTTTCTCCCGCCGCTACAAGTACACATTCATAAAATGTTCCTTCCGGACTACAAAGTCTTATCTCCGCAAGTTCATCAGATGTAAAACCTGCAATAACACTTCCCATAACTGCAGCGAGCGGAATGTCCTGGCGAGGATTATCCACAATAGTGATCAGATTTATCATCGTTCGTACTTCTTCCGTCTGAAAGTATCCGCTTCTCGACTCAAGAGATACAGGGATTCCGGCATCAGTC
Source organism: Lachnospiraceae bacterium MC2017 (assembly GCA_000701625.1). Lineage (GTDB taxonomy): Bacteria > Bacillota > Clostridia > Lachnospirales > Lachnospiraceae > NK4A144. The sequence goes on from JNJK01000033.1 coordinate 29,777, forward strand.
AAAGCTTTTCTGTAAATTTCATCAATGCCGCCACTCATGGATCTCAAAAGTATCACTATATCTCCATAACCTGCTTTTCTGTATTCTTTTGTATCCCTGTTTTGCAGGTCATAATTCCCGACAAGTTTTTTTATGTACGATGCAGTTTCTATTGCTTCTAATTCCTGCTTACTTATCTCCCCGTCCGGATCATACTCTATGAGCATCAGCTCAGTTTTGTTTTCCTGTGTATCTTTGTCAAAATCAGCCCCCAAATTCAATTCAGCATTTTTATCGTATTCTACATTTCCGACATTACTATGCATTATCTCACGGAAAACAGAATTGACTGAGCTAATGACACTTTTCCTTGATCTAAAATTTTTTGCTAATACTATTTCTTCACTTTCTTCATCCGTTTTACATCTGTTTGAACGCGCAATAAAGATCCCCGGTTCGGCAAGTCTGAAACTATATATACTCTGCTTCACATCGCCTACGCAGAAATAATTATTACTTCTCGCTATGGATGTAAGGATAGCTTCCTGCACATTGTTGCTGTCCTGATATTCATCAGTCATTATTTCCTGAAAATACTCCTGATAGGCTTCCCTCGCAGGTGTCTGAAGGATTTTAAGGGCACAATGCTCCAGATCCGAAAAATCTAATATATTACTGCTCTGTTTCTTTTCTGAAAACTTTTTTGAAAACGAAAGTGTAAGTCGTGCAAGTTCACGGACATTTTCAGCACAGGAAATCATCTCAGATATAGCTTCTTCTTCCGAACGGCTGAAAAGTCCCTCCATAAGACCTGCCATACGATCCTTCCAGGTATTACGCATCTTTTTTACCAGTTCACGTTTATCTGCATTTATACTTTCGTCTTTTTTAGTTGATAATCTGCCAAAGCTCATTATACTCAGCGCATTTCTGACACCTGTGTAACCATTTTGATCTTTAACAGATTCTACAGCTTCTCTTTCCTTTTCAATATTATCAAGATAGATATATGGGCCATCCGGCTCATTGCAGATTTCCTCTGCTCTCTTCATGATCGCCAAAACTTCATCGCAGACGATCCCGGCTATTTCCAACGCTGCCACAGACCACGCCTGTTCATCCACAGGTTTTGTAGAAGCCTCTATATACGGTTCCGAAAGTTTTTCAAGCCACCCCTCAGGATCAACACGACTTCCTGCCGCATTAAAAAGATCCAGCATAGCTTTTCTTATATCCTGATCATCTTTTTTTACAGAGCATTGTTCAAGAAAACTGAAAAATTCAGGTCTTTTTTCTTCATAGGCTTCATCAAGCACTTCATTTGCCGAGTCTTCCCGTAAAAGTGCCATCTCTGTCTCATCTCCAATGCGAAACGACGGATCAAGATCTATCCTGTCAAAATTGTCCCTGATAACCTGGCGGCAGAACGAATCTATCGTCATAATATGCGATGCGTGAAGCAGATTCAGCTGTTTCTCGATCCGCTCGTTATCCGGCTCATCTTCCTGTGCCTTTTCCAGTCTTTTTCCGATACGTTCCCGCATTTCTGCCGCAGCTGCATTTGTAAATGTGACAACCAGCAATCTATCTATATCCACGGGATCATCTTTGTCCAATAGTCTTTGAATTATCCTCTCGACAAGAACTGCGGTCTTTCCTGAGCCTGCCGCTGCCGCAACAAGTATGTTTTTCCCTCTATGATCTATGACTTCTCTTTGTTCATCCGTAAATTTCATTCTTCATCCTTTTAAGATAAATAATTCTCTGCCACATCATTTTGTTCCGATCTCATTCTTCCGATTATCTCATCCGTACTGTCAAGCTTCGACAGTTTACGGACTTTATAGCCCGGAACGGTCGTGTCAAAACTGCAGCAGTCCCTGAAAGCACACCATTCACACTCTCTTTGCTTTTCATACTCAACCGGCTTTGGATCCACATTTCCTCCGGCTATTTCTTTTCTGAACTGCTCACTCATCCTACGGACATGACTCGACACAACCTTAAAATTTTCCTCGCTCATAACCGAAGAACGACTGTCAAAATCACCGTTTTTCTTTACATTTACCGGTATTACATATGAGTTTTTGTTTGAAAGATCACTGTCAAAGAGTCTGGCAACCTCAGGATCAGAATTTACTATTCCCCGAAGACGCAGTTTCTTTCGTATCAGATTTTTGATTTCTTCCTCATCTCCCGTAGATACCGAAGATGAATTAATAACCGGATCGTCTATATGGTAGTAAAATATCCCAGCCGGACGGATCTCTTTATCCGGATGCTCTATCCTCTCTATCTCCATTGCTCCGTTCATATAGATAATGAGCTGCAGATCAAGACCATAATAGATCCTCGACATATCAAATTCTTTGTTTCCGGATTTGTAATCTATTACAGAAAGATATACCGTATGTCCGGATTCCGTAGTGTCTATCCTGTCAATACGTCCGTAAAAACCATCGACCTTAAATGCTTTTTCAAAGGCTGATGCCTTAAAAACACCGGCTCTTGCCTGTGCCCCCAGGTTCTTAACTGTCGTCCTTAATATCCGTTCCATACGAGTAACGAAATATTTATTACGTTCACTACTCATCAGTACGACATTTTCATTTTCTGTAAGGAAACGATGTAATGCTTCATCGGTAAGCGCATTTGCCTCGTCTTCTGTGAGATCAGAGAATGTCTTATTTTCTTCAGAAAGGATTTCAGAACAGATCTGAAGCACTCCATGAAGGATAGTACCAAGATCTCGTCCCTCAAATCCAAAATCTTCTCTTTCCTTTAATTTTAGTCCATACTGCATAAAGTGTTCATAAGCACACTCTGCAAAGCGCTCAAGTCTCGTAGGCGATGCACCGAATCCTTCTCCATACAGAGCCATTGCAACGGTTTCTGATATCTTGTCTTCACTGTGCGAACGGTATGCACCATTTAGCATCATTTCAAGCTTCTTCCCCGAATCATCACTTATTGACGCATTACTGTACAATTCCATCGCCTTTGCATCTATTTCACCTTTAAGCATTTCACTTAGAACTTCCAGACTATCTTCTTCTGATAAATACCTCTCCCTAATATCATCTTCCGTAACCGATCCTGCCTGTAATCCAGGAAACATTTTCTGCACAACATTCAGAAACCATGACTGACGCATCGCTTTTCCTTCAATATTTCTGTCAGCCAATGTCAAGTACAGCTTTTCCGACGGTTTTGTTACACATAGATAAAAATACAATTTCTGTAATCCGACTTTTTCTCTTGCAGTCGGAGAAAGCTCAAAGTGACGCCCCTTCAGGTACTCCCTGTCCATATCAGAAAGTATGCCTGAACCACTATTCTGAGCCGGGATCACATCATCATTAAGGCCTAAAAAGAACAGAACTCTGATACCCGAAAAACGGCTTCTCGTCATATCACCTGCCGTTACTGTATCTGTCCCCGGCGGTATGACACCTATACGTATCTCATCAAACCCTGCATTTAAAATGTCCATATAATCAGATAAAGACATTTTTTCATCAGGTATCAGATTTACCATTCTGTCAAATAGCTCATTAAGTTTCCCGCCAATCTGTCTGTACTGATCTGCCGCATCCTGACGCCCTTCATTCTCAAACTTAAGCGCCATATTTTCCATTTTTTCAGGCACTCTTTCCGATTCGATAAAGTTCCTGATCGCATCCGTATACTCTCTGACGGATACATTTCTCTTTGTCATTACTTCATCCAGAGGATCAAATATCGCTGTAAAACGTTCTCTTATTTCATTTATTTTCTCGAGTTCTTCCTCTTTCATCCTTTTGGTATGTATAACAAAACGATTACGATACTTTTTTCGCCCCCTTATATTCATGGCTCTTACATAGTTTTCAAAGAGATCGACTTCTTCCGGAGAAAAATCAGCGAGTCCTGTACGGAGAAAGTGAAATACTGATTCGTAACTATAATGCTCTGTTTCTATCTCAATTGCTGAACGTATGAATTCCGTAAACGGGTTTAACAGGATCTCGCTCGTAGTATCTATAAAACATGGAACACCATATCGATCTGCTTCTTCCGAAAGAAAGCGTCCGTAACGGTTTACGTCGCTCATCACTATACCTATTTCACGATATCGATACCCTTCTTCCTGAACAAGACGCCTGGCTTCTGATGCGACAAATGCTGCCTCCACTGCCGGTGTTTCCGCTTTCTTTACATAAATGTCATTCGGGCAGTCTTCAAAAGTCAAACCTGCGTATCCCTTACCTCTTCGGCGAAACAGATTTTTTTCCAAAAAGATCAGATCATTCTTCTCTTTATTCCACCTTATATGGCTATCATAAAGCCTGTCATCTGAATTGCCGCCCTTTATTTCCCAACCAGCACTTTCTGCCATTGCACGTAAGCTTGCTATGGTCTTCACGGACAACGAAAAAAAGGCACTATCTTTACCATCATACGGAAGGCAGACCGTACACTCAGAAATATAGTTCATGAGACTCCGTAAGAATCGATACTGTATAGGTGTAAATCCCGTGAAACTATCGAGTACTACGGTTGCTCCCTTTAGGAATCCGGCTTTTTCCATGACCATTTCAGCCTGATCCAGGAGTTCTTCTTTTGTAATGAACTCATCTCCCATTTTTTCCCGAAATGCTCTGTAAAGTATTCCTATATCTTTTAATTTTCCGGAGAGATATTGATGACCCGTGTCTCCCTTACACATTTCATCCACTTCTTCCGGAGTTATTTCGTATTGGATAAATTCAGATATGACAGATTTTATTTCACTAATATATCCCTGCCTGCGAATGCTGCCTCCAAGCACACTTAATTCTTTTTCATGTTCTGCCGCTATCCTTGTAAGTATCAGATTTTTTCCTGTATCATCAAGGATTTCCGCTGTATCTCCACCAGCACTCTCAAATATTCTGTGTGCCAGGCGCGCGAATGACAGCACATCTATATTCATGATCCCGTGTCTCGGATGCATAGATATGATCTTCTGAGTGACCGCATGCGAAAACTGCTCAGGAACTATCACGATCACATTCCTGTGCATATCACTTTCAGATTTCTTTATTATTTCTTCAAAGACGCTTGTGGTTTTTCCACTTCCTGATGGGCCTAAGACCAAATTTAATAGGGACATATCGGATCTCCTTTCCAACATGTCCCTATTATACCGCAGTATTATTTTTTTCTCACTTACGCAAAATCCAATGGCTATTTACGTGTGTACTTTAACCAATAAACTGATCATTTTCCACATCATCCAACCTACTGCACAGCCTAATCCGTTCATAACTATGTCATCTATGGCAAAAGTTCCGAGCGTTGTTAAAAGCTGGGTAATCTCTATTGCGAAGCTCACGACAAAACCTATCATCAATCCCGTAGCTGCATATCTAAAGATCTTCATCCCTGCCGGCAGCAAAAATCCCAACGGTAAAAGCATGATAAAGTTTTCAACATAATGTACCATATCGCTCATCGGAAACAGACTTGATACATTAAAAAATGTAAGGTTAATATTTCCATACTGACCAATATGCCTGGATAAGAATGTCAGGTTTAACAAACTATACAGGTATCCTGCCATCACTGCTGCATATAAGCATCTGTGTGCATTTTTCTTAACCGCTCTATATATCCACGACGCTGCCGCTGCCACTGTTCCGACAGCTATCGCTCCCATTCCGTACAATGCAAGTGAAGTATATATATCATCATAAATCAGTTCTGCCATGCTTTTCCCTCCGATTCTGCTTCAAAGGATTATACACGACTTATGCTGAAAATAATGTGAAAGAAATGTGTTAATTTGGTGATAATAGGGTTCCAAGCAAAAAATATGATTGTGCTTGCACAAAAATTACGCCAAACTATCTACCTCACTAAGCCACAGATCCGCACTTGCATCAGACGGCATTCTGAGATCTCCTCTTGGCGATACTGCAACTGTACCGACCTTCGGGCCATCCGGAAGACAGGATCTCTTGAACTGCTGCTGGAAGAATCTGCGATAGAAAGTCCTCATCCACTTCAATATTACTTCATTTGAATAAATGCCATCAAACGTCGCTTTCGCCAGGCGATAAATTTTTCTCGGACGGAAACCAAAACGAAGCATATAGTACAGGAAATAATCATGCAGTTCGTAAGGGCCTACAAGATCCTCTGTCTGCTGGGATATCTTTCCATCTTCCGGCGGTAAAAGCTCAGGACTCACCGGTGTATCAAGTACATCTGCAAGCACTGCTTCAAGCTCTGCATTACCACATGTATCTGCATAATATCTTACCAGATGACGCACAAGAGTCTTCGGAACACCGCTATTTACACCATACATAGACATATGATCACCGTTATAAGTAGCCCATCCCAGAGCCAGTTCTGACAGATCTCCTGTTCCAATAACGATACCGCCATTCTGATTAGCAATATCCATAAGGATCTGTGTACGCTCTCTTGCCTGACTGTTTTCATATGTTACATCATGAACACTTTCATCATGGCCGATATCATCAAAATGCTGTCTCACGGCCTTAAGAATATTTATCTCTCTGAATTCAGCTCCAAGAGACCTGATAAGCGTCACTGCATTATTGTAAGTACGATCAGTCGTTCCGAATGCAGGCATAGTCACGGCAGTGATTCCCTTGCGATCAAGTCCGAGACTATCAAAAGCACGTACTGTAACAAGCAGTGCAAGTGTAGAGTCCAGACCGCCGGAAATACCGATAACTGCATTTTTTGCATGAATATGTTCAAGTCTCTTTTTTAATCCCTGTGCCTGAATAGAAAGGATCTCATCACAACGTCTGTTTCTGCTCTCTTTGTCATCAGGTACAAACGGAAATCTGGGCGGGACAGAAAGAAGCTCTGTTTCTGTCTCATCAAGATGGAACGGTATCACTGTATAATCAAAAGGCTCTGCTGCCAGGAAAGTATTCATCCTGCGGCGTTCTGACAGAAGCTTATCTATATCAATATCACCATAAATTACGGAATTTTTGAAAAGAGGTGCTTCTTCTATTATTCTTCCGTTTTCGGTGATCATGCTGTCACCTGCAAAAACCAGATCCTGGCTTGACTCACCTTCACCGGCGCAGGCATATACATAGCCGCACACAAGGCGGGCTGAGATAGCCGAGATCATGGTCCGTCTGTAATCTGCCTTACCTATCACTTCATCGCTTGCAGACAGATTGACGATGATCGACGCACCTGCCGCAGTATGGGACATTGACGGAGGGCAGGGAACCCATACATCCTCGCATATCTCCGCCGCTACAGAAAATTCGGGATCAGTCTCATTTTCAAAAAGTATTGATGAACCGAATGGAATATCACGTCCTTCAAAACGGATCATATCAACCTGAGGCGGTCCCGGAGCAAAGTGACGCACTTCATAAAACTCATTGTAATTCGGAATATTTGTCTTTGGCACAAATGCAAGTATCAGACCTCGATGCAGAACCGCAGTTACATTATAGATCTTTCCTCTGCATTCCAGAGGAAGGCCTACAAACACTAACGCGTCAAAGTCCTCTGTAAAGTGAGCAAGGGCTATGACCTGCCTCCTGCACTCATCCAACAGACTTTTTTGTAAAAACAGATCTCCGCAAGTATATCCCGATAATGAAAGCTCTGGAAATACTATTATCTTTGCCCCTTTTGCCGATGCTTCCGATATATGCAGCTCGATCTGTTCTTCATTCCAGGCAGGATCTGCAACCCTTACCTTTGGTGTCACTGCCGCTACTCTGATATAACCGTCTCTCATGTTGTGTACGCTCCTCCATTAACAACAGTTCCGTTTCATCTCATGCTCTGAGATTACCGCTTTTCTTCGCTTCTGTTAAAAGCTCTTTAACATCTTCTACGCTGAATGTATATGCCTTTTCACAAAACTCACACTTGATCTCAACAGGCTTTCCCTCGTCGATCAGGCTGTTGAGTTCTTTTTCTCCGATGCTTATGAGAACTCTTGATACTTTTTCCTCACTGCAGTCACACTTAAACTGAACAGGCATTGATGTATAAATATTGGGTTCCAGCCCATCGAGTACCATATTTACAATATCTTCCGGTGTTTTTCCGTCTCTTAAGATATCTGTTACAGAATGAATCTTTGCAACATTTTTTTCAACAATAGATATTGATTCCTCTGTAGCTCCCGGCAGCATCTGAACGATAAATCCACCGGCCTCACGTACGGTATTGTTTTTATTCATTAGTACACCGAGTCCTACCGCTGACGGAACCTGCTCACTGGACGCAAAGTAGTATGTCAGATCTTCTGCGATCTCTCCATTTACAAGCTGTGTCTGTCCGATATAAGGATCCTTAAGTCCGAGATCTTTTATGATCTGAAGAGTACCATTTCCAACTGCTCCACCAACATCAAGCTTGTGATCTTTCTCTCTTATAGGAAGGATAACTTCCGGTTCCAGCGCAAATCCTTTTACATTTCCACTCGCATCTGCTGTAACTGTAAGACCTTTTACCGGACCGTCGCCGCGTATCTGAAGAGTAAGTTTGTCATCACCTTTTAGCATGGCGCCCATCATCGCGCCGCCTGTAAGAAGTCTTCCAAGAGCCGCTGTGATAACCGGGCTTGTATTGTGATCCTTTCTCGCTTCTTCTACCGTATCTCTTGTCGTCGCTGCAAAAATGCGCACTTCACCATTCTTAGACGCAGCTCTTACCATATAATCGCTCATATTTCTTTAAAACCTTTCACTTTCCAATTGCCCATGTCATTAGTAACGGGACAAAACTACTTTTGACCCTGTCATCATATGATGAATGACACAGATTAAGTCTGTTAAACTGTCACGATTATATAAAAAAACATTTTTTTTTGCAATTTTACATTTATCCTATTGACAATGATGAGCCTCTTAACTATAATTCTCTTTGTTGCCTCGCTTGAGGCGCTTATAAATCATGCGTGCGTAGCTCAGCTGGATAGAGCGTCTGGCTACGGACCAGAAGGTCGTGGGTTCGAATCCTGTCGCACGCATAATTTTCTTTATATCGTTGTGTCTAACGACACATTAAATATCGTGCGTGCGTAGCTCAGCTGGATAGAGCGTCTGGCTACGGACCAGAAGGTCGTGGGTTCGAATCCTGTCGCACGCATAGTTATTTTTAGAAGATCAGTTTTACTGATCTTCTTTTTTTGCTTTCTACAGTTATTTCACATATCGACATATACCAAAAGTCGGAAAAATTTACATCATTTCCGACTTTTGAAATAAATCAATCCTGTTTAGTTTCTTTCACCACAACTTCTGTCCACGCTGGGAAAAATCCTGATCTGATGGCTACATCCATAGACAGTGAATGACTCTCACTTGTTCCGTAAAAAGGCAGCTTTCCAAATGACAAGATCCTGTCACGAATAAGTGAAGTAAGATACTTCGCAAGTCCCATACCCTCATATTCAGGATCCACATCTATTCCTATCTGCCAGAGATATTTTCCATCTTCTGATGCTCCGGACATAGCAACCATCTTTCCATTATCCACCGCTGCTACAGCAATCCTGTCTGGCTGAGTTTTTGAAAAGGCAAGTGAATGCGGAAACAGGCCATCTTTCCCCTCTCCACGGTGCAGAGTACCAAATTCTCGTATCTCATCATCATAGAACCAGAGAAGTTCCATATCCGTGCCATCAATTATTTGTACATCATCTCCAAAGATTGCAGCCGCTTCTGCCCTGTTATGCGGAATATCGTTAGTATCTTTATCATTCCACTCGAAATATCTTTCATCCGGAAGAAAATACACATGTGTATCCGCGATCTCATATCCGTGGCTTTTTAATTCATGATCCAGCGTCCTGAGATTAGGAAACTTACAAAACCATTCCGGCTTTGTTTTACCATACTTTTCCTTAACCCATGGCAATATCTTACTGTCAGCCGTGATATATGCATCACCTTTATAAATGATCCCAAAGAAGAAGGAACTTAGTCCGTCATAACGTCTCGCTCCGGCGATCTCTTTTCGTTCATTTATCATTATCCGGTACTGCTCTTCCATTTCTTTAGAACAATTGGTATCCAACCTAAACTGTGCACGGGCTATTTTATCAAAATCCATTTTCTTTCCTTTCAGCTCTTTGTATGTGTAAAAATAATCCCATTAGACTATACATTATACGCCAAAATTTTACATTAAAAAGACGGTCCGGAGTTATTATCGCAGACCGCCTTCTTAAAACACAATATTATCAATGAAGTGAAAACTATTTGATCAACTTTCTTAAAACAGAAACCGTATTACTTGCTTCTCTCTTTGATCAGAGCAAAGATACTCTGAAGGATGATGAAGAAGCAGAGGAGTGCAGCTGTTGCAATGTTTGCCCAGCTGGAAAGGAGCTTACCATTTGTGGTAACAAGCTGTGTGATAGTACCATTAATAAGCACTCCCACGAATGAACCGATAACATTACCTACACCACCGGTCAGAAGCGTACCACCGATAACGGATGAAGCGATCGCATCCATCTCAAAGCCTCTTGCCTGCTGTACAGAACCTGACATTGTATTCAGGCAATACAGGATACCACCGATAGAGCAGAGGAAAGAAGACAGGATGTATGCAAACATCTTTGTCTGCTTTACGTTAAGACCCATCATTGTTGCAGATGTTTCATTACCACCAACAGCGTAAAGAATACGACCAAACTTTGTGTACTTAAGCATTACAAATACCAGAACAAGTACAATAAGTGCGATCACAACTGACGGACGAACAAACGGAGGGATCATCTTTCCCTTCTTATTCATGTATCCTAAGAATGCCGGAAGGTTGATCTTTGCATTTGCCCATCCATAGAAAAGAGGGCTTACATCCTGAGTGATAGAAAGCTGATTTGTATTGATAACCGCTGTCATACCACGAGCAAAGAACATACCTGCCATGGAAACGATGAAAGGCTGGATTTCAAAGTAACTAACCAGAACACCCTGAACTGTACCGAAAACAAGTCCGATAACGAGAACCATAAGAACGAGAGTTACAGCGTTCATATGCTTATTGGACATACCATCTGCAAGGATCATGCAGTCCATAGCGATCAGGGAACCAACCGAAATATCGATACCGCCTGTAAGCATTACACAGGTCATACCACATGCAACACAGATCAGACCTGCATTTGTAATAAGAATGTTCAAAAATGTCTGTAAATGAGTGAATCCTTTATCTGCGTAAATCACGCATCCTATGCCATACATAAGAACGAAGAGCACAAATGTGATGAGCAGCAGGATATTATTACCATTAATCTTCTTAGCCATTACGCAGTAATCTCCTTTCCTGCTGATACTTTCTTAGCCTTACGTGCAGCCATCCACTCCTTAAAGATAGGAGACTGGATAACAACGATCAGAACTACGATGATAGCCTTAACAACCGGTGCCTGGTCAGTAGATACGCCCATAGCAAGAAGTGTTGTTGTAATAGCCTGAATTGTATAAGCACCTATAACAGAACCTGCAAGGTTGAACTTACCACCGCCAAGGCTGTTTCCGCCAAGAGCAACTGAAAGGATAGCATCCATTTCGTAGTTCAGACCAATGTTTGCAGAGTCAGCAGAATAAATTCTTGAAGAAGCTACGATACCTGCGATTCCTGCACAGATACCACATACAAGATAGCAGCTCCAGCAGATAACTGTTGAATTGATACCTGCGATACGTGCTGCACGGCTGTTGATACCAACTGCCTGGATAAATGTTCCCATTGCTGTATTTCTAAGGAACAGTGCAACAACTGCGATAACTACGATCGCTGCAAAAATCGGTGTCGGAAGAGGACAACCAGGAATAAAGTTTCCAAGATATGAATAAGGCTTATATCTGATATAAACAATCATGTTTGCGTTTACAAGAAGACCGATAGCGCGGGCAGCTGTAAACAAGATCAGAGTCGCAACCATTGGCTGGATCTTCATCTTTGCTACCAGGAAGCCATTGAAGCCTCCGCAGACAGCACCGAGAAGTACACCAAAAAGCATACCAACGATCATAGGATACTTAAGTTCTGTTACTGATGTAACACCGTATCCTGCAAGCAGTGAACAACATCCGCAGGCAGCCAGAGCCATTACGGAACCAACCGAAATATCGGTTCCTGCAGAAACTGCAACTACAAGTGTCATTCCAACCGCAAGGATCGCTATTTCTGAACCACGGTTCAGAACGTCGATCAGACGACCGGATATAATTCCATTATTGATACCGATAGCAAAGAATCCGGCATCTTTGAAAAGGTTGATCAGGAGCACCAGAACCATGCTGACGATAGGCAGGAATAATGGGCTTTTTCTGATCTTCTCCCATGTTTCTTTCATTACTTTTCACCTCCGGCAATAGCATTCATGATGACACCCTGTGTAAGCTCTGTCTCAGAACTTGTAAGTTCTCCTACCTTCTTACCATCACGCATGATCAGCATTCTGGTACAGGTACGGATCATCTCATCAAGCTCGGAAGAAATGAAGATTACGCTCATTCCCTTCTTTGCAAGCTCGATAACCTTTTTCTGGATTTCTGTCTTAGTACCGATATCGATACCTCTTGTAGGCTCATCAAGGATCAGGAGCTTCGGGTTAGTTGCAAGCCAGCGGCCAAGGATTACCTTCTGCTGGTTACCACCGGAAAGCTGTCCTAAAAGTGTTTCTCTGGAAGCTGTCTTTACATTCAGCTCCTTAATGTATTTATCAGCGATTTCAATCTGCTTCGACATAGGAATCTTCTTGAAAAGGCCGTATCTTGCCTGAAGGGCAATGATTATATTCTCTCTTACGGAAAGACCTGCGATACATCCGTCTGCCTTACGGTCATCCGGAAGGTAAGCCATACCGGCTTTGATTGAATCAAGAGGATTCTTGATCTTCAGTTCTTTTCCATCTATTGTTTCGGTACCGGTCTGAGCGAGATCTGCTCCATACAGGCAACGAACAAGTTCACTACGTCCGCTTCCAAGGAGTCCTGCAAGGCCAACTACCTCACCTTTTTCAATTTCAAAATCAAACGGATGAATTGTACCCTTGTGGCTAAGTCCCTTTGCTGTAAGAAGAGTCTCTGCCTTCTTAGGATCTATCTCTGACTTCTCGATAGCGGCAAGGTCATCAACATCCTTACCAAGCATTGCTGCTACGAGCTTAACTCTCGGAAGTTCTTCGATCTTATACTCGCCAACAAAGGTTCCGTTTCTCATAACTGTGATCCGGTCACATACCTCATATACCTGCTCCAGGAAATGAGTAACAAATATGATGCCTACGCCCTTAGCTTTCAGCTGACGCATCAGTTTGAAAAGCTTCTCAACTTCCTTGTCATCAAGAGATGATGTAGGCTCATCGAGAATGAGTGCTTTACACTCCATGTCTACTGCTCTTGCAATAGCGATCATCTGTTGAATGGCGATGGAATAATTTTCCAGAGTCTGGGTAACATCCACCTGAATATCCAGGTCATCCATAAGTTTCTGTGCCTGTTTATTCATCTTACGCCAGTCTATCGTTCTGATTGCTGTTCGCGGTTCACGTCCGATGAACAGATTCTCTGCAACACTAAGGTTCGGACAGAGATTTACCTCCTGATAAACTGTAGCTATACCAATATTCTGTGCATCCATGGTATTTCTGTTGAAGATATTTCCTTCAACACCTTCCATGTGAACTTCACCGCTGTCCCGATGGTAAACACCTGTCAGGCATTTAATGATGGTCGATTTGCCGGCACCGTTTTCTCCCATGAGTGCGTGGATTTCACCCTTTCTAAGTGTCAGCTGTGCATGATCAAGCGCGATGACACCCGGGAATGTCTTAACGATGTCCCGCATTGTAATCAGAACATTTTCTTCCGCCATTGTTTTTCTCCCTTAATTAACCATAAGCTACTGTATTTTGAAAAATGGAGCGGTCCCCTTACCGGAGGCCGCCCCTCAAAACTGCCTGTACCAGCATTTTTGTAAAAACTAATACTTCTAAACTGCCTTTATCCGGCACACTGAGTTATAAAGCTCTATATGTGCTCATTGCAATTAATATGCAGCGTCAACGATTTCCTGTGTTACAGGGATAAGATCCTCAGTAACTTCCTCGCCACTTGCATTCTTGTATGTGATGGATGTGAGATCAGACTCAGCAACATACCAAGGCTCAGCCATGAATGTTTCCTTCTCTACTTCCTCACCTGCCTGAAGCTTCTGAACGATAGATGCGCAGTCCGGACCGGAAAGAGGGTTGCACTGGAAGTCAGCATTGATCTTTCCATCAAGAACCTGCTGAAGACCTGCTGTACATGCATCGAAGGAGATAAGAACTACATCTCCGCCAACACCGTAAGAAACACCTGCTGCGTCCATAGCCTGCTGAGCACCAAATGCCTCGTTATCGTTCTGGCAAACTACAACATTGAACTTTCCTTCATAAGACTTGCAGTAAGACTCCATAACCTCCTGGCCGCCTTCCTGTGTGAAGTCACCAGTCTGCTCATCGAGCTTGTTCCAGCCCTCAGCCTTTACGTACTCATCGAAACCATTGGAACGGCCGAGCTGAGCGGAAGCACCTGTTGTACCGGAGATAACAAGGATGTTAAGCTCATCCATGCCCTTAGCTGCTGCGTAATCCTTAAGCCAAGCACCTGCTGCAAGACCCTCGTTTGTGAACTGAGATCCTACCCATGCTGTGTACTTATCGGAATCATCGATCGTACGGTCGATTACGATTACCGGAATACCTGCATCTTCGCACTCCTGAAGAACTGTATCCCAACCTGTTGATACGATAGGATCGATTACGATGTAATCAACATCCTGCTGAATGAAGTTACGTACTGCCTCAAGCTGTGCTGCAGAATCATTATCGCAGTCAACGAACTGAAGGTCGAAACCATTCTCAGCTGAGAAAGCATCCTGTACAGACTTTGTAGCTGCTGTACGCCAGTCAGACTCATGTCCAACCTGTGCGAAACCTACAGAAATAGTCTCACCTGATGCTGCTGCCTCTGTACCTGCCTCAGAAGAAGCGATCTCAGAAGCTGCTGCCTCTGCAGACGGAGCTGTCTCCGGTGCTGCTGCCTCGGAAGCCGGAGCTGCCTCGGACGGAGCTGCTGAAGAACCTGAGTTTCCACCACAACCTGCGAGCATTGTTACTGCCATTGCTGTACTTAAGAGTACACTAACCACTTTGCGTTTCATTGTAAATCCTCCCTTACATAATAAAGTTTGTTGTATTTACAAACGTGTTTATACACGGTTTGTACAATGTTAACTAAAACTATTACCAATGCATTGTTTCAATTGCTTTTGCTTCTACATCGATGGCATCCTTATAATTCTGGATGAATTTCTCATATCCTTTAACTTCTTCAGGATCAGGCTGAACTGTTGTACCCTCGAGCTCTGCAAATATTTCTTTCTGCAGATAATCCTCAAGCTTTTCACCCTTGCCTTCGATCATATATGCTGCAAGCAACGCCATTCCCCAAGGGCCACCTTCACTTGCTGTATCCATTACTGTTACAGGAGCATTAACTGCTGCTGCCAGGTAATTCTGGCAAACACCCTTCTGTGTGAAGAGTCCGCCATGACCGGTGATGCGATCAACCTTTGCATTTTCCTCTTTAAGAAGAATATCCATACCGATCTTTACTGCTCCAAATGCAGTGTAAAGATGTGATCTCATAAAGTTCGCCAAAGTAAATTTGCTGTCCGGCATATATGTGAATAACGGTCTTCCCTCATTTAAGTGTGTAACACCCTCTCCTGAGTAATAACCATATGAAAGAAGTCCTCCACAATCCTTATCACCGTTAAGTGATTCAAAGAATAGTGTTTCAAATACCTTCTGATCGTCGAGCGGAACTCCGGCTTTCTCTGCAAAATCCTTAAAAATGCTAACCCATGCATTTATATGTGTAGTTCCGTTATTTGCATGTGACATAGCTACCGGAAGACCTGTCGGTGTAGTAACCATATCTATCTCTCTGTAAACCTTTGAGAGCGGCTTCTCAACTACCAGCATTGCAAAAGTTGATGTTCCTGCAGATACATTACCGGTCCTCGGAGCTACAGCATTTGTTGCTACCATTCCGGTGCCTGCATCACCTTCTGACGGTGCAAGAGGGATACCTGCTTTCAGATTTCCTGTAGGATCAAGCCATTTTGCACCTTCCTCTGTAAGTGTTCCTGCCTTTTCTCCTGCAACCAGAACCTTCGGAAGGATATCCTTTGTCTTCCATGGATAATTTTCAGAAGCTATAAGTTCCTCAAATTTATCCATCATAGTCTGGTCATAATCATTTGTATTTGAATCGATCGGGAAGATTCCGGATGCATCACCTACACCTGTTGTCTTCTCACCGGTAAGCTTCCATGTAGCATAAGAATCAAGAGTTGTTACAAAATCAAGATCCTTTACATGATCTTCATGATCAAGAATGCACTGATATAAATGAGAAATTGTCCATCTTAACGGTACATTAAACTCAAAAAGGTCTGTCAGCTTATCTGCTGCTGCCTGTGTATTACTGTTTCTCCATGTCTGGAACGGTGTTAGAAGCTTTCCACTCTTGTCAAATGCCATATAACCATGCATCATTGCGCTGATACCCATAGCACCAACAGTAGTGATCGTCACACCATACTGCTCTTTAACATTCGCAGCCATTTTAGCGTAACAATCCTGAACGCCTTCTGTGATCTCATCGATACCGTAAGTCCAAATCCCATTAACGAGGGAATTTTCCCAGCGATGTGATCCTTTAGCAAGTACATTGCCCTTAAGATCAATAAGTACTGCCTTAATATTTGTGGATCCGAACTCGATGCCGAGAGCGGTTTTTCCACTTTCAATCAGTTCCTTTGCTCCCATTTCCTACTCCTTATATTTTTTTAACCGGATAACCGATTTTTTACCTATTATTGATAATCTTTATCATATTTCCTAAGTGATATTTCAGGATCCGGCAAATCCATATCTCTTATTGAATTTCTAAAAACCGGTTCGCTCTTAAATAGATAGTTACCATCAAATCCAGGTTCTTCTATCATCCTTATAAGATTTTCAGCAACTTTTCTTCCGAGCAATTCTTTCGGGTGAGCGAATGAAGTGAATGGTACAGGACTGATACGCGCAAGCTCAGAATCATCAAAACTTACGACCGACAGATCTTCCGGAACTCTCAGTCCCTTTCTCAATGCCATTCCGATGATCTGAAAAGCAGCTTCATCGTTATAACAAACCACTGCCGAACATTCCTTTAACCGATCAAAAATATATCCTTCAAGCACTGTTAAATCTGCAAGTGCTCCATTATCTACCCATATGATGTAATTTGAATTTGTCTTAATCCTTGACTTCAAAAGTGCCTGAGTGTATCCGTAATATCGGAGCTGACCCTGACCATCATCACATTTGAATATTCCACCGATCTTTTTATGACCGTTTCTGATCAAAAGCTCTGTCGCTGCTTTTGCTATACCCTCATCGTCAATTCGTACACATGGCATATGCAATGATGGATATGAGGCATTAAAGAATAGTACCGGTATATTTCTTCTGGCAAACTCTTTATAAAGTCGAAGGTTCGGATTTGGAAGTGCGCTCTTGGAAGGTTCTGCGATCAAACCATCGATATCACCCTTTTCCAAAAGACTTTCCAATATATCTGCTTCATGCATTATTCTGTCATCCGTAAACGACAACTGGGTCGTATAACCTGACTTCGCAAGAGTTGTTTCTATTCCTTTTAACGTCGTAGGAAAAATGTATCCATCCAGATATGTACTCATAACAGCTACGTTCATATGTCGTTCTCTTTTTATCGAAGAGATCCGATCACCGATGTAAGTACCGCTTCCCTGTACCCTCGTCAATATATGCTGACTCTCAAGTTCCGCTGTCGCACGACGAATCGTCTGTCTGCTGAGTCCGAACATCTCGCTTAGTTCATTTTCCGACTGTATACGCTCGCCATATTTAAGAGTTCCGGATTCAATATTCTCTTTGATCCAAGTAATTACTCTCTGATACTTGGGTTCCTGTCCCGTCATGCTTCCTTCCCAATCTTTCTGTTATTTTGTACATCTAGATACAACATGTACAACTTCATAGAACAAATATCTGACATGTATAATCTGTTTTTCTCTAAATGGTATTGTCAATTTCTATGTACAAGTATGGACTAAAATGCATAAATAGTCAACAATGTATTGCAAATTTGTAGGTTGTACTAGTTTTTCATTGTTGTTTTTGTACATTTTTATATACAGTAGGCTATTTTTGCCGTCAAAATGGTTATTTAATCGACTCATCCATCATTTTGTGTTGAGTGTATACAACACAGACAATATTTTTAGCTTGTACATAAAAATTTGTACGGTTATATGTGTACCTATAAAGTACCATTCTTGTTCCTTATTAACACAAAGGTGACATACAGTTAAATTACATATCTTGGGATTTGAAGAAACGAAAAAAAAGCCTGTAAATCGCATATAACAATTTACAGACTTGAATCAGTGGAGCTTCAGGGACTCGAACCCGGGACCGGACGGTTATGAGCCGTCTGCTCTAACCAACTGAGCTAAAGCTCCATATACAGTTTTAGTAAAAAGCACCTCGCGTTACTTGCGCGAAGCGCTAAAGAAATGACCCGGACGGGAATTGAACCCGTGTTACCGCCGTGAAAGGGCGATGTCTTGACCGCTTGACCACCGGGCCGGAGCTCCCCGAGCAGGGCTCGAACCTGCAACAACTCGGTTAACAGCCGAGTGCTCTACCATTGAGCTATCGAGGAATATTGATGTCATATACATCAAAAACCGAACATCGAATCATTTTTCACATCCGGGAATAACTCCCGATTTATCTTGGACAAGCACTCGACCTATTAGTAATGGTCAGCTGCACACCTCACGGTGCTTCCACCTCCATCCTATCTACCCTGTACTCTTCAGGGGGTCTCGCGGATCTTTAAGATCCTTGGATATCTCATCTTGAGGTCGGCTTCACGCTTAGATGCCTTCAGCGTTTATCCGATCCGGATTT
>JNJK01000034.1 GCA_000701625.1 Lachnospiraceae bacterium MC2017
TAGCTCGTATCGGAATCGAACCGGTGTTTTCGCCGTGAGAGGGCGACGTCTTAGCCTCTTGACCAACGAGCCATAACGTTCTGCGCTTTTTCAAGTTTTTTGTTCCGCGTCAGACGCAAGAAAGATAATACCTCGTATTTGAAATTAATGCAAGCGTTTTTTTCAATTTTTTTAAAAATTTCTCCAATTTAATTTTTATTATATTCCAAAGCCCAGTAATTACAAGGCTTTGCGGCATTTTTATTTAGGATAGTTTTTTCATTAATTACTGTTATCATAAACAATTTTTATATGAGGGAGAATATCCCACTCCCTCATATATTTTAATTTACATCTGTCTTCTCATCCTATAAGGTCAAACAAACTTAGCTGGTTGCTGTCCGGAATATTTCCGAGAAGTCCCAGTTCTTTTAACTTATCTGCTTTGTTTCTCGAGCATCCCGTACGGATACAGAAATCATCAACTGACAGAAATTCTCCCTTATCCGCAGCATTTGTGATAGCGTTTACGAGATCATCCGCATCTTTTCCACCCATTCCGGGCACGGTATTAAGTGCCGGCATGATGCGCTTATCATCCACCTGACGGAAATATTTCGCGTCGACCGTATTTAGATCGATCGGTGCAAAATCAAATCCACGGGCATACATTTCAAGAACCAGATTCATGTTTCGGATCGTATCGAGCTCAGTAGCGGTCATTTTATTTTTACCAACTTCCTTCTGCTTATCCGTCAACTTTTTCAGTTCTTCCTCAAGTCGTCCCCGCCCACGGCACATGGTCTCATAGTTAAGTCCGCCTCCGCCCTTTACGGCACGGATAGAGAAAAACGCCGAGTAATACGCGAGAGGCCTGTACACCTTAAACCACGCAACACGCCACGCCATCATAACGTATGCCGCCGCATGAGCCTTAGGGAACATGTACTTTATCTTAAGACAGGACTCGATATACCAGTCCGGTACATCATGCTCAACCATAGCTTCTTTCATCTCAGGCTTCAGTCCTTTACCCTTTCGAACAGACTCCATGGTCTTAAATGAAAGCGCAGGATCCATACCCTTTGCGATGAGATAGATCATGATATCATCTCGACAACATATACATTCCGCGAGCTTAAGCCCCTTTTCTTTAATGAGCAGCTCCGCATTTCCAGCATACACGTCTGTACCATGAGACAGACCCGAAATACGGATAAGGTCGGAAAACGACACGGGTTTCGTATCCAAAAGCATCTGTATGGCAAAGTCAGTACCATACTCAGGAACTCCAAGTGTTCCGGTCTTTACGCCGCCTATATCTTCAGGCTGGATTCCGAGCGCCTCTGTATTTGAGAAAAGCGACATTACTTTTTTATCATCAAGCGGTATCTCCAACGGATCAACTCCAGTCGCATCCTGAAGGAAACGTATCATCGTAGGATCATCGTGTCCGAGGATATCGAGCTTCAGAAGGTTATGGTCGATGGAATGGTATTCAAAATGAGTTGTGATGATATTTGTTGACATATCGTTAGCCGGTTTCTGAATAGGAGTAAAGGAGTAGATCTGCTCTCCTCTCGGCATTACCACGATTCCACCCGGGTGCTGTCCGGTCGTTCGGAGTACACCCTCGCATCCATGCGCTATCCTCTCTATCTCCGCACGGCGTTTATGCTCATTATGGCGTTCATCTTCATAGTACTTAAGCACATATCCATACGCTGTTTTTTCCGCAAGAGTACCGATCGTTCCCGCACGGAAAGTCTGTCCGGCTCCGAAGATTACTTCCGTGTATTTATGCGCCTTTGACTGATAATCTCCCGAGAAGTTCAGATCGATATCAGGCTCTTTGTCTCCGGAGAATCCAAGGAAAGTTTCAAACGGGATATCAAATCCCATTTTCATGAGCTTCGCCCCACATTTCGGACATACGGCATCCGGCATATCACATCCCGACATACCTCTCATCTGGAAGTCTTTTACAACTTCTGATTCAAAGTCATAGTAATGACATTCCGGACAGAGATAATGCGCTGCAAGCGAATTAACCTCAGTGATGCCGGCCATATTTGCGACAAAGGATGATCCTACAGATCCTCGGGATCCTACCAGATATCCATCCTCTACAGATTTCCAAACGAGCTTCTGCGCGATAACGTACATAACAGCGTATCCGTTACCGATAATAGATTTCAACTCGACCTCCAGTCGGTCAGAAACCTGATGCGGAAGATCATCTCCATAGAGCTCACGCGCCTTGTTATAACAGATGTCTCTAAGCATCTGATCCGAGTTTTCGATTACAGGAGGCGCTTTATCAGGTCGCACAGGAGAAATATGATCGATCATATCGGCGATCATATTTGTGTTTGTAAGCACGACTTCACGAGCTTTATCTTCTCCGAGATACATAAACTCCTGAAGCATCTCATCCGTAGTCCTTAGGTACAAAGGTGCCTGATTATCCGCATCATCAAAGCCCTTACCAAACTGTATGATACGCCTGTATATCTCATCCTGAGGATCAAGAAAATGTACATCGCAGGTAGCCACCACCGGCTTCTTAAATTCTTCTCCGAGTTTTACTATCCTGCGGTTTATATCCTGCAGGTCTTCTACTGTATCAAAGCCCGAATCCTCTTTTTCTAAAAGGAATTGGTTATTTCCTATGGGCTGGATTTCGAGATAATCGTAAAAATCCACTACTCGCGCGAGATTTTCTTCCGGTATCTCTCTTTCGATCGCACGGAACACCTCTCCTGCTTCACATGCAGAACCGACGATTATTCCCTCACGATACTCCTGCAGTTTGGACTTGGGTATCCTGGGACGGCGTTTCCAGTAATTTATATGCGCCATAGAAACCAGTCTGTACAGATTTACACGACCGATCTCATTTTTCGCAAGAAGGATGATGTGAAAAGTCGGAAGCTTACGAATACCCTCAGGCGTAACTATCATATTTTCCTGAAGTTCTTCCATTGTGCCTATGTTTTTTTCCTCAGTCATTTTTTGACATAGACGCAAAAATATTTCCGCCGTACATTCCGCATCATCTACCGCACGATGATGATTTTCAAGTGATACTTTCAGTTCATCCGCTACTGTATCAAGTTTGTAATTTTTTAAATCAGGTAACAGAAAACGCGCCATCTCAACCGTATCTACCACTGCTTTATTAAATGGCAGATTAAGTCTTTCGGCATTTTTTGAAATAAAACTCGTATCAAACTTTGCAT
Organism: Lachnospiraceae bacterium MC2017; assembly: GCA_000701625.1. GTDB lineage: Bacteria > Bacillota > Clostridia > Lachnospirales > Lachnospiraceae > NK4A144. The sequence continues at coordinate 3,222 of JNJK01000034.1, forward strand.
TATGAGCCACCATGATCGCATCCTTGGAAAACTCAAGGAATCCCGGCAACACAGCTTCCACATTTCCCACATCACTGACCATATTGTCATTTATGCTCGTAAGTTCCTGTATCCGGAACGGGATTGGAATCTCAGGATTAATAAATTCGTCATAATGATCTACGATAACACCATTTTCTACACGCACTGCACCGATTTCTATAATCTTGTCCTTGTTTGGTGAAAAACCGGTAGTCTCAATATCAAATACTACATAGGTGTCCTTCAGTGTGTGTGCTGTCTTTCCATCATCTTTTCCAATCTTAAAGAACGCCTCTCTCATATCGTCTACGAGATAGCCCTCACAGCCGTAGATTACCTTAAAATCAGGGTTTGACAGATCTGCCTTTACATGATTTGCTACCGGGAAAACCTGCACATTTCCATGATCTGTTATAGCGCAGGCATTCCATCCCCATTTATCAGCACGTTTCAGGATATCGGACACATCACTTACTCCATCCATTTCCGAATACTTGGTATGACAATGAAGCTCCACTCGTTTCTCGGGAGCCGTATCCATCCTCGGCCGTATGAATGAACCTATTTTCTTTATTCCACGTATGCTTCCGATAACAACATCATGATCAAAATTATCCATCTGGGCAAAACCATGGACCTTTACGAACTGGCCAGGTTTTCCCTTCTCAAGTCCTCCTGCACCGACAGCTTCCCTGAATTCCGGTATTTCTTCATTTTTCAGAAAGAGCTTCATCGTTATAGAATCTGTATAATCAGTGATATCGATTGAAACTATCGTTCTTTCATTTCTGATTTCATGCTCTTCATAAAAAATCAACTGTCCCTTAATGACAACTTCTCCGATTTCACCAACTATTTCCTTGATCGGGATCGGCTCATCATCAAAATCAGCGCCACGGATGACATCAGGATTATTGGACCTCTTCTGAAATCCTCCGCCTCTTGAAAATCTTCCGTTTCGTTTTCCACCAAAGTTTCCGCCGCTTCCTGAAGAAGTACTTCCCGATTTTTTTTCGGGTGCTGTCTTTTGGTCTGCAGCTTTCTCTGCCTTTTCGTCTTTCTTTTCTTCCTGCTTTTCCGCCTTTTGTCCGGCAGCTTCCAGAGCTCTCCGGGTTATCTCCGCGATCTGCTGTTGAACACGTATCTCTGCTTCGCGTGTTCCCTCCGGCTTTTCTTCTGCTTTATATGAGATTCGTATATCCGCATGAAGACCACAACGAACATTCATCACATGAGCCAGATAATCCGCAAGTTTTTCGCCTTCCTGATGAGATATCAGATTATCCGGTATCGTGAGCGTCACGAGGCCATTCTGTCCGTAGGAAATATTTGCATGACGGTACATCTGATTCAGGATAGGCTCTTCCTCTCTAAGCTCCATGGAAACTGATTCTTTATAAGCATCCATAAGGCTTTCAGGCGTATACTGATCCGAAAGCAGAAATGATTCATGCAGTCTGAAAGAGACTCTGGCTCGGGGAAAGAGCTGCTTTGCGAGCTCTCTTTCAGCTCTATGCACCTGATCTTTTGATATGAGATTAGGGCTTTCTATATAGACATGAAACACATCACGGCTAGTAGTTGTTCTTATCTTTTTTACTCCTACGTACTGAAAGAGCTGTCCGGTTTCTCCGGACAGCTTCAATGTAGGAAATACTTCGTAAAATGATTTGGCAGTACTCATTTATGCTCCTATGAATATCGATTAAAGATTCTCTGCCTTATCGAGTTCTTCTTTCAGCGCGCCTAAAAGCTCCGCTTCTGGAACCTTACGTAAAATAACGCCCTTGCTGAAAATAAGGCCCTCTCCATCGCCTCCTGCGACACCAAAATCAGCTTCTCTTGCTTCTCCGGGTCCGTTTACCACACATCCCATTACAGCTACCTTGAAATTTTTGTGGTATCCCTGAACGAGATTTTCTACTTTGTTTGCAAGATCGATAAGATTAATCCTGGTGCGCCCGCAGGTCGGGCAGGAAACAACTTCCACCCCGCCTTCTCTGAGCCCGAGAGATCTGAGTATAATTCGCGCACTCTTTATTTCTTCTACCGGATCACCTGTTAGGGATACACGGATCGTGTCACCTATGCCCTGATATAAAATTATTCCAAGTCCTACTCCGGATTTAATGTTTCCGCTGATAACAGTTCCGGACTCAGTAATACCTACATGAAGCGGATACCGGGTCTTCTTTGCTATCTGCTCATAGGCATGAGCACACATCATTACATTTGATGACTTTATGCTGATCACGATATTGTCATAGTCATGATCTTCTATCATCCTGACTTTATCTAACGCACTCTCTACCAGACCATCAGCTGTTACTCCGTTATATTTTTCAATGAGAGGCTTTTCAAGTGATCCCGAATTAACACCGACACGTATCGGAACATTTCTTTCTTTGCATGCAGCTACAACCTTTGCAAGTTTCTCTTCGCCGCCGATATTTCCGGGATTTATACGAATCTTATCTGCACCGTTTTCAAGAGCAGCGAGTGCCATGCGATAATCAAAGTGAATATCTGCGACAAGCGGAATATGTATCCTCTTCTTTATTTCCTTAATAGCTTCTGCACATTCGATCGTAGGAACAGTACAGCGGATTATCTCACAGCCAGCTTCTTCAAGCTTTAATATCTGTGCCACCGTTGCTTCTACATCATCCGTCCTTGTGTTTGTCATGGACTGTATAGCAACAGGGGAACCACCTCCGATAACCGTATTTCCAATGTATATTTTCTTTGTATTATCTCTGTACATTCTCTTAATCTCCTGAAAACAAAATGTTACTGTAATCAATATGATGTCACAAATTGCTTCGCCTCCAAAGAAGCTTTCACAATCCTAATTCGCATGTATCATATCACGATTCGTTTTGTTTATCCATGGTCAATAATTTGACGCCCTGTCCTTAATGATTATAAATTCCGCTTTTTCTTCTGTCCTATGACCTGCTTCATCAACCGCTGTCATTTTCAGAATATAATGCCCGGGCTTAGTAACCTTACTTCCATCATAATCTTTCCCACTAAGAGTCAGCGAGCATGTCACAAATGAATAGTCCCGTATAAAATTTCGCGGATCATCCGTTAACGAAATGCTGGAGAAGGTCTTTTTATCAAGGGCAGAAAAATCCATAACTACAGGTTTGTTTTTATCGATCGTAAAATATCCGTTTTTCTCAGATATATTTCCGGAATAGTCTTCTCCATGCAATGTCACCTTGTAATTACCTTCTTCACGTATCGTTATGCTTCCCGGACTTGTGGTCATTTCCTGAAGCACTTTACCTTCCATTCCACGTCTTTCGATCTTCAGTGCTGTTTTTTCCAGATTGAGATCCATACCCGAAACATAACTCAGGATCGTTACACTTCCTTCATACACCTTAAAATCATCAAAACCTTTTATTCCTATTTCCAACGAATCATTTGTTAACACTGTCTTACTGTGCTTTTCGGTATTTGCATTTATCACAGCTTCGATTTTTCTAAATTCCGAATTTTCATGTATTCCGTTTATAGAAAGAGCCTGCTTATAGATTTTTATGGCAGTATCATTATCCGTGTTATTGGTCAAACAATACTTTAGACGAAGAACATACGCTTCAGCAGCTATTTTACCGCCATATTTTTCTGCCATTCCGCAATATTTTTCCGCTTTTGTGATCTTACCTATTTCAAACATCATTTTTGCTGCGGCCAGCGCCTTCTGGCCATCTATCCCATGACAATTATTTTCCATATAAAAAATGGCTTCCTCATAATATTTCTCTCTAAGATCAGGATCGATTTCACCTCTTTTTTTGCATATCACAGACATTTTCTCTTCAGCATCGGCTTTCAGATCTTCATAAATATCATCATCCATTTGATATTCCTTTTTTTGCAGAACCCTACAGGCATCTCTCACGCGATCTTCTGCTTCTTCGAGAAACTCTGCGCTTGCATCTGTGTCGTCTTTTTCAAGAAACGTAAGGCAGATAGAACTGATCAAAAGGTCACTTTTTACTCTTTCGATCCTGTTTGTCCGCGCTTCTGCAAACTGGCCAAAACCACGTATAATCGCTAACATTTCATTTTTATCTATTTCAAAGGAACTTAATACCGTTGACATACGTATAAGATATGTTATATGAGGATATGTTTTTTCACTGACTGATCTAAGATATATTTCTGCTTTTTTATAATCACCAAGATCATAAAATGCTGCGAGACCGCATTCATAAAGAAGTTCATCCATTTTTTCAATCTCGCCGTAGTTTTCCTTTATAAATCCATCAATACGCTCGAGCCCTTCTTCCGTCTTTCCTCGCTTTCTATATAGCGATAGTATGGCAAGATACCCTTCCGGACGTGTTCCGTCTATTTCCATTATCGCATCTGTAAACATTTTGTCTGCTTCACCAAATTCTTCCCTAAGAAGCGCATTATTTCCAGCTTCAATGGCTTTTCTGTATGCATCAGCCGTAACTACCTTTTGATCGCCGGCAATTACTCCCATATATATCCCTGCAAGTAGTGAAACCAAAACCGTTACCGCAAGAATAGTCCTGATAATCTTCTTTCTAAATCCGGTGAACTTTAAAACAGCTTTCTTGAATTCTGACGCAGATTGAAACCGCCTTTCCGGATCATCTGCTGTGGCTTTTCTGAGTATTTTTTTCCATAATATATTTCTGCATGGTATTACTTCTAAGGTGCGTCCCAGCGAATAAATATCAGATCTTTCATCTGAATAACCTTCAAATTGCTCAGGTGCTGCAAACGTCCTTGTTCCTAAAGCTACCTTGTCGACTCCATTATTATCAAGTCGTTCTTTTGCCGTGCCAAAGTCGATGAGACACAAAGAACCATCCGCTCTGACCATGATATTTTCCGGTTTCATGTCCCTGTAGATTATCGGTGGCTTTCTGCTGTGAAGTTCCTCAAGCACTCCCAATAATTCAAGCGTCCATTGCTGAGCCTTTGATTTTGCATATTCCGGATCATGTTTTATGACCGTGCCGAGATTTTTCCCTTCCACATACTCCATGACCAGATACAGCAATTCTTCTTCCCGAAATATATCTACGATCCTTACCAGATTTTTATGTTTAACCTTTCGAAGTATAGTAGCTTCCGCAATAATACTGTCTGCCAGATACGGATGCTCCGGATCATTGCATCGTATGCGCTTAAGTGCCCATTTCATACTGAGATGCGTATCTACTGCCAAATAGACATCACTCATTCCACCACTGCCAAGTTGCCGCCGGATATCATACTTTCCTCCGACAATCAGAGTGATCACCCCCTGTTATTTTTTTTCAAAAATTGATCGTTGATGGGAAATCCATCTAAGAAAAGACCCTGTCGATCTTTACAAAAGAATTGTGCAATATGAACTGTTATCTATACGCGAACTTGTTCAGTATAAACGTGTATCATATATACTGTCAATAAAGAACAAAGAATCCGACTTTGTCGGATTCTCTGCGCAAGCAAAAAGCCATTAGGATTATTCTCTTTACGCGTTACCCCTAATGACTTTTTATAATTAATGAAAAAATCTCGAAATATCGTTAAAACATACCAAAAACATCAACACCAGTAAAACTACCATTCCGATGAAATGAACAAACGCTTCTGCTTTCCGATTTACCGGACGCCCCAGGACTGCCTCCAGAATCAAAAATACAAGTCTGCCTCCATCCAGAGCCGGTATCGGCAAGAGATTCATTACTCCTAAGTTAGCAGTAAGCAGTATTGTGAGCATCATCATATTTATCCATATGTAAAAAATACCACTAGTCTTTGACTGCTCATAGACATCACCAACAACCTGCGCTACACCTACCGGTCCAGCCACATCATCCTTGGTAACTTTTCCCTTGAAGATCATACCCAGACTCTTCCAGGTAACCTCAATCCAATATCTGACTTCCGCCAGGCTGTAACGGATCGTTTGAAAGACATTTCCTTTGACTCGTGCTCCGCCCATGATACCAAAAAGATATCGTCCTGCTTCGGCATTGTATTCAGGTTCCAAAATAGTCTTGTATAACTGTCCGTCTCTTCGGTACGTTATTTCTCTTGCTTCCCCTTCATTCAGCATTAGGTTAAGGCTGATGTCACGGTAGATTTCGATATGATCAGTACCGACCTTCACTATCTCGTCACCGGCTTTTAATCCTGCTTTTTCTGCAGGATACCCTTCCATGACATCAGATACTACCGGAGCATCATAACCGATACTTCCTACCACAAAAAGCGAGAGAAAAAATGCCAGCACGAAATTCATAAAAGGACCCGCAAAAACAGTAGCGATCCTCGCCATCACAGGAGCATTCATAAAAGATGTCGGACTGCTGTCCAACTCATCTCCGTCAAAACCCTCAAACTGACAGGCTCCGCCAAAAGGGAGTGCTTTTATGGAATACTTAGTCCCTCCCCTGGTGAACCCCCATATGGTGGGACCCAGTCCAAGTGAAAACTCTACGACACCTATCCCGCTTTTCTTGCCTATTATGAAGTGGCCACCCTCGTGTACCAGTATTATTACTGTAAATATAAGTATAAATAAGATTATCTGCACTTATTCACTCCGGTTATGCTAAAAATCCCTCTCGGGCTTCTCTTTCTGCGTCAAAAATCTGATCCAGAGTCGGTTTCTCAATTACATGGTGCTTCTGCATAGCGCCTTCTATAGTCTCAGGAATCTCCAGATAACGGATTTTTCCCTTAAGAAAAAGCTTTACAGCTTCTTCATTTGCTGCATTAAATACAGTCGGCATAGTTCCGCCGGTTCTTGCCGCTCTGAACGCCAGAGACAGGCCACGGAAGGTGTTTGTATCAGGCTTCTCAAAGGTCAGATCTCTGATAGCAAAGAGATCAAGTCTCTTTCTTTTAAGCGGCATTCTGTGTGGATAAAAAAGTGCATACTGGATTGGCAGATGCATATCCGGCACTCCCATCTGTCCTATCACTGCACCATCCGTAAACTGAACTGCTGAATGAAGGATACTCTGAGGGTGCACGACAACCTCTATGTCATCATAGGATACATCAAAGAGCCAGTGTGCTTCCATTACTTCAAGTCCCTTATTTACAAGCGTCGAGGAATCAATGGTAACCTTTGGTCCCATATCCCAGTTCGGATGTTTCAACGCCTCTGCAGCGGTCATCATTTCAAGATCAGATCTTTCACGTCCTCGAAAAGGTCCGCCTGAGGCTGTGAGAAGGATTTTTTCAATCTTCTCATGCTCTTCGCCCTGCAGTGACTGGAAGATTGCAGAATGTTCAGAGTCTACCGGCAGTAGTCTGACGTTATTCTTTCTAACAGCATCTGTAATGATATGACCTGCTGTTACCAGGGTCTCCTTATTTGCAAGTGCTACGTCTTTTCCCGCTTCTATTGCCGCCAGTGTCGGACGGATACCGATCATTCCTACGATAGCACCTACGACTATATCTGCCTCAGCAAGCGTAGCAGCCTTTATAAGACCGTCCATTCCGGACAAAACTTCTGTATTGGTATCTTTAACACGTTCTTTCAGATCTGAGGCCGCTTTCTCATCATAAAGAACCGCCACCTTCGGCTCATACTTTCTGATCTGAGATTCCATCATAACTACATTTCGTCCTGCAGCCAATGCGATAATCTTCAGAGAATCAGAATAAGCATCTACTATATCAAGTGTCTGTGTTCCGATCGATCCGGTTGAACCAAGTAAAGCAATATTTTTCACCTTAACCTCCTCTAAATAAATTTTTTAACTTATATGAATTACTATAAGCTAAAAATCATGCAACTAAGAGATCTACCATGATGAATACAACAGGAGCCGTTATCAATACGGAATCAAATCTGTCAAGTATTCCTCCATGTCCAGGAATAAGATTGCCATAATCTTTGATACCGCGATTTCGCTTGATACCTGATGCAAACAGATCTCCGATCTGAGATATGATGGCACCCGCGCCACAAACTGCACCATAGACCACCTGGTTTCCATTTGCTGCATATGCGAGCAGAACAGCTACAAGAACTGCGCCAAGCACTCCACCAACTGAACCTTCTATCGATTTTTTCGGTGAAAGTACAGGTGCGAGCTTATGTTTTCCAAAAGTTTTTCCTGCAAGATAAGCACATGTATCGCAAACCCAGGAACTAATGAATACCATAAGTATCTCAACTATTCCTCTTTCGCGAATACGTATCATATAGAGGCAGCCAAGAAGTACCACTACATAAAGTATTCCGAAACAGATCTGCATGATATACGCAGAATCAAATTTCGGAAAGGTCAGTACATAGGTCAGCATAAACAATATCATCGAACCTATTACTACATAAAATAAATTTTTAGGGCTCTCAGTAAAGTACATCACAACTTCATAGCATACGATGCTTAAACAGCCCATTATTTCCGGTATATCCGGTCTGTATTTCTCTCCTAACGGTATCTGTCTTATGGCACGACAAAACTCGTGATAACCGACCAATGAAACAAGAAACAGGAGGGTCCAAAAAACGAACCCTCCCATATATATAGCTGCTCCAAGGATCAGCACGAGACAAATTCCGCTTAACAGTCTGGTCTTAAACATTTTTTTCCTCTGATTCTACCTGTTCTCCCGTTTTACCAAAGCGACGGCTGCGGCCGGAATAATTCTCAACTGCCTTCTTTAATTCATCGACCGAAAAAGCAGGCCAATGAATATCCGTAAAGTAAAATTCCGTATATGCGCATTGCCAAAGCAAATAGTTTGACAAACGCACTTCTCCGCTAGTACGGATTAACAGATCCGGATCGGGAATACCCGCTGTATCCAGATGCTCAGAAATCATCTCTTCTGTGACCGGTGCATCGGCAGGAATCTTTCCCTCAGCTTTTTCAGCCAGGATCTTATTCACTGCACGAGTTATCTCATCTCTGCTTCCATAATTCAGCGCAATCTGAAAATGAAGACCGTCAAAATCTTTGGTATATTCTTCCAGATCAGCGATACTCTGCTGTATATCCGGTGCAAGAGCACTCTTATCACCGATAACACGAACACACATATGATTCTGTTTTGCAGTTTTCTGACAAGTTTTCAGATAGTTACGAAGCAGGTTCATGATCGCGGAAACCTCATCTGAAGGCCTTGACCAGTTTTCTGTAGAAAACGCATAAACCGTCAGATAATGAATTCCCATATTCCAGGCTTCACGACAGATAGTTTCTACATTTTTCGCTCCCATAGTATGACCGTAGGTTCTCGGCATGCCCTTGGATTTAGCCCATCTACCGTTTCCATCCAGAATTATTGCGATATGATTTGGTACATTCATTTTGCTGCTATTCTCCGATCTGCTGATAAAATCAAACAGTCATTATTTCCTTTTCTTTATCTGCTGCTACCGCATCCACTTTCTTGATGAACTTATCTGTAACCTTCTGCAGGCTATCCTCAAGATCATGGATCTCGTCTTCTGATACTTCTTCTGTCTTTGCGAGCTTCTTAAATGCATCGTTACCATCACGACGAATGTTACGGATAGCTACTTTACATTCTTCACCCTTCTTCTTAACGTCCTTGCAGAGCTGCTTTCTTCTATCCTCTGTAAGTTCAGGGAAGATAAGACGAACCATCGCACCATCACTATTAGGATTGATGCCGATATCAGAAGTCTCTATTGCCTTGATGATCTCCTTGAGCATGGATTTATCATAAGGCTTGATCGTGATAACACGTGCCTCCGGTACTGCAATATTAGCCACTGACTGAAGTGGAGACGGTGTTCCGTAATAATCTACACGGATACGATCCAGAATATGCGGATTTGCTCTTCCTGCACGGATTGCTGCATATTCGCTATCCAGATTGTCAAGTGACTTCTGCATTTTTGTTTCGTACTTAGCTATTCTCTCGTCCATAAGGGATACCTCTCTTATACTGTAATTTCGGTGCCGTTAAAATCACCGCTTGCGGCATTAAGAATACTGTTCTTTTCATTCAGTCCAAAAACACGCATAGGCATTTTGTTTTCCATTGCAAGAATAGATGCTGCCAGATCCATAACCTGAAGCTTCTGTGCAACTACTTCCTCTATAGAAAGCTTATCATACTTCTTTGCGTTCGGATTGATCTTCGGATCAGAATCATAAACGCCATCGATAGCCTTCGCAAGAAGGATCGCATCTGCCTCAACTTCGATCGCACGGAGAACTACTCCAGTATCGGTTGAGAAATACGGATGTCCCGTTCCACCTGCAAAGAAAACAACCTGTCCCTTTGAGAAATACTTATTTGCACGATCTTTTGAAAAAAGCTTTGTAAATGAACCACACTCAAAAGGTGTAAGGATGCTGGTCATCATACCAACGGATCTGAAGATCTCAGACACATAGATACAATTCATAATAGTTGCCAGCATGCCGATCTGATCCGCTTTTGTACGGTCAATATTCTCAGAGGTACGACCTCTCCAGAAATTGCCGCCGCCGATAACGATACCTACCTCGATACCCTTATCGACAAGCTGCTTAACTTCCATTGCTACACCGCGTACGGTGGGCTCATCAAAGCCTGTTTTCTTTTCGCCGGCGAGTGCTTCGCCGGACAGTTTCAGAAGAACACGTTTCATACTCATTACTAATTACTTCTTTCTCTCCCCAATGGAGCTCTTCAGATCATCAAAGAAAGATGTCGGGCTGACTTCTGCGTAGCACTGTGAGCAGTGACCCTCGATGACAGCACCATTATTGATCTGAACGGATTTACTCTTGATATCGCCCATAACGATAGCTGATGTATCAAGGATAACAGGACCATGTACATCGATATCGCCCTTTACAGCGCCTGCGATAACTGCGCTGGATGCTGTAATGTTGCCAAGGATAACAGATTCCTGACCAACCTTTACAGCGCCGGTAGAAATAACCTCGCCGGTAATCTTTGCAGAATCGGCAAAGATCTCAGAAGCCTTTGAATTACCTGTAACACTTCCGGAAATATTAAGCTTTCCACGGATGTGAATATTTCCTCTTACTACTCCGAGTACATCAAGATTTCCCTCGGATGTAATGTCACCATTGATGCACATTCCAAGAGTGATCGCACCTGTCTCATCGGCAACTTCGCCCTCTTCCAATTCCGGAATCTGAAGGTTCTTCAGCTGATCATCACTCATATCTATACTCTCCTCTGCATTAACAATATTTTCAACTGCAGCCTCTTCAGGCTCAGATGCAAAACTCAGATCAACCCCATCTGTAACGATTTCCTCTTCAAGTACTTCTGCTGTCTCACCCATATCTAATTCATCCTCTCCTGCAATTGTATTTTCTGATGACTGCATAAACTCATCTGCTGTCACCTCGCTCACCAGATCATCTCCGGTAAACGCATCTTCCTCAACAATTGTTGAGTCATCTGCCGGCTCAGTCTCAACTACTACTTCACCTGCAGTGAGTTCCTCTTTTTCCTCAGTGCCGTCTTCAGTAAGCACCTGTTCGATTGAAACCTCACCCTCTGTAAGCACTTCTGCCGGAGCATCGGCATAAATCTGCTCTACAGTGATATCATCTGCCACCTCTTCCTCAACAGATGTTTCATTTGTTCCAAAAGAAAAATCTACATCAGTCACTTCATCAGCTGCTTTATCAGCTACTTCATCAGCTTTTTCCTCAACTGTCTCTTCAACAGCCTCGAATGTCATATTAGCTGTACTGATCTCCGGATCGATGTCAATCGTTTCCAATTTCTTTTCCGGCTCGAATACAGGTTCCTGAACCTCTGAAACTGCTTCCTCATTCTGCTCTGCACTCTCAACTTCTTCGTCCTTAACAGGTACTCCGACACTTGATAAAAGTGAACTCAGATTGAAATCAAAAGCTTCTGTCTCCGGTTCATCCATTGCCTCTTCATTCTGATCCGCCATAAGACTGTCAGACAAAGGCACATCCATAGCCGACTCATTCATATCGACAACCGGACTGCCAAATTCATCATCTTTAACTGTGTCCTCTGCAATACCTTTTTCGGACCCCTCAGACAACTGATCCAGCAAGCCGTCTTTTACTTTCCCCGGCCGTTTCTCGGAAAATCCATCGACAGCCTGAGTCAGATCTTCCTTGAAATCACTGAAAAAGCCCATATCCTATTCCTCCTTGCAAGGCCGCTGTAAAGCGCGCCGTTTTTATCACATGGCAGACGATTATTACTCTTCTGGCTGTGTTTTATATTGGTGTAGGGGTGGTGTATCCTGATCGATCGGAAGGATTTCAAGGCCGCGTGCTTTCAGCCCTTTCAGAATCGCCGGTAGTGCATCAACAGTACTTTTCTTCCCCCCTGTATCATGTAGCAGGACTACTGAAGATTTCCACTTATCTACGCCCCTCAGCGTATTCTGAACTATTTCTCCCGACGAAAGCGCCCTTCCGGAAGAATCCCCGCAATAGACATTCCAGTCATAATATTCCATATTCTGACTGTAAAGTACTGAAATGTAACGGTCCATTGGCAAACCGGCCACTGTATTTCCGCTGCCCCCCGGGAACCGGTAGAATTTCGGCGCTATACCTGTTTCATTATAAATTAGATTACGTATTTTATCAAGGTCATACTGGAAGCTGTCCAGATCCCTGTAAACCTCGGAATATACATGAGAATATGAATGCATTCCGATGGTATGACCCTCATCAACTATCCGCTTGTAGGTATGTCTCAGCCGCTCATCTCTGTCACCTGTACCACACACAAAGAAAGTTGCATGAACACCGTTTTCACTAAGGATGTCCAAAATTTTGTCTGTGTATATTGACGGTCCATCATCAAAGGTGAGATATACCCTCTCTGCATTCTCAGCCTCCGACTGCATCTGCTCAGCAACAGCAGAATGACTATCCTGGTCTGAGTCATCCTGAATTCCCTCCGGAAGCATAACCGCATCAGCCGGATCTGTGTCATCAGACGCATCCGCTTCTTTTTCTGCACTGTCCTGACTTACAACAGCTGTATAATCTGTACTGTCTGCAAGCGTTTGTATCCCATTTTTATCATTCGGTGTAACTTCAACAGTTTCTACTGAAACTGCTGCTGACACCTCTTTTTTCCCTGTGTTCAAAATCCCTGATCTGTATATAAAGATCGCAAACACGAGAAAAACCGCAGCGAGGGCAAAAATGCCCGCTGCGGTGATCATCTGCAATTTCAATTTTCTCAAGCGCTTAGAACGAACCATGGATCACTCGAAAAATATATCCTTTCCTACATCGAAATAATAATTATTTACAGGGCGTATCTCAGAGCCATTTATATCAAATACCTCCCAGACAACACCGGCATGTCCTGCCGGAACCTGAAACGATGCAACTATTCCGTTCTTATTATACACTTTTACCATCGCTCCGGAAAGAGACATTTCATAAGACATCTTGTTATCATTCCTTCCGCCCTTCTGATCAGTAAGGAAATATCTGTATTCCTTATCCGAACCAACCGTTATAACCTGTGTAACAGAGTTTTCATATTTTCCGTTGCCAAGATTCAGCGTAAATGGCTTAAGATCCGCTTTAGAAGTGTCATATGTCAGGACAACTTCATACTGATTATCCTTTAATTTATCCGGAGACTGCTTTGTAACATCCATAAGATAAGTGGCTGTATCATGCTTCGTCTGTCCGCTCGGCGCCATAAAAGCCACTCCTGCACAGTAATCGATAGTATACGGTCTGATATAGATGTCATCGATCTCCACCGGCACATAATCACCATATGTAAAATTCAGATTGTACCAGTCAGCATCATTGATCGGTACATAAAATTCATAGTACCCGTCTCCATCTGTCGCAGAGTCTGCCTGATAGGAATATGCACCGGTTTTGATAGTAACCTTGACATCTTTAAGCATACCGCCTTCTTCATCAGATACATATCCGTAAACTTTTGCATATGCCGGTATCTCCTTAACCTCATCATATGTGATATATGCACGGTTAATGAGTTCCTGCTCCAGATCATCATATTCTTTCTGAAGATTATGATTTACAGAATCATAATCCCCCATTTTTACAGAGTCATTTTTACCATTAGTAGTCTTATAACACTCTGTCATGAAATCATTAACAAAATAACATCTCTGACCGCCATTCTGTCTTGCCTGTGAGACATTTGTACCATACAGATTACAGGTATAACGATATACATAAGCAAGCTTCGCTTCGTTAAAGTAATATCCGGTGACTTCCCGGCCACTGCTGCCATACTCCGTCGTTACGATCTTATCTATAAGACCGGAATCACCATTTGTATAAACCATGGCATCAACAGTAGCACCATTATCACTTCGTTCAAGCCTCAGTTTCTTTTTCTGGTCAGATTTTGCTCTTTCCTGTATTTTGTCAATCAGATCATGATCCGCCTTTTTACTGAGATCACGCTTATTTGCCTTGTAATGTTTTTCTCCATAGGCAACTATATGCTTTTCACCTGCATGTTCATTAATGTAATCAACTGTTCCCTCAAAGCTATCAAGAACCGCCTTTACACCTTCATGAACAGCTTCTTCTGTAAACGCGCTCTCACTTTCTGATGCAGATGTGGCCGACTCTGCTGATTCGGAAGATACCGCCTCTGTTTCATCCTTTATTGTTTCAACTTCTTCCGCGTTCTCCTCTGCGCTTTCAGTTTCCACTCTGTTGCTTACTATGCTTTCTTCCTTACTTCCGCATGCTGAAAGCATAACGCCGAGAAGTGCCGAAACAGCAATAACACTAATTAGTTTTCTGATCTTTCCAAACTTCATTAAATCTACAAGAAAACCTCACGGTCTTCTCCCTCCATAAAATGACGGCATTTATCCGCTGCCAATGTTGTACTGATTTGAAAAAACGTTTATTCATAACGGATTTTCTATAATAAAAGAATATCACAGATTTATGCAGCAACCGCCATTTTAAGTAAATCCTAAGAAAAAATTAAAAAGTTTTCCATTCAATTTTATCCGGTTATAAGCGAAATTACGCATCCTGTTGCTACGCTTGCAGTATAAAGCAATCCCATTATCGCAAGATTTTTCTTCCATCCGGAATTAACCCTGAATAAAACCATGAGTCCTACCCCCGCTCCGACAAGAAGACCGCTCATAAGAGCACCAAATCCGATGATCCCATCCATATAGAGTTGTGTGATCACTACTGACGAAGCACAATTAGGTATAAGACCGACAATACCTGCAGCAAACTCACCAAGGAATCCATTTCCTGTCATGAAGTTTTTAAGCGCATCCTCTCCAAGCCATTCGATAAGTACATTTAACAGAATAGAGAACAGTAGGATAAACGCAAAGATCTGCAATGTATGACGAATCGCCGGTCTCAGGATACTGGCATGTTCGTGCCCCTTTCCATGATGATGATGTTCTTTTCCCTGATCAAGTATGTGAGGATTTGTTCTCTCGACTTCTCCCTCACAGTGACACTTCTCTCTTGCACAAAAAAGAGCGATATTCATATGTTCCGGCAATGTATGCAGCACAGCTGTCATAAAGAAATCGATAACAAAGCCCCATGCCATACCTATAACCATCTTAAGTATCAGTATCTTGATTATAAGTACAGGCTCCACATGATTTGAAATAAATAACGGTAGCATCTCATCAGATGTCGACATATAGATGGCAATAAGTGCTCCTACCGTTATTACCCTTCCCGCATACAGATTAGTTGCCGCCGCAGAAAAACCACACTGTGGAAAAGCACCGGCTATGCCTCCGAATAAGGGGCCAAGTTTTCCTGCTTTTTCAACAGTCTGTACCACTTTTTTACCGGCTCTGGATTCCAGATATTCCATAAATAAGTATGTCAGAAACAGAAACGGGAGAAGTTTCACGGAATCAAGAAGTCCGTCCATAATAGCATCAAACATTTATCTTTCCTTTCGATCAAACAGTCTTTCATATGTTCAAACATTTGAATGTTGCCAAAAAACATAAAAGACCCTTAGGAAACCCCCAAGAGTCTATTTCACACATTCATTTTATCGCTAATTTTGCATTGTATACGATTATTTACCATAAATCAACCATAAATTGAAACGACTTTATGTCCTCCGAGATCTGAACCCGTCGCCGCAGGCGAACTGAGTTCAAGTTACACTTCCTCGTTCGTGCGGAAGATGGGGCGCTGGACGTCCTGTGGACGTCCGCTTAGCGCCGACCGAAGGGGACTTTATGTCCCCTGAGATCTGAACCCGTCGCCGCAGGCGACTGGGGGCAAGTCACACTTCCTCGCAAACGAAAAAAGCAGATGCTCTCGCATCTGCCTTTTTTGTTCGTGCGGAAGATGGGACTTGAACCCACACAACGTTGCCGTCACAAGATCCTTAGTCTTGCTCGTCTGCCAATTCCGACACTTCCGCGTTCATTATATTGTTTCTCGACGCTTGTGCGCCGCAACGAAATGTATAATACTACATATCGTATTTTTATGTCAACACCTTTTTTAATATTTCACTCAAAAAATTTCCAATCACTTAATTATATAGTTGTGGTGCTTAAACAGAATACATGAGATATCACCCTTAACTTTCTCTTTGAGCATCAAATATCTTTTTCCACCCCAGTATGAAACGTCTTTCTTAGGGAAACACGAAATAATACCGTATGTTTCAGTCTCTTTTCTTCGGCGGATAAAAATATAATACTCCTCATCAGATTCTATTCGTTTGCACGTAATGAGATAATTAGCACGAATAACTGATTGATCATGATACTTCAACTTATATATTGATACTGTGAAATCATCCGAATCCAAATATTGTTCAAGATAACAAGCCTTTTCTATTCTCTGCCTTATATTATATCCAAGTGATTCATTATTGTAATTTTCACTCTTAGAAATATATTCTTCAGTTATGTTACCATTTCTAATTTTACCTATAAGTAATTTCTTACTCTTTGGCAAATCTATATCCGTCAGATGTTGTAACCCTAAGATGTGAAATAAATCTTCTTCGCAAAATGTTATCGTAATATATGTTAGCGGCTTACTTTGCCCCGATGATAATACCAATCTATATTTATAAGCACTTATTTCAACAAAAGATTGTAATGCGTTTCTTAATAAATCCATTCTTCACCACAAAAATGCCTTGCATCACTGCAAGGCATTTCATATCATAAATATGTAACTTTCTTTCGCATAATGCTAGGCGCGCTATGGTAAGTTACCACCTTTATAGTCCTCCACGTTCACCACTTCGCACCGCGGCTTACGCTTCATAGGAGCATCCTCTTTAACCTCGGGACCAAGGGAGAAGCTTTCTTCTCACCTGTATAATATCATGGTCTTATAAGAAATTCAATACATCTCCTATATTTTATACCAGTATTTTCTCATGAAAAGTTACTGTTCACTCGCTTCCAGCTCGCTCACGTAACGGATTTTGCCAATTAAATCGCCTCCGGCGATGGGCAAAATCTAATGGCTTTTCATCTTTCGTGGTCGTAAACAGCTAACGCATACACTCTCACTAAGCTCACATGCGTTCGCTAAGTGTTCGTAGCATCCGCAGCGTAGTGCTCCGTTTACGTGTGAACTGTTACCTCATGAAAACATCCCTATGATGTTATTCACTTTCATCAAGCTTTCAGGCGCTATTTTAAGAGTCAGATACTCATCTCCCGTTCCACCATAAACAAAGTCATGCTTCATTAATTTCTCATCAAAAAGACACGGCAAACCCAAACCAACCAGCGGAACCGAGCCAACTTCAAATCCCGTTTCTTCTTTTATCTTCTTCGGAGAAGCCATCTTTAACTTACTATATCCAAATTCTTCTTTTAATCTATCAAAATCAAGCCGCCCATTCTGTAAAGAAACCATACATCCTATCAAACCGTTTTCTGTTTCCAGAACAAACGTAGGCGCCGACTTCTCAACCGGATAATACCCCTCCGCATCCATCGCCGACCTGATCGGCTTGTCCTGCTTTATAAGCTCATATTCCACACCATATTTCTGAAGAATCTCTTCAACAAACATCTCTCTTTCCCCTTTATCCTTTACCCTTTTCCCAAAATTGTACATTAAATAACCCCCCAGAGCAACCTCTCTCTGGGCAAAAGAAGACATAATGTCCCCTAAAATTCGAACACGTTTGCCGCAGGCGACTGGGGTCAAGTCACACTTCCTCGCGAACAAAAAGAGCAGATGCTTTCGCATCTGCTCTTTTTGTTCGTGCGGAAGATGGGACTTGAAGTCTAGAAAAAAATCATAATCCCAGTAAGAAAGGAGGTTCTGACACTGTCCCCCGCAAGGGAACCCCTTAGAGAACCCTTGCTTCTTTTCTCCAAATCATTTTTTCAACTACTAAGGATTATTTAGCAGTTTCATCGTTTTTTAACCTCGGTTCATTAGGAATTGTCATAGATAACTCGATTTCATTATCGTCTACTGCACCAGTCTCCTGAAATCCAAAGCTGTGATACAGCGCTAACGCTACTTCATTGTCCTTATTACAAGTAAGAGTAACTCGATTGGAGTCACCAAAAGGTTTGCTCCCAATATAAGACAATACTATCTTCAGAGCTGCTTTCCCGAAACCTTTTCCCTGATGCTTCACATCAATCATCATGTGCCATATGTCATATTCCGGAATATCATAATCGTAAATGACCATAACATACCCAACCATTTCATCATCATTGTAGATTCCAAAAGGCTGACACTGATTCCGATACACATATGCCTGTGCAAGACTTCGAACGGGATGGGAAACAAACGCATCCTGTCCCGCGCCCAGCTTCAGATCAAATGCATCAATAAAATTGTTTTCTGTGATTTTTCTAAGATTAATCATAGGATTCCTCCATAAATATTCGTTTGATAAGCAACAAAGGTCTTGTATGAATATCTATGAAGGATAAAAAATACCGTGGTTAAAAAACCACGGTACTATAGAAATCTAATTAGAATGTAAAAGCCGAGGTCTTCAATAGATATTCAGATGTTATGTTTTTCTTGTTATTCATCATAATTGAGCACCTCACTTTCTTTGGAATTTAGTTATTATCATACAGGTTAGCCAGCGTTTATGCAATAACTTTCGCATGCAAAAACTATAGCAGTTACAGTTCACTCGCTTACAGCTCGCTCACGTAACGGATTTTGCCATGACGACATCTTCATTCTGATACTCAATCTCAAATCCATTTTTTAGAAACAACTGATATGATGGATTATCAGCCGCAATATCACCATGTAAAACAGAAATGCAATTCTCCTTTGCTCCAATACCTTATTTACTATTTTCCGCCAGTTGATAGCGTCTGCCTTTCGTTGCGCCATTATCGACAAGTTTTCCCATATCCACCAAGCGTCTTAGCAATTCTTTAGTTCGAGTTTCTTTAACATCAAGTATTTCTATGAAATCGCTACTACGATACCATTCTCCAGATTCCATAGATGCAAGGATAACATCCATCTGCTGTTGTGTTTTTGGTGTAATTTTTTTCCGTCGCTTTTTTTCGTCACTATGTCAGAGAATTACTGGATTCGCAGTACAAAACTAGCCAAGGAACTCTTAGGGGTCCCAAAAACGTTATCCATTTTTCCAAAAAAGAAAGCCCAGAATTGTTGATTTCTCAACAGTTCTGAGCCTCTCATCTGCGTGCGGAAGATGGGGCGCTGGACGTCCTGTGGACGTCCGCTTAGCGCCGACCGAAGGGGACTTTATGTCCCCTGAGATCTGAACCCGTCGCCGCAGGCGACTGGGTTCAAGTCACACTTCCTCGCGAACAAAAAGAGCAGATGCTCTCGCATCTGCCCTTTTTGTTCGTGCGGAAGATGGGACTTGAACCCACACAACGTTGCCGTCACAAGATCCTTAGTCTTGCTCGTCTGCCAATTCCGACACTTCCGCGTTTATTTTGTTGTTTCTCGACGCTTGTGCGCCGCAACGAAATGTATAATACTACACATTGTATTTTTATGTCAACAATTTTTTCAAAAAAATTTCCGTAAATTATCCTTTACCTTTCTAAAGCGGCAATTATACGCAATCGAGTACCATTTTTTACAAAAAATTGTATGATAAAAATAGAATATGTCGATAATAATAATGACGTAAAAAACTAACATACTTTTGACCATGTCATAACATTGCTATCTTAGAAGAAAACGGAGAAAATATGATCTTATTTGTAAATGCCTGCGTACGATCAGAATCAAGGACAAAGAAAATCGCTGATGCGCTTTTGAAGAAATTAGGTGAGAACTATATTGAAGTGAAACTCGAAGATATTGAGTTTCCGAAAACAACCGAAGATTTTTTGCATTATAGAGATACCTGCATAGAGAGTAGGGATTTTTCCGACAGCTATTTTGACTATGCCCAAGATTTCGCTCGGGCAGACACGATAGTTATCGCTGCGCCTTATTGGGATCTGTCTTTTCCTGCTGTTCTGAAACAATATATTGAGCATATAAATGTCCTCGGGATCACCTTCGAATATACAGCCGAAGGCTTTCCAAGAGGACTTTGCAATGCCAAAAAACTCTATTATGTGATGACTGCTGGTGGCAATTATGTTCCCGGCAAATTCGGATTTGGGTATATCAAGACGCTTGCCGAAAGCTTCTACGGTATCGAAGACGTCGAACTCATAAAAGCTGTAGGTTTAGATATTTACGGCACAGATGCAGATGCCATAGTCCGCGAGTGCATTGAAAAAATATAGCTTTAGGCACAATATCGCCAAATTCTTTTCGTCTGGGATGCCAATTTGTCTGCATCCCAGTGTTTTTTGCTGTTTTTTCGACTATTCGGATCGTTTACAATGATCTTTCCATTTGAATCTACCCCTGTAAGTACAATAAAATGTCCCGATGTCGTAAAATCTCCGGGAGTCATTGAACATATCATAGGCGTAGAACTCGACAGATTATCTATTATATATTCCGGAGAAATGGTACCCTCAGAAACATTCAGTCCATAATGCCGCGCTCCTTCCGTCATCAGACTCCACGACGTTCCCTCTCCATATATGTAAAAATTTGAATCTGCCGAATACTTAGATACTTCATAAGGATTGATGGCAGGATCGTTCTTTAATCCACACACTATCATGGCAAGGCACGTCGGACCACAACCTGCAACGCCTACATAGTTTCCGCCATAATCCTTATATCCCCATCTTTTATCCCATTGGATAAATAGTGGAATGTCCTGTTCTCTCATTTCAGATGTAACATCCATATCAAAGTCGGTATCTTTATATTTATTGAAATTTCTCACATATTCTTTTGCCTCAGGATATTTCTCTCCAAATTCACGCACATTCTCCGGAATGTCCGCTTCCTTTTCGCCCGGCAAAACGATTATGCTTTCCGAAATTTCCTCGATGGTTTCCCTCGACAAAAATTTGTACTCAGCGTTCAGCCCTGCAAGCACGACTAGTTCGACCAAAATAACAGCTATGATAACTTTACCATACCCTGGTCTTTTTACATTCTGTTTATCTTTTCGTTTACCCAGCTTCGTTTTCTTAACAATCTTTAATACACTTATCGCACAGTAAGCAAACAACACAGCTGCCAAAATCCCCACAGCTGATTTATCCGTGAGCCAACCAATGTCAATTTTATAAGATACCAAAAGCAACACTGCAAAAGTAAGAACTAACAGCATCAACCCCTTTAATATCCATACTAAAACTCGTAAAAACCTCAAAACAATCTCCACAGTAATATTTTTTTTACTCAACGTCACACTTTCCAACATCCAATATACTCAAACACACCCTTTCCCGCAACCTTCCACACGCTGAAGATAGGTGCCAGATGACTGGGTTCAATTCACACTTCCTCGTTCGTGCGGAAGATGGGGCGCTGGACGTCCTGTGGACGTCCGCTTAGCGCCGACCGAGGAGGACTTTATGTCCTCCGAGATCTGAACCCGTCGCCGCAGGCGACTGGGTTCAAGTCACACTTCCTCGCGAAAAAAGAGCAGATGCTTTCGCATCTGCTCTTTTTTTCGTGCGGAAGATGGGACTTGAACCCACACAACGTTGCCGTCACAAGATCCTTAGTCTTGCTCGTCTGCCAATTCCGACACTTCCGCGTTCATTATATTGTTTCTCGACGCTTGTGCGCCGCAACGAAATGTATAATACTACACATTGTATTTTTATGTCAACACTTTTTTATAATATTTTACCAAAAAATAAATCCGTATCACACTGTTATATTTTTTGACTTCAGAAAGCTCTGTATATTCTCATAACGTTTACATATAGCTTTGTGAGCAGGATCCGGTATCCAGCTTCCATTATGGTGATGCACTGTATAACTTAGCTCTGTATTATAAATGATCCCTGTATCAAAGCTTTTACCTGTCAGCACTTCAAAAGGATAAACCGTTATATCCCCTACAAACTGAAAACTTCCATTTTTCTCAAGTCCATGCTTCTCAATAACACTGGTATAACGAACAGGACAGGTGGAATTATCCCAGGTTCCATCAGACTTTAAGTACGGTCTGTTTTCATAACTCTCACAGATTTCCTGAAAAATCGGGTGTCCGGGCCTTGATCCCATCCCGGAACCACATTCGATCCGATCAAGTGATTCAAAACTCATATATGCATCGTTATATAACAGGTCATCTATAGGACGAAGCATCTCAACATCAAGATCCATATAAATGCCGCCATACCTGCGAAGCAGATCTGCTCTCACATAATCCGATGCAAACGCCCAGTTCCTGTGCTCGACAGCCTGCTCATAAAACAGGCAATAGTCCGGTTTGTACATTTCCCGATTCCAGATCATAATCTCATAATCCGGAGCATATTTTTTCCAGGATTCCAGGCATCTCTGATATAACTCAGGCATCGGTTCTCCAGAAAGCCAGATTCCATGGATAACTTTTGGGATACGCATTGTATCATGCTTTCGGAAATTTGCTTTTGGCTTAATACCTGATAAAAGCAACATATCCTCATACAAAAATTCCAAAAATATAGACGGAACAGCCTCGAACATCATAAACATTACGTCCGATCTCAGCTGTCCGATAATCTCCTCGTAGCCGGCAACAGTGACCAATATCATTGTACTGCTGCTATCCATCTCTGTAAGTTGTTCTTTCTCTATACCGAAATACTGTCTACCATCAATTTCAACAGCTGTCCCGGAATCTCCTATAACCCCCTTAAAATTTTCAATCAACCCACTTTTTTGCAAAAAAGGAACTGTGCCATTTCGAAAATGCTTCCCACTCCCCCAGCATATAATATCCTTTGACTTTAGCTCCTCAAAATATTCACTAATTTTCATCTTTTGTAGTCAAACTCCCGAAATCTGCCCCAGCCGCCAGCCGACTAGGGTTCACGTCACACTTCCACGTTCGTGCGGAAGATGGGGCGCTGGACGTCCAGTGGACGTCCGCTTAGCGCCGATCTCGGGGGACTTTATGTCCCCCGAGATCGGAACCGTCGCCGCAGGCGACTGGGTTCAAGTCACACTTCTGCATGCAAAAATAGCAGGTGCTCATGCACCTGCTATTTTTCATGCGGAAGATGGGACTTGAACCCACACAACGTTGCCGTCACAAGATCCTTAGTCTTGCTCGTCTGCCAATTCCGACACTTCCGCGTTCATATATATTATCGAAACGAACTCGTTTCGCAACGAAAAGTATCATACCGCACCTCGTCCCATCTGTCAACACAAAAATATTATTTTTTATTAAACTGGCAAATTCAGGATTAGATCCTACCGCTGTCATAGCTGTACCTGTCTTTGTATGCAAAAATGCCCACATCGCAAAGGCAAGCACTATAAAGAAAAGGATCGCTCCTGTAGGAATCATCAGATTTCCAATATTTATCTGAAGTATCTTTGCAAGAGCCTGTGTGTAATACCCTTCAAGAGAAATCGTTGTTCTAAGACCCTTTCCTGCCATCCCCCATACCATGTTTGGACTGTGATACGGAAGCAGCAGCCACATCATACACATCAGGGATACCGATGAGAAGCCAACATAAGTCGCTATCATCATCTCTCCACCCTTTATCTTGTTCAGGACTGTCATGATACTGACCCACCTTCTCATAATTACTTTCCTCCTTTGACGTTTTAAAGTACCGATAAATAAAGTATATCGACAATACAAAACATCAAATTAAGCAAGAAAGACTAACAAATTAATGTACAACCTTGTTCCTTTTCATGAAGTAATGATAGTACACAAAAAAGGCGATCGAGGAGATGACCCATGTTATCGGATAACATGACATCAAAACCTGTATAAAATGCGCAAACGGCAACACGCATAAAATCCATACCACACGGACAAGGCATACTCCAACGCAGGTAATTATCATAGGTGTGACCGAATTACCCATACCTCTAAGTGCTCCGGAATAAACTTCTACAAATAGGTACGTTGCATATGTAGGCGTCAAAAATTTGATCATCATAGTGCCTATTTCAATTACCTTTTCATCAACCGTAAATATCGTCAGCACATTTCCACCAAAGAAATAGATCAACGAACTGATGAAAACAGTAGAAACTGCCGTCATGACTATGCAAATATTTACGCCTTTTAATATCCTATCCTTTTTACCGGCTCCATAATTCTGTCCGACAAAAGTCATTATCGACGTTCCAAAGGAATTCATTATCATCCAGAATATCAGATCTACTTTTTCATATGCTGACCATGCTGCCACAGTATTTGTGCCAAAGCTGTTGATCGATGTCTGAACAAGCACATTTGAGCTCGTATACATAAGAGACTGCATGCCACTCGGCAGACCAATACGGATAATTTTTGCTAATACATTTTTATCAATTCTAAGTTCTGAAATAATAAGTTTGCATGGTCCCTCCATGCGATAGAGCGTTGCTATGACCATTCCGGCACTTATCATCTGACAGAGTACCGTCGCAAAAGCCGCACCTGCTATGCCCATCCTAAAAACAATAACAAACAAAGCATCTAAAACTATATTGGAACCGCAGGAAATAATGAGAAAAAGTAACGGCTTTTTAGAATCTCCTAACGCTCTCAATATAGATGCGCCCATGTTGTAGATAAAATTGGGGATCATTCCCATAAAAAAGATACGCATATATATTTCAGAACTTTTATACACATCAGACGGTGTCCCCATCGCCTGCAGCATAATGGGAGTAAAAATGATCCCGATGATCATTATTACCAATCCTGAACACGCTGAAAAAACCAGTGCTGTATGAACCGCTTTCTTCACCTCACGGTGATTCTTTGCACCATAATACTGAGATATTATTACAGCTGCACCATTTGACACACCTATAAAAAAGTTTATGAAAACAGCCAGGATTGTTCCTGTAGAACCTCCGACAGCAGAGAGCGCCACTTTTCCAAGTGTTCGTCCGACAATTATCGCATCAGCTGTATTATATAACTGTTGAAAAAAGGTACCAAACAGCAAGGGAAAGAAAAACATCAGAAGCTGACTTGATATCCTGCCCTCTGTTAACGCAAGGCTTCTATTACTTTTACGTGTCTCAGAAACAACCATTTTCATATCCTCCAAATTTCTTATAAGAAAGAATCGGCTTAAATATATTTTCTTATAAGCCAAAAGAGGACTGCTGTCCGAATGAATGATAAATATCATCCGGATCAACAGTCCTCTTTTCTGTGGAAGAACTATATCACTATCTCTGATTTAATTCAAGAGTATTTTTAACTTATTATACAAGACCCTGTGCTGACATAGCATCTGCAACCTTCTCAAAGCCGGCAATATTCGCACCTGTTACGAAGTCACCCTCTGTACCGTACTTCTTAGCTGCCTCAGCAACCTTCTTGTAGATATTAACCATGATATCGTTGAGCTTTCCGTCAACTTCCTCAAATGTCCAGGAAAGTCTCTCGGAGTTCTGGCTCATCTCGAGTGCAGATACAGCAACACCACCTGCATTTGCAGCCTTAGCCGGCATGAAGAGGATTCCTGCTGCCTGATATGCATCGATCGCATCTGCATCAGAAGGCATATTAGCACCCTCTGCTACACACCAGCAACCATTGTCAAGAAGAGTCTTAGCATCAGCGCCGTTGATCTCATTCTGAGTTGCGCAAGGAAGAGCGATATCGCACTTCACGCTCCAAGGTCTCTCGCCCTCAACGTACTTAGCTGTAGGAACTGCATCTACATATTCCTTGATCCTGCCACGCTTAACCTGCTTGATATCAAATACTACGTCAAGCTTGATTCCATCAGGATCATATACATAACCATTGGAATCAGAAACTGTAACAACCTTCGCGCCAAGCTGCTGTGCCTTCTGGCATGCATACTGAGCAACGTTACCAGAACCGGAAATTACTACAACTTTATCCTTAAGATCCTTACCTGCTGCCTTAACCATCTCATTTGTGATATATACAAGACCATATCCTGTAGCCTCAGGTCTTGCAAGGGAACCACCAAAGCTGAGTCCCTTACCTGTAAGAACACCCTCATACAGGTTCTTGATTCTCTTATACTGACCATAGAGGTAACCTACCTCACGTCCACCTACACCGATATCTCCTGCAGGTACATCCTGATCAGCGCCGATATATTTGCAAAGCTCTGTCATGAAGCTCTGGCAGAATCTCATAACCTCGGCATCACTCTTTCCCTTAGGATCGAAGTCAGAACCACCCTTACCGCCTCCGATAGGAAGTCCTGTAAGTGAATTCTTGAAAATCTGCTCAAAGCCAAGGAACTTAAGAATTGACTGATTTACTGACGGATGGAAACGAAGTCCTCCCTTGTAAGGTCCAATTGCTGAATTGAACTGTACTCTATAACCAAGGTTTACGTGGTGCTTACCCTGATCATCAGTCCAAGGTACGCGGAAAGTAATAATTCTTTCAGGCTCTACTAATCTCTCAAGCAGTGCTGTACTGCGATACTTTTCCTCATTTGCTTCTACAGCCGGTGCAATTGTCTCCAGAACTCTCTCTGCAGCTTCCAGAAACTCAGGCTCATGGGCATGCTTCTTCTTCAGGCCCTCAAATACTTCCTCAACGTAAGACATCGTGTTTCCTCCTTTGGAATTTAAAGCGTTAAAGTGGCTTGATACTAAAAAAAGACGCACGAACTCAAAAACGTAGATCCCTTTCTACATTTACCGTCGGCGCCATTGCCAATTAGAATAATACAACCTGATGCGAAAAAACTCAAGTACTTTTTTAAATTAAAATATTAACTAACTAAAGTAATGGCTAATGCCAGGAAGTAAACTGTGACAAAGTAATTTGTTTTAACATAAGACCCCACGGCAGTTAATGCCGTAGGGTCTTCATCATCAATTCTTTGTGCAGTAATCGCTCTTTATATAAGCAGTCTTTCCATCATAGCTAATCTTATACCAGCCACTCTCTTCGCCGAGAAGACTATAAGTAGCTCCCTTATATGCACTTCCGATCTTCTCTGCATCAGTGCTTGCAGCAGCTCTTACTGATACAGCCTCATTGACTGTGATCTTTCCGCTTGCTGAAGAAGATGTTTCTGTCTTTGTCTCAGTAGTTGTCGCAGTTTCTTCAGGCTTTGTCTCTGTTGTTTCCTGGCTCTGAACTTCACCACCAACAACAGTATCACCTTCTGCAGTAGTCAGGAACTCAGACTTGATGTAAGCCTCGCCATCCTTGTACTGAATCTTACTCCACTCACCATCATCACTGATACGTACAAATGTATCTCCCTTAGATGCCTGACCAATTACAGAATCATCATTCTGATTTGCTGCGTTACGGATTCTGACTGCATCTGTTGTTCTTACCCTCACCTGTGCTCCGTCTGTATCTGTTGAATCTTCTGAGGAAGCATCCTCTGAGGATGACTCATCACCGCTCTGCGCTACAGCCGCGTCTGACTTTGTCTGAAGCGAAGTCATAAATGCTGCAAGTGTCGCATCATTCTCTGTATTCGTCTGATAAAGCTTATCAACCTGAGTCAGGAGATCCTGAACATCACTCTGGTTTGCAATAGCCTTTATATAATCTTTCATATTCTGCGGAAGAGAACTGATATCCTTCATATAAAGACTTCCGTCATCATTTGTGCAAACATAGAAGGTCGAGAGACCTGGCGCAAGAGTATTAATATTCTTGAACTTTATCTCATAATATACAAATACGATATATGAATTATCTTCCGGACCGGGCTTTGTATAGCAGGACATATTCTCATAATCTTCTGTATATCCAGCCTTGAGTGTAACCCTTGCACGGTCTTTCTCATCTAAAGTCATTCCCATATCAGACATAGCATCGACATCTCCTGCCGCAACCGCCTGATAGTATTCAGTAAAGAAGGAATTAACATCATTATATTCATTTTGCTTAAGCTGAGCATTCTCAGGAACTTCTATAGGTTCTGTTCCAATCGAATCGGAAGAAACCTCTGTCGCCTCCGCGACATTAGTATTTTTTCCTTTCTTCATACCACTGAACACCAATAGGACGATGACCAGCACTACAAAAAGTACACCTACTGCAAAATACTGATAATGCTCGATAACAAAACTCTTATAATCCTTGATATCCTGATTTTTCATTGACTTCTCTTTTCCTTTTTCATCACTGAACTTAAAGCATAATAAATGGCATGCCGCTCTTCCGGACCATTAGCCCATGTAACACTGATTTGCAGCATACCCATATAAACCCCCGAACCGCTATTCTCCTAAAAAATGCGTTTGGAGGGATTCGAACCCTTGACACCAGGCGTCGGAGGCCTGTGCTCTATCCAGCTGAGCTACAAACGCGTGTACTCAGATAGATACATTCTCGTCTGACGTACTTGAGTATAATACCATAATCTCCTTTTTTTAGCAACGGAATTGTTACGAAAATATTACATAAAATCATGGACATTCAGTTTTAAAACTCCCAAGTACAGTTTGCTATTTTCTCTCAAATTGATCATATCGATCTTATCGAACCACAGAAATCATATCATTTTTCAAGTCATATCGATAAACTTCATCTGACAGATAGTCCTCATCATGAACGACAGATCTATTGACGCTCAAAACCATACCACGAAGTTCATTTATATCCATTTCTTCGTATTCCGGGAGAATGATCATTTCATGTACGGATGACGGCAACAGTATCAGATTAACCGCTCTCTCCTCTGCAAATTCACGTAGGATATCCGGTGACAAAATCCCTGCCGCGGCGTAACAACCACTCCGATTAGTAAGTACATACATAGGCAAAACATCATATCCAAAAATATCTTTCTCAATGATATCCGTTATGCCACATATCCGGGGATTAACGAGTTCATTCATATTCTCCATTGCTGTCGCATAGAGTTCTTCTTCACCCACTCCCCATACCTTTATATGCTCATTTTTAACAGTAACGCTTCCAAAAGATTCCTTCTCTCCAACATACACGACATATATTACAGCAAGATCCAAAAAGTCTCTGTGCGGAATACCCGACAGCATTTTCTCATTTCGAGCTTTATTAACAAGTCTGAACCCTATCTTATTTTGAACAGACTCAAAATTCATAAATTCATCGATACCGAAAAATCCCGGATTCCTGTTACTACTATAGACTTTAAGAATACCATTAACTATCTCCTGTATATTTTTATCGCCCTCCATATACTCTTTATAAAATGATTCCAGATAAATAGTAGGAGCTATCTTACTTTCAACTTCAGAAATAGATACACCACACATCTTCACCGCATTATTTTTCATCACTTCCGTCTTTTTTATGCGAAATTCAAGTCCACATATCTCCTTAAGTTCATCAACGACACGATCACAAAATATACCAAATTCCATCTTCTCCGACTCCGATGTGTCTCTCACTTCAAAATCAATTTTAAAATTATCCATAAAACTCCTTTCCAGCTGTCGCCGGCGTGCGTGGCACGTAAAACATAAATTTTTCTGATCTTGACTGAGATGTTTGAATAGCAGAAGTTGATAAAGCAAAAGAACAGACTCCCGCGCAGAGAAAAAGGCAGAAAAATCCATGTATGATGTAAATCAATTAAATTAAACAATGAAATATCGATCCGAACCGGATCATGAACTCCCTAAAAAAGAGAATAAAAGAATAAATATATCAGAATGATATATTTGAATAATATGCTTGAACAAACGGAATATCAATCCAATGGTCATAAATCGATCGATTTATGACCATCAGTATGATAATGTACCCAGAAATAATGTTACTGCTCTCTCTGGTAAATACTTCGTTTACGTATAAACAATAACGAAATAACCTCAGACACGAGAGAGATACTCACCTGTACGAGTATCGATCTTGATCTTATCGCCCTGGTTAACGAACAGAGGTACATTTACCTGTGCTCCGGTCTCAACGATTGCCGGCTTACTTGCACCTGTAGCTGTATCGCCCTTAAATCCAGGCTCAGTCTCAGTAATCTCAAGCTCAACAAAAAGAGGAGGCTCAACTGCAAATACAGAACCATTGTAAGAGTTGATCTTGCAGTTCTCGTTCTCCTTAACGAACTTCATTGCATCGCCAACTACATCCTGCGCGATAGAAATCTGCTCATAAGACTCAGGATCCATGAAATTGTAAAGATCACCATCATTGTAAAGATACTGCATATCTCTACGATCTATGTGAGCTGTCGGGAATTTTTCCGTAGGGCGGAAGGTCTTCTCAACAACACCACCGTTGATGATATTCTTCAGCTTTGTTCTTACGAAAGCAGCACCTTTACCGGGCTTAACATGCTGAAACTCAATTATCTGAAATACGTTGCCTTCGATCTCAACGGTCAGGCCATTCCGAAAATCACCTGCAGAAACCATAAAAATAATCCTCCTATTAGAACAATCCAGTCAAAATACTAAAATATTTTACACTAGATGAATGATCTTTTCAACCTCATTTTGAATTGTGTGAAAAATAACGCTTTAAAACGACTGCCTCAAGACGACGTTTCAGAACGATCTGAATTTCTTCTTTCGGATTTATAGGGTGAACCAGTATGTTTCTGATACCGGCTCTGTGAGCTCCCCAGACATCTGTAAAAAGCTGGTCTCCTACAAACAGAGTAGTTCCGGAATTTGTTCCCATCTTTTTCATTGCCGCAAAATACCCACTCCGTGAGGGCTTATTTGCCTTAAATATATATGATGCATATTTTACATCTTCCGCAAAATGCTTTACCCTCGGCTCTTTATTATTAGATAAAAGCAACGCCTTAAATCCTATATCATGAAGCCGTTTAAATAATTCTCTGGCTCTATCATCAGCAGGAGCATCATGCGGAACCAGTGTATTGTCCACATCAAAGATCACTCCCCGATAACCCTGATCATAAAGCGACTCAAAATCTATTTCATATGTGGATCTCACATATTCATCCGGATAGAAATTTTCAAAAAACCCCATCTTTTCCGGTTCTCCTTTTCATATAAAAAGGTGCCGCATCACTGCAGCACCTTTTTAAGCTCATCCATAAAAGAATTTACATCCTTAAACTCACGATAGACAGAAGCAAAACGAACGTAAGCAACCGCTTCCAGATCCTTCAGCTTCTCCATGACCATTTCTCCGATCACCGATGATGGAATCTCCCGCTCTCCAATATTGAAAATCTCGGTTTCAACCTCATCAAGCAACTTTGTGATCTTTTCTGCCGGAATCGGACGCTTGTGACATGCAAGAAGCACACCGCGTTCGATCTTTCGCCTGTCATAAGCTTCCCTGTTACTGTCTTTCTTTATGACCATAAGCGGAATCGTCTCAACTTTTTCATAAGTTGTGAATCTCTTTCCGCATTCGTCACACACTCTTCGCCTCCTAATGGCATTATTTTCCTCAGAAGGACGTGAATCGATGACTCTTGTATTATCATGACCGCAATATGGACATCTCATTTGTCAGGCTTCCTCTCAGCTATTCTATTCACTCAACCAGGCTCCTCTTATATGATTTCAGTTTCTCTTAAGGAAATCCGGAACCTTGATACTTCTGGGCTGAAGTCTGGGTGTGCTAGGCGCACTTACCTGTCCTGACGGTGTACTCTGTGATGTCGGTGTCGGAGTGCTGCTTCCAAGATTACCTGCATTATATGCGCCGGGATTAAACGGAGCAGTTCCATGCACACCTGTTGAAAGACCCGGATTCGGATACTTTATGCCACCAAGCATACCTGTACTCTTTGCCTGCTGACTATCATTCTCTTCGAGTCCCGTTGCAATAACAGTGATCTTGACGAAATCAGCCTCAGACTTATCCTCTTTCGCACCAAAGATAACATTTGTATCTTCGCCTGTAAGCGACTCAACATAGTCACTCGCTTCTGATGCTTCGAACAAGGTGATATCACCTGAAATATTGATGATGGTATTAGCAGCTCCACTAATAGTAGTCTCAAGAAGAGGACTCTCTACCGCAAGCTTAACTGCCTCAAGCGCCTTATTCTCTCCCTTTGCCATACCTATTCCGATATGTGCAATACCCTTATCCTTCATAACTGTACGTACATCCGCAAAGTCAAGGTTGATAAGAGCCGGAACGTTAATAAGGTCTGTGATTCCCTGTACAGCCTGCTGAAGCACTTCATCAGCTTTCTTAAGTGAATCGGAGAATGAAGTCTTTCTATCAACAATCTCCAGAAGCTTATCATTAGGAATAACGATCAATGTATCTACTGCATTCTTAAGTTTTTCAATACCTGATTTCGCATTGTTCATACGGGTTCTTGCTTCAAACTTAAACGGTTTTGTAACAACACCAACAGTAAGAATACCCATATCTTTAGCGATACGCGCAATGACCGGAGCCGCACCTGTTCCAGTACCGCCGCCCATTCCACAGGTAACGAAGACCATATCATATCCCTTTACGGTATTTGTGATCTCATCCTGGCTTTCCTCTGCCGCTTTCTCACCGACCTCCGGATTTGCACCGGCGCCAAGTCCCTTTGTCAGCTTTTCGCCGATCTGTAAGAGCTTCGGAGACTTACACAGCTGCAGAGCCTGCTTATCAGTATTTACACCGAGGAAATCTACACCCTCGATCTTTTCATCTATCATTCTGTTGACAGCATTATTTCCTGCTCCACCTACTCCAATTACGAGTATCTTGCAGCCATTTACTGCCTCATCTTCCTTAATTTCCAGCACGGAATAACTCCTCCTTTACACCCTTCATTCGGCTCTCCTAGAGAGATTGTACCTAAAATAATCCCTTTTAAACCTATTTATAATAATATATATTCCGATACAATAAATCAACCTCTAATTCATGCCGAACTGTGATTTTGTTATTGTAAACCATCTGAAATTCGCTCTGGTAACGAATTTCAGCGGTCAGGTCAGAAAATCAGATTTTTTTCCCATCACTCATCTTCTTCAAACGTTATGTATCCGTCCGAATTTTCTTCACTGTAGTTTTCCATCCGGAGCACACCTTTTAACCCTTTGAGAGATGGTACTATATACCGCAGGCGTATCATCTTCTCATCGATATTATCCATGGTTCCAAGCGCAACCCTTGCTTCACCAAAAAACAATGTTATGGTGTCATCCCTGCTGAAATAGATCGAGTCTGTAACAATATCATATTTTGTAAGAAGCTGCGTTATCGAAAGAATATCATTAAATATTTCCGGATCCTTTACAGGAAGCTGTTCTCCGACAACACAATGATCAAAATCAAGTCCCGTTACATACGGAATGCCTTCAAGCTGTCTTGCGGAACTCTCAACAATGATACCATCTCTGTCAAAATACATATAGTGATCTAAAAATCCAACATAACCGGCAACAGCCTTCTCATACACCTCTATGGTGATAGAATGAGAAGAATTGATATTCACATCCATTCTCTCGATGAACGGAATATTCGTCACCGGACGATTTCTGTATCTAAACAACAGATACAGTGAATTATTTCCCATTGGACCGGTCATGATCATATCCTGCACTTCCTGATCGGTATAATGAGAACTTCCTGTCACTGTCACTTCCGTAACCATGAAAAATGACCTGACAAAGAAGACTGCTCCCAGCAATAATGCGATTACCGCAAGAACCAGGATCAGATTTTTCAAAGATTTCAGTTGTATTCCCCTCCGCCATCGCATCAGACTTGAATACTCCTTGAAACATTGAGTGCAATGCCTATTTCAGTTAACAGAAACAATACCGATGTTCCTCCAAAGGATATGAACGGAAGAGTGATACCGGTATTTGGTATCGAATTTGTTACAACGGCTATATTCAGGATCACCTGAATAGAAATATGCCCCATAACTCCAACTACCAAAAGCGCTCCAAATTTATCCGGCGCATTATTCGCCACAACCATAAAACGCCATATGAGGATCAAAAACAAGATTAAAATAGCTGTAGCACCAAACAAGCCAAGTTCTTCGCAGATGATTGAAAAGATCATATCATTTTGGGCTTCCGGAACAAATCCCAGTTTCTGTGTACTCTGTCCCAGCCCCTTGCCAAATATGCCTCCAGCACCTATTGAATATAACGACTGAAGCGTCTGATATCCGGTTCCGGACGCATATGCCTCCGGATTAAGCCACGCTCTGATACGTGATAATCTGAATCCTGCATCCGGCGGAAGCTCTCCGCTGGCAATAACCCAGACCCCAAGACCGGCAAGTCCGATCACAAGCACTGCTCCAAGAACAAA
Organism: Lachnospiraceae bacterium MC2017; assembly: GCA_000701625.1. GTDB lineage: Bacteria > Bacillota > Clostridia > Lachnospirales > Lachnospiraceae > NK4A144. The sequence goes on from JNJK01000034.1 coordinate 37,935, forward strand.
ATACCAATATTTCGGGGTAGCTACAAAAAACATCAACGCAACTATGCCAAAAACGATAATAGCCGAACTCAGGTTATCCGTAAGCTTATAAAGCATCAATGACGGGATTCCTCCTATGACTGCTATGGCCATTATGTTTTTTCTCATATTTGCATTTATCTTTGGCCCCTCTCTTCCACACAGAAGTGCTGCAACAAAGAGAATGACTGCGATCTTAGCTGCCTCTGCCGGCTGAAAAGAAAAACTTCCGACTCCAAGCCACCGTCTGGCACCATTCCTGGTAATACCGAGCGGCGTCCTGACCAAAATGATCAAAAATAGTGAAATCACATATGACGCCAACGCAAATCGTCTCCAAAAATGATAATCGATCCTGGAAACAATAAGCATACAAACAACCCCCAAGGCAGTTGCTCGGGCCTGACTCCTAAGATAAAAGGTCGGATCATTAAATTTCAAGCTTGCTTCATACGAACTTGCGGAATAAACCATGATCAATCCAAATACCAGAAGCACGACTACAGCCAGAAGCAGATTTACATCCATGGCTGATTTTCCGGACTTAGCCATTTTATATCCTCATTTTACTTACTCTCACGCTTTAAGATACTCTCTTACGTACTGCTTAAAGAGATCTCCACGCTCTTCATAACTCTTAAACATATCCCAGCTTGCACATGCAGGGGAAAGCAATACTGCATCACCCTTTTCCGCATGATCATGGCAGACCTGCACTGCCTCTTTCAGATCACCGACCATAACTATGTCCGTAAAGCCGTGTTTCTCTGCACACTTCTTTATATCACCTGCTGTTTCACCCATAAGCACCAGAAGTTTGACCTTATCACCAAAAGACTTGATCCAGTCATCATACGGAAGCTTCTTATCATATCCGCCGCCAATAAGAAGAGTTGGCTTTGACATCGCTTCTATCGCCTTAATAGCAGCGTCTGTATTAGTTCCCTTGGAATCGTTATAGTAAACTACATCATTGATAGTCTCTACATACTCGATCCTGTGCTCTACTGCCTTAAACTTGCGGATAACATCAGCTATCAGTTCTACCGGTACTCCATAGCTAAAAGCCATTCCCACCGCAGCCATCACATTCTCATAGTTATGACTTCCGATAAGATTCATGTCATGAATATTTATTACTTTTGTTCCGTTATAATAAATATCATCTTTCTGAAGATGGACAAAATCTACATTCGGAAGATCCTTTTCAAAGTCTGCATTTCTTGTAAAATACACAACCTTTGCATTTGTCCGCTCGCCAAATTCACGAGTATAAGGGTCATCATAATTAAGAACTATCGTGTCATCAGCAGTCTGCTTCTCAGCTATACGTTCTTTAACAGCCACATAATTTTCCATAGTATGATGTCTGTTGAGATGATCCGGAGTTATATTCAGGATTGCTGAGACATGCGGATGGAACTCATGAATAGTCTCCAGCTGGAATGAACTTATCTCTGCTACAACTATAGAATTCTCGTCAGTCGCTGTTGCAGCATCTGTATACGGATTTCCGATATTTCCAACTACAAAAACCTTTCTGCCTTCCTCTGTTTCAGCGAAAGCCTTCATGATCTCTCCAACAAGTGATGTTGTAGTTGTCTTTCCATTCGTACCGGTAATAGCGAGCAGATCACCCTTTGAGGACTGGTATGCCAGTTCCACCTCACCGTAAACGGGAATTCTATGCATTTTAAGGTCCTCAACCATAGGACTGTCTATCGGTACTCCCGGGCTTATCACTGCACAATCAACACTCTGCCATACGTCATCAGGCATGTCCTTAAGGACGAGACGTACTTCTGCATCTTCTTGAAAGTTTTTCATAATAGCGACGCGATCAACAGTATCTTTTGCGTCATAAAGAATGACATTCGCGCCAATTTTCAGTAAAAGCCGTGTTGCGCCGATGCCGCTTTTTCCTGTACCGATTACCAGAACATTGAGACCCTTGAAATTCATTTCTGCACCTTTCTTGTAGCTGTCGTAACAGTTCACATTTCTTTAAGCTCTGAACCGTTACGGTAACCCGCAATTAAAGATTTAGTTCGCAAATTGCTGATTACCATTGTGTTATTACACTATCATTCGCCCTCAGCAGCAAGTGCTTCCGGCTGTTCTGAATAGTTAACCACTGTCTTACTATGAAGCAGACAGACTAATGTATATTGCTTCTGTGACATCAGATCATAAAAAATGATACGAGGCACAGAAATGCAGTCAGTGCTGTAAAAGCCCAAACAACCTTTACTTCACTCCAACCACCCAGTTCAAAATGATGATGTATCGGCGCCATCCGGAAAAATCTTTTTCCGTGAGTTGCCTTAAAATACAACACCTGAATAATAACTGAAACCACCTCAGCGAGGTAGATGAACGCTACAAAAATGATAAATATCGGCATCTTCATAAGGATCATGCATGCTGCAACAAAACCACCAAGCGCAAGAGAACCTGTGTCTCCCATAAACACCTTGGCAGGATGCCAGTTATAGACGAGAAATCCGAAAAGACTTCCCATCATCGCAGCAGCCGAATAATTGATCGTAAGTCCCAGACGAACAGAAACCAGTGCAATAAACGCACAGATCACGATCGTAACAGAACTAAGCAGACCATCCAGACCATCCGTGAAATTAGATCCATTAACTGTTCCTAAGATCACTACAAATAAAAAGGGTATTGTAAATATGCCGAGATTCAGATATATCGGATTTGCATCTGCCGAAAACAGTCCGGAAAAAGGAACCATCATTTCAAACGACACACTCGTAAAATGATATATATAAAAAAGCAGAATACCGGCAACAGCTGCCTGTCCTATCATTTTCTGTATCGGGGTGAGTCCGAGAGATCTCTTCATAACTACCTTTATATAGTCATCAGTAAAACCAACCAGACCAAATCCTATAGTAGAAATGGCTATCGGTATAGCCTGACGATATTTAACGGAAAGCACCACCGAAAACACCAGAAAAACCAGCAGGAACATTATACCGCCCATTGTCGGTGTTCCCGTTTTCTGAAGATGTGATGCTGGTCCGTTTTCTCTCTCCGTCTGGCTGGCTTTTAACCGTCTGAGCCATGGCAGGATGACAAGTCCTGACAGTGCAGTCAAACCAAACGAAAGTAACATTATTATTAAAAAACCGAAAAACATATTTTTTCCTCTGATTTAATTAGTTACAACGATTTTCAATTATAAATCATTCTTGCATACATTTCAATGCAATAGCGGCGTTAATAGTCAGGAAGATCCGAAGATCCTCCGTTTATAGGCTGATGTGTAACAGGGTCAAGAACCTCTCCTGTAACCGGATCCAGCGGATATCCCGTTTCAGGATCATATCTTATCTGATTAACAGAAATAGGATTTCCAGCGCTGTCGAGTTTTACTTCCTCCTCAGTAGGAATCACTATTGTTCCGTCTTCGTTAAGTCCCGCTTCTTCCCCGTCTCCTTCACTGCCTTCAGGCACCTCATTTTCACTCACAAGGTTTGATCCGATAGAAAAATCACCTGTTGCTTCTGCAAGAGCCTGCTGTTCTTCCTCTGTAAGAGGTTCTGTAGGGAAGATATTCAGATACGGCAGTACTTCTGTCATTATATCTTTATTGAGCACTGTAGCGAGTCGTGTGGACTCAGACTGATTAGGAGTATTTGGTCTGTCTATGACCACATAGCAAAGAACCTGTGGATCATCAGCAGGCACATATCCCATGAAAGAAATAAGATAGTTCCTCTCAGCACGGGGATATTTCTGTGCAGTTCCTGTTTTTCCACCTTCTGTATAACCTGCCGGTCTTGCCGACCATCCCGTACATTCTCCGGGTTCACTCATAACTACTGCACTAAGATAATCCCTCATCCTTGCAGATGTTTCTTCACTGATGACCTGCTTCAGAACTCTCGGAGACTTTTCCTCTACGACAGCGCCCTCTGAATTCACTATCTGGCTCACCACATGCGGCTGATAATAATAACCGCCGTTAACCAGTGCCGAAAAACCGGCAGCCATCTGTATCATCGTTACGTTAAAGCCCTGTCCGAAAGATGCTACCGCAAGATCTGTAAGACCCATATTTTCATTAAACGTAAGCTCACTCGCATTTGCCTCTCCGGCGAGGTCAATATTTGTTTTTAATCCAAAATTGAAGACCTTGTTGTAACGCAGCCACTCTTCTTTGCCCATAGCAAATGCCACATCCATGAGCACAACGTTACAGGACTTTGCAATACCCTGTTTAATGGTAAGAAGACCGTCTCCAAGACGATTATGACAGTGAATATCAAAGCCACCAACCGGAAGATAACCATTACACTGATATGTCTCATCTCCGGTGATCTTTCCGGAATCAAGTGCACTCGCTATCGTGAACGGCTTCATAACCGATCCGGGCTCGTAAGAATCAGAAACACAGAAATTTCTCCAGATATTGTTCATAGCTTTCATTTCAGGAGTGTCTTCCGGTTTTACTTCTGCGTTATTATCGCTAACTTCCGCAGCTATGTTTGCCGATACCGATGCCGGCATATAATATTGCAGATCTATCCCATCCATGTTTCGCGGATTATTCAGATCAAAAACAGGATAACCGGCCATGCCATAAATTTCGCCATTATTAGGATTCATAACTATAACACCGATATTATCAGCCGCAGGTCCTTCTCGATATTCATCCTTATGAGCCTGCATAAACATAGCTATATGTTTTTCGATTATAGATTGAATATTGGTATCCAGCGTACTTACTATGGTGTTTCCATCCTGTGCCGGTCTGATAGATGACTCCATGACAGCATCTTCATTCATATAGCCGTATTGTCTGCCATCAACGCCATTCAGCGTACTGTTATAATACTCTTCCAGTCCAAAAAATCCGGCATTATTACCCTGTACAAACCCTATTACATCACAGGCTAACGAATTATAAGGGTACCGTCTTTGATAATCTTCCTCAAACCAGACTCCGGCAAGCTTTCCGGCGCCTTTTTTGTCATCATCATCTTTATCTTTAGACGCAGAATTTACCGACACCCCCGTCTTCATCAATTCTTCAAAAGGTTCAACTTCATCGTACGGAAGTTTCTTCGCAAAGATCTTGTATCTGGACGCAGGATTTTCCGAAACATATTTCCTGATCGCCTGCACGTCAACTTCCGGGAAGTATTTCTGCAAAGAATCAAGCGTAACCGCAAGATGAACGCCATCATCACTATTCATCAACTTAGCATCGATTACCAGATTGTAAACTTTTTCGGAATATGCAAGCTTACTTCCTTTTCTATCAATGATGTCTCCTCGTCTAAAAGGAAGTACCTTCGAATCCGTCTGTTGCTGGGAAAGAACCTGCTTTTTATAGTCATTTCCCTTGCTTTTATATATCTGTACCAGTCTCCATGATAAAGCAATAAAAGCCAGCAGTACGAAAATGAACAGCACTACCAGCTTTTTTTGCATCTTTATGGTAAATTTCTGAAACCTTTTCTTTCTTCTCTTTTTCAATGGTCCGCACTCCGTTTTTCAAAATCAGTTCATTTCTCCGGTATCTTTCCATACTGACGAACATAGTCGTCACCTTCACCGGAAATATTGACAACCTGACTCTGATCCGGATATTTCATTCCAAGCTCTGTCATTGCTATTCTCTTTATTTCCTCGAGATCAACAGAACCCATTATCCGTTCATATTCCTCATCGTTACTAAGCTTAAGCTCATTAAGCTGACTTTCAAGTCTGGACACCTGTCGCTGACTTGTGGTTATCTTTGAACGGATATCCACGTACCATATACATACAGCTGCAGTAATAAGTATCGCAAGCACTACAAACATATAGTATGCTGGGCTCACCTGTGTTACCGGTTCTGCGTCTACCTTAACTGACGTTCTTTTAACAGAGCTGCGTTTTCTGCTTCTTACCGGAAGATCTTCTTTTTCATCGAGCCTTGGCAGTATCGTTCTTACTGTATTTCCATCGACATATACGCTACCGACAGAACGGCCATACGCCTGCGCTCTCCTTCTGTTTTTATTTATTCTAGCCATAGCCGGTCTCCCCTAAAAATCCTGATTTCCCCTCGTTTTTTCTCTTTTCGCATCCCTGCGATCATGTGAGTTATTCCCCGTCACTCACTTTCTGAAATACTCTAAGCTTTGCACTCTTTGATCTTGAATTCTCTTCTAATTCTTCCTCTGACGGCAAGATCGGTTTTCTCGTAACTACGCGTCCCTTTGACTTCTTTCCGCAGACACATACCGGAAATTCCGGAGGGCATATGCACGGGTTTTCATTTCTCTTAAAGTTTACCTTAACAATCCTGTCTTCCAACGAATGGAAAGTTATGATCGCCAGCCTTCCCCCCGGTGCCAGAAGGTCGATCATTGTATCGAGTGTTCCCTCTAACACGTCCAGTTCATGGTTTACTTCTATGCGGATAGCCTGAAAGGTTCTCTTCGCCGGATGACTACCATTCTTTCTTATCTTCATCGGTATCGATGCTTTGATGATCTCAGATAATTCCAAAGTAGTCTGAACCGGTTTTTTGGCTCTTTCAATGCAAATATGTTTTGCAATGTTTTTAGCGAACTTATCTTCACCGTAATCACGGATCAGTCTGAATAATTCCTGCTCTGAATAACTGTTTACTATGTCATATGCGCTAAGCGGACTTCTCTGATCCATTCGCATATCGAGCGGTGCATCTTCCATATATGAGAAACCTCTTTCAGCTGTATCGAGCTGATATGAGGAAACTCCAAGGTCCAGCATGATACCGTCAACCTTTTCTATCCCAAGTTCCTGCAGTACACCTTTTATATTACTATAATTACTGCGAACAACGGTAACTATATCCTTATATGGTTCTAATCTTTCTGATGCAGCTTTTATCGCTGCTTCATCCTGATCCAATCCGATCAGGCGTCCTCCTTCTGAAGGATCAAGTTTTGAAGCGATAAGTGACGAATGTCCTGCACCTCCGAGAGTCCCATCTACGTATATTCCTCCGGGTCTCACATTTAATCCATCTACTGTCTCATGCAGCAGGACTGATTTATGACGAAATTCATGTTCCAATTATTACTTCCTCCCGGTTCTTCCGTTTAGAGACTAAAACCCATATCTCCAAGTGATTCTGCAAGTTCTTCAATGTCATCCGGCTCTTCTGCTGCCCACTTCTCTGCATCCCAGATCTCTACTCTCGATCCGGCACCTACCAATACGGCATCTTTCTTTAGCCCGGCATATTCACGAAGTTTTAACGGAAGAAGGATACGGCCCTGTTTATCATATTCCTCCTCAGAAGCGCCTGCAAGGAAGAAATGTATAATTTTCCTTGATTCTTTCTTAAATTGAGGAAGAGCCTTCAACTTTTCCTCGATCTCACTCCATGTAGCAGGATCATAGGCATACAGACATCCATCAAAACCCTTGGACACAACAAATTTCTCGCCAAGTCCCTCACGGAATTTGGCCGGAATTATAAGTCTGCCCTTGGCATCGATTGTATGACTGTACTCCCCCATGAACATAAAATCAACCGCGCCTTCCGGGATTGGCGACTTTATCCATCACCTCTCCACCATCCACCACTTTGTGACACTTTCTACCACTTCAGTACAATTTTAGCTCAATTAAGGTTCGTCCGCAAGGCGATATTTACAGCACAAACGTTGAAAAATCGCCTTTTTTAGGTGCTTTTAAACGTTTTCTTTCTATATGTAGTATCAAAAAACAGGCAGTGCCACCACATATGGCACTACCCGCCTTTTATATCAATCTGTATTATTTTTTATACTTTTTTATTTTTTGAATCGATCGATTCACCACTTCTCTCCACCATTTTCATTCCAAAATGATTTCTGAGAAGAGATGCCCCCGCAAAAAGCATACACAAAGCAGCAACTACCTGACTGATCGGCACGCCCAAAACAGGCACTACCAGCTGATCCGTTCTGAGTCCCTCGATCCAAAAACGACCAAGGCCGTAGAAAAACAGGTAAAGGCAAAAGATCTCGCCTCTGAATTTCTTATGCTTTCTAAAACAGAATAAACACAGGAACAATACAATATTCCACATCGACTCATACAAAAATGTCGGATGGACCTGTATATAATCCATACCTGCCACGAGGTGCTCTGCGATACCTGCCGATATATCCGACTCCCTGACTGCGCCTATAGGAAGCCTCATGGCAAACAATCCGTCTGACCAGCCGCCAAACGCCTCTCTGTTAAAGAAGTTTCCCCATCGACCCATAGCCTGTCCAAGCGGAAATACCAGTGCAACACTATCTGCAAGCTCCAAAAAACTCTGCTTCTTTAGCCTGCAATAAACCCAGGCCGTAAGAAATCCGGCAATGATACCGCCGTAGATTCCCAATCCGCCCTGTCTGAGATTAAGGATGCTCATGAGATCATTTTTATAATTATCCCACTGAAATATCACATAATATGCACGCGCTCCCAAAATACCAAATACAATACCGTAAAGCGCCGCATCCCAAATCGTATCTTCGTCCAGTCCCCTGCTCTTTCTGTCATATCCGGCAATCAATACACAAAGAAGCATTCCAAAACCGATCACGCAGCCGTAAAGTGCGATTGAAAATCCAAATACAGAAAAGTTCTTTGGCACGTCTTTCAGATATATATGGAGATTTGGAAACTCAATATCCGTAACATTCATATTTTAACTTACTTTTATACATTGAAACGGAAAACAATTACATCTCCGTCCTGAACAACGTATTCCTTTCCTTCCATACGAACAAGACCCTTTTCACGAGCTGCCGGCAGAGAACCCTCACGAATGAGATCTTCCCAATTGATAACCTCAGCCTTAATGAAACCTCTTTCAAAATCAGTATGGATCTTACCCGCTGCCTGCGGAGCCTTTGTACCGATCTTAATGGTCCATGCTCTTGTCTCATCCTCTCCGGATGTAAGGAAGCTCATAAGTCCAAGTGTTCTATAACTTGCAGCAATAAGCTTATCAAGTCCTGACTCAGTAAGTCCAAGGCTCTCCAGGAATTCTGCCTTCTCATCTTCATCAAGTTCTGAAATCTCTGCCTCTATCTGTGCGCTGATCACAAATACTTCGCTACCGGTCTTTGCAGCAAGATCTCTTACCGCTGCCACATACTGATTTGATGCACCATCATCAGCAAGATCGTCATCCTTTACGTTTGCAGCATAGATAACAGGCTTCCATGTGAGAAGATCGTAGCCATTCATAAGAGCCATCTCATCTTCATCATCGATTTCCATCTCTCTCGCCATTTTGCCGCCTTCGAGCACTTCCTTGATTCTTTTAAGGAACTCAAGCTCTTTAGCTGCTGTCTTGTCCATTCTTGCAGTTTTTGTAACTTTTGCGATCCTTCTCTCAAGAACTTCGAGATCCGCAAATACAAGTTCCAGATTGATGGTCTCAATATCTCTTGCAGGATCAACACTTCCGTCAACATGAACTACATTTGTATCTTCAAAACATCTGACAACGTGAACGATCGCATCTGTCTCACGGATATTTGCAAGGAACTGGTTTCCGAGTCCTTCACCCTTTGATGCACCCTTTACTAATCCTGCAATATCAACAAATTCGATTGTTGCAGGAGTTACTTTCTTTGAATTATAAAGATTGCCGAGAGCCTTCAGACGCTTATCCGGAACTGCCACCACACCAACATTAGGATCGATCGTAGCAAACGGATAGTTCGCAGCAAGTGCTCCTGCATTTGTAAGTGAATTAAAAAGTGTTGACTTACCTACATTCGGTAAACCTACTATGCCTAGTTTCATTTTCTATATATCTCCTTTAAAAGTATTGATTTTACAAGGTTTTCCAAGCTTTCCAATTATTTGGTGTTACAATTGGTGTTACATTGTTTTGATAATTATAAGGATTTATATAAATTTACATAACCATCAATGCATCTGCAACAAGCTCGATTTCTTTTTGCTTTTCATCCTCTGTAGTTGTAACGTACAAATTCATTGTTATCCCAATGTTTGAATGACCCAGAATCTTTTGAAGTGTCTTAGGCTTCATTCCTGCTTCAATGCAGCGCGTAGCAAACGTATGCCTCAAAAT
>JNJK01000035.1 GCA_000701625.1 Lachnospiraceae bacterium MC2017
GGCAAAACAGCAAAATCGATACTTGTGAGCTGCGGAGCCAGATTAGCTCCATTTGATATTCAGGAAGTTCGGGATATCACAAGCTATGATGAGCTTGGACTTGATACCTTGGGAGATCAGAAAACAGCCCTGTTTCTTATCATGAGTGATACGGATTCAACTTTTAATTTTCTTATCAGTATGGCTTACTCGCAGATGTTCAATCTTCTCTGCGAAAAAGCTGATGATGTTTACGGTGGAAGGCTTCCAATTCATGTGAGGTGCCTGATTGATGAGGCAGCCAATATCGGGCAGATTCCAAATCTGGAAAAGCTGGTCGCAACAATTCGAAGCCGTGAAATATCAGCATGTCTGATACTTCAGGCAAGGTCACAGCTTAAAGCAATTTATAAGGATAATTGCGATACCATTATCGGAAATATGGACTCTCAGATATTTCTTGGTGGTACGGAGCCAACGACGCTAAAGGAATTATCGCAGGCTCTGGGAAAGGAAACGATTGATCTTTACACGACCGGAAACAGTAAAGGTTCACAGGAAAGTTTCAACACAAATTATCAAAAGACAGGTAAGGAACTCAGAAGCATAGATGAACTTGCCGTCATGGATGGAGGACAGTGCATTCTGCAGCTAAGGGGTGTACGTCCTTTTTTATCGGACAAATATGATATCACACAGCATCCCAATTACAAGTACACCTCTGATTATGACAAGAGGAATACTTTTGATATAGAAAAGTTTCTGCACAGAAAGATGAAACTTCACCCGGATGATGAATTTGTAGTGATCGATGCCGATGAGGTCACAGCTAAGTAAAGGAGGGGAGCAATGTCGAGCAGAGACAGTCCTTAAATCAATAATCGAATAAGCCGGAACACGGCATTAACTCATTAACCGCACTGCAAAAACGCAGTGCTTTTTTTATTGGGAGGATTTACACTATGGCATTTTTCCACAGCTCTATCACAGTTTTACAGACACTTGTAACAGCAATCGGAGCAGGTCTTGGACTCTGGGGAGCCGTAAACCTCATGGAAGGATACGGCAATGACAATCCCGGAGCGAAGTCTCAGGGAATGAAGCAGCTGATGGCAGGCGGTGGTATCGCTCTTATCGGAACTACACTCGTTCCTGTTCTCTCAGGTCTGTTTTGATCTGAAGGGACACAAATACAACTGAATGAGCCGAAAACACCGGACAAAAACCATTTATGGGGCACGGAAAACGTGCCCTTTTCAATTAAAGGAGGTATTCACTATGGCATTTTTCCAGAGCTCTATCACAGTTCTTCAGACACTCGTAACAGCAATCGGAGCAGGTCTCGGTCTCTGGGGAGCCGTAAACCTCATGGAAGGATACGGCAATGATAATCCCGGAGCAAAGAGCCAGGGAATCAAGCAGTTGATGGCAGGAGGAGGCATCGCTCTCATCGGCACAACGCTTGTACCTGTACTTGCTGGATTGTTCTGAGTTGTAATTGGCGGGATGACTGCCCCGGAGCCGCATCTCCGGGGCAGAGGTTCACGGGAAAGGAGGTATAAATGGACCGGGTACTACAATCAATTAATGATTTCTTCGTTGATATACTCGTAAAAGCTGTGATGTTCGTATATGGCGGGATATTTTCCGTAGTAAATCATAATGTCAGCACTGCGGCAGGACAGCTTTCAACCTCTCCGGCTGATTTTTCACCGAGTATTTTCAACCTGATAAAAAATCTATCAGAAAACGTAATCTTGCCAATTGCCGGACTGATCCTAACTTATATTGCCGTAATAGAACTGATACAGATGATCATCGAGCACAATAACCTGGCGAATTTTGAAACATGGTTCATCTGGCGCTGGATCATCAAAACTTTTATTGCGGTGGAACTTTTGGCAAATGTCTTCACCATAGTCATGGCAGTATTCGATGTTGCTGATCACGTGATCAGTCATGCAGGAGGACTTATCGGAACAAGCACAGATATAACGTCAGATCTCGCAGCGCATTTCGAATCTACGCTTAGGGCAATGAATTTCGGGGAACTGCTGGTAATACTATTCATGAGCATCGGCTTATGGATAGGAATTCTTATCATGGCGGTCATCGTATGGGTCATTGTCTATGCACGTATGGTTGAGATCTATATGATGGTTAGCTTATCACCGATTCCCTTTGCAACACTTTCCAGCAAGGAACATTCACACGTTGGATGGAACTATTTCAGAAGCATAGCAGCTGTAGGTTTCCAGGGCTTCCTCATGATGGTCTGCATCGGAATATACGCAGTTCTCATTCAGACTATCACGTTATCGTCAAATATCATCGGAACGATATGGGGAATCTTCGGATATACCGTTCTGCTCTGCTTCACACTGTTGAGAACTTCGGAATTATCGAAATCGATCTTCAGCGCAAGGTAAAGGAGGAAAAAACGCAATGGCAGCTTATATCCCTGTACCGCGTGATCTCACGCAGGTCAAAACAAAGGTTGCCTTCAATCTGACAAAAAGACAGATTATCTGCTTCTCGGTGGCAGCAGTTATCGGAATGCCATCTTTTTTTCTTGTAAAGCACTTCTGTAACGTGCAGGTAGCATCGATCATCATGATAGTTGTTATGATGCCGATGTTTTTCCTTGCTCTATACGAGAAAAACGGGATGTTTCTGGAAACATTGTTCTCTCACTATGTTGAAGCAATGATCATCAGACCGAAGGTAAGACCTTATAAAAACGACAATTACTACGCAGCAATGATGCGTGAGTATAAAGCAGAAAGAGAGGTAGATAAAATTGTCAGAAATTCTGAAGAAGCTCTTCGTAAGAAAAAGAGACATTGATGATATCAGGATGCCGGAACACCTCAACAGAGAGGATCGTAAAAGAGTTCGTGAGATAGTAAGAAAAGCAAGAAAAAATGATGGCATTCCCAGAACAGCACAGCAGTCCATACCGTTCGACAGGATGTTTCAGGACGGTATCTGCCGAGTAAAGAGCGGCTATTACACAAAGACAGTCCAGTTTCAGGATATAAATTATCAGCTGGCAACACAGGAAGAAAAATCAGCTATCTTTGATGAATGGTGCGGGTTCCTGAATTTCTTCGATTCCAGCGTAAAGTTCGAGCTTTCCTTCCTTAACATGAGTACCGATGAGGAAGACTTCGAAAAGAGTATCATGATCCCACCGAAAAATGATGGATTTAACAGCGTCAGAGCTGAATACTCTCAGATGCTTAAACGTCAGCTTTCACAGGGTAATAACGGACTTACAAAGACAAAGTTCCTCACTTTCGGTATCGAAGCTACAAGCATGAAGGCTGCAAAACCGAGGCTCATGCACATCGAGACAGACCTTATGAATAATTTCAGAAGGCTTGGAGTGCAGGCAAAACCTCTTGACGGTAAGGATCGTCTGAAACTCATGCATTCAATGTTTCATCTCGGAAATGATGAAAAGTTCTGCTTTGACTGGAAATGGCTCGTTAATTCTGGGCTTTCAGTTAAGGACTTTATTGCTCCGAATTCTTTCGAATTTAAGAATGGGAAATACTTTAAGATCGGAGAATTATTTGCATCGATGTCATTTTTGCAGATAACAGCATCGGATCTTTCGGATCAGATGCTCAGGGATTTCCTTGGCATGGACTCAAGCCAGATCGTTACCATGCATGTGCAGTCTGTAGACCAGACCACTGCAATAAAAAATGTAAAACACACTATCACTGAGCTCGACAGAAGCAAGATCGAGGAACAGAAAAAAGCGGTACGCTCAGGATATGATATGGACATTATCCCATCTGATTTGGCAACGTATGGCAATGATGCAAAGAACCTCTTGAAAGAACTCCAGACACAGAATGAGAGAATGTTCCTCATGACATTTCTTGTCATGAATACCGGCAGAACAAAGCAGGAACTTGATAACAATATCTTCCAGGCTTCAAGTATTGCCCAGAAGCATAACTGCGAACTTCGCCGTCTTGATTTCCAGCAGGAGCAGGGGCTTATGAGTTCACTTCCTCTGGCAAATAACGAGATCGAGATCCAGAGAGGACTTACTACAAGCAGTACCGCAATATTCATGCCGTTCACAACGCAGGAATTATTTCAGGTGGGCGGTGAAGCACTTTACTGCGGTCTTAATGCTCTTTCCAACAACATCATTATGGTTGATCGAAAAGAACTTAAGAATCCGAACGGACTGATACTCGGAACTCCCGGTGCAGGTAAATCATTTGCAGCAAAAAGAGAGATCGCAAATGTCGTTCTTCTTACTGATGACGATATCATGATCTGTGATCCTGAAGCCGAGTATCTTGCCCTAGTAAAGAAGTTCAACGGGCAGGTGATCAATATCAGCCCGACATCAACGCAGTATATCAATCCTATGGATATCAACATGAACTATTCAGATGATGATAACCCGATCGCACTTAAGGCAGATTTCATACTGTCCTTATGTGAGCTGATAGTAGGCGGTAAGGAAGGTTTACAGCCGGTAGAGAAGACTGTGATAGATCGCTGCATCCACAAAATCTATCGGAAGTATTTTGAAAATCCGACTCCGGAAAACATGCCTATACTTGAAGACCTTTATAACGAGCTTCTAAATCAGGATGAAAAGGAAGCGCATCATGTAGCAACAGCCCTTGAGATCTATGTATCCGGCTCCCTTAATGTCTTCAATCATAGGACCAATGTTGATATCAGTAACCGTATTGTCTGCTACAACATTAAGGAACTCGGAAAACAGCTTAAGAAGATAGGAATGCTGATAGTACAGGATCAGGTCTGGGGAAGAGTTACTGCAAACCGTGCTGAAGGTAAGACCACCAGATATTATATTGATGAGTTTCACCTCCTTTTGAAAGAGGAACAGACGGCAGCATACTCCATTGAAATCTGGAAGAGATTCCGTAAGTGGGGAGGCATTCCTACAGGCATCACACAGAACGTCAAAGACCTTCTTTCTTCCCGTGAAGTAGAGAATATCTTTGAGAACAGTGATTATATCTATATGCTTAACCAGGCATCAGGCGACAGAGAAATCCTGGCGAAAGCATTGAATATATCACCGCATCAGCTCTCTTATGTAACGCATTCAGGAGCAGGTGAAGGTCTTCTGTTCTATGGTTCCGTTATCCTTCCGTTTGTGGATCACTTCCCGACAGATCTTGAACTTTATCGCATCATGACGACTAAACTGTCCGAGGTCACTGAACAGAATAAAAAGTAATCGTAGTAAGCGGTTGTGGGTATTATCTCACAGCCGCTTTTTTGAAAGGGCTTATGGATGAAGAAACAAAAAACAAAGCACCTCCGATTTTCGCAGGAGGATTTAAAAGAAAAGGGATTTCGCGAATCGGCAATAAGGAAAGATGCTCCCGAACTGGAAAAAAATAAAAAAGCCGGAAGAAAGCTTATCTATGACAGGGTATCCAATCGCGCAATAGAGCAGAGGTTTGGCAGAAAGAACCGCTGGAAGTCTGTTATCAATAATCTGGAATACAGAGAAACGAGAGAAAACACTCGCGGAAATGATATTGCCTCAGATACCTTTGATCTCATGGATGATACTGCATTATACGCTTCACGCAAGATCAGACAGGGTATGAACAGCAGGAAACTGGAAGAAATGACAGAACGGGAATATCAGGCAAAGAAAGCAAAAGAGTCTGATCTTATTAATAAAGCAATTGACAAGAAAAGACCTGATAAAGCATTTGAGCCATCAGAAGATGTTCCAAATGATATCTGTAATCGCCTTTCAAAATTCTTCCAGAAGAAAGGAATCAAAGCAAAGATACAGGCTCAGGCGACAGGAGGAGTTGATGCGGCAAGCCCTGAAGTAGATGCAGGCGCTGGTGCCGCAGGAGGTGCAGAAGGTGCTGTTGCGGAAGGAGGAACTGCAATAGCCGAGACCACGGGTGAAGCAGTTGTGGCGGGCACGGAAGCTGTAGCCGCAGAAAGCAGTCCGGTTCTGATAGCTGTTCTTGCAGTTGTCATCCTCATGGTACTCCTTATCGGATTTGGGGTGTTTATGATAACCATTCTTCCATTTGCAGGTAATGGCACGGTTGTCACAACGTCCTATACCGCAAAGGACGGAGATATAGTCCGAACGGATAAAGACTATAAAAAGTTGGAAGAAAAGGTTCGGAAAAAGGTTGAGAGAGTGGCACATGATCATCCGGGATACGACGAATACCGATATGATCTCGATGAAATCGGACATGATCCTTATGAACTTGCCGCTCTTCTTACCGTAAAGCTTGAAGACTACACAAGAGCAGAGGCTCAGGAGCTAATAAAGAGGATATGTGAAGCACAGTATAAATTGACGATCCGTGCAGTCACAGAAACCCGTTATAGAACTGTCACAAAGGAAGACGGTACGACTGAACGGCAGCCATACTCTTGGAAAGTCCTTATAGTGAAGCTTGAAAATAAGGGAATTGACGGTGCAGCGGAAGAAATAGGTCTCGATGATCAGGAAAGGGAACGTTATGAAATCCTGAAACAGACAAAAGGAAACCGTGATTATCTCTTTGCGGAAGATGTATATGTTCCTGATAACACAACCGATCCTGGTGATGATGACTACAGGGTGCCTGGTGATGCAATGACGGATGAACAGGTAGCAGCTCTCATAAATGAAGCCAAAAAGTATCTCGGTATGGAATATGTATGGGGAGGCTCTAGTCCGTCAGAAGGCTTTGATTGTTCAGGCTTTGTATGCTGGTGCATTAATCACTCAGGGTTTGGGAATGTAGGAAGAACCTCAGCAAATGGTCTTCTTGCAAAGTGTAACAGGATCAGTTCATCGGAAGCAAAACCCGGTGATCTCATATTTTTCGAGAAAACCTATGCAACGAAGGGAGCAAGCCATGTAGGCATATATCTTGGTGGTGGGATGATGATCCACTGCGGAAATCCCATAAAATATTCCAGCATCAACACGAGCTACTGGCGCAGCCACTTCCTGACTTTTGGAAGGCTTGTACGTTGAGAAAGGAGCTAAATGTCTGAAAGAATTGAAAAGATTGCAGCTGAAATCGCAAAGGCAAAACAGCGAAGGGCTGCGATTGATGAAAAGATCAAAGAGCTTGAAACCAAATACAGAGATGCTATAAACACAGAGATTCAAAATATCGTGGCAAAAGCAAATCTTACACCTGAAGCTTTGGCAATTCTGATAGAAAGATCAAAGACAGCTTTACCACAGACTGAGAATAACAACATCGAGTCCATCAACAGTGCATCGGCACAGAAAGAAGGTACAGATCATGAAGAATAAGATGAGAAATTTAAGTGTCCGTATTGCAGCAGGCGTTCTTGCAGGAATCATAAGCATGGGAGCCGGAAGCATTCCGGTATTTGCACATGGAGATGATCCGGCATCGGTATCTGAAACAGATATTTTACCTACAGAAATCACTGTAATAGATGATGCAGACAGGGAACCTACTCCTTATACACCTGAAGGAAATATGACGCTGGTAGATGATATCGGAAGTCCTAATGAGCCGGGAAAGCAGTTTATCACGGTTGTATCAAAGAAGGGCAATTACTTCTATATCGTTATTGATCGTGATAAGAACGGCAGCGAGAATGTCCATTTCATGAACCTTGTCGATGAGTCAGATCTCTTAAAACTCATGGAAGATGATGAAATCGAGGCATACACCAGCACTAAGAAAGATACTGTAAGTGAGGATGTCCCTGAAAAGCCTGCAAAGGAAGAAACTGAAAATGACACAAAGAAGAAAAATCCTATTCCTGCTCTGATACTTCTTCTTGCGGTATTTGGCGGAATCGGTGCTTATTTTATCTACCAGGCAAAGGAAAAGCGTAAGGCTGAGAGCAGAAAGCCAGATCCTGATCTTGACTATGTCGATGAAGATGAGGAATTTGAATATCCTGATACAACACCGGAAGAAACAGATGAAGATTCTGAAACTGACGAGTGATTCAATCAGAGCGGGAAACCGCTCTGTTACATAGATAATATTCTCCTGATACATAGTCTCATGCAGCACATGAGGCTTTTATTATGCTCCGCACGAGGCAGAAAGGAGAAGGCATGAAGAAAAAATATAGCGAAAAATCGCATGAAGAGATAATGAAAGACATTACAGATAAGCTTGAAAAAGGGGTTCAGGAAATATTTGAAAGTGAAAGCTATAAAAATTATCTAAAATGTATGTCCAAATTTCATAACTATTCTTTGAACAACACCATACTGATCGCAATGCAAAGACCTGATGCAACGCTTGTCGCTGGTTATCAGTCATGGCAAAAAAATCATGGGCGTTTTGTAAAAAAAGGCGAAAAGGGAATAAAGATTCTGGCTCCGACACCTTATAAGGTAAAGATGGAAAAAGAAAAGAAAGATCCCATTTCTGGTCAGACGATAATAGGATCTGACGGTAAACCCGAAAAGGAAACCATTGAAGTTGACAGAGCATCCTTCCGGATTGCAACTGTATTTGATGTGAGTCAGACAGAGGGGAAAGAACTTCCTAGCATAGCAGTAAACGAGCTAACCGGTAATGTAGAGGGCTTTGACAGGATACTTGATGCTTTGAAGGAAAGCAGTCCGGTTCCTATAAGTTTTGATGATATCAGTTCCAGTGCAAAGGGATATTTCAATACAGAGGAAAATCGGATTGCCGTCCAGAAGAACATGAGTCAGCTTCAAACCGTAAAAACCCTTATTCATGAAATAGCTCATGCAAAACTTCATTCAATAGATTACAAGGATATTGCTGACAAAGACAACGTTTTTCCAAAAGACCGGAATACTAAAGAAGTAGAGGCAGAAAGTGTCGCTTATACAGTTTGTCAGCATTATGGTATAGATACTTCCGACTACTCTTTCGGATATATCGCCGGTTGGTCTTCGGGTAAAGAAATGAAAGAGTTGAAGTCATCACTGGATACTATCAAAACAGCAGCAAGTGAACTGATCCGTGAGATTGATACCAGACTTGAAAGAGAAGAAAAGATTTCCGTCATACGCATTCTTCATGAGCAAAAGGATAAGGTTCCGGCTATAACATCAGGTCAAAAAAAGCCTGAAATGGCACCGGTATTATGAGGAGGGAATGATGAAATTAGTAATAGCAGAAAAGCCTTCGGTCGCACAATCCATAGCAAAAGTGATCGGAGCAGATAAACGTAAAGATGGGTATATGGAAGGTAACGGATATATTGTCAGCTGGTGTGTCGGACATCTGATTGAGTTAGCTGAACCACAGACTTATGAAGACAGGTACGGCAAATGGAATATAGATGACCTTCCAATCATTCCGTCCAACTGGAAGTATCAGGTATCGGATTCCACAAAAACGCAATATGCCATCATTAAAACACTCATGGAAAGAAGTGATGTTGAAAGCCTTGTCGCAGCATGTGATGCCGGGCGTGAAGGTGAACTGATCTTTCGCCTTGTATATCATCAGGCGAACTGTAGGAAACCATTTGAAAGATTATGGATATCCTCTATGGAAGACTCTGCCATAAGGGAAGGATTTGATTCTTTAAGACCATCATCAGATTATGATGATCTGTATAAAGCGGCTCTTTGCAGAGAGCGTGCAGACTGGATTGTTGGAATTAATGCCACAAGATTCTTTACAGTCCTATACGGTCAGACACTTAATGTCGGGAGGGTTATGACTCCCACACTTGCAATGACCGTAGAACGTGAGGCAGAGATAGCAGCATTCAGAAAAGAAAATTTTTATACTGTCGTTCTAAATGTCGATGGAACAGAGTTTTCTTCTGAGCGGTTCAAAAATGAACAGGAAGCCAAAGCACTTGCTGAAACCTGTAAAAATATAGGATCAGTGCAGATCAAAGATGTCGAAAATAAGAACCGAACTGAAAAGCCGCCGCTTCTGTATGATCTTACTTCTCTACAGAGAGATGCAAACAGAATCTATGGTTTTACCGCTCAACAGACTCTGGATTACACCCAGAGCCTTTATGAAAAGAAGCTCGTCACTTATCCGAGAACCGATGCAAGGTATCTGACAAACGATATGGAAAATATGATACTGGGACTTATCGAATCTCTAAAAGTCCATTTTGCTCCTGATGTGGAAATAAAAGTAAATGCCGCTCAGGTCTGCAACAGCAGTAAAGTATCAGATCATCATGCGATTATTCCAACAAAATCAATAGCTGATGCAGATTTAACCATTCTTACACCGGGAGAATATTCAATACTCGACATCATTTCACAGAGGCTTTTAATGGCTGTCGGAGAGCCATATATCTTCTCGGAAATAGAGATGATCTTGGCATGTGCGGATAAAGAATTTAAGGCGAAAGGAAAGACCGTTCTGCAAGAAGGATGGAGAAAACTTTGGAAATACTTTGGCTTATCAAAAGAAAAGTCTGAAATAGTGATTCCGGATTACTCGGTCGGTGAAAATGTAGATATTTCTGACGCAATAGTTAAAGTCGGGCAGACAGAACCAAAGAAACACTTCTCCGAAGACACTCTCCTAAAAGCAATGGAGAACGCAGGTGCCGATGAGATACCTGATGAAGCAGAAAGAAAAGGACTCGGCACGCCAGCTACACGAGCTGCTGTAATAGAAAAACTCATTCGTATCGGGTTCATTACAAGATCCGGAAATCAGAAAACGAAATATCTGATTCCAACGGATAAGGGAAAAGCATTGATCACGGTAATGCCTGAGCAGATACAGTCTGCATCCCTCACCGCTGACTGGGAACAAAAACTGATTCAGGTCGAGCATGGAGAATATGCAGCGGACCAATTTATGCGTGATATCGATGATATGATTCATGGACTCATCTCAACTTATAAGAAACCGGAAGGAGCAGAGATTTTATTTCCACCCAAAAGCGAAAACATGGGTGAAGTAATCGGCAAATGTCCTCATTGTGGAGGTGATGTGATTGACCGTACAAAAGGGTATTTTTGCAGCAACAGAGATTGTAAATTTGCTATCTGGAAAGATAACGCTTATTTCAAGAAGATCGGAAGCAAGTTCACTTCAAATATGGCGGAAAACCTTATTAGTACCGGTAAAGTACGTGTTTCTAATCTGACCTCAAAAAAGACCGGAAACACCTACTCAGCAACTGTTGTCCTAAGCACAAAAGATGATGGCTCGGTACAGTTTCAAATGGAATTTGACCAGCCAAAGAAAAGGAGGTAATCATGGCGCAGGAAAAAGCATGGGATGAAGTAAACGGTCTCGCAGCGGAAGATCCGGATGAAAAGGCGGCAAAAGAAACTATGAACGACTTCTGGAGTAAGAAAAATTATATGTGTGCTGTCGAAGATTCCGTTGAGCAGAATGATAATCAGTTTGATGGGATAATTAACAATACTCCCGATGATAAAGACAGACAAAAGGAGGAAGCACTTAAGGTTGAGGAGGAGGAAAATGAGAAAAAAGCCTCAGTGATCAAGAAGCTCAGGGAAGAAAGCAAAGAAAAACCAGCTCCGCCTATCAAGCCTCCGGTTTATGAAGAAGAGGAAAGAATCAAGCTATGACCGATCCTTGGAATCGCAAGCGAAAGATTCAGTTAAACTTCCGTGTCTCGGAAAAAGAATATAACCGTATCCGGGCAAAGATGAAAGAAGCAGGCGTAATAAGTTTAAGTTCCTATCTCAGAAAAATGGCACTGGACGGATATATTGTCTCACTTGATCTATCAGATATCCGGCAGATGGTAAGGCTTCTAAGCTATTGCAGCAACAACCTCAATCAATATGCTAAGAAAGCAAATGCCAGCGGCAATATCTACCGGGAAGATATCGAAGATCTGAAGCGAACTCAGAGCGAATTATGGGAACAGACTCGTGAAATATTGAAAAAGCTATCTTGTTTATAAGAATTTCCTGTCCGAAAAAAGGACAGGAATTACATAGATTTGACATCCTTGTATTATCGAAATTCCAATCCTACAATGAAATTATCTTAGGGAAAGCGAGGTGCATCACATGAATATTTTACTTAGAATCGTATTATTTCCATTGCTGATAATCCTTGGGATTTTGGGAATCGCAATTGACGGAATCGCAGGTGCGGTATGTTTCATAACAAAACCTCTGGCGTTTCTCTGCCTGATAGGTACTGTTACAGCATTCTTTATGCTCAATGTACAGACAGGTATCCTATTCGGATTTATCACACTGATGGTATATATCCTGCCATACGGCATTGACTGGATCGCCTATGCCTGTGCAGCAATTCGTGATGGGATAAAGGATGCGGTGTACTAATTTCTATGTGATTTCATTATAAAAACTTATAAAGATTTCAAAACAGTGCGGGATGATAAACTGCACTGTTTTTTGTGTGGAGGGAAAAGATGGCTGCGACAAGACTTATACCATTGCATGTAAATAAAGGGAAAACTATCAGCAAATCACTCTCTGACAGAACCGATTATGCCGAGAATGGAGAAAAGACAGAAGAAGGAAAATATATCTCAAGCTATGAATGTGATCCAAGAACTGTAGATGAAGAATTCATGCTTACCAAACAAAGGTATCTCCAAAATGTAGGAAGAGAACGAGATAAAAATGTAATTGCTTATCAGATCAGGCAGTCATTTAAGCCGGGAGAAGTTACACCAGAGGAAGCAAATAAAATTGGATATGAACTTGCTATGTCTTTCACAAAAGGAAAGCACGCATTTATCGTAGCGACTCATACCGATAAAGCTCATATACACTCTCACATTATCTTCAATTCCACTGCACTGGATGCACAGCATAAGTTTAGAAATTTCTTCTTATCAAGCTATGCAATCAGAAGAATCAGCGACAGACTTTGTATGGAACATGGATTATCTGTTATAACGCCACTTCCTTTCGAACTAAGAAAAAAGCGTACAGATTTTCCTAGAAGAACTACTATCAGATCTGTGATATGCAATGATATTGAGCAGGCATTATCAAATAAACCTGAGAGTCTGGATGAACTCCTTCGTATGCTCGGAGATATGGGATATGAAATAAAAAAAGGGAAAAACATCGCTATCAAGGGAAAGAATCAAAAGATGTTTATTCGGCTTAATTCTCTTGATAAAGGATACAGTCAAAATGATCTTGCTGAACGTATCGAAGGAAAAACGGACTATTACACGGATGAACGCATGAGCTTCCTGGTGGATATAGATCAGAAAATTCGGGAAGGAAAAGGCAAAGGATATGTACGCTGGGCTAAGCGATTTAATCTGAAACAGATATCAGCGATGATGGCATTTCTACAGGACAATAAGATAAAGAATGCAGATGATCTGAAAGACAGATCCGATGCTGCTGCACAAAAATTTTCAGAGTTATCGTCCAAGATAAAACAATCCGAATCACGTCTGGCTGAGATTGCCGTGTTAAAAAAGCATATCATAAACTATTCCAAAACAAGAGAAATTTATATGCAGTACAGAAAGGCAGGATACAGCAAAAAATTTATGGAGGAACACCGAGACGCTATACTTCTTCATAAAGCAGCTAAGCAGGCTTTTAATGAAATTAGATGCGATAAGCTTCCGAAGGTGAAGGAACTTTCTGAAGAATACGCAAAGGTTCTTTCGGAGAAAAAAGCTGCCTATGCCGAATACCGGGAAGCAAAAGAAAAGATGCGGCAGTACCAGATTGCAGAACAGATTTATCATGAGATTATGCAGGAAGATAAAGAAAAAGCAGAACGTCAGAGGCAGGCTGAAATGGAAAAATAGGATTTTGGGGGAGAAAGATCTCGGCTCCCAATTATTTTTTTGCATTTGTTCTTAGTGTTTCGCAGAAACGCGTAGCTTTCGTTGCAGACGAAAATCAGGGGCTTGGGGATAATCCCTGACGAGCTTTTTTGCATCTGGCTAGCCAGATGCATTGCTCGCACAAACTGTGTCACACGGTAACACAGATAGATAGAAATAGGGTATGATTTTTTATAACCTAAGAGTTAAAAAAAAGATTTATGTGTTATAATTATTTTGTCTTATTGCGCAGCGTAGAAGGGAAAATATGGGAATAAATCTTTTTTTAAATGACAGTTATAAACTATTAGAATTGCTATTTGATAATCAAACTATAGTACTGGATAAAAAAATAGTTCCTATTACGCAGAATGAAATTGGAAATGCATTAGGAATGTCAAAAGCAAAAGTTAATTTGTTGATAGGACAGCTTCAAAATGAAGGATATGTGTCCATTGAGGGCAGGGGAAAATATGTTCTATCGGAAAAAGCAATACTACTAATTAAGACAATGCGCAGAACAGACAACAGATTAGTTAAAAATGAAAGATGATAAACAAAAATGTTTAAGAAAGGTAATGAATCACTTAATTTCATAGATTTATTTGCAGGGGCAGGCGGATTATCAGAAGGTTTTATCCAAGCAGGCTTTAATCCAATTGCTCATGTAGAAATGAATACACCGGCAGCGCAGACATTGGAAACACGGGCTGCTTATTTGTATTTAAAGAATCGTGGAAGGGCGATTCAATGGTATTACCAATATGAGAGAGGGGAAATAACTCGCGAACAACTATTTAATCATGTGCCAGAGGCAGTAACTAAAACGATTATTAATGCGGAAATGTCTAAGAAGACGCTTCCGGGCATTTTTGCGCGTGTTGATGAGATTATGGAAGAAGATGGTGTGGATCATGTGGATGTTATTATAGGTGGTCCGCCATGCCAAGCATACTCATTGGTTGGAAGAGCACAAAGCAGTCACATGTTAGTTCCGATGGATGAAGATCCAAGGAATGAACTTTATAAAATGTATACGGGATTCTTGAAAAAATATAAGCCCAAGATGTTTGTGTTCGAAAATGTTGCTGGAATAACTTCTGCACGTGATGGCCAAGTTTTTAAAGAACTACAAGATGCACTTGATAAAGTAGGATATGTAGCGGTTCCTCAATTAAAAAATGCTGCAGATTTTGGAGTGCTTCAAAATCGTAAGCGAATGATAATAATTGGATGGAGAAAGGGAACAAACCATTTTTACCCGGATTTTGCACCGAATAGAAGTGATGCCGTTGTTTGGGATTTGTTAAGTGATTTAGATACAGTAAATAGAGGCGAAGAGAACAATGCATATCGTCTAAACTATGATGACTGTAGTAATTACTTGAAGAGAAACAAGATTAGAACAAGAAATGATGTTGTAACGCATCACATTGCTAGACCCAATAATCCGCGTGATGTGCAGATATATGAAATGGCAATACAAGCATATAACGATGGTGGAAGAAGAATAAGTTATGATCAGCTTCCAGAGGAATTAAAAACTCATCGCAACCAAACTTCTTTTAAAGATCGATTTAAAGTAGTTGAAGGTAATGACCATGCTTGTCACACAGTGTTGGCTCATCTTGCAAAAGATGGACATTATTTTATTCATCCGGATATTGCTCAGTCTAGATCGATTACTGTCCGCGAGGCGGCTAGATTACAAACATTTCCGGATAATTACTACTTTGAGGGGAATCGTGGTGAAAAGTTTAATCAGATAGGAAATGCTGTGCCACCTATGATGGCAAAGGTTATAGCAGAGGAATTAAAAAAGCAGCTGGTAGATTCTGAAGAATAATTAGGAGATGATCTGGTGGGGATTGTTGAAGCAACTTATGCTGAAATAAAGCAGCAAGAACTAAATAATAATCCGTATAGATGCTTAACTATGGCGGATATCGATGTAAATCCTCACCAGATAGAGGCTTTTACGTTTTCTTTAGCTGCATTGAAGCTTGGAGGAGCAATTCTAGCGGATGAAGTAGGCTTGGGAAAGACAATTGAAGCTGGCCTTGTTTTAAAGTATCTATTGAATAGCGGTAATCAGAAGATACTACTAATTATGCCATCTAATCTTAGAAAACAATGGCAAGTCGAATTAGATGAAAAATTTGAAATTGATTCTTTGATTGTAGATAGCAGTAATTGGGATGAATATAAGGAGTATGTGAGAAATAAAAATGCTGTTGTAATTGTATCTTATAACTTTGCTTCAAGAAGAAAAGCAGAGTTTGCGAAGATTGCATGGAGTTTTTGCATATTTGATGAAGCGCATAGATTAAGGAATGTTCATAAAAATGGTTCAAAGATGGCAAATAGTCTTTATGAACTTACTAAAGGAATTCCTAAACTTATGCTTACTGCAACTCCCATGCAGAATAGTCTTTTAGATTTATATGGCCTCATACAGTTTATAGATGAAAGAATTTTTTATAACAAAAATGTCTTTTCGGAGAGATATGTTAGAAATGAGCAATACGAGGATCTTAGGCACCAAGTAAATCCTGTATTACAAAGAACACTACGTAAAGAAGTAGCTGATTATATACAGTTTTCAGAAAGAAAAGAAATGACGATTGATTTTGAATTATCGTTGCCTGAAGTAGAACTGTATATGAAGATAAACAATTATCTAAAAAAAGAGATTTTATTTGCGCTGCCTAATTCACATAGAACACTTATAACATCTGTTATTAGAAAACTACTAGCGTCCTCAAGTATGGCTGTTGCTGAGACCTTTAAAACACTAAGGCAGCGTTTAGTCATTCTTAAGGAAACTACAAGAGAAGAAAGTGTAGAAGAAAGCTTAGATTTCTTTTTTAGCTTTTTTGATGATGATGAAATTGAAGAAGATGCTGAAGAGAATAATCAAGATGAATTATATACGAGAGATAAAGTTAATGAATTTATCCAGCATGAAATAGATGAAATAGATGACATTATAAATACTGCAGAAAAGATAACCAGAAATTCAAAAATGACTGCACTTAAAACGGCTGTTAAGAAAGCTTTTGAATTCCAAGAACAGGAAGCGATAAATCAAAAGGTTGTAATTTTTACCGAGTCTATTAGGACTCAGCAGTACATTTTTGAAGAGCTAACAAAAGATGGATATAAAGGGGATATTCTTTTGTTTAATGGTTCATCTGGGGATGAGACAACAAAGAAAATATTCCAAGCATGGCGTGCTAAAAACTATGGAAAGTATTTTGGAAGTAGGAGTGTAGAACTCAAAAATGCTATTGTTCAGGCGTTTAAGAATGATTACAGGATTCTACTTGTGACGGATTCTGGATCAGAAGGATTGAATCTTCAATTTTGCAATACGATTATAAATTATGATCTTCCTTGGAATC
This sequence comes from Lachnospiraceae bacterium MC2017, assembly GCA_000701625.1. Taxonomy (GTDB): domain Bacteria; phylum Bacillota; class Clostridia; order Lachnospirales; family Lachnospiraceae; genus NK4A144. Next base: position 17,145 of record JNJK01000035.1, read on the forward strand.
CGCAGAAGATTGAACAAAGAATTGGTAGATGCCACAGATATGGTCAAAAGAACGATGTAGTTGTATTTAATCTTCTTAATACGCAGAATGTGGCAGATAAACGAGTATATGAGATTTTGTCTCAGAAATTCGAACTATTTAAAGGCGTTTTTGGTGCTTCAGATAGAGCAATTGGGCTTTTGGAAAGTGGCGGAGACTTTGAAAAGAGAGTTTCTCACATTTATCAACAATGCAAAACATCAAGTGATTTTACTAAAGAGTTTACATCATTGGAAAAAGAGCTTGATAGAAAGCGAAATAAAAAGATGGAGCTGCTTAGAGCAGTAATAATTAAAGAAGCTCCTGAGCAGCATAAAGAAGAGTTTGAAAATATTCTGTCAGGAATTGAGGATTATCAGAAACAGAAGAAATACTGGGATTCTGTAGATATCAAGCATAAACAAGTTACATATCCTAAGTACTACGAGTTAGAACAGGAAATTAATATACCTGGAATAGAACATGGTTTTTTACTTATAGGTGGATATTATAAGCAGGATGAGCTTGTAGAGTCAGTGTTTCAGATTTCCGACGAAAAAGGAAAAATATATGGTGCAAAAGATGAGCTGATAAGAAGCATTATGCCTTTACTTGGAGATGACAATCTAGTAGATGAAATACCAAATAATCAGGCTGTTGGTGATGTCATTGATAAGATTGATTCATATCTAGCACAACAATACACAGAGGCAAATAGAAAGCTTATCAAAGTAAGTGACGAGAGAATTGATAATTGGTTAAGCCTTAGAAAAGAAGAATGTGTTCTTAGTATTAAAGACAGTTCGTTGATAGATGAACTAAGTAATCAGTACGAGGAAGAAAAGAATTTTAAGGCTAAGATTGGGTTAAAAAAGAAAATTGAGGATGCTAAAGCAGAACAAGCCGCGATGGAGCAAAGCTTTCATGAAACGGTTGGTGTAATAGAAAAAGAAGCCACTGAAATGAAAGAAAAGTTTGACGAAGAAATCATGGTGGCACCTCAGTTGTTTACAAAAATTGTTATTAAATTTTAGGAGTATAGAAGATGGAAAAGCAAGGAAAATTAGAACTTACTTGGGTTGGAAAGTATGATGAAGAGAAGCTTGAGCCTAGAATTCTGGTTGAGGATAAAGACAAGTCCTATGGGGATGGTGATTCTAAAAACATGCTTATTCATGGGGATAATTTGCTAGCACTTAAAGCGTTAGAGAATAAATTTGCAGGAATGATTAAATGTATTTATATTGACCCGCCATATAATACCGGTGCGGCATTTGAATATTATGATGATAATCTTCAACATTCTATTTGGCTTAGCATTATGAAAAAAAGGCTGGAGATATTAAGAACGCTTCTTTCAGAGGATGGAACAATATGGATTCAGATTGATGACGAAGAACAAGCGTATTTAAAAGTTTTATGTGACGAGATATTTGGCAGAGATAATTTCGTTAATATGATTTCTGTTAACATGAAAAATGTTGCAGGTGTATCAGGTGGTGGAGAAGATAAGCGATTAAAAAAGAATTGTGAGTATATTTTAATATATGCAAGAGATTATTCATTATTACCTTTGTTTAATGGACCATATGTTTATACAGAAATATCTGAAATGGTAAAGAGGTACGATGAAGAAGGTAAGAGTTGGAAATATACCACTGTATTACTAAATCCAGGCGAAAAAGAATATGTTGGCTCAACTGTAGATGGCGATGGAAATGAAATTAAAGTGTATTTAAGAAAGAATCCTGAAATGCTTTCTATAAAGCAGGTCGCAGCACGAGATGGGATTTCTGAAGAAGATGCATATAACAAATATGGAATTGATATATTCCAGACTACAAATGCCCAGTCATCCATAAGAACAAGAGTAATGGATTACAGAAATGAGAAAGGAATATCTGAAGATTTAATATCTATAGAGTATGTACCTAGGACTGGAAAAAACAGAGGGAAAGTGTACGAGCAGTTTTATAAAGGAGATAAATGTCGATTATTTGTCTGGCTTAGAGATACTGCAGAGGTTATAGATGGTAGATTGTATAAAAAAGACCTACAAGGTACATATTGGGATATGAATGCTTGGATGAAGAATCTAACGAAGGAAGGAGATGTAATCTTTCCAAATGGGAAAAAACCAGAGGCATTGATTAAACAAATATTTGAGATGTGTACTGAAGAAGGCGATTGGGTATTGGATAGTTTCTTGGGCTCTGGTTCAACTGCTGCGACAGCAATAAAAATGTCAAGAAATTGGATTGGCATAGAAATGGGAGAACAGGCATATACTCATTGCAAAGTACGTCTTGACAATGTAATTGAAGGCGAACAAGGAGGGATATCTAAGGAGGTAGAATGGCACGGAGGTGGAGGATATAAGTTCTATGAAATTGCTGATTCTTTACTTGTAAAAAATGAATCATTACCGGTATATCAATTAAATCCAGATTTTTCATGGGAGATGGTATGCGAAGCAATATGTAAAATCGAAGGCTTTAGTTATGAACCAAATGGTGAATTCCAAGGCCGCTCATCCGAAAATAGGTTTATTCATATTACTAATGAATTTGTTAATTCTAAATATTTGATATCTGTCACGGAGACTCTAGAAAGCAATCAGAGCCTTTTGATATATTGCCTAAAGAATCAAGCAGATATGATTATTCCAGAGAATGTTGATATAAAAAAAATTCCTAAAGATTTATTAGGTAAGTGTGATTTTGATAGAGAGGTGCAGGAATAATGAGCTCAGTTGATAAAATAAAGTGGGCAATGAGCCTGCGTGATCCTCAATACGAGGCATTAAAATGCTTCGATAATATAAGTTCAAAAATTGAGTATAAGACAGTTAATAAAATGGATGCGGAAAAAATAGCATCAGAAAACTGCCAAGAACCACATAAAATCACTGTGGATAAAGAATTTGATTTTCCTTCCTTTTGCTTTGATATGACAACAGGTATCGGAAAAACTAGACTTATGGGGGCTTGTATTTACTACTTGTACAAGACCAAGGGATACAAGCATTTCTTTATCCTCTGTCCTGGAAATACTATTTATGACAAGATGCGCAGGGAAACAGTCCCTGGGCATCCAAAGTATATGTTCAAGGGATTAGAAGCTGAGATGGGAAGACCTAAGGTTTATGATGGTGAAAACTATCTTTCTTATCCTGTAAGGTATGTTCAGAGTGAGCTTCAGATTGAGAAGACTTCTGAAATTCAGCTTTTTATTTTTAATATTTCGAAGATATTTACACGTGGGGATTTAGAGTTTAAATTTCATAAGTTTAACGAGAATCTGGGAGGATCATTTGCAGATGTATTGAAGTCATTTGATGACTTAGTATTTTGTATGGATGAAGCTCATAGATACTATGCGCCGGCATCAAAGACTGCAATAAATTACTTGAATCCTGTTCTTGGTTTGGAATTTACTGCGACTCCAAAGTCTACAAATAAAAATATTATTTTCAGATATGGTCTTGAAGAAGGTGCTGGAAAGTTCCTAAAAATCCCAGTTGTAATGGGACGAACTAATACTGCTGGTTACTCAGAGGATGATATCGAAGAAATGAAGCTTAAGGATGGTATTAAGCTTCATGAGAGAAGAAAAGCATTAGTTTACAAATACTGTGTGGACAATGGACTAGAGCAAGTTAAGCCTATTGTATTAGTTGCGTGTAAAGATACAACTCATGCAAAAAAGATTAAGGAAAAGATTGATTCTGATGAGTTCTTTGGTGGACGCTATGTTGGAAAAGTTATAGAGATTGATTCAAGTACTAGAGGTGAAGAAACCGAAGAAAATATTCAGAAACTGTTAACGATTGAGCAGAATACAAATCCAGTTGAAATTGTACTGCATGTATATAAGTTAAAAGAGGGGTGGGATGTAAACAACTTGTTTACAATCATCCCGCTTAATGCTGCCAAGAGTGACATATTGGCTCTTCAAACGATTGGGCGAGGATTACGTTTGCCTTTCGGGGAGATAACTGGTGTTGAAGAAATAGATACTTTGGATATTGTTGCTCATGATCATTACAGAGAAATCATTGATGATATCAAGGATAATCCAATATTTAAAAAGAGAAATCTTGATGAAGAGGACATTCCTGAGACCACGGCTGTAAAGGTAGAGCCGGTGGTTGAGGAACAACAGCTTTCTTTATTTGATGATGTTTTAAAGAGTGCTAAGGTAAAGTCATTCCAGCAGCTTAATACAACGAAGGATGTTGATAACTTATATGAAGAATACCAGAAGGCTTATGTAAAGAAGGCTGCGCCTAAGAAGAAGGACAAGGTACCATATGGACAGATTAATATGTTTGATTATCTGAACGGAGTTAATTCTTCTGATGATACAAAAAACGGCAATGAGAATATAGCAATACCAAAGGTAGATATGAGTATTTCAAACGAAAATCAAGAAGTAGTCATAGAAACTTTTGAGAAGAAAAAGACTACTATTCCGGAATTATATGTAAAAGAGCTTTTTGTTAAGAAAATTGAAGAACTTAAACGAGTGGCTATATCTGTACCTAAGATAAGTATTAGTTACAGTTCAACAGTTGAGTTTAAGCCATTTACTGTAAAAAGAGGAATTCAAGATTTTGAAGTGGCTGCATCAAAAATAGAAAGATATGATGCTGTAAATAATAAATTGTTACAAACTTTGGATGCCGATCCATTGATGGTCGATGATCCAGAGAATACTTTGGCATGTTCATTATTGGAGGAAATTCCAGAATTTAGTTACGATGATGCAGATTTGATTTTGAATGTTGTAAATCAGTATCTTAATTTAATTGAAGGTGATGAGGAAACAAAGAAAAAAATAATAAGAAGGTACGCAACTATTATTGTAGCTGATTTAAAAAACCAAATATATGCCTCCAAAGAAGAGCATACAGAATTTGTTTTCAATGTTCAGAAAGATTTGATTATTTTTGGTTCATTTGCAAAGACTAAGCTTAAAAATACAGATAGTAAGGTTAATTTCAAAAAAGAGATTACAGATAAGAAAAATATTAAAAACTATTTATTTGAAGGATATCAAAAATCGTATTATCCAGTAAATTCATTTGATAGTGATGATGAAAGAAGATTATCTGTAGTTCTTGAGGAAGACGGATACGTTGTGCGTTTCATCAAGCCTCCACTTAACCAGCTTGGTTTGTTCTATAAGGCTGGTAAGCAGTATAATCCTGATTTTTTAGTAGAAACTAAAGATTGCAAATATATGATTGAAGTTAAAGCTGCAAACCAAGTAAATAATGAGGATGTACAGGAAAAGGCTCGCGCTGGTGTTAAATGGTGTGAATGCGCTTCTAAGGTAGATGCAGATGGCAAAGAATGGAAGTATAGATTGATTCCTGGGGAAGAGATAAAAACAGGTAATACGTTTAAGTATATTGCTGGATTAGCATCTGAAGTTAAGAAAATAGAAGATTGAGGTATTGGAGGGGGATTATGGCAGATCGTAGCGATTATATATATGCTCAAGTAAGAAAAAAGATGCTTGATGCTGTACGTATGGATCTTATAGGTCCTACAAAAGTGGATGAAGCTTTGTCAGAGCTTCCCACAAATAGCTACATAACAGGCATGCTCTATCCGGCAGATTCTACTATTACGGAGGATGAGAATTACAATGATATTGAATTTACAGAAGGTAGATTAGATTCCGACGGGAATGCTACTGAGTCAGTAGTATTAGAAGATGACGAACCAGATGAAACAACAAAAGGGGGGTTTAAGAAACCCTCCTCTATTGGAGTATCGTTTTATTTAGCTGAAGACACTAGCAAACTTGATGTAGAGGTTTTATGGGGGTCATATTATCCGGATAAGATTGATGGCGGAGAAATGGTTGATGAGACTTTAGAAGAGGATTTAGAGAATAAAAAAAAGAAAAAACGCCAAGTATATGTTCGTGAACAGATGGCTGAAACTATCAATTTAGATTTAACCCAGATTTATAAATCTAAAAAGATTGTTTTAAAAACAAATGCCAACATTTATCTCTATGTTATACAAATGACGTTAGATAACGGATATAAGATGATATCTGTTTATTTGCATAATAGTGATAAAAACGGCGGAGAAAAAGAGTACGAGCGAGTGATGTACCAGGTACAACTACAGGTTATTGCTTCTGACAAATCATCTGTATTTGTACCAGAATATGTATGCCGAAAGAAAGAACTAGAAGACGAGTACTACTATAAGGGCCGTCCTGTCTATGGTCGTGGTCGCGGCTGTGCAGCTATGTGGAGAAAAAATGATGATGAGCAAAATGCTTATCTCATCACTTCTTCCTTTATTCCAGATCATGAAATACCTAGTGTTAGTGCTCAGGTTAAAGATGTGCCTGAAAAAGCATTTTCAATGCTTCAATTAGGCTTACCAAAGAAGAAAGAAGTAAGCATTGCAAACCTTCGATTATTAACAGCATTATATAGTGATTGGATTAAAAATGAACTAAAAGAAAATCCTGAGATGGAGGATGGTTCTTTTTGTAAAACAGGAAATGAAATTATTCAAAAATGTGAAGATGCTTTGCGAAGAATGAATGAAGGGATTGACCTCATTGAAACTGACGAAAAAGCACTAAAAGCATTTATATTTATGAATAAAGCTATGTATTTGCAGAGGAGCATTACTGCATATTCAAAAGATTGTGGTAGAGGAATACCATGTAGCCTCAGCGACTATATGAAGGATATTCCGGAAAAAGGATTGGTTCAGGATCATAGCGAGTGGCGTCCGTTCCAGATAGCATTTATTCTTTTAAATCTTAAGGGAATTATGTATCCAGATACAGAAGATAGAGAAATAGTAGATTTGCTCTATTTCCCTACTGGTGGTGGTAAAACAGAAGCATACTTGGGGCTTATAGCATTTACTATTGCTTATAGACGCTTAACAGCCAAGGATGAATCCGAATATGAAAAAGATGGTGGTGTTACTGTTTTCTTAAGATATACTCTTAGACTTTTAACAACACAGCAGAGAGATAGACTTTTAAAGCTAATTGTTGCTATGGAAGATTTAAGAGAAAGAAGTGAAAAAACAGGAAATGCAGATTATGGCACAACTCCAATTTCAATAGGATTTTGGGTTGGGGGCGGTGTTACTCCAAATAAGTTTGATGAATATGAAAAGGATGAATACTCAAGAAAAGAGTTCATCCGTAAGGTATCTAAACAGATAATTCGCTGTCCTTACTGCGGAAGAGAGATTAGTCGTAATAACTACGATATAAACACGAAACTCAATTCCGTTAAGATTACTTGCTCAAATGATAATTGCAAATATGCCAAGAAGACAGGAAAAGCAATACCAGTTTACCTAGTAGATGATGAAATATATGCAAAGTGCCCTACAGTTATTATTTCAACCGTAGATAAATTTGCACGATTACCATGGTCTGAACAGGTCGGGCTGTTGTTTGGAAGGACGGATAGACATTGCCCAAGACACGGATATCAAGCAATTGGATATGATAAAGAACAGTTGGGAAAACGCCATAATAAAGATACTGCAAATGGTTTGGAAGCATGTGTTATAGAAGCATGTAGACCATTTTATCCACCACAGCTTATTATTCAAGATGAGCTGCACCTGATTTCAGGCCCATTAGGAACAATCTATGGTGGTTATGAAACTGTTGTTGAAGATATGTGTTGTATTGAACGTGGTGGCAAAAAAATTCGACCAAAGTATGTTGTTTCAACAGCGACAATAAAGAATGCAGGCGAACAGATTAAGTGTTTATATGCTCGTGAAAACTATGCTCAATTTCCACCAAGTGGATTTGATACAAGAGACTCATACTTTATCAGAGAGGTGCCACTGGTTAGACGTGATATAGAAGAACTGAGTGAAGCAGATATTAAAGACATGCTGAAGAAAGGAGAGAAGCCTTTTAGACAGTATGTTGGGGTATGTGCAAGCGGCCAATCAGTAAAAACAACTTTAATTAGACTGTATTCTGTTTTGCTGCAAGAGGCATTTATATTATCAGAAGATCCTAAATACATGAATTATGTTGATCCGTATTATACGCTTGTAGGTTATTTCAACTCTATAAGAGAATTAGGCGGTGCGGTTAGACTTCTTGACGACGATATTAGCAGCAGACTTAAGGTGTTAAAGAAGAAATATAAAAACGCAAGACAAAGATATTTGGGATTCGATGGAAAAAAAGAGATTACTTCAAGAATTCCTTCATATCAGATTGCTGAAATATTGGAAAAACTAGCAGAGCCATTTAATCCAAATAAAGATAGACAAACATGTTATGACGTAGTAATAGCGACAAATATGATTGCTGTCGGAATGGATGTAGACAGGCTTGGATTGATGGCAGTTGTTGGTCAGCCGAAACAGAATTCAGAGTATATTCAGGCAACGAGCCGTGTTGGACGAAGATACCCTGGTATTATTTTTACGGTTTATAATCCGTATCGCCCAAGAGATCTCTCTAATTATGAAAACTTTGTTGGTTTTCATTCGCAAATGTATAGATATGTTGAGGGTACAACAGCGACGCCATTTGCGGCAAGGGCGAGAGACAGAGTATTGCATGCATTAGTAGTTTCTATTATGAGATTACAAACCGAATTGATGGCTGGAAATAAAGGGGCATCGAATATTTTATCAATAAGCGATGCTGAGTTAGCTGAAATAAAGCAAAGAGTATTAGACAGAGTTGCAGTAGTAGCTCCGTCTGCTTATGATGCTGCAAACGAAGATATGGATTCATTTATTAGCACTTGGAAGGAATTTGCTAGAAATCAAAACCTATATTACTTTGTACCTGCCACAGACGATTCTAAGAAAAGACTATTAAGCTTTTATGGACAGCCTTGTTCCGATAGAGAAAAGGCGACACTTAACTCGATGAGAGATGTTGAACAGTCTTCAACGGTATATCTCTATGAAGAGGGAGGACAGGCATAATGTTTGAAAAGAAACTTGGAGAAATTCGACCAAATCAGTTGATAAGTACGTATGGTCCAGGATCAATTATGGATGCAGTTCATGACTCGCTTACTGTTTTGGATATCGAATATTGGAATGCAAGTAATATTGGGAAGGAAATAAAGGATTCACGTCTTGCTGCATTTATGAATGTGAGACATTTTTATATGCCTAGTACCAAGGGCAAAGAAAACGTTCCGGTTGTTTCTTTTCCGTACATGCATGTATGTACGAATGATAAATGCAAGAGAATCTTTGATATAAGGGATGAACTTAAGAACCCCTTATATTTAGGTAAGTATAAACAATTTCAAGGAAGTGCCTCTTGTCCAGATTGCGGTTATTCTGCATATCCAGCAAGGTTTATATCTATATGTGAAGATGGTCATATGGATGACTTTCCATGGAGATGGTGGGTTCATCACGGAAAAACAGATTGTAAAGCAAATATGCATTTAATGTCGTTCGGAACAACGTCATCATTAGCGGAGCTTGAAGTGCAGTGTGACTGTGGTGCTAAGAGACGTATGAGCGGAGCAATGCAGAAGGAAAATTTTGATGGATGTAGTTGTTCTGGAAATCATCCTCAACGCCCAAATGCTCCTAAAAAAATATGCAAAAAGCAGTTAGTACCGAGTCAGCGTGGAGCATCTAATGTCTATTTTCCGGTTACAAGGACAGCTATTTCTATTCCACCATGGATCAACCCTATCAACGATTTAGTGGCTGAACACAGGAAAGAAATTGAACTTTTAGTAGAAGTACTTGGGAAAGAAGATGGATTAAAAAAGAGCTTTGAGAAATTCTTTGAAGGCAAATTTAAGAGAAATGAATTTGACGAAGCATATAAGAGACTTGAACAGAATATACGTGATTATGTTGAACTGAAAGAAATGGAATACAACGCCATCATTCACCATCAGCAGGTAGAGTTTCAACGTGATGTCCAGTTTTTTAAAGCTGAGGAAGTGGATGTAAAAGACAGCCTTAAGAAATACTTTTCAAGAGTTATAAAGATTCACAGACTTAGAGAGGTGAGAGTTCTTCTTGGATATTCAAGGTTGGAAATGCCGGAACCAGAAGTGGATGATCAGAAGCATGTTGTAAAACTTAAATCCGGTGGAAATGAGAAATGGTTACCTGCTGTTGAGATAAATGGCGAAGGCATCTTTATTGAGTTTAATAGGGATACAATGAATAGATGGCTTCAAAACGCAAAGGTGAAAGAACGCTCTGATAAATATGCTAAATGTTATGAAGAATATTGCCATGGAAAGGGTTGGGAAAATTTTAAACCAAGAAATGGTGAATACGTGTTAATGCATACATTATCGCATATGCTTATAAAAGAGATGTCAATTCAGTCAGGTTATTCTTCATCAGCACTCCATGAACGTATTTACAGCAGTGATAAGATGTGCGGTATTTTAATCTATACTGGTGCTGCAGATAAAGAGGGCTCGCTGGGGGGGCTTGTGGAACTTGGATCCATGGAAAAGTTGATTCCGTTATTAAAAGGCGCTCTTGAAAACGGTCTAACATGTACCACTGATCCAGAGTGCTTTATGAAAAATCCTACATCTGACAGAATTAATGGTGCTGCGTGTCATTCTTGCACCATGATTTCTGAAACTGCGTGTGAGAATGGAAATCGATTGTTAGATAGGGCGTTAGTAGTTCCGTTGCCAGAACATGAAGAGATGGGATATTTTAAGGAGCTTGTAAGTGTATTATGCGGAATCCAAGTATAAGAGCAGAATATTTGGCTGCTAAGATTATTCAAGCAATAGAAACATATTCTCTCAGAGAGATGGATTCTGTATTGGAGGATGCTATTAATGAGTTACAAAAGCAATTTTCAAACTGTTCTGAAGAAGAATTAAACGATATTCTTAGCTTGTGTTTTGAAATGTATAATGCTAAAAGTTCGGAGAAGATTGAGCTTGTTGTTACAGCGCCAGATACATTCAAAATTAAAGCTAAAAAAACAAGAGATGTTGTAAAACAACTACTGAACGGTGCTGAGAAAAGTATTATTTTAACAGGATATTCAGTTTCAGATTTCTTTTTAGAAATGCTGGATTTGATTATAAGTAAGAGTCAACAAGGTGTATATGTGAGATTTTATGTTAATGACATAGATAGGCACAAAGAATCGTTAGAGCGTATGCTTTCTTACCAAGGAAAATATTTGAGGTTCTTTGAATACGTGAAGAATAATGAGGATAAGATGTCTGCTTCTCATGCGAAGATTATTTCTGTGGATTCTGAAAGAGTATTAGTTTCATCAGCTAATCTTTCGTATCATGGATTGTCTGGAAATGTAGAGATGGGATTTCTGGTGGAATCTATCGATAAATCGAAGCAAATTGAGGAATTATTAAAACAGCTTGTAAAAATGGAAATCTATAAAAGAGTATAGATATTAGAGGGAATCAATGGATAAGAGGTTAAAATTCACATATGACATAAATACTATTGATCATTTAGGGGTTAAATTATATACGATGATTCCTCCTATGTTAGCTGAACTCGTGTCAAATGCTTGGGATGCAGATGCACACAATGTTTTTATCAGATTAACAAATGGGGATAAAAAACAAATTTCGGTGCAAGATGATGGCGAAGGGATGTCATTTGACGAGTTAAACGAAAAGTTTTTAAGAATTGGTAGAAATAGAAGAGAAGACTTAAAATGTGATGTTTCTGCAGAAGGAAGACCGGTCCTAGGAAAAAAAGGGTTGGGGAAGCTTTCTATGTTTGGAATAGGACATAAAATTACAATTACATCTATAAAGGATGGATTTAAGAATAGTTTCGTTATGGATTACAATGATATTCATAACAGAGACAAGGGGGAATATGAGCCAGAAATGCTTTGCGTTGACGAGGCTACAGATGAAAAAAGCGGTACTTGTATAACTATAGATGATATAAGCAGGAAGACAGATTTTGATTTAGAAAACATAGAATCAGGATTAAGGTCGAGGTTTAAGATTTTTTCTGGGGATTTTGTTGTTCATATTGGGGATACTATAGTTATTGATGATTGTTCTATTTCTGAGGATAGTTATCAGTTTAAATGGATTTTTCCAGATGACTATAAAGACATAAAAGATGATTTGCTTAAATTTGGCGTTGATAAGGGTGTGGTTGGAACAATTTATACAGCAAAAACACCTTTAAAAAGCGCACAACAAGGAATAGTTTTGTTTTCAAGAAAGAAGCTTGTTCAAGAAAATAAGGCATTTGATAAGCGTGGTAATGATAATTTCTTTTTGTATATGTCAGGTAGTTTTGATGTCGATTTTGTTGATGCAGATATGCATATAGATAATTGCTCTACAGATAGGAAATCACTTGCGTGGGATAATTATGATAATTCGGAGTTGGAAAAACTTAAGGCGCTATTGGAGGAAATCGTTTCTGCTTCTCAATCTAAGTGGAGGAAACTTCGAAAAGAAAAAAAGAAAGAGGATTTAAGGAAAAAGAACATTGATGTTGATAAATGGCTAAAATCTTTATCACCAGCAGAAAAACCGTTGGCAGAAAAATTGGTGAATGCAGTTATTGACAATAATAATATTGATGAAGCTCAGACGGAAGATTTCATAGATCATATAAAAGATATGTATGGATTTAAGAGCTTTCAAGATTTTACTGCTGAACTAGAGGAAATGGATAAGCTTGATGATGAAACAGCGATAAAACTATTAACGGACTGGGAAATTATTGAAGCAAAAGAGTATGCAAAGATTTCATTAGGAAGGATTGAAACAATTAATCAGTTTGAGAAATTTATAAAAAATGATGAATCAGAGACAAAGGTTATACAAAAGTTTTTAGAAAAATTTCCATGGATTCTTGATGCCAAAATGTCAAGCTTTGATAGGGAAGTTAGATACTCAACTTTATTAAAAGAAAACTTTCCGGAGGAAAAAATACCTGAGCATGATCGAAGATTAGATTTTTTATGTTCGGATAATAATGGTGTTGTTCATATAATAGAGTTAAAGAGACCATCCGTTAAAATTACAGAAAAGCAACTTTCTCAAATATATGATTATGTTGATTTTTTGGAACAACATAATCCGGGTAATATAGAAAAAATAGAAGGTTATTTAATTTCAGACACAATGGCAGATGACACGAAGACTAAAAAGATGATTAAAGATGCTGAAAGAGGTGGAATCTATGTGAAGTCGTATTCTGATCTATTAACGGAAGCAAGAAGATATAATAAACAATATTTTGACTTATATGAAGAGATTAGGGAAAGGGACGGAGTACAATAGCCTATTTATAATCAAGGTATTGGTTTATTAATATAGCTTATAGGGTGATATGGAGCGTATTACAATACGAAATTTAGGTCCTGTTTCGGACTTTGATGTAGATATAGAAGATTTTTTGACATTTACCGGACCTCAGGCATCCGGAAAAAGTACGGTATCAAAAGCGATTTTTTTCTTTAATGATCTTGAAAATGTATTAAGACAGATTTTCTATAATCGCTTTATAAAAGAAAGAAGAGAAAATACAAAAGATATCACGAAATTTTTAAATCTGAGATTAGAAATAGATTTATCCGGATATATGGCGATGTTGTGGTAAACAATCAATCTGAATTTTATCTAAGCTACTCCTATGATTCAGATATGTATATATCGTTGGAACATAAAAAAGGAAAAGATTCTGCTGATGCAATTGATGTAGTAATCAGCGACAAAATCATCCAACATATTTATCAAACTAAAAGTCAGGATATTAGAAAAGATGTAAATCAAGTAATCGCTGCAGGGCAGATTTGTAAACTTGAGTTAGTTGGATATAATTCGTTTTACAGGATAATACCAGGAAAAGTACAGGCTGAATAACTATCGAATAGATATTGGAGTTTTCTAAAGAAATGGTAGGAGAGGTATTCTTATGGATGAAAATTATAAATTACTAAAGGATGTAGTTGGTTTTTCATATGTTATCGGAAGTTATCAGCGTGGTTATCGTTGGGATGAAGTAAATGTACGAGAATTACTTGAAGATATTTTTGAAGATAGACTGGTTGAAGATCATAGATTCTTAAAGAATGATTATATGGATGAAAATGAAGTAATTACAGAACTCAATTCTTGTGTTCGTGATACTGAATATTGTCTCCAGCCATTGGTATTAAAAAAGACTGAAAATGGATATAGCGTAATTGACGGTCAGCAGAGATTAACAACGTTGTATATTATTATGAAAGCACTATGTTCTCTTTCAGATAAAAAATTCCCATTGAAATTCTCAATTGAATATGAGTCAAGAGAGAAATCAAAGGAATTTTTGCAAACATTGTCTGATGATTCAGAAAGTTCAAATATAGATGCTGCATATATTCTACAGGCATATTATTTTGCGAAAGAATGGTTCTTGAAAAGGAACAATTCATTTATAGAACTACTTGATGAAAATTTTGTTGAATACGATGAGAACAGATTAGTAAGCGCGTTTGCCACATATCTTTATAAGATATTGCTTGAAAAGACTAAGTTTATTTGGGATGAAATTGATGAATCTTCCGCAGATATGAACAAAAAGGAGCAGAAGATCTTTGCAGATAGAAATACAGGAAGACTTGAACTTACAGATTCAGAGCTTATAAAATCACTATTTATGAATCCAGAGTATTATGGAAAAGGTGAGATTAACCTCAAGGATCGACAGACGCTTATTTCGGAAATATGGGATATATACGAGAATGAATTACACGATGAAGAATTATGGAAATTCTTGCCGATAGGGTCAGCTGTTAAATCAGAATATGAGCTGCTGACAAGAATTGATGCTATTTTCCTTTTGTTAATAAATAAGAACAATATTGAGCGAAATCAATATGAAGAGAACTCATTATTTAAAGCTGTTAAACAGTGGATTGATTGTGAAATAAAAGATGCTCAAGATACAGATGAAAATAGAGATGAAGTATCAGCTTCAGTTATGGTAGCAGCTTGGAGGGAAGTATGTGATCTTTTTGATGGAATAAAAGAACTCTATGACAATAATGAAATTTATAATTTACTTTCTTTGTACAAAATGATCGAGCTAGATGATGGAAAGGTCTTGGACAAGTATTTGGAGGTGCTGGCATCTTCTAAAAATACAAGAACTGAGATTATTAAGAATGCTGTTTGTGAATTACTGTTTGCTGATGGTATTGCTGATACAGTAAAGAAGGTAAGGTATCCGAATGATACTATTAGAAATATTCTTGTTGCTCATAATGTTGCAATTACTAATTCTTCAAATCCGATTAATAGATTTGGATTCAGCTTTTTTGATAAAATCACTGGTAAATGGGATATAGAGCATATCTATTCTACGAATGAGGGTTACATTGAAAAAGCACCCTTAGAAGAAAAAGTTAGACTATTGGAGATTTTCAGCAATCCTAACAATAATATATATAAGGGGTATATTGAAGCTTTGTATGAGATAGATATCGATGAGATGCAAGGAGAGACTGAAGAAAAGGAATATACGGATCAGTGCTTTAAGAATGCTAAGAATCGTTATGATATGTATTTTGATATTTGGAGATATTTCAAGATTAAGGAATTTACAAGAGATTTATTGTTTAAATATAACGTGAGTGTGAGAATAGCTGAAATCCTTGCAAGCGAACATTTTGATACGGAAGCAAATGAATTCTTTCATGATGAAGAATATTATGATCAAGAAGTTTGCATGCTTTTTAGAAGCGACTTTTTGTTCTGGGATAACAAGATTGATACTGAATATCACCGTTTGAAAAAATACTCTCCTTTACCAAGTTTAATCTCATGGCATGGCATTGACATTAAAGTGGCGGACCCATCTGGATTTTGGGCAGAAGACGCAGAAGAAAAAAATGTTAAATCAAATTTTATCAGAAATTATTACAGAGACTTATTGAATATAGTATATGATAATTCGGGTATACCTGCCCAGGATATATCTTTTGGTAATCATGGAACGAAGAGAGCACAAATCGTAGATGATACTTCACGAGAGAAAATAAGATCTTTCTTAGTAGGAACAAAGTACCGTATTGAAGATCGGATTCGTGCTTTTTTTAAGAAAGATGAAAGTATTAATCCATCGGATTATAGTCTGGGTGTTCAGACAGACTATGTGACTCTTGCTGCGTTTATGAATGATAATTCGATGGGAAACATGATGTTACTTCCGGTTTCTATTAACAGAGCAGGTAAATATAGAGATGTAAATTTTAGTGGAAAGAGAAAGTATGTTGTTGATAAGGGAACTGTATTTTTACCGATTGCCACTTCAAATGTTTTAATGGGTAAATATATTGATTTAGAAACTTCTACTGAACAGTGGCTTATGAATGAACGAAAAGAATACATTATGGATATGATTAGTTCAATGAGTAAGTATTACGGAAGGGAATAGGACTATGAGAAGAGAAGATAATTTTCAAGAATTAGTTAAGAATAAAAAAATCATTATTCCTATTATTCAACGTGATTATGCTCAGGGAAGAAATGATCCTAAAGCTATTAGCGTGAGAACACGATTAATCGATGAATGGATTGATATTTTGCAGAATCCTAATCTTAGAATGGATTTTAATTATATTTATGGTAATGAAACAGACAAGATTTTCTATCCTGTTGATGGGCAGCAAAGATTAACATCTTTATATTTATTACATTGGTATTTGGCTATGGCAACAGATAATACCGGTGAGATAGATGAGTGGAAATTTGATTATAAGACAAGAAATTCTGCATCAGAGTTTTTTGCATTTTTACATAACGTAGAGAAGTCGGATGAGTTATTTGAAATCCTGCATTCAGATAAATCAGAAGCAGATAAGCAAGCAGATATAAGAAATGAAAGCTGGTTTAAGAATAAGTGGGAAAACGATCCTACAGTAGTATCATGTGTGAATTTTTTATGCATGTTATCCGGAAAACTCTCAGATTATGAAGAAAAGTTTGGGACGTTTTGGGCAAGTTTAAACAATACGTCTTGTCCTGCAGTTTATTTTACGTGCTTAAGTGATTGTGATGATAAGTATGCGGAGATAGATGCTGCAAAAAAGTACACACGAATGAATGCACGTGGTAAGCGTTTAACAAATTTTGAGAATCTCAAGGCTATGATAGATGAGATTGAGACGAAGCATATTAAGGATTTAGCATACTGTGCAGATGATGAGCAGGAAGCATTAGCAGACACAATTTCTTGGTCATATGATAGAGTTTATATTGATTGCCTTTATAACAGTATGCAAGAAAACTCACTACTAGAGAAGACTAATGCAATTAATGAAGAGAGCGAGAAATGGTTTAGACTAGTTTATTATGTATATTCATTAGTGAATGAGCGCAATATTCCTTCTGACCTGAGTGTTTCTACTATCAATTCTAATGAGTCGTATGAGGATGTTATTTATAAGATAAGCCAGGAACGAGTTAGCGATGATAAAATTTCAAAGTATCTTTATATGTTAAAATCAGTATTTGAAGTTCTTTGTAACAGTGGGACGGAATTATCCTTTAAGTATAAAGACTTTAATATTAGAGAAGAATATACTAGGATACATGCAATTGCATTTGTGCTGTTTGTTTCAAGATTATGGAATAGGAATAACAACAAAGATGATAATTCGCTTATTGCTACTAAGTGGGAACAATTTAGAAGTGCTTTGGGCGATTTGGGGTTTGATAGTTGGAAGACAGCCGGTGAAAAGGCGCTTGCAGATATTATCACGAGGATGATAGAAGGAATAGCTAACACCAGCAATACATCTGTAGATGAATATTTTGTGAAAACCGACTTTGAAACTGATTCTCCATTTGTATCATTTGAAATAATGGATGATCTGAAGTGTAGAGTTATAGAACGAAAAATAAAGTCAAAGATTATCTTAGATGGAGCTGCATCAGAAGTAGATATTGATGAAGTTCCAATAGGCAGATGGAGATGGGGTTACTTATATTATATATGTGGGTTCTTGGGAAAATGGGACTTGGGAGACTGGAGTGGAAGAGCAAAATGGGATGGTGCCAAACTTAAAGCGTATATAAGCCTCATAAAAGAAACTGATTCGTTCAAAGAACTTATGCGTACTAGAGAGGCAAAAGCGGTATTTGCGTATGCTTCACAATTTGATTCAGTAAAGAAAAGTCTTTTAGATGCTATTAATATTAACGCATGTAATAATGAGCATGTCTGGAATCATTCATTCCTTGAATGGGATGATGATGAGTATGGCAATGTTGCAGAAGAAAAAATCAAACAGTTAAATCATATGAAGATAATGTTTGATCTTCTCCTTGATTTTAAGACAAATAATAATGTAACTGATGAAAAAATAATCGAGAAATTCTTAGATAATATTAACAAATTTTTTGATACCACCAAGGGATATGAAAAATGTTGGCTTAGGTTTGCTACCAAATATGCTGTTGGCGGAAAGGAACTTCTGGATTATGAACTGGAAAATGATAAAGGCATTGTTACATTGAAATCTGTACCTGTTATCATAAAAACTTATTTGGTCGAAAACGGACACACCTATATCGATAGAATACCGAAATTAAAAGATTTCAATAAAAAGAGTAACTATTTTACTGGTGATGAAAATAGAATATTATTTTCTTCTACTGATAGTACATATACATTTGCACCTGACGCGGAAAATTCCGGTAAGTATCAGCATTCAAAAAAAACTTCATGGGGATGGGATTTGTCAGGAAATACTGTCAATCGTAACATGGATTTGAGTTATAGGGTTTATTTTAATCTATCAGGAATTGGTAGAAAAATTAAGAATAATTTCTGGACAATTGATATCGATGATGGGAAATACAGTATTAGAGTGTATGAGTTTGGCGGAATTAAAAATTGTAAGTTTGCGGTAAATGTGAGTGAAGCACAAATTGATACTAATTCAATTGCTCTTTCAGAAAAGAATGTTTTACAGTGGAAGAGCAAGTTTGAAAGCTTAGAAAAAGAACCAAAGAAAATAGGTAATTATGACCATTGGATTGAATTGTGGAATAATGAGTATCAGACTGCCTTTGGATCTTCATTTGTTCCAGGAAATGTTACGTATGATAAATACGGTGGTCAGAGACCGAGAAAAATTTGGAGTGAGGTTATTGTGGTTCCTGCACTAAGCTGGAAAGATTATACTGTTGAAATATAATGTATGTTGCTTATGGTGCATATTGCGTCCTCAAACGGACACTTTTGTGGAGTTAAACGGACGCGGAGCGAAGCTAGCAGACGTCAACTTAACTGCTCTTGGCTGCCCTTACCAGAACCGTCTTAAAGGTCAAGAATGCTCCGCACATCGCTTGTTCTTGACCTTTAAGACGATTCTGGTACCATCGCAAACCAAGCAGTTTATGTTTGTTCGTTCATAGCGCTGAGTGTCCGCTGACAAACGCACCAGTGTCCGCTCAGCAGCGCAAAATGCACTTATGGTGTCATGCTATTGATTTTTGATAGCTGTGATGCAATTGACGGGACATAGAATCAGTCGGGAAAGATGTACCGTGTTACTTTATAAAAAATTAAGCATATAATAGGTTCTTAAAGTAACACGGTTCCTAAATTTAAGTTATTTTTGACATAGAACTTTTGAGAGATTAGAAGAAAATTTCGTAGAATCGGAATAAAAATGTAATGGGCTTGATCCTTCAATCAAATCCCAGCTTCCACTGAGACCTATCGACGAAGTAATAGAGCCGCACGAATTTCTTATATCCCAAAACATCTATCTTGCATTCATAGATGTTGGTGCCACGTGAGACGTAGAGACAGTCTTTGGTTGTGTAGGCTCCATCTACTTCATTTAGTTTATATCCTTTTATGTTGAATCGCTGATAGGCCCCGTCTTCATCGAGAATCTGAAATCTCAGAGGAATGATGGAGCCATCGGATTTGTGTTCGCATATTACATCAACTTTATTTATAACCATAACAACACCTAAGCTTTTTAGAAAAATAATCTTGGCATTCTATATGACGGTGCAGGAACTTAATCAGCAGCAACGTCATATAGTATTTCCATTGAAACTTCCAAATATTTACTGAGTCTGATTGCGACATCAAGCCTCGGATCCTGCTTCCCAGTTTCGTACCGGGACAGTGAATCCTTGCTGATAGAGAGTGCATCAGCTACTTCTTTTTGGGTGAGTCCTTTACCCATGCGTATTTCTCGAAGATGATTTATGACTGACATATCTATAACCTCCCCGATTGAAATGAAATAAATGCGTTAGCTTAGTACGCGTCCGAAAGTCCGGAAGGAATCGCCTTCCTTGACTATTATTGGAGCATATTCTTTATTTATGGATATGAGCTGAGCCTGCTGGTTTTCATAATGAAGCTGTTTACAGTAGCAGTCTCCGTTCAGCTCAAAAATTCCTATCTGACCTTCTTCAAGTGTTTCCTGCTGATGAACCCATACAATCTGACCGTTGATATATCTTGGCTGCATACTGTCGCCAGTGATACGTACACCGAAATCGGCATCTGCCGGAACATTGTGGTCTTTGCGGCTTAATTCATCATAAGAATCACTTTCTAGGAAATTTCCAAGACCGGCGGATACACGATTATCATAAACACGGATAAAAGAAATTGTAGATGCCGGGAATTCTACTACGTGTAAGTGCTCATCATCTTTTAATCTTTCTTCAACAGTTTTTTCTTTCAGGTATTCGCCATTATTATATCCTTCGAGAAGCGCTATATATTCCATAGCCTTTTTTCGTCCAGCTTCATTCAGGTTATTGAATGGATTACTGGTATTTTCTCCAAAGTACGCTTCCATCACATCGGAGATATTCAGGATCTTGCATATATTCAAAAATACTGTGACTGTTGGCTCGCAGACGTTTTTCTCCCAACTGGATACGGAACGGTATCCTATCTTTACTCCGTTTTTCTCTAATTCCTGAGCAAGTTTAAGCTGTGTAAGACCCGACTTCTTACGAAAATGGCTCAGGAGCTGTCCAACATCTTTCATGGCATACCTCTTTCTGAAAAAATGAGAATTATTTTCCTATATGGTACCACCTTTTTAAGATTGTAGCAAATTATTTGGTGTAAGTAGACTAAAGTGACTATTGATTCGCTAAATATTTGGTATTAAAATAAGTACATCAGTTCGATATGGTGGATGTGACAACTGAAGAAAGAAATTAGTAGGGAGGCAACATACAGGCAGCACAACCTCAGTGCATTCGGAACTTGTCTGTATAGATTAAGGAATATGGAGGGAAGAGGCTAATGATGAATGATGTTTACATGCGTAGGGGGCAATGAAACATCTACCCTCTGCGCATTCTGTAACAAATCAATAACTTGCAAAGGTGACTTTCCCTTTCCTTTTCAAGCTTCGGATTACAACCATACTGAATCGGAGGTGAGGAGTCAGAATGCAGGAGATAGAATTTTATTGTAAGAAGTGCAAAAAGTCTATGAAGATGGCTTATGCAGTTACCGGAGATATGGATACTCCGGCAATGAATGGAATCATCATAAGATGTCATACCCACAAATGTACCAGGGCTGTGACTCTTAAGAATTTTACTGAAAGAGATATTCTTAAGAGAGCAGATTTACATGGTAAATGTTACTTGTAAGAAAGACCTGTAACCGGCACGGTATATGTGCTGCACAAAAATGAATTAGGGCTTCATGATATGGGGGCTTGACCCACCGCGGACGCATGAAAAGATAATCGGCATTAAGCTGACTCTTTTCATGCGTCTTTTATTTTGTCCTTTTTCCGGTTATCACCCGGAAAGAGGAAGAGATGAAAAACGTTAAGGAAGAGACATTGGGGCAGCGTATCAGAGCAGCAAGGATCAGAAAAGGAATTACACAAGAACAGCTTGCGGAAGCAATGCTTACCAAGAAAAGCATGATTTCCTATTACGAAAATGATCACGGAGATATTAAACAGAGTATGATCGCGGAACTTGCGAAGACTCTTGGAACTACTGTGGAATATCTGGTTTGTGGTACGCAGAAGACTCCTGATCTTGATGTTGATTCCACAGAATTGTTGAAACTGTTTGCTTCTCTGGATGAAAGCACGAAGCAGATTATGCTTATTCAGATGAGAGCAGTTGCAAAAAGATAAGTTCGATATTTTCGAACTAAAAGTTTGATTTTTCGGGGAACGTATTATTTCTCCATTTTTCTTAGAATTACATATGTAAACAAGATTTACACCGCAATCTACAGAGTCGGTTCCCAAGCGCTTTAAGGAATTCTTCATCCCTCTGCAGGTAACGGCAACTAAATAGCAAGCGACACGAATGAAGACGGGTCACTGCAATCTGAAGTGGAGAGCACCAGCTCTCGCACCTGATAGTCAGTGTGTCCGTCTTTCTTTGTTTTTATGGGGTTCTCCGCTTCGTAACCATCAATTTTTACGAAATGGAGGTCCTGTATGTGCTTCAATCATGGTTTAGAGAAAAAGAGATTTGAGAAGGAGTGGGGAAAATTACGTGCTGAATATGCAGCTGCAGGAATGAGTGAAGATGCAATTCAGAAAATGTATGAATATGACTGCAAAGTCTTCAATAGAGACAGATCCTTCTATGAACATTCTCAACCGCTGGATGTTGGCGGGAATGATGATGAAAGCGAAAGTCCTTTAATAGCTATTTCCGCTAATATGTTCACTCCGGCAGCAGAATCAGATCCTGATCGTCGGGGGAGCTGGATAGATGAGATTGAAAATGAGGTTTTGTATGGAGTTCTAGTTAAGCTTCCAAAAGATGAAATCGAACTTCTTACCCTCTATGTGATAGAAGGTTTTAATCAAGCTGAAATTGCAGTGATTATGAATATTTCACAGCAGGCAGTAGCGAAGCGATTTCGAAAGATAAAGACAAAATTTGGAGCATCTAAGTAAAAATCTGCATCATTTTACAAATGGTTGTAAAAATGTTTTTCTTACCGGCTACCAAGTGAAAGGGGCATCCCTTGGAAAAGATTGTATAAGGAGTATTCGCATATGAATAATTACAAAGATGTAAGACGTGGCGACGTCTGTATCGCAGATCTTGGGATGGATGGTATCGGATGTGAACAGCAGGGAAAAAGACCGGTGCTTATTCTCCAGAATGATGTCGGAAATTTCTTTTCTCCGACAGTAACCATTGTTCCTATAACCTCTTCTTTGAAAAAGAAAGATCTTCCAACCCATTATGTACTTCAACATGCGGATTTTATGAACAGGACATCAATGCTTCTTGCAGAATCTGTCAGAACTATTGATAAACGCAGACTTGGAAGAATCATTGGTCATCTTGATGAAATGGACATGAACGGAGCTGAGGAAGCAATTGAAAAACAGTTGGGATTCACTATTCCTGACGCAGTGGAGGCACCATGATGAATAATGAATCTTATGAAAGAAATGCTGGGATGGAAAAAGAAGTTCCTATCTGGGAAAAGTATTTATTAACCATTGAAGAAGCTGCTTTGTATACCAATGTAGGACAGAATCGTTTGGCTGCGATGCTTAGAAAACCTTCCTGCAGCTTTGTGCTTTATTGTGGGAGGAAAAAGCTTGTTAAACGCAAAGAATTAGAGAAATTTCTTGATGAAAACATCGAATTAGATTAAAGAAACAAAAGACAAAGAAGCTTAGATATGGTATTATATAAGATACTGTATTTAGGCTTCTTTTTTAAAGGAGCTTATTATGGGAAAAGACTTAAAAGGTAAAGAACTGGGTGTAGGTATCACTCAGCAGAAAAATGGTCTTTATAATGCGGGCTTTGTTGATAAGCTGGGAATAAGGCGGGTAAAACGCTTTAAGAAATTACAGGAATGTAGAAAGTGGCTTGATCAAGCAAGGTATACAGATGAGCATAGCAGCATAACAGAAGCGAATACCATGATGGTGGATGCTTTTTTTGAATATTGGATTTCCATCAAAGAAAAAACAGTAAGACCCAATACTGTTAGGAATTATAGAGAGCGTTATCATCAGAATATTAGCAAAGTTATTGGAAAGATGCTTTTGGTTGAGGTTGGTCATATTCATTGCCAAGCTATATTTACTACTATGGCAGATGAAGGATATAAGACATCAACTATGTATCAGACACGAATTGCACTGTATAACATGATGGAGTTTGCAAAGGAGAATGATATCATTACATCTAATCCTTGCAAAAGATCGGTACGAAGCGATATTGGAAAGCCTTCGGAGGAGAAAAGGGCTTTGGAAATTAATGAGCAGAAGAAATTTTTAGAGTATGCTCGTGATCAAAGCTATGAAAATCAATATAAGTTTATTTTACAGACTGGGTTGAGAACAGGGGAACTTGTTGGATTAAAATGGTCTGATATTGATTTTGAAAAGAGAGCCCTCAAAATTAGCCGTTCCATGGAGTATAGGCATTCGACAAAAGAATGGCGGGTTGGACCACCAAAAAGCAAGTCTGGATATAGAGTTATTCCGCTTACGGATGAAGCCATAAGGATTTTGAAAGACCAAAAACTTAAGAACAGTACGATCAAAGTGATTCCTATGGAATGGAGAGAATTTGTTTTTCTCTGTCGAAAAGGTACTCCTATTAAGAACAGTACTTACGATACAGGATTGTATAAAATATGTGGCAAGGCATCAATTAGACCGTTTTCTATGCACATTTTGAGGCATACGTTTGCTACGCGCTGCATTGAAGCAGGAATGAAGCCTAAGACACTTCAAAAGATTCTGGGTCATTCAAACATTGGGATAACAATGAATTTGTACGTTACAACTACAGAGGATGAAAAGCAAAAAGAAATCGAGCTTGTTGCAGATGCATTGATGGTTATGTAAATTTATATAAATCCTTATAATTATCAAAACAATGTAACACCAATTGTAACACCAAATAATTGGAAAGCTTGGAAAACCTTGTAAAATCAATACTTTTAAAGGAGATATATAGAAAATGAAACTAGG
>JNJK01000036.1 GCA_000701625.1 Lachnospiraceae bacterium MC2017
TTCTGATTTGAACATACAGAAAACTCATCCCATTCTTTAAGCATCACATCAATATAAAAATCAACAGCTCTGCGATAGAGTATGGTCGTATCCTTGAAAATGTGATTATATTCTTTTATTTTTACCGAATATGTGGACATTATCTTCATATCACAGAGCCTCCTTTCGTCTTAACGTTCTTTTTGTGAATCGATGTAATGCTTTACCTGCTCAAAACTTCTGTCACTGACAGTAACAATGCAATAGGATGGATTCCAAAGATGACCTCCCCACAACTGTTTTTTTAATTCAGGATGTTTCATAAACAGCCATCGTGCCGTATTTCCCTTTAGGATCTTTATCATATCTGAAGGAAAAAACTGCGGTTTGCAGTCTACGAGAATATGTATATGATCCGGCATAACTTCCATTGCAAGTATTGAAAAGGAATACTCCTTTGCCAGCACGTTAAGATATCCCTTAATATCATCATCAATACCATTAGAAAGAACTTTTTTCCGATACTTGGTACACCATACAATGTGATACTGTAAAGAATATACATAACCTCTACCATATGTAAGTTTGGAGTAATTTGTATTATAAATAGCTTTATCCATGTAACCATTATACCATATGTAGTTATAAAGAAAAAGAAGCGGCGGCTAACTCACGACTAAAGTCACGAGAATGCGCCGCCGCAGTTATTCAAAACGACGAATATTGCGTCCCTAGTATCAAATAGTTTGATATAATATAGTTGTAACATACCTATAAAAGGAAAAATACATGAGTACAGACAAAATAAACGAAGAAATAATCGAAGAAGTTGGAAGCATAAACTATGTAAAACATGTTATAAAAGCAACTGTTTTTTCCGATTTATTTTATAACCCCAAATATCTGATAGAATTATATCAGACATTGCACCCAGAAGATAAATCTGCCACAGAGAAAGACTTAAGAGATGTCACTATTCGTAATGTATTGGTGAACGATATAGTAAACGACTTAGGTTTCAGAGTTGGAAACAGACTCTTATTGCTCTTAGAAGCACAATCAACATGGAGCTTGAACATTCTAATAAGAGTTCTCATGTACCTTGCAAGAACTTATCAGCAGTATTTCAAAGAACAAAAAGCGGATTTATATAGTTCAACAAAGGTAAGTGTGCCGAAACCAGAGCTATATGTAGTATATGTTGGAGATGAACCAAATATACAGGATACGATTTCTCTGGCGGATGAATTTTATAATGGCGACGATACCTACTTAAACCTCAAGATAAAAGTTATTAAACAGAGTGATGGTTCGGATATTTTGAATCAGTATATATTATTTTCCAAGATATATAATGAGCAAAGACGGCTCCACGGTAGAAAAAAGGAAACCATATTAAATACAATTCGCATCTGTAAAGACAGGAATATCCTTAGAGAATACCTTGAATCACGTGAAAAGGAGGTTGTGGATATTATGATGACGTTATTTGATGAACAGGAAATAGCGGAGATGCACGATACCAGTATGATGGAAAAAGGAAAGACAGATACCTTGGTTTCGCTCGTCAAGGATAACCTTTTAAGTATCAATGAGGCAGCCAAGAGACTAGGCATTACAGAAGACAAGTTTAAGGAATATTTGAAATAATAAAACAGATTACATTTTCTAACAAACAAGGCAGCCGCTTTCATCCCAGCGACTGCCTTTCTTATTACCTATTCATTATGAATTGCCTTATGAATTCGAACCCGAATCCCCCGATCCGCCTACATACTGTGATGCATCGACTGATCCTTCGAAGTTGCCGGAGAACTTGATGGTTGTTCCGTCCAGTGTCCACATCTTCTTGGAGACCTTCTTCTTTTTACCGTCCAGGATCCATTTTACTGACTTGATCTTTCCGTCTTTGCTTGTGATCTCCACGTTTGAAGCGTTCAGCTTTCTCGGTGTGATCTCAAAGGTGAATGTCTTGCCTGTGTATTCTTGCTTGATTTTGTTTTTAGCTTCCTTGCTGATTCCATTTCCCTTTAATCCGGTGATACTGTATGTTGCTGTACCGGCATTCTTGTTATTCTTGTACTTTACTTTGATTTCCTTGCCGCTGTAACAATTACCATCGGAATCTGTGATTGAAAGTACAGAATCAAGCTTGATCTTCTTGCCTGTGTACTGGATGTTGTTTAATGTTGTAGTAGTATAACCTGTATCGGAAGTGATCGGTGCTGGTGTGGGATCATCACCTGATCCGGGATTGCTGTGGTTATTGTTATCGTCATCATTGCCTGCAGCAGGAGCTTTTTTGTAACCGGCATTTATAGCCAGCATGTCGGCTCCCTTAAGAAGATAATTATATAATTCACCACCACTACACAATTCATCCAGAGTACCTGAATAAGCGACTGCCACATCAGAACCACTGCCTGTACTATCTGGATATGTATCAGCATATTTTTCAGGGTACAGATAAATACAGCTTGCTACTTCAATTTGGAATGGATGCGTGTACTCATAACCCCATGACTCGTTTTTACCTGGCATCTCGAAAGGATTTTTTCCTTCGTAAATAATTACAGATGTAATAATGCTCCCTGTCTGTTCTGATCCATCATAGTCAGAAGGATATGTATACGGCAAGCTAGTAGCATTATAACTATCTGTTAACCAATGTGGGTTCCATCCTGTTTCACTTGGTTCTGTCATATCCACAATATTTTCACCCAATATTATAAACTCTTGAGCAAGTGCCTCTTTATGAAGAGATACATTATTATAATATGAAGCATACATATTGCCATTTATACCATATTCACTGTTTTTTCCATATGATTCAGGCATGTTTAGTTTATAATCTAACATTTGCGCGTGTTTTAAACCTCCATACCCAATTTCGATCTGCTTTGTTTGCTTTGGCATGCTAATAATTGGATAACCAGACTTACCTTCGGCATCTTTTATATAAAACGCATTTTTTCCAATATAAGTAATCTCGTTTGACTTTAATTCAAATTCAGGATGTGAGTATTTTTTGTACCTAACTCGATTTTCATAGACAACCTGAGGGATTTTGGATACAAAACCAGCAAACGCATGATCTCCAAAAACAGTACATGACTCTGGACAAATCACTTTACTGGCACCAATACTATCCCTTGTAGCAAAGTTTTCACCAATTTCAGTGATTCCCTTTTCAAAAACAATGTATGTCTCTTTTGGACAAGATAATTTTTTTGCCTCAGAGAGGATACTTGATGCGTTACTTATCTGCGTTGACTGTCGAGCAACAGTGTCGGGGGTGCCATTTTCAGGAGTTGTATTTATAGAGACATAAATTGTTGTAACGCCGGTTGATTCATCATAAACAGCGTGTATATCAAGGTTGTCATAAATTGACCAATCTACACCATTTATAATATGAGGATATGCATTTCCTGTAGAATGATATGTAATATCAAACAAATACCCGTTCTGTCCACTTTCATTTGTCCAGTATCCATGAGAAAACATGTTTTCATGTTCAATCTTTTCATTTATTATCTGGAGCATTTCGTCATTCGGTACATTTACTTCACGTGTTGAGTCAGAACTGCAGATAACACTTTCTGCTTCCTCATGTTCTGAATTAGTTATTGCAGAGGTTGTATCTTTAGCACTCTCAGAGTCTTCCAAAACTGTATATTCTGAAAACTCTTCACAAGACGATGTTATCTCTTCCGCATGAACAGGTACAGCTGCAGGTGATACAGAGATTGCTGCTGCAAGCAGAACCGCTATTCCTCTAAACCCTCTTGGTTTCTTAATCATGTTACTTACCTCGATTTCTTGTAAAAAAAATATAAGTTACCTGCGATTTCAAAAGAAATCTTAATTGATTCTGTATACACTGTATCATAGTGAAAAATTTTGGATTTTTTATATACAAGTTATCGAGAATCAAATATGAAAGAAATGAATCGAATAGACGAAGGTGTTCCCCCTGTCTATTCGATCCAATGAGTTCAATAATGTTTACTTTGCTGAGTTTTCGGATACGAGATACAAAGAACCATCTGCTGTTCCTGTGAAATTGCCTGTAAATGTGATAGTAGTTCCGCTTGTGCTCCACATTTTTTTAGGCACACTCCTCTTTTTTCCTTTTCTATCAATCCACTTAACAAATGTTAGTTTACTATTTCTTCCCTTAAAAAAGATATTGTCATTGTAAAGCTCTCTTGGAGTAATCTCAAAAGTAAAAGCTGTTCCGGAAAGCTCTGATTTTATAGCCTTATTATCTTCCTTATTGCCTTTTACTCCTCTGATGTAGTATGTAGCTGTACCAGCGTTCTTATTATTTTTATATTTAACCTTAATCTGCTTACCACTATAAGTATTACCATTTGGCGTTGTTACAGAGATTATATCAGCGAGATTGATCTTCTTGCCTGCATACTGGGCACTGCTTACTGTATTAATGGTATATCCATTGTGTGAAATAGTTGATTTTTTGTAATCTCCCAAATTTGAAAGACTACCATCTTTTGCCTTCTGATAGTAAGTTTCAAGATTCTCGCACAGTTCATCAAGTGAGCAGTCATATGCAAATCTTCCCATACTTTCAAGTGCAGCCTGGTCAAAACCATCACCTGTATAGGTTGACTTACTTGTTGAAGGGTAAAAAGTGATAACATTTCCACCGGCCATTTCACGAAACTGTCGTTTAGTAAACGGATTATCTCCTGTAAAAATGGCGATATTACCATATTGTGCAAAAACTGGATCTCCTTCAGCATCGGGCGTCATAGAAAAATTTTTATCAAAAATTACTACAGGACTGCAATCAAGCGCCGAGGTTCCAAATGTCATATTTGACAGGAAAGCTGCATTTTCTGCTGCGTTTGCAAGATCTGTTCTACCTATGCCATTATATATATCTTCTCCTGCATTTACATGATAATTACAGATTGGTCCATGTAGTGCATAATCTTCAACACAACAATTTCCTGTCTGTCTAGGCATATAAAATGTAGGTATTCCAGTTACCGGTCTGTCATTAGTGAAATCATAAATAGGGGCGGCACGGAATGCGCCTGTTTCAATCAGTTCAATTTTATCTGATTTGAAAGTGATGCTTATCTTCTTATAGTAATCTCCCGTTGCTGCGAAAGGCATAACCTGACAAGCGCAGGAATCAAACTTTACGCATGATTCCGGAAAAGTCATGCTTCTCAGGGATGCAGTAAGAGCGGTTTTGTTTTTGTCGAAGTAATGATCTCCGATTTCTGTAATTCCTTCTTCAAAGATGATATCTACAAGCGTTTCACCCGTAATTCCCACTGCATTCTTTACTGCCGGAAGAATATTAGCAACAACACTCCAGCCTCTTTCCGACGTATAAGCGACGGTAGTTGTACCAACTCCTGGTGCCGGATCTGAGGTTATCGCCTGTGAGATTGTTACAACATTTGAATCCGCATCGTATGTTACATGAACATCGAGGTTATCTTTGATATCGCTTAATTCGCTTACAATGCCGCTTGAGTTATATGAGAGATCAATAAGATAACCATTCTGACCGCTCTCGCTTGTCCACGAACCGTTATCAGTAACTTCAACCTCATGTAGTTTATTGCTGATCAGCTGAAGAACTTCATCACTTGCTTCGTTTCTTCCTTTAATAGTCACGCTCTGGACAGATGTGTTATTGTCAGACACTTCTTCATTTGAAGCTACAGGAGTTTCCGCTTCTGTATACTCTTCTATTTCTGCTATCTCTTCTGCATAAACTGGCACTGCTACCGGCGATACAGCAATCGCTGCTGCAAGCAGGACTGCTATTCTCTTAAAGTTCCTTGTTTTCTTAAACATTTTTCATTACCTCGCTTTGTATACAATACTGTGTTTTTTTTGTGAATTCAATAAAAATCTTATTAAATTCTATAAACACTGTATCATAGTGATTTTTTTTGGACTTTTTGTATATAAGTTATCGGGAGACGTCTTATCTCAAATTTCTTTAATAATAGGGACAAACAGTATAAATCTCTCGTCCCTTTTTCAGATTTTTTTCATGCAGCATTTTCTTACATATTATAAACATCACGTTAATGTTGAAATCCCAAAGGGAGGAAATGTGCTATGCGCAAGATCTTAAAAACAATTGTTGCGGCTGCGGTAATGATACCGGTGCTCGCCACATCGGTTGTTACCAATGCTGCGCCTTCATATGGAAGTTATGCAAATTATGAAGGCGGTGACGTAAATACGGCAGATATACAGTATTCAACCATGCCGAATACACAATCGATTACCAAAAAAGGATATGAAGAAGCGGAACCTGATAATCCGGCGTACAGGGACCGCACTGATGACGATTATTCAGCTGATACTACTACATGGACATCAGTCAAATGGGATGATGTCGAAGCAGGTACCGCTACAGTAACCATCAATGCTCAGATAAACGGAAAAAGTGCAGATATTGCGCTAAAGAAGACACCGAGACTTCTGATTTTCCTGGATTCATCTTTATCAGTAAGTGATTTCTGGTGGCATCAGTACAGAGGTATATCACAATGGCTGAATCCTGAAACAAATCCCGATATGGCTCAATTGATATCTAATGCCAGAACAGCAGGAATACAGCATATATATTTTGCAATCGTTCGCTTCCCACAGCTCGCTATTTCACAGGACAACAGACTTAATGGTGCCGGCGAAGGTATGGTGGCGTATTATCCTGACTACAATAACACATCTTCCATGTGGATCGATCTTTTGGATGATACTGCAAGAAATCGCACGATGAATGATTTTGAAGAAATGTTCAAAATGGCTGACTTAGTGCCTGAGGCCGCAAAAAATGCAGGCTTCACATATATGCGTGTGCCGCATACAAATATGGTTGCATTCAAGGCCGGTGGAATAAAGTATGGCACTTATTATGATAATAGCAACACAGGAACATGGACTTTTGATGCTCCTGAAGAAAAAGGGCCGGTTTATTACACTCTCAATCGACAGAGTAAATACAATGGCTTATATGAAGACACGATATTTAAAGCTACTAATTATAAAACAAGAAGTCTGAAAAAAAATGATTTTAAAACAGAATATTTCTACAATCAGGTAAAAACTATACATCTATTGAAACAGTATGATATGACCGGTGGATGGCGCAGAGTTTATGCAAGTAGTACGGCTGGATATCCGCAGATTGAAAAAATGATAGATAACAATATCCAGGGATGCGGATTCTCCAAAAACGACAGCACAACGGGTACCACAGGTGTTGCAATCTTCGGAGACTTCGTAACAGCAGACCCCGACGGATCACATCAGCGTAACTGGTATGATAAATGGTTTGAAAAGTATTTTCAGGATACAAATGATTACTGTTATTTACAGAGATATGCCGTAGTAAGAGGAACCAAGAATGGTTTTGATAAAACAGCAAAACTTTTCTGTAACACACTGAACAGACACTTGGTCAAAGTTGATGAAGTACCTGGTACTAACGCAGCCGAAGAAAAATGGAGAAGCATTTTTAAAGATATGTCTGCAACCACTGGTTACAGTGGTATTCTCTCCGGTGCATATTACAAGAATGCAGACCTGAAAGCAGAAATTAACACAAAATACTGGGAGCTTGCTGACGGCAGCCAGAAAACAAGCTTTGTAGTTGAGGGTAATAACAAGCTTAATGTTTGCAAGATCAAAGTAAGACTTAAGGAGCAGTATCGTTCCAAAGGTGGTTACTGGCAGGTTCTCAAGAACGTTACAGTTAATAACCATTTCCTTAACGGAGTAAATGGTGATATAAACATAACTGATAATCTCAATGGCAAGGGAATCGGTCTTATCAGATATAAAGAGACCATGAACCACTATTGGGGAACAGCTTCCAAGAAGATCAGAAGACTTTCTCAGGAAGTAAGATATTTCACTAACAAAGGACTTATCACCGGGAATGATGACGCTGGTAGTTATCCTGGTGAAGATTACGATTATAAGGCTACAAAGTGGAATTCATATGAAAAAGATCCTACCACCGGCAAAAACTGGCGTGGAATCGACGGCGGTGAAGAAAAATACAGATGGGACAGTGGCGACGGTAAAGGTCATGTATATACGGATATTACAAGAGTAAATACCGGAAAGAGAGATATTTACGAACAGCAGATCAATAATGAAACTACCGGCAAAGATATCCCGTTCAACCACGTAAACGGCTCAACCTGGATGTTATATTCATCCGCTATTGATCAGAGGGATGCGAATAGATTCTTTTGAGATCATCCCCTAGCATTTGCACAAGCGCACTTCTCTTATTATGCGTAATCCTGCCTATATACTCGATCAAACTACAAGCATAAAAAGCTTATCATCACTCATGAACCTCATCTCCTCTCACAAATTTCAATGTTTTACGCTTATTATAACATCGTCCCTCAAATGATACACTGATTCGTAGTTTTAGATTTTCACAATACAAAAAAGCAGAAACAGCTTTTTCATCTGCCATTCCTGCCTTTTCTTTCAACCTACGACATCAGGTTGTCTATTTTTTTACTATGATCATTCCACTGTTATGATAACTCGTGCATAATGTTTAAGTTTATGCGCTCCATCATCCTGCGCTTCACAGATAATATGTATAGTATCTCCGCTCTCAGCATCCTCAGGCACTATAAACGAAGCTGTTTCAGTATTACTTCCATCAATCTTGATGCTATCGATAACCTCATCATCGATAAGCTCTCTCGTTACATTAAGAAGCATCCCAAGCGAATCATCTTCAATCTCGTTGTTAAGCTCCCTCTTTTCATCCTTATAAGTATCAGCTTCCGCATATCTGTACCAATTTACCGACACACTGTTTCCATCCGGATCAGAAACCTCTGCGTTAAGAGTTACCTTTTCTCCTGCCTTAGCTGAGATATTGAGACCTTCTTCGATTTCTACTGATGGAGCATGATTAGCATCTTCAAAGTTTTCAGCCACGCACCAATCAGCTCTTGCAGCGAAATCATTCTGCATATCATCAAACCAACGTGTAAGTGTATAAACCGCTTCATAATCCCCTTCATTCGGATCATAATCTAATACGTTGTTGATCCAGTGATTATCAGAACCCTCAGCAAGGCCGAAACGTCCACCCCATCCACCATAGGAAGGATCTTCTGTACATCTGAGTCCGTTATTTACAAGATAGAGAAATGATGGTGAATCTCCTTCTGAAATAAAATCATATTTCTCGTAATTTGGATTATTTTTAAGATAATCCTCTGTTCCTCTCTGCTCCTCATCAAGCTCACCATCGATGATATTTCCATCACCCATGAGTGCATAATGCTCCATAAGCGCGCCCTTATTCATAAGGTTTTCTTTATTCCAGTCAGCGTGAAGTGCTGTATTTACGCTCTCATCATGGAACTGCCAAGCATAAGCGAAATGCCAGAAATTAGAACGATCGTTAATGATCGTAAGATCAGGCCAATTCTTTGCTATATAATCGCTGTAACTCTCGTCCTGATCAAGGATGATGTAGAGAACTAATTTATCATTTATCTTTTTCTGAATGCTCTCCCATTCATCTGTTCCAGAGTACTCTTCTTCAATGGATTTAAGTGCTCTTGCTGTTGTATTTGTTCCACCCCAAGTCTGCACATAAAGCGTTCTGTCGTCATCATCCAGAAACAGATCTTTCAGGAATTCCGAACCCTCAGTCACTTCATCCATCTCACCCTTATTTGAAATGTTTCCAATCTTTGTTACAGATCTTAAATAATCCGCATCGGGGTAAGCTGGATCATGTTTTCTGAGATTTGGCAGTACTTTCTCGTAGGAATCCAGATATTCATATATCCAATCTGTTCCTGTCCATCTAAACGGCTCTATGCCCTTCTCCTCATCTCCTGCATAATGATACATAGAACTTGTAAGCACTATACCTGCAATATCCATCTCATCAGAGTAAAGAAGTGCTCTGATAACTGAGTTCATATCGTCAACTTCTCCGTCAGTCGTTATGACTGTTCTCGGAAGCTGAGAATGATCAACTGTTTCTTTCACTACAGTCTCTTCCGTTTCTTCTGATAATGTTTCTGTCTCAGTTTCTACTGCAGCCGTTTCGGATGCAGCTGTTTCCAAGCTTACTGCCTCAACTTTTTTCTCAGAAGTACCACAAGCTGTCATAGACATGACCATCGCCGCAGCCAGTAAAATTGAAATAGATGATTTACGTTTCATAAAACCTCCTCCAAACCTTTCGTTCGGCAGAAGTTTACAATAACCTATTTAAGATTTCCATAGAGTTGTATCATTTTCCACTATTTCAACATTACAACTTCTACTCACATAGTTATAGTACACAATGATTTTTTATAATTTTCGAACAAACTAAACTTTTTGTTAAGTTGTTTCACCCTTTATCAGAGTCGGAATTGCATAAACCCTCATCTTCGTACTGCCCCGACCATCAATCTCTCTCTTTAATAATTGGATTGCCATCAATGCTCTGTCCTTATGCGGTATTTTTATCTGTGTAAGCTTAAATTCTCCCTCAAATGTCTCAGAAATTTCATCAATTCCAACCATCCTGAGCTTTTTAAATTTTTCAGTTCCAATCCGCTCGATTGCTTTCAATACTCCGGAAGATACCTGATAGTTCTCCATTATCAAACCATCGTAAGTATCGTTAGTTCTCAAAAACCTCTCTGCAGCTTCAATATTCTCACTTATAACCGAACCCATGTGGATAATATCGCTTTTTTCCACCGGCACACCTCTGTCAAACATGACGTGCATAAATTCATTCCTGCGTTCCGCGAAATTAAACATATTCTTTGTTGTTGCAAGATACGCAGTTTTTTTGACTCCTGCCCTTAAAAGTTCGTCTACAGCAATTTCAAGGGTTCTTCTAGAGTCTATACATATGCAGGTATAATCTCCCTCCGGCATAACGTAATCGTAAATAACAACCGGCTTCTGTATCTTCTTCACAAAGCTCCTGTCCGATGCTCTCATATCTGTCCCAAACAAAATGACACCGGCGACTGTCGGCATGTTGCATTCATCCAATGCATCCTTTCTGCTCATGGCATCTTCGTACACAGTAGTAAAGCCTATTCTGTAATTATAAACTTTTGCCTCTTTTTCAAATGCCTGTATCACGTCTGACCAGAGATCCATTTCCATTTTTGAGCTAACTTCTTCATTATGCGTCAGCAGCTCTATCTGTATAATCTTTTCAGGTCTATGCTCACCGCAAAGACCGCTATACTGCTCCTCAAGCTCCTTCATACAGTCTTGAACCCTTTGTCTTGTTTCTGCACTTACGCCGGGTTTATTATTTAAGGCCAGAGATACCGCCGCCTTGGATAGTCCAAGTTTCTTTGCTACATCTATCATTTTCACTTTCACGCCCATACACCTCAATAATCTATTCACATCGATGATAAAAAAGCTAGCTCTCTCTTCAAAAAGACAACGCAGCACATTGACCCTTGATGTCATAATGTGCTGCGTTTATTTATCTCATTCAGTGATTAATCAGTGCCATTACATTTCCGAATGCCAGGCGTATCGGTGCGGATAATGCAAAGTACACTACGGAGATTGCGATTCCCGCTGCCATGAGCAGATGATTTACTGTTCCATGGGATGAACAAAGCCTCAGACTAAATCCTTTTTTATATGGCCATAAAAGTTTCTCACCTTTTTTGTTGAATATATCCACGAACAGATGCGACGCATAGCCGATAGCAAAGTACGGTGCGATCGCAGGAAATATTATTCCTACACATGCTGTGAGTAGTACCAGTGATACTCCCGAGTGCATGAATGACCGGTGTGGCTGCTGCATTCCAAAAGCACACAATAGAATGAACGCCATCAAACCGATCAGAATCCGTGCGATATTGCTGTCTCGCTCCAATCTGTTATAAATCCCCAAATGAAAAAAGTATTCCAATACAATGACCGCACCTATTGCCAGCACTGATGCCGCAATAACCTTATCTGCATCCTGATGCGCCTGCGATGTTCCGGAATCTACGTCACTGATAACTCCACCAAGTGCCGCCGCACCTGTTCCTGCGATCAAGATCGGCAGCGTCTTAGGCTCCATAACTACAAGCGCAGTCGCTGTCCCTACAAAAAAATGTGTTCTTCCAAGCATAGTTTATTCGTGTCTCCTTATTAGTCTCCCCCTGATGCCGTGCACAAATTTACCCTCATGCATTATCCTAAATTCTAAGAACTTAATTATACCATCGTATCATAAAAGATACACGCATCCCAGTTGCCAAAAACAGTAAAGAACAGTAAAATACTTTTTGAACAGTAAAGAACAGTAAAAGAATTCCAAAACAGTAAAGAACAGTAAAAGAATTTCAAAACAACAAAGGACCAATCTTATGACTGCAAAAAAGAATCCATATACTCTTGTATTCGGAAAAGAGCCATCACAGCTGATTTCTCGAATATCACAAGAAAGAGATGTTATTGAAAATTTCACATCCGACGATCCATCCTGGCAACTATACATGATCACAGGAGTCCGCGGTATGGGAAAGA
The DNA here is from genome assembly GCA_000701625.1 of Lachnospiraceae bacterium MC2017. Lineage (GTDB taxonomy): Bacteria > Bacillota > Clostridia > Lachnospirales > Lachnospiraceae > NK4A144. Next base: position 12,535 of record JNJK01000036.1, read on the forward strand.
CTGTTTTTATGACAGATATCGCCTCCAAGCTCAAAAAAGAAAAAGACTGGATCGTTGTAGAGCTTAACCCAGAAAAGGATCTTTTAGAATCTCTTGCGTCTAAATTGAGCAGCAATAATGCCCTTGCTCAGATTTTTAAAACAGCTAAGATCAATCTTTCCTTCTTTGGTTTTGGCATGGAGATCAGCGGTGTTGCTCCAATTACAAATATTGAATCTGCACTTTCAAAAATGATTGAAAGCCTAAAAAAACACGGTAAAAAACTACTAATTACCATTGATGAAGTCACTAACACAAAGGATATGCGTGTTTTTTGCAGCACCTATCAAATACTGGTTCGTGAAAATCTTCCTGTTTTTCTGCTGATGACAGGTCTTTACGACAATATTTATGAATTGCAGAATGTAAAAACCCTTACTTTCCTGTATCGAGCTCCTAAGATCATTCTGGGACCTCTCAACATCGGTACGATCGCAGCAAACTACCGTCAAAATTTTGATATAGATAATCCGACTTCATTAAAAATGGCTCAGACCACCCGCGGATATTCTTTTGCTTTTCAGGTTCTTGGATATCTAACCTGGAAATATGATGGTAATTTTAAGAATGCTCTGCCGGAATACAAGCAGTATCTTGAAGAATATGTTTACGAAAAAATCTGGTCAGAAATGTCACCTAAGGATAAATATGTTGCTTACGGTATAGTACAGGCAGATTCGTCAAAAATTTCCGATATACGAAAGCTGCTTAACATGACCACAAATGAATTTAATCCTTACCGACAGCGACTTATACAAAAGGGGGTCGTTGACGGCTCCGAGCACGGTCGTCTAACCTTCACACTTCCTTTGTTTGAGGAATTTATTTCCGAAAATTACATTCCTGAGATGTAAAAAAGCACAGAATAACCGCCCAACAAGATACTGAGAATATCTCAGACGTCTTGACGGGCGGTTATTATTGTGTTTAATTTTTCAATTTCTTACACAGTCAGCAGCTCAGCGCTTCCTGTTTCCTGTAAACAGTGATCAGAACTTCACTATTCCTGCGAAATCTCCCTTAAATGTCACTGTTCTGGCCGACATATCAACTGTATAGTTCTTCTTGCTTATCTTCTTTTTTGTTTCCTTATCGGTTATACTTACAACCTTTGTTTGCTTCTTATTAAGCTTAAATGTTATGTCTTCAGCTGTCACCGTTTTTGATTCAATCGAACTATCCTGAGTGATCTTCCTTATGCCTGCTATATAAACGGCAGCATTTTTCTTGAACTTATATACTGATGTAAGTTTTCCTACATGGAGTCCGCCCTTTACAGACACTTTGTAATCTTTTCCATAAACATAGGCTGTTCCATCTATAACCACGTATGATTTAAATCCAGGTTTAAGCTTCTTTCCTGCAAACAAATAGCGAACGCTTGATTCTGCCTTTGCATTGCCTTTCTTATCCGGCGTAGAAATCTCATTTCCACTGATAACAACTGCAATATCACCCTCTGCATCAGTGTAAACACCTGTTGCATTATTTCTGCTAAGTGTGGTAACAGAACCGTCGGATGTCGGGAAGCTCACTTCCGTGTATGCGGGAACAGCTTTTTCAAGGGGATCAGGACTTACCGGTGTAGACTCATCCTGAGTACCAGGATTTTCCGGCGTAGGCTCAACCTGGTTACCAGGATCTGCCGGTGTGGGGTCATCCGGGTTAACAGGATCTGCCGGTGTGGGGTCATCCGGATTAACAGGATCTGTCGGTGTAGGTTCGTTAGGGGAAACAGTTGAAGGGTCATCATTTCCACGTCTTTTATCAAATACCGTTACACCATTGATCAGTGTCCACTTATAAAGATCAGAGCCATCGCCTGTGTAATAGATATACATCTTGTCATACTTTGTCTGATCTTTTTCATCAGAATACTCTGCTCTTACATCCTTAAGCACTGAAGTCATGTTCTCTACAGTACCGTTCATCTTTTCTGCAAAAGCTTTGTCTGTAGTATCAGTATTTCCAACAGTCTTATTCTTTGCAATGACACTGTACGGATCTGCACCAGCATATACAACATCTTTGTTCTTTCCTGCAACTGTCAAAACTGCATTTACATCATAGTAATCATACGCATTGGATGCGATACCCGCTGTTCGTCCTGCAAATGCACCAATGTCGCCTGTGGTACTTTCACTCGTGACATTACCCTTTGAGTAGCAGTTTACGACAGCTGAAGCGTCGAGACCGATAAAGCCTCCAACAGTTGTTTTGTTATAATCTCTTGCCTTTGCTGTAACATCACCGAGCGTGTAGCAGTTGATGATAGTTGCACGATTTGTGATACCCACAAATCCTCCGACATAAGCCGCGAAATTCTTCTTTACTTCAGCCTTAACGCTTACATCTGCCTTTGAGTCGCATATCTGTCCGTAAACCATGCTTCCTGCCAGGCCGCCGACTCTCGCACTTCTTTCATCACAAGATGCATTGATCTCAGAATCTTCCGCAGAGCAATTTTCGATAAATGTTCCGTTCTGACCCTGACCGATAAGTGTTGCTGCGGTTGTGTCGTATTCATTTGAAGTTGCGACTTTTACATCCTTAAGATGAACGTTTTTGATAACGGATTTTCTAAGTTCATCATGAAGGAATCTGTCAGGATAGTCTCCCTGCACAAGTCCAAACATACCGTTAGTAAAGATATGTCCATATTTTTTACCATTACCGATCCTTAGACCGCTTATGGAATAACCCGCACCATCATAATTTCCTTCAAACGCATGAACTGCAGCAGTCTTTATTGCTCCGGTAGAAGTGTTGTACTGCTGGAGTGCAAAACCAATTGGAAGAAACTCTTCGTCACTTACAGAAATATCGCCGGTCTGACGGAACCATATATTGTTCCATGTCACGTCTGCGTTTATGGATTCTGCTATATATCTCAGCTGCCTTTCCGTACTTACAAGATACGGAGACTCCTCTGTACCGTTGCCGGATGCAAATGTAGTCACTACTGCGTCTTTTAATGCGTTATTTACGGCAGCTTTAATACCGTTAGTGCTTTTTGTAGCTCCTGAAATATTATCTACATCAGTCGTCTGCTTTTCGATAATTGATTCAATAACTTTCAGAGCCTTTTCCCAATAACTTGGTGTTTCACTTTGTGAAACCACATCAATCGCAGCTATTTTTCTGTTTTTAACAGTAACTTTTACAGTTATCTTACCTCTTTTTCCCTGACCGGTTCCGGTATACTCTCCATCCTTATATACCACTGTCTCATCGATCGATGCTTCTTCCTCTTCATCACTTTCCTGAGTAACACTATCAAGTGAAAACGAACCGTCTTCGCTAAACTCTGCCGAGCTGTCATCCAAAATTTCTTCTGCCATGACCGGAACAGCAGGAGCGATCGAAGGCGCGATCATTGAAACACTGACAGATAAAACCATCAGTATTTGCTTCATTCTCTTCTCCATCACTTATTCCCTCTCTCTATAAACTTACGATTATAGTTGACTTTTGCTGCCAAATGCCTTTCTCTTTGTGTGATGCAAATGTACTTTTATTTTACTGTTTACACGAACAATAACCTTTTCACTCTCATATCATTAACACCAGCTAATTAGTCTGCATTAACCGCAGCAACTTGTTCAGATTATCATACAATTATTATCATTAACAATCGTTTACCCGAGAATCATTATCAATAAAGGCTTTTTGATATTTTTTGTCATTATCAGAGGCAAACAAAAAAGACGACGTATAACCGCCGTCTCAGTTTATGGATTCTATGCTATTGTTTCCCATCACACAGTCGTCGCTCCCTCAAAGTAGGAATGCACTCTTTCCTTATCGAGTTTCTCTCCTATAACTATAAGGATTGACTGTCCTGTCGGGACTTCGCGGATTACTTCCGCTTCTTTAGTGATATTAAGCTCAAACCATTTTCCATCGGGAGTATTTAGAAAGCCCTTAATACGAAGCACCTTTCCTGCTGAGGTATCATTAAGAAGTTTGCGTGCTTTCTCTGTAAGCTCCTCTTCTTTCATCACCACATTCATATAAAAGAAGGAATCAAATCCGTTTTCATCTACGTTCGTGATCTTTACATGATCCGCCCCCACATATTCCACTCGGGTTAGTCGTGCAAAATCTTCTTTTGTATATTCTTCGATGTTTTTTGAAAAAAGGTTTTCCGGTTTGAAGCGTCTCTTACACTTGAACCGCTCCATTGCCCGATTCAGATGATCTGCTGTTTTTTTCTCCTGTCCGGGATTTGTATCCACATGACTTAATACGATCTTTCCAGCATTTGCAGCCTGCGCCATAAAGAAGTATTCGGCCTCTTCTGACATTTGTTCAGGGAGCCCTGCATCCACAATAGTTATTACACTTCCGATACGATACCAACTGTCGATAGGATCTTCATGCAAGATATCAAAAAACTCGTCTGTATCAAAAATTCCTGACGGTTCTACGATTATTCGGTCATATCCGGACATTCCCATCGATATCAGCTTTGACTTAAATCGCCTCTTATGACAGTCATAGTCACAACCTCCGCTTATCATCTCTATCTCACATTTGTCACTTCTGAGATCAGAAAGAAGAGTCATATCTACATTTACAGCACCGTAGTCATTTTCAAGTATCCCTATCCTCATACCTTCATCCATAAGGTACTGCGCATATTTCCTTATAAACGTTGTTTTTCCCGAACCCAGGAAACCTGTGACAAGATCTATAACCGGCATAAAAACTCCTAAAATATCAATAATTAATATCCCACGCGTTTTTGGGATTTTCGACCCGTTCATCTGATTTTACGGTCGAATTCTTTACTCGTATAACTCTATCTGCAATCTCTGCACATGCACTGTTATGTGTTACCATGACAACAGTTCTGCCCTTTTCATGGCTTTCCTTCTGCAATAATTCCAGTATTTCACATCCGGTATTTGTATCAAGCGCACCTGTAGGCTCATCGCATAATAATAACCTCGGATTTTTCGCAAGTGCTCTTGCTATGGATATTCTCTGCTGTTCACCTCCGGACATCTGTGATGGAAAGTGGTACATTCTCTTAGTCAGTCCAACTGCAGCGATCGCGTCTTCCGGACGCATCACCTCTATTTTACCTGTATTCCACACAGATTTCCTTCGTGAATTTGCACGAACATCTTTCATCAAAGCAACATTTTCATATGCAGTAAGCATCGGGATAAGATTATAAAACTGGAAAACAACACCCACATTCCACGCTCTGTAATCCGTAAGATCATCATCACTGAATTTCGCTATGTCTTTTCCATCAAATATGATCTCACCCTCTGTCGGTGAATCCATTCCTCCAAGAAGGTTTAAGAGTGTGCTCTTTCCTGCTCCGGAGGGTCCGAGGATCACTACAAATTCACCTTCTTCAAGATTTAGGTTTATATCATGTATAGCATAAAAGCTCTGGTCCCCCATTGTATAGGATCTTGATACGTTTTTTAACTCAATTAAGGACATACTTTGCTTTTTCTCCTACATTTTTATCCGTGATCGCATCTGTTACCACGATGTCTCCACTCTGAAGCCCATCTGTTATTTCAACCTCATCCCCATTATTTATACCGCTCTTCACATACTTCTTTTCAATTTTTCCATTTGAAATAACATAGCAGTAATCACCGTCATTGTCGCTGTAAAATGCTTCCACCGGTACTGTAAGTGTATCTTCCGATTTCTCGGTATAGATCGTCACATCTGCTTCCAGTCCGATTATCGCAGCCTCATCTGCTCCTTCTATAGAAACCTCCACTTCCACCTTTGTCTTGTCGGATGAATCTTCCTTTGCCAGAGAATTGATCTTTGTTACCGTACCACTGTACTTTCTCCCGGAGATATCTACTTCTGCTTTTTGTCCTTCTTTAATATCAAGAATATCGTATTTACTTATGTCTGCCCTGCATACCAGATTTTCCGAATTTTCTATGGTAAAAAGCGGCGTACCTTCCGTTACATACGCACCATCATGGACATTAAGTTCCGTAACAATTCCGGAAAACTCTGACTTTATTCCATCTGCAGCCTTCACGTAGTCTTCTGAAACCTGTTCAGCTTCTTTTTTGCTCAGCTCACTGTTTTTTTCAAGAGCCTTCTTTTCATCCTCTTTAAGGATATTCCCTTCGTACGCTGCTTTATTACTCTTTGCTTCCGTCCAGTTACGTGTTATATCTTCCATGACATTATTTACGTCATTCATCTCCGAATTTTCATCCGGTGTGACCGCTCCCTCGCTTGTCACGTTCAGCTGTTTTTTTAAGTCTGCAAGTTCAGTATTTAGCCTGTCTATCTCCTTTTGTGCATCCTTGATATGCTTTACATTACTTTCAGAATACTCATCTTCCGACTTGGTTCCGTATCCTGTTTCTTTATTCTTTTTATGCTGGCTCTCGCTGATCTCTTTTTCTTTTTCAGCTATTTCTTTATTTACTGAATCGATCTGGCACTGGATCTGATAGCTTCTATTAAATTCTTCTTCAGAGATCTCATTTCCCTTTTCCCTGTAAAGCCAGTAAAGCGCAGCATATGCGTCATCATCATTCACTGCTTTTTGATATTTTTGAGCGTAGTCATTACTCTTTTCTACACTTCCCTTATATTCAAGTTCTGCCATATTAGACTTAATTTCAGCTTCATCAAGCATACGTTTTAATTCACTATCGTCATACTTTACGACAGTATCACCTTTTTTCACTTTATCCCCGAGTTTAACGGAAATACTTTCTATCGGAGCTGTTACAGCTGCATAATAAACTTTATCATCAGCACCATGTATCTTTCCGCTCTCTTTTACACTTCCTTCTATCACGGATCTTTTTACTTCAACAGCACTGTAAGACGGCGCTGCATTTATCGCATGTAACGTGCCTGATGCAGCCATCACTACTACAATAGCAACTCCGACTAATCTGATTATATCCTTTTTCTTCATCATTCAATTCCCTTCAAAGCTTCAACCATATCTATATCCTTTACCCGCGCAGATAAAAAGAAACTAACTGCACTGGATAAGATAACCGTTCCAAGCACCGAGTAAAGATATGACGGTGTAAAAATAATCGCTCTATAATCCATGGACTCTGCCATATCCGACATGATCATGATAAGCAGCAGTCTGCCAAACGGTATCCCTACTATTACCCCGACTGCTGTCACCCATAAATTCTGCAGCTGGAGGATCCATCTGATCTTTCCTGTAGAAAACCCAAGTACCTTAAGTGTCGCCATCTCTCTTGATTTTTCCACAAACGAAAGTATTCCCTGATTGTAAAGAACCACGACTCCAAGTACGACAGCAGCAGTTATGAAGATTCCCATCATCATATACATCATGGCTTTCATTTCATCCATGGATCTCATCATTTCCTTTGTATCCTGGACATCAACTACATGATCATCGTCTGCAAGTTCTTTTTTTGCATCCATGTTTGTGAGTATTGTAGTGGGATTAAATTTGTATTCGTGCCGCTCATATATGTTCCGATACATTGTTATCCCCTGCGTCGCAGGATTGACATACAGCTGTACCACTCTGTCTTTCTGCCATTTATCATCACCGGTCAGATGCCATCTGACAAAATCACCTTCTTTTATGCCGAGAAGCTCCGCCATCTTTGCAGACATGGCAATTCCATTCTCCGTCAGTTTCTTATGTACAAATCCTTCCCCCTGGAAATGCATGTAATTCCCCTTTTCTATAACAGTAACACTGCCGCTCTTTTTAACAGACCCCACTTCAAAGTCAGCTGCTGTGTTTTCCATCATCTGTCCTTTATACTTGAGAGCATAATCACGTGTGACAGGATATGTTGTGTCTTCTTTCATTATTATCTGATAGCTCGCGGTATTAAGCTGCCCATACATCCAGTCGGTTATAAATTCGATCGAATCCAAACATCCAAAGGCTGTAAGGATAAGCATCGTACATCCTGCTACACCTACCACTCCCATTCCTGTCCTGACTTTATTTCTCCTTATGTCTCGCAGGTTCCACTGGGTGGCAAAGGTCAGATGTTTCCATAAACTGCTTTTTTCAAGACGTGACGCTTTTACAAGTTTCGGAGCTTCAGGTTTTAAGGTTTCTGCCGGCGGAAGCTGCAATTCCCTGCGACATGATAAAAAACTTACCAGTGAAGATACTGCAACAGACGCAGTGATCATAAATACACCTGCGAAAGAAAGTCTGCTCGATGCATCCGGCAGCAAATAGGTATCCGACATCATATCAAAGATCAGCTTCGGGATCATCTTATAGCCGGCAAAAGCGCCCAGTATACTACCTACAAAGCTTAAGACAAATCCATAGGAAACATAGTGCAGGGTGATCACCCGCTTTGAAAATCCCAAAGCCTTCAATGTTCCTATTTCTACTCTCTGTCTCTTCGTAAGTCTCGTCATGGTTGTGATTATTCCGAGCACCGATATCAGCATGAAAACGATCGGAAACATAAAGGACATGCTTGTATGCTGGTTCATCTCTGCCCTAAAAGTCTGATAGCTTAGATTATCGTCTTTATCAAGTACAGCCAGAGTGTCCATATCAATCGCATCACATATCTTTGACGAAAGCTCATATTTTACATTTTTTTCTTTTTGGGATAGTGCGTTGGAGTTATCGATACCCTCTGCATCGATGATCACTTCATTAAAATAGACATCTTCCTTCGGATACTCGGATATATCCATAAATGCCATGCCATATGTACCGTATGCCGGCATCATGGACGCTGCATCCTGAAGATAATAGACATATTCCGGGTTTCGTATCGTTCCCCGGATAACCTCATCAAAGGTCTTTCCTTCATATTTAAGCTTGATCTTATCGCCTATATCATAACCATTAAAATCTGCAAATCTGTAATCAAGCCATATCCCGTTTTCACCGGGTTTATATTCTTCGCCCTTTTCTATACCAATCTTCGATATTTCATTACTCTCAACAAAATTCAGATACATGTCTGCTTCACGTGTATCGAGAACTGCTTTTCCTTTAACAGAAGCACGCCTCTCAGCATCCTTTATCCCCTTTATTTCCCGAATATGTGAGAGATCATCAGTGGTGAAATTTTTACCCTGAACCCAGATATCGGCAAGTTCGTACTTTGTGTAAAAGGTATCTTCTGCCGCCGTAAATCCGGCAACTTCAGAATCCATTCCCACAAATACGTACAGGCCCAAAAATGACATGATAAATATCGAAAAAAACTGAACCTTATTTTTTATAAGGTTTCTTAACATATTTCTGAAGAGCAATGTTCATACGCTCCTTTACATTAGTCTTAGCTAACACGATAATTCTCCCCTTGCAATTTGTCAAGCTGACAGATAAAAAGAAAGCTGTACCGGTTACCAACTCCCGGTACAGCTTTCCCTTACTTTTTACACTGCATATGAGTGTGAATACATATCATCTCCGATCCTGTTGTCGGCTATGACTTTCATTATACTCACACCGGAGAGAAGTTCTCTCATCATTTTTTCCGTAATGGCATCATAGCACTGAAACAGCGCCGCTGCCGTATCCGGATCGGTATAAACTTTCCAGTACCCGTTAAGCAGATAATTTTTACCATCCTGCTCAATATACCCGATCACATCGCCGATCGGATACCCCAGAAAGAGTCCCAATTCATCCGGAAATCCCGCTGCTCCCTCCATACATGCCGTATAACGTGATGATACTTCCTGTATCGCATCATGCAGTGATCCGGACGAAAATCCGCGTTCTCTGAAAAACAACATATTTTTGTTGTCTCTAAGTATCCGCTCCAGTCTGTCCTTGTGATATATAAGATATGTCACTTTTTTATCGTTCTGATACAGGATTGCCCAGGACAGACCTATCGCCCGTATGATCCTCAGTGCCGCCGATATCATTTCACGGTCCAGGATAAGGAGGTTACTTATCTTTAATCCTGATAATACCGGTGCGCACTGATAAATCAACGTATGCTCAAGTTCACGAAAATTTATAATGTCATATACATCCCTACTCATGCTTTAACAAGTGCCTGACCCAGGGCTTCGCAATCACTCATGGCATCATCATCAGGTGCATTATTAGCAATGACCCCTTCACCGTTTACAACAGTTGCTCCATCAGATGATACTCTGTCCTGCCATGATGTCATCCACTCTCCGGATCCCCATCCATAGGAACCGAACAATGCAACCTTCTTGCCTCCGATAAGGCCATCAAGTTCAGCCATGAAAGGCTCAACTTCTCCCTCTTCCAATACCTCTGCTCCCATTGCAGGACAGCCAAGTGCAAATCTGTCATCCTTTGCAAGGTCAGCCGCAGAAAGCTCACTGAACCCTAAGAGGCTTGCCTTTCCTCCGGCTGCCTGAATTCCCTTCGCAACAGCCTCTGCCATAGCCTGTGTATTACCTGTTCCGCTCCAATATACAACCTTTATCTCTGCCATTTTTAGTCATTCCTTTCAATCATTTATTAGTATAAACTAACTATATAAGATATTAGCACTAGCTAACAGCAATCACAAGTGTTTTCATGATAATTGTTTATCAATAAGCAGTAATTGAGGGAATTTCAACGAAATATCCTATAAACAAGTTACGCTAGGCTCGATAAGACCTCGCCAAGCGAACTTGCATAGCACGCACTAAGCTCGAAAATACCTCGCTAAGTGCTCCGCATAAGTAAAAACAGTCGCGGCTGGCTCGACCGCGACTGCATTCTGAATAGGAGAAATCTAAATTTTACTTATCGTTAGTTTTTGCTAACAAGGTTATATTAGCACTAACTAACGCACATGTCAACACTCACTTTAAATATAAAAAGCCGATAACCATAGAGCATGGTTATCGGTATTTTTATTTTGCCAAAAGATCTCTAAAAACATCTTCTAACGGTACTTTAGAGAAATCCGTCACATCTGTCCTTACTGTTCTGCCCAGCGCGATATTATAATCGCGTCCTTGGATTCCCTTACTGAATTCTTCAAAACTCAGTATTTTTCTATCACTTCCGTTCAGATCTTCCTTCTTAAAATTTTCAATATGGTACTTATTCACCAGATGTCCCGGATGCCTTTCTCCTCCGTTATCTCTGGTCATACCTCGTTCATAAGCGGTTCTTAGATCAGTATACAGGTATAGCGTCACCGCATTGTAATGATATTCTGTTATGAGTTCCAGTAATTTCTGCTTGTGATACTGATAAAATGGGTATTCTATTAATATGGTCTTATTTCGCCACATTAGCTTACGGATCGTCAGATAAAATTCCTCAAGAGCAAATTCATTTACTCTTTTCTTTTCGTTCTCGTTTTCAAATCCGAATACATCCCATTCTTTTTCTTTGAAATCATCATAGCTTACTTTTGCAATATCATCGTCACCCAGAAAGTTCAAAAATTTTTTTGCGATACCGCTCTTACCTGTCCCCGGACCTCCTGTGATTATGAAGATCGTACGCTGGTATTCAAACGGTTCTGTCATACATACTCACCTCTTATCAGTGCATCTATATTCTCCTTTGAAATCTTTCCTTCCATCGGACCGAACTCCATGACATTCAGTGCTCCTGCCGCGGACGCAGACTGAGCTGCTTCATTCAGGCTCTTTCCGTCAAGGAGTGCACACAGGAACGCTGCATCAGAGGTATCTCCTGCTCCGGTCGCATCCTGAAGCTTTACCTTAAATAAAGGCTGTTCGATGACATTTCCGTCCTTTGTATAAACTCTCATGCCCTTGTCGCCCATCTTCAGAAGTACTATTTCCATCTTTGGATGATCAAAGCATGCCTTTATACCGTCTTCTATACTGTCTTTTCCAGTGAGCAGCTTCAATTCTTCGATACCGGGTTCAAAAATAGCTGTTTCATCGAGGATCTCATTAATGATCGCAAATGATTCTTCTTTCTTTAAGGGATTTGTCAGGTGCTCTACTCTCACATTAGGATCAAAGCTTATCTTTGCTCCCTGCTCACTCATCGCCTTAACGGTCTTAACAATTTCTCTTCCATAGGATAATTTAGCAGTAAGAGCACATCCCATTACATGGAAATATTTCGCCTCTTTAAAACTTTCTTCCGTAACATCCGGTGCCTTTGCCTCTGTTGCGGGGGTATTATCCCAATGAAAAAGAAAACCTCTGCTCCCGTCCGAATCATATGAAACAAAGGCGCATGCCGTGGAATTGTCAGAGTCTACCACAACTTTTGAAACATCGACTCCGTCTTTTTTCAATCTATCCAAAAGACACCTGCCAAATCCGTCTTTACCAACTCCGGAGATAATACCTGCACTGTGTCCCAAACGAGCTACTGTCGATATCATTATCGCCGATGATCCCGAAGGAAAAGGGCCTCTGAAAGTTCCCGTTTCATGAAGCGGCATATCTACATCGGGTCTCATGATTTCAACCAGCATTTCACCCATTGTCCATATTTCTGCCATCTTAAACACCCCTTACATCTTATTATTTCGTCATACTCACCTGTATAATTCCTGCATGACAGCCTTTGCTTTACCGGTAGCATTGAAAAGATCGCACTTTGATGCAATTTCCTCAGCTATTGCCTTTCTTCCCGGACCTACGATCTTTCTCGGATCATACTCAGTCTCCGGCAGTACCTTTATTGCTTCCCTTACAGCATCAGTATAAACTTTCTTTAACCCTGTACCTACATTTATCTTACTCATTCCCATGGCTACGCACTTCTTAAAGTCCTCATCCGGAACTCCCGTACCACCATGCAGAACGAGCGGGATGTCTGTAGCTTTTCTGATTTCTTCCAGCAGATCAAATCTGATCTTTGGTGCTGCTTTATAAAATCCATGAGCTGTTCCGATAGCTACTGCGAGAGCATCGATTCCGGTCTTTTCTACAAACTCAGGAACAAGTGCCGGATCTGTATATGCTTTTCCTGCATCCTCTTCAGAAACACTAATGTTATCTTCATGTCCTGCAAGCATTCCAAGCTCTGCTTCCACAGAGCAGCCAAATTTCCCTCTCGGGCTCTGATCATGTGCAAATTCTGCGATCTCTCTTGATTTTTCTATATTGATCTCAAAGCTTTCCTGAGATGCATCGATCATTACATTGGTAAAACCAACTGTGACAGCGTGCTTTATCATATCGAGATCAGTTGCATGATCTAAATGAAGAACCATCGGAACTTCCGGATACTGACGTGCAATTCCTTTTGCAGCATCAGCGACCAGTTCAAGCGAACCAATATATTTAAGTGCTCCAAGTGACAACATAAGGATCACCGGTGCATTCTTCTCTCTTGCTCCTTCAACAATACCTACCATCTCGGGAATCGTACTAAAGTTAAATGCTCCAACCGCGTATCTTTCTTTCGGATCTATATTTTTATCCAATGCTCTCCTTAAAGAATCAGCCATTACTTCTTTCATTGTTACTAATGCCATCTATACTCTCCTTTCAAAACTCTTCTCCGGAAATTGCTTTTTTTGCCATCACATACGCTCCATATGCAACGACCTTGTCATTTAATTCCGATATCAATATCCTGTCTTTACTGTATTCAAAGCAGGCTCGTCTCTGTATCTCGCACATCATGTCTTCAAAGAACCACTTATGCGCCTTTGCTATGCCTCCTGCAAGAACGATCACATCAGGATCAAAAATATTTATCAGATTAGAAAGACCCGCACCTATGTACATACCTTCTTGTCTGAGCATACCTATCGCATAGGAATCGCCTTTTTCAGCAGCATCCGTTAGTATTTTTCCACTGACTCTCTGCGGGTCATATCCAATCGCATCAAATGCCTGCGACCGGATGCCATTTTCAATATCGCGTATCATTCTTTTATTTAGAGCCGTTCCGGACGCATATAGTTCAAAGCAGCCATTTCCACCGCAGCCGCATTTAGGTCCTGCAAAGTTTATGGATACATGCCCAAACTCTCCTGAAAAACCTGAGTGTCCGTGCAAAATTTTTCCGTTATATGCTATTCCACCTCCGCAGCCGGTACTTATTGTCTGGTACAGGACTACTTCTTTTCCCTTTGCGACTCCGACGTTCGATTCTGCGAGGGCTCCTAAATTTCCGTCATTTTCCACATATACAGGTACATGAAATTCATCTCGTAACCTCTGCCCCAGCGGAAAGTTTTTCCATCCCATCATAGGTACATCTATTATAAGTCCTGTCCTGTAATCAAGAGGTCCGGGGGCAGCTACTCCTATTGCTGCGATGTCCGCCACGGAGATTCCGGCTTCCTTTATAGTCTTATAGGCTTCAGTTACCGTATTTTCAAAAACCGCATCTTCTCCTTCGTATGTCCTTGATGCTGCTACATTGAAGCCTGTCACCGGATCTCCTTTTTCATCAAAGAGTACTGTGGTCGTCTTTGTACCACCAATATCCAGTATTAAGTAGTAGCCCATGTCTTATTCTTTTTCACCTTTCTGTGCCATATCGAGAAGAACTGCGAGGATGATAATGGCACCGATAACGACCTTCTGCCAGTACGCGTTGATCTCCATAAGTGTCATACCGTTATTAATAACTGCGATGATCGCACATCCAAACATCGCTCTTGCAACCGAACCTGCACCTCCGCTTAATGATGTTCCGCCAAGAACAGTCGCTGCGATAGCAAACATCTCGTATCCTTCACCTGTAGCCGGATGTCCGTTATTTACCTTTGATGCAGCTACGACTCCGGCAAGACCTGCACAGATACCACAGATCATGTGGCAGAGAAGTGTTACACGTCTCGTATCAATACCGCTCATATGAGCAACATTTCTATTTGAACCAACCGCAAATACATGACGGCCAAAAACTGTTTTTGTGAGAACCAGATGGAAAATAATGACAACGATAACTGTGAAGATAATGATGCAGGGTATGATTCCTGTCGGGAAAGATGCTGTCTGTATAAGTCTGCCTGCGCCAAGCACAGAAAAACCATTTGGCAGACCGTATACCGGACCGCCTCCGGAAATAATGTAAGCAAGTCCCCTAAATGCCTGCATGAGTGATAACGTACAGATCATCGGAACCAGATTTCTGTATGCTATAAGATATCCGATGAAAAGACCTATAACTGCTCCTGCAAGTGTTCCTACGATAATCTGAAGTATTATGATGACCGGTGTCTGTGTCACGCCTGTTGCGAGCACAAGCTGCGCTGCGAGGATACCGGTTATCGCCATAATAGAACCTACACTGATATCAATACCGCCAAGGATTATCACATAAGTAAGACCTGATGCCAGAAGAGCGTTTAAGCACATCTGACCCACAAGATTTATAAGGTTCGCAACCTTAAGGAATGTCGCATTTCCTATCGAAAAGCCAACTACCAGCAGTATCAGAACTATAACGACGATATTGTCGGTTATCAGTCTTTTTGTGTTGTTATTCATGTATATACTCCCTCCTGACTCATGCTTCCTTTTTTTCATCATCTGATACCGGACTTGCAAGTGAGATTATGTTTATCTCACTTATTTCTTCATGGCTTAGTTCGCCTTTTATGATTCCCTCCGACATCACATAAACCCTGTCCGCAACCTTTATGATCTCCGGCATATCAGATGAGACCATAACTATGCTTCCGCCGTCTTCTACAAATTTATTCATGAGAGCATAAAATTCTGCTCTGGCATTTACGTCGATTCCCTTTGTCGGTTCATCAAGGATCAGAACCTTTACACCTGCGGCAAGCCATTTCGAAAGGATCACTTTCTGCTGATTGCCGCCCGACAGATTTCCACATAAAACCTGTATATTCGGTGCTTTTATCTGAAGCTTTTTTCTGTATTCTTCACTTGTGTCTTTTTCCCATTTGACATTTACAAGCTTCATCAGGAATTTCTTTGCGTGGAACGGCAGGTTTGGAAGCCCGACATTTTCCTGTATTGACTTTGTGAGAAGAAGACCCGTTCGCCGTCTGTCCTCTGTCGCAAGTCCCATTTTGTGCGCTATAGCTTCTGACGGATGTTTGAAATGAACTTCTTTTCCTTCAAGGAATACTTTTCCGGAAGTTGCACGGGTTGCTCCGAATACCGCTTCCATAACTTCCGTACGTCCTGCTCCTACTAGACCGGAGAACGCAACTATTTCACCTGCATTAGCATGGAAGCTCACATCCCTGAATTTTCCTTCCTGAGTAAGATGTTCAACCCTCAAAAGTTCTTCCTTTGCAGTGTGCTCAGGCTTTACATATGCTCCAAGCTCACGGCCAACCATACTGTTTACTATGGTCTTTTCATCTACGTCCTTTACCATGTATTCAGCGACCTTTAAGCCGTCTCTGAAAATGGAACAACGTTCACAGATCATCGGGAGTTCCGCCATTCTGTGAGTTACATAGATCATTGTGGTATTCGCTTTTTTCATCTTCCGTACCTGTTCAAAAAGAGAATCGATCTCTTTATCAGAAAGAGAAGAAGTCGGTTCATCAAGTACCACGACCTTTGCATGCTTTGAAATGACCTTGGCTATCTCTACCATCTGAAGCTGCGCTGCTGTAAGTCCCGCGCATATCGTATGCGAATCGAGCTTCAACTCCATTTCATCGAGAACAGCCTGTGCATCACTTTCCATCTTCTTGCGGTTCAAAAGTCCGTTTGAATATCTCGGCTCACAGCCCAGATACATATTTTCTGCTATTGAAAGATGCGGAGCGATGGATGTTTCCTGTTGTATTACAGCGATCCCTGCATCGATAGCATCTTTCGGAGTCTTAAAATTGCAGGTTTTCCCCTCTAAAAGAACCTCCCCCTTTGTGGGCTTATAGATTGAAGCGATTATCTTTATAAGTGTGGATTTTCCTGCTCCGTTTTCTCCAACCAGGGCATGACATTCTCCCGGGTAGAAATCGATACTTATGTCTTCCAGCGCTTTTACGCCCGGAAATTCTTTTGCTATATGCTTAACCTGTAATACCGGTTCCATACCGTTCCCTCCATATCTTAAAATCCCAAAACTCAACCATCACTGTTCGTCCCAGTAATGACAAGTGTCCAAGCCATATCGGCCTGGACACCGCAGATATGTGCAAGATTTTGTATGCACATTGATGATCTTATTGCAGGAAATCCTTAACATTTTCCTTTGTTACAAGCTGGCAGTCGATGAGATCTTTCTGCTCGCCTTCAATCTTACCTGTTGTGAAGTATTCAGCCATCTTATCTACGATACCTGCACCGATTCCGTGAGGATCCTGTGCAACTTCTGCTTCCCAGATCTTTCCAACTGTGTCATCTGCGATATATTCGCAAGCTGTCTGACCAGCATCAAATCCTACGATCTTTGTTGAGCTTCCTGCTGC
Source organism: Lachnospiraceae bacterium MC2017 (assembly GCA_000701625.1). Taxonomy (GTDB): domain Bacteria; phylum Bacillota; class Clostridia; order Lachnospirales; family Lachnospiraceae; genus NK4A144. The sequence continues at coordinate 29,856 of JNJK01000036.1, forward strand.
CTGGATAGCTGCAAGTGCGCCGTAGCCTGTAGGATCACCTACTACGAAGATATAGGAAAGGTCATCGCCATACTGTGTGATGAGGTTCTGCATGATATCAGAAGCCTTTGACTGATCGTTATCAGCGTCCTGTGACTCGATAAGCGTCAGGTCTTTTCCACCGTCTATAGCAGCCTGGATAGTTTCTTCAAATCCAGCCTGACGATCCTGAGTTGACTGAGCTGATGCATAGGTGATGCAGCCTACTACAGATCCTTCCGGGGCATGCTCTGCAACGTACTCGCCTGCTGTGATACCGCCTGCTTTGTTATTTGATCCAACGAATGAAATATAGTCGCCGAGATACTGGTCATCTACAGTACAGTCAAATGTAAACATTGCAACACCTGATGCTGCTGCCTGCTGCATAGCAGGAACTGTACCTGCCGGATCATTTGCAGAGAAAGCGATTCCGTTATATCCACCTGCAACATATGTATTTATAAGATCTGTACACTTTGAACCATCAAGTTCCTGATCGCTTATCGTAGGGTCAGGAATACCAAGCGCTTTACATTCGTCCTTGATACCTTCTGCGACAGTCTGATAGAATGCATCATTCATTGTTCCTACGATAAATGCCAGCTTGAGCTCAGACAGATCCTTTGTTGCCGCTGCCCCATCTGCTGCAGCCTCTGATGCAGGTGTCTCTGATGCAGGTGCCTCTGATGCAGGTGTTTCTGCTGCTGCGCTCGATGCAGCAGGTGCTTCTGATGCAGGTGCCGAACTACTATTCTGGGCTGCTCCGCCACATCCAACCATAGTCATTGCCATAGCTGCTGCCAGTGTTACCGAAAGAAACTTCTTCATCATAATTTTTTCCTCCTTCATTCGTTAAAACCACCATTTATAAATAAGCGCCCACTCTCACGCCTATTCTCTGATCACTTTGCTTCCGGATATTCCGTGCAGAGAAGTCTGTATGGAGCTTCATCTTCTTCTATAGTCGGGAAACGTCCGAGAGGCTCCTTGAAACGATTATCCGTGTCATCATCATTGCACATAGATACTTCACCTATCAGCGCCGGTCCGCCCTCCGGAATGACAAATTCATGATAAAGGTAAGGATACAGCGTAAAACTTTCACCCGGTTTCAAAGCCACCTGCGAGCCTGCCGGAAGTCTGTACTGACGTCCGTCCTTCATGATGAGTACATCAGTGTCTTCAAATTCTTCCGTTTCTTTATTCGCGTTATAAAAAGTAAATAATATGTCATTTCCTCCGCGATTTATGATGTCTTCCATCTTATTCCAATGAAAATGCATAGGAGAGACCTGTCCCGAATCGCACATCATTATCTTTTCAGCGTACGGTTTTTTGTACTTATCAGGCATCTTTACATTTCCGTTACGGATAGTGATCAGCGCAAGCCCCAACGTATCGAAGTGTCCCTCACCGTAGTCGGTGACATCCCAGCCAAGCTTGTTATCACGGATCTCGTCATACTCATGTCCGAGCGTTGACCATTCTTCCGGTGTGAAACTCAGATACGGAGGAAGTGCAAACTTGTATTCATTAAGAAGTGCCTCAAATTTTTTAATTACCCTGTTGATCTCTGATCTCTTCATAGTTTTTCTCCCTGTCCTACATTAAGCTCTCTAACTGCGCCTTTTTCTCTTCGATTTTTTCCTTACCCTCGATCACCGTAAATTTCAGGCTGTATGTCGATTTCTCAAATGGTTCCAGATATCTCAAGAGACCGTTTTCCTTGTGGTACGCTCTGTTGTATGCCATAGCATTTGCAGGTTCGAGTCCCATCACATAATCACCGGATGCGAGAGATTTCCACTGGTTAAAGTACGGCAGCTGATTCTTATTAAACTCGATCAAAAGTGCCACATCATATTTCCGGTTTATGAAAAGACACCCTGTATTTCCATTGGAATCTGCCGCAAGCTCATGAATATAAACGTATTCTTCCGCATTATCCACCGGTGCTTCCATCACATTCCATTTATCAAGATGCTTTTCAGAAAATTCTTCGCGTCCTCTTACTTTCTCTGACGGAAGAACGAGTTCCGATCCGTCATCAAGGAACGGATATCCCATATTGCAGTGATACATGAGCATCAGCGGCTCTTTTCTGTATGACTGATTTTCGACTTCATCCGTTATTACGATACTGTCATCTCCGAGAGTACTTTCGATCTTTCTCCGCAGAACCATATTCTCTCCGAAAAGCTCTGCTTCTCTCATTTCGCCGGTAATGACAACTTTTATACCGTCCTCACCCTCGATAACGTCCGTACTCACGTGCTCTGCCGGAGTAGTCCTCATACGTCCGTGCATCGGATACTCTTTCCCATCCAGCACATGCGGACTGCATATACTTTCCAGACCGCAGGTAAAGAAAAATCCGCACATTATACTTCTCTGAGCTTCCGCTCCTGCCGTATCAAACGGATTTCTGCCGATAAGACCGGGCTTTGACAAAAAAGATAGATTAAGCCCCTTATATGACAAGTCCGAAAGATCCAGGCACTTATCAAGCTGAGAATGAAACGCCAGATTTCCGCACTTTACTTCCACCGCGTTCATCCATTCACTTCTGCCTTCTCTGTACGCTATCGGTCTTGCGTATACCAGCTGTTGAAGGCTTCCGATCTTCTTAAACAATTCTTTCTTATCCACTTTTACTTCCCCTTTATTCCAGATTTGCGTGACACCGCCACAGGCTTTTCATATCTATCTGCCGTTCTTCGATTATCATCTTTGCGATTATGTCTCCGAAAAGAAGCAGGCTTTGTTCAAAGAGCGATGTCATCGGCTGTGCCGAATCAATCTCATCCTCCAGGTACTCCTTTGTCCTGACCGGTATCCGTACCATCAGATCCGCGTATTCTTTCATAGGACTATTTGGATTTGATCCGATGTGGGCTATCTTTGCCCCCCTGCTCTTTGCGATCCTCGCTATCCCCAGAGGAAACATTGTCGAACCACTTCCGGATCCTACTATCAGGAGATCCTTTTCTGTTATAGCCGGTTCGGTAATCTCTCCTACATAATGGGTTTTTATACCGAGATGCGCTAATCTCTTGCATATCGCCTGAAGTGATAAAAGAACCCGTCCGACTCCCACAAAAAAGACCTGATCTGCATTTAGTATTTCGTGAACAAGTCTCTCAACAGCTTCCGGATCAACTGCTGACAGTGCTGTATCCATTTCTTTTAGAATGAGACATTCCGTATCCTTATAACCTTCACTGTAAAACCCTTTCATAAATCCCTCTCTATGACCGAAGCTCTTCTTCCAGTTCTTTCAGATATTTAAGGCTTCCTGCTATATCATCTTTTTTTATACAAGTACTTCCTGCTGCAAAAATCTGTGCTTCACCCTTTGATCCAAACTCTCTTATGTTTTCTTCTGAAACTCTTCCATCAAGGATTATTTTCGTTTCGGGATGTATCTCCATCACTTTCCTGTGAAGATCCCTGATCTTTTTCCCTGCATACGGTACCTGCCCCTCTCCGGCAACCTGTGCATATCCCGGATTTATCAACATAAGCAGTACACTGTCACATTTCTCGAGGATGTAATCCAAGGTGTTTAGCGGAGTCGCAGGCTTTAACGCCACGCCTGCTCTGATACCGTTACTGTGGATGTAATTCAGCAATCCGTCTACGTGAGGAGCTGTCTCTATATGAAAAGTAATCTGAGACGCTCCTGCTTCGATAAGCTCATCTACAAAAAATTGAGGTTCCGTTGCCATTACATGAGCTTCAAATTCCAGCTTTGTCTTTTTCCTTAACTGCTTCACCGCATCCAATCCCAACGGCATACTTGGTGAAAAGTGTCCATCAAGGATATCTATATGAACCATTTCCAAACCGCTGTCTTCTATCTGATTTACTGCCCTTTCCAGATTGCACAGATCAAATGTTATGAGAGATGGTGATATACTGCATTTTTTTCCCCACACACTGCTTTGCATTTCTTCTGAAACATCCCCCTCTCATTCGTAAATTCGATTTACTATATTTGTTAATTGAGTTAACTATATAGTAACTCATTCGTAAAGTCAAGTAACTATTTAGCATTTTTTATGTTCTGAAACTACTTTCATTGTATTTATTATGTACTTTGTACATAATATTCACATCTCCGCCGCCTTTTCGTTTTTTTTGCACATAAAAAAAGCAGAGAAGCGCACTTTTATGTGCATTTCTCTGCTTGTTATCATGAGTAACAGTCGCTGATCTACTTTTAAGGTATGTTTATGTCCCCATCAAATACAGGCTGCAGTATATTGCAAACAGCGCCAAGGAGCTGTGCATCCTGCAGATAATAGGGTTTCTTTACAACAACCGTCATTCTGCTGGAATTAAAGATCTTTTCGTTTATCTTTCTTTCCAAAAGATTCAGATATTTTTCTGATATATATGCCCCATCATAGCCCAGTATCACCAGATCCAGATTTAACAGATTGATCGTAGACGAGATACCGGCAGACAGTTTTTCCATAATATCATCCATAAGTTCATCCATCTCCGGAATATCCTGCATGGATATATACTCTTCCAGAGATTTCCCCTTACCGAATGTTTTTTCAAAACGTGCCTTTAGTTCTTCAGAATTGACATATAGTTCCATACAGCCACGATTTCCGCATATACATTTCCTGCCCTTGTAATCAATACTTACATGACCGATCTCAGGGCTAAGTCTGTGAAATCCACTGTAGATTTTGCCATCCTTGATAATTCCGCATCCAACGCCACGCTCGATACCGACGAGCATCAGGCTTTCATGTCCTTTTCCATTTCCATAGTAGTATTCTTCCAGAGCACCACTTTCATTATCCTGATGGATCCGGACAGGAAGCGAAAACTTCGTTTCAAGGATACTCACAATAGGAAGTCTTCCTATGCCATAAAAATACGGCGGCTCCATGATTATGCCATCGCCGGAATCAACAGGTCCCAGACTGGAAACTCCGATCCCGATAACCTTTTCAGCTTTTCCTATAGCATTTTCAACAAGCCTGCATATGATCCTTATCAATTCCTGCTCTGTAGGATGTTCAAGTATCACTTTTTCACGGTACTCGATATGCAGATAAAAATCGCAAAGCACAACTTCCACTCTATCACGGATCACCAGTAATCCTACGATTCGTGGCGCACTCGGAGATATCTTGATATTTACAGGGCGTCGTCCCGCCTTATCAAGAGAAAGCTTTTCGTCCTCCATAAGGATTCCCTTTTCCTGAAAATCCGAGACGATATTCGAGATAGTTACCTTTGTAAGCCCCATAAGGTCTACCAGATCTCTCCTCGTTCTGCATCTGCCGGTTGCGATAAGACCTAATACTTTTCCTCTGTTATTCTTTTTATTATCTGCAGCATTTTTCCCGAGATTTTTCATTTACCGGAGTGGTCCTTCCTGAACGCTTCGATGGTTTCTCTTGTGGGAAGTGAAGAAATAGCGCCCTTTTCCTGTACGCAAAGGAATCCGCTGATATTTCCGTAATCCAGTGCATCTCTTGCGATCTCTTCTGTCACATCATTCTTACTTCTGACACCGAGGATCAGGAGTCTTGAAAGGAATCCACCCCAGAACGCATCTCCAGCACCTGTTGTATCCTTTACATACTGAGGCTCGGAATAACCTCTGTCTAAAAAGTTGATACCGTTAAAGAAGCACTTTGAGCCATCACCGCCAAGAGTCATTACAACTACAGTAATGTCGTTCTCCTTCATTACATTCGGGATATTCTCTTCTCCGCCGAGCATATCCACCTCTTCATCAGACACCTTTAAAAGGTCAACGAGAGGAAGTAATTTCTTTACCTCGTCTGCACACTTTTCCTTGTCATCATTCCATGCCACATTTCTGTAATTGATATCAAAGCTTACAAGCTTGCCATCTTCATGAGCAAGTCTCATTGCCTCACGTGTAGCATCAGCAGAATCAGGTGCAGAAAGTGAGAATGATCCGGCATGAACCATCTGTGCCTTAGCGATCACGTCAGCAGAAACCTCTGACTTATTTAAGAACATGTCAGCGCCGGGCTTTCTTCCGAAAGTAAAGCTTCTGTCACCATGCTCGTCAAGTGTTACGAATGCAAGAGTTGTCATTGCATTTTTGGCTCTCTCAGGATTAAGGACTTCTACGCCCTCTTTTTTCAAAGTATCCTGCAGAAATACTCCAAAGTCATCATCTCCAACCTTTGTATATACACCGGATGTAATACCATTTCTCACTGCTGCGATAGCAACATTTGCAGGCGCTCCTCCTGCATTTCTGATATAAACTCCTGTGCTTTCTCCGGGAAGAAAATCAATGACCATTTCGCCGATACAAACTAAGTCTGCCATTTTGAACCCCTTATATCTTTCGATATTCCTTTCGTATAATTATTGATAACCACTACATTGTTTACCAACTTTACTATAAGATGTATTTTGTTTCTTTGTCAATTGAAATAGAAAATACATCTTTAAAAGAATAAAAAAAACAGGCTTCCATACATTTTTATGTACAAGAAGCCCGTCTTACATTTTTAATCTCTGCTTATTAGATCTGTCATACTATGAAGCGATACACCAAGTGTTGAAGCATTGTGAAGGACCGCTGATGTTGCCGGAGGAAGTATTCCCATAACCCCAAGCATTATAAGTCCAACGTTAAATCCTATAACAAATCTGTAATTGGATTCTATCCTCTTCATCAGGAAATCACTTATATTTTTCAGTGTCACAAGTTCAAAAAGCGTATCCGCAGAAACTGTGATATCTGCAACTTCTCTGGCAATCTGTGCTCCCTCACTTATGGCTATTCCTGCATCCGAGGTGCTGAGCGCAGGTGAATCATTTATACCGTCACCTACCATAATGACCTTGCGTCCTGCTGCATGTTCTTTTTCAATGAATGCAGCCTTATCCTCCGGCAGTACCTCTGCATAATATTCATCAACGCCAACCTTTGATGCTATAGCCGCTGCTGTACGTTCGCTATCACCGGTCATCATGACGATCTTATCTATTCCCATCATGTGCAAAGTATTGATGACAGCCCCCGCTTCTTCCCTTATAGGATCGCTTATGTAAATAACTGCGGCAAGTCTGCCTCCGATCGCCAGATAAAGGTGTGAATACTGTGTTTCCAGCTCGTCAAACTTTTCCTTTTCGCCTTCCGGGATTTCTGCCTTTTCATCCTCAAATACAAAATGATAGCTTCCGATTACAACATCATTTCCGTCAACAGAGCTTGCAATACCGTGAGCCACTATATACTTTACTTCCGAGTGCATTTCCTCATGAGTAAGTCCCAGCTCATTCGCCTTATTGACTACAGCATTGGCTATAGAATGAGGGAAATGCTCCTCAAGACACGCTGCCAAGCGAAGCATCTCATCCTTGTCTTCTCCGCCAAATGTCACCACGTCAGCCACTACCGGATCAGCCTTTGTAAGAGTACCTGTCTTATCAAAAACTATCGTATTTGCACCTGATACAGCTTCCAGATATTTTCCACCCTTAACCGTGATCTTGTAGCCACTCGCTTCTCTCATGGCAGAAAGCACCGAGATCGGCATAGCAAGTTTCAGAGCGCACGAAAAGTCTACCATCAGCACAGAGATCGCACGTTCAACGTTTCTTGTGATCAGATATGTAAGGATCGTTCCTGCAAAACTGTACGGTACCAGATGATCTGCCAGTGAAGACGCTCTTGTTTCGAGATTACTTTTTAGTTTCTCGGATTCTTCGATCATGTGGACGATCTTTTCATATCTGGTTCCACCCGATTCAGCAGTGACGCTTATCTCAAGTTCGCCCTCTTCAACTACTGTTCCTGCAAAAACAGTGACACCTTCATTCTTTCTGACCGGCACGGCTTCTCCGGTCATGGAAGCCTGATTTACCATTGCTTCTCCGGATGTTACAACTCCGTCAAGCGGTATCATATTTCCGGTACGGACTACAATGATATCACCTTCATTTACATCCGTTACTCTAACTCTGATTTCTTCATTGTCTCCGGTCTTTTTCCACACGTGTGCCACATTTAATGACATGCTGCGCGCAAGATCATCAACCGATTTCTTATGCGTCCAGTCTTCGAGCAATGATCCTATGTTCAAAAGGAACATGATCGAACTTGCAGTATCTATATCATCTCTAAGCGTTGATACAAGTACTGCCGTCGCATCAAGGACTTCCACCTTCAGATGACCACCTTTTAGACTCTTTATTCCATTTAAGACGCATCTGACCACTTTAGCTCCGGTATAAAGGATCCTTATCGGCGCCGGAAGGACTGTCTTTTCAATGACTCTCCTGCAAAGCATCCAGAAAAGCTTATCTTCATATTCACGATTAAGCATCCTTCCTGTTTTTTCAGGAACAAGTTCCTCATTCTTTTCATCCTTAAAATCAAATGCCAGAAGAGAATCTATCACTGCCTGTCTGTCATGCTTATATCTTATCAGGACCGAACCCGTTCTCTCATGTACAGATACACTGATGATCTCAGGATTTTGTATCAAGGCATACTGAAGCATATCCGCCTCGTGCAGAGTCATCTTTCCATAAACATGAGCACGTATCCTGATACGTCCTTCCAGTTCATGTAATACTGTAAAATTCATTATTCACCACGTCTTTCTTCTAAATAACTAACCAATAAAGTTAAAACACGCGAACGACCCATTTTCGAGTTATCCACGTGTTTTACAAAATCTTCATTACAGGTTATTAGACTTCAAGACCTGCTTCCTCTGCTGCTGCCTTCTTAGCCTTAAGAAGCTCCTCTGCCTCTCTGTACTCTCTTTCGCGGCGCTCCTGCTCTCTCTTTGCATTGATGCTCTTTGCATCAGCGTAGATATCTGCACAATTCTCTGTGAGGATATCTTTCTGCTCAAGCGTATAGTCCTTCATACGAAGAACTGCTGCTGTACACTCTGTGTATGCTTTCTTTGCGTCCTGACTGCTAAGGATCTTGATACCGGCCGTTCCAAAAAGGACTCCACCTGCAAAAAGGCCAACCTTCTTCCATGCAACTTTTGATAAACACTCTAAAATCATATCTGTCTCCTTTCAGCCATAGAACTAAACGTACTACTTATGTATCGGTTCTGCACCCAAAATACTTGACTGCATATATCCAATAACAATAGTATTTTTTTGCTTTCCATTCGATTATATTTCTCTGTTTTTTTGATAACAAGGGATTTAATTGAGAAATTTTTTCACTAAAAACACAAAAAGAAGTCTTGTTAGATTTTTTTGACCGCAAAAATCCAACACGACTAAGAAAAGCTGTTTTTTATTGGTATTTCAATCACGAATGATATTCGTTATCACTTGGATATTAGCACAGGTTAACCGTTTCTACAATAATCCTTATAGTACATTTTTTATCAACAAGAGCTATGGTTACAGTTCAGACCCTATCTTGAGATAAGAAGACCGGTAGACTACACTTGATTCATCAAGTCGATCTACCGGCCTTTTGTCTATCGAAGATCTTTGATACGCTGTCATATACACTGGATTCTGAATCCCGCCTTAATGATAGAAGCATGCTCATGCTCTGACAAAGGTAATCAATGCTCGCATCCGAGCGGAAACTCATGACTTGATGCTGCTTGCGTTTATAGGCACGCAAAAGGCGTTCCGCCATGTTATTGTTGTGCGGAACTCTTATATCATGTAAAAATAGCAGATGGCTGGACCTATACTTCTTCATACGTCTGTATAAGTTATAACCTTCTCTATAGTATTTACTGGGTGGAATGTATTCGTATTCTTCTCGGGCTTCTTCCAGGATGCTGTCATATCTTTCTTCAAATGCCATGACAGTTTTTTCATCAAATTCCGTGGTTTCATCAATACCGTTCCGGTAATGAACCATTTCCCGCAGAAGTTTATACATCTTCTTATTCCATTTCCGGTCAGGTTCATTCTGTATGCTGTCCTTGCAGTATCTCAGGATATGAGCGATACATTCCTGATGGCCACTGCCATAATTATAAAAGGTGGTGTCATGGTCATGTATAAATATCGCTGACTGGTTAAGGTCGACAGGGGTATCTTTTATTCCTGCATGGCCTTTGTTTTCCCTGAAGTAATACTGGGCGGTCCCATCCGGAGCAGCAACAATAAATACAAATCGGCTGCTTCCATTGCTTCTGGCATTGGTGTTATCTGTATGGAGTACAGGCTTCTGCATCAGTGATGCAAAAAGCTCTTTCTTTTCCTTATCCGTTTTCATGGAGAATTCTTTGGAAAGACCATTGACCATGCCTTTTGAAATGCTCAGTTTTCCGTCAGTGAGATCTGAAATAAGCTTTATGGTCTTGTCTATAGAAACACAGCATTCATTATTAAGGATGAATGCAAGTGCTTTGACACTGCCGCCATAGTTTACGTCATTGACATATCCTTCAGGAAACTGTGCGTGGCATCTTTCGCCCGTCTTTGAATTATAGTAGACTTCAGCAGCGTATTCGTTAACATCCAGGAAAACCCTCAGATTTATCATCTGTTTGCGGATGACTTTTCCAGTTTTCTTGAAGTCAGAATCCTCAATTACTTCTTCTGGTGGAGGCAGCATAATAACAGGCTCTGATACAGCCTGCTTTTTGCGACCATGGCCTTTGTGCCCCAGCTGACCGCCTGGACGTCTGCCACTTTTTTCTCTGCTGTTGGATATTTTCTTGTGATTGGGAGACTGGGAAGATGGTTTAGAAGAGTTTTCGTAATCTCTGTTGATCTGAGCCGTCAGTTTAAGATTCTTTCCCTGTTCTTCTTCAAGCTCAGTTTTTACTTCATATAATTCACGCCTTTGTTCGGCAACCTTGTCCAGGGCAGCATCGCGCTGCTGCTCAACCAGGATGATGCGCTTCTCGAGCGCTCTGATCCTGGCATCCTTAGCAGCGATTTCTTTCTGATGGTCTTTATAGACATCTTCAATGGTGTCCCACCATTTATTTCTGACATCTACAGTCTGTGCGTGAGCCTTGGACAGCTCGACTTCAAGTTTGTGTATGCGGCATTCTTCAGTATGAAGCAGGCTTTTGTACTGCGCATCCATCTGTCGGTACTTTGATCCGTTCTTGAAGGCATCAACCTGTGCCTGAAGATTCTTGACGCGGTACTGTAGAGTTGTAATGAATTCATACTGATAGTTGTTCATTGAAGTGATTACTTGGCCTTTAACTGTTTTATTTCTGCTTTGAGAGATTTGATAAGTACTTCCTGTGCTTCACATTTCTTTTGAAGCTTTTCATACAGCTTTTTATAGTCGGGTTCCTTTTCTTCGGCGCCCCCGGTATTTCTGTGTCTCCCATCAGTGGGGACTATTTCGCCGGTTTCTGGATCAATTCTGCCGATCAGTGTTCTTTTTGCCCGGCTCTGCTTTTTTTCTTTGTCCCAGTATGCCTTGGATTCATACACGTAAGTGATACCGGTTCGCTTGTCTAACTGCTTAATTATGCCCATGGCGTGCTCCTTTCAAAGATGCATCGTTACGTTTATATTATATACCATAACGATAATAAATGCAATAGAAAACCCAGAAAAAGATAGATTTTTTCTGGGTTTATGTCCATTTTAATATATGATTTTCAATCGTTAGGATTGTGTGTCAAGCTAGTGTCTGAACTGTAAC
>KL370808.1:0-3310 GCA_000701625.1 Lachnospiraceae bacterium MC2017
AAAAGATAATTCGCTATTTCCAAGAACCATGTCCATGTACATAGATTTGTTTCTAAAAACCAAAGCAAAGGCATAACTCATGATCTTGAGCGGTGTAGTGCCTTTCGATTTCTTTGCATTGGATGCTTTTAGAACAGCTGATAAATGAAAGCGTTCAAAAAAGTATCTGATTGAATCAGTAATCTGCTTAGAATCGTAGTCGTTCTGTGATATAATCTTAGACAAGGCGTGAGGCTCCTTTTGTATGGTTTTTGGTGGTACTTAAATTATACCAAAGGCAGAGTTATCACGCCCTTTTTAATGCCAGTTTTTATTGAATTATCAAGGTTCTAATGCACTTTTTAATGTGCGAAGTTTAAGTTATATAAATATCATATGGATAAGATATTTGAATATGATGTCATAAGAAATGGTGAAACTGCTTGGATTGGCACAGGAAATGAAGAGAAGAAAAGAACAAGCTCTACATTGATAACGGTTAAGAATACCATGTCTAAAAACTCGGTATTGATCACAAAGAAACCGTACATTGTCAGAGGCGGTATAACAGGTAAAGACACGGTATATAGTGCTACTATAGCAAATGGAAACAAGAATGCATATTTAGCGGTGACGTCAGATCCACGTCTTTCAGATGTTTCAAAATATGGTGGAAGAACAGCAATAAGTACGATGTGTTATTGTCTGGTTGAGTATAGGATTAAGAAAAAGAAAGTGCGTAGTATAGAAGCACTCCCTGTATTTTTAGGAGATATCAACACTGTTTCAGACGATGTGCTTTATGCATATTTGAGAGAGTCTATAACGAACGAAAATACAGGAAAAGATATAGAAGAATTAAAGGTACTTTACAAACCGATCTATTTTAATTCTTTCGTGAAAGTTGATGGACATTATTATTATCTTGCCGGAAGAACAGGAAATTCGATTTACATTGAAAATGGTCAGTCTCTTCTTTTAGATACTTATCATGAATTCTATCTGAAAAAGATAGATAAGGCTTATTCTATGTCAGATTTTAGTGAGTGCAACAAGGAAGGGAAGCGTATCATTTCGGCAGAAGAGAATATAAAGCTATACGATATCTTGATTGCAAAATTAAGTGGTCCTTTTAAGTATAAAAAAACCACGATATTAGAAACACTACGGGATAATAGAGAAAAGTTTATTGATCAGACAATTGAAAAACAGGTTGAAGTTTTATTGAATATCGTGGAATGGATGAATTTAAAATGCATAGCTGTTGATTTGAGCGTTATAGGATCCGGATCAAAATCTGGATACTGTCGTATGAGTAAGAAAATTACGGACTGTAAAGAAATCTTTTTGATTAATCAGTCTGTAACAGGACTTTACGAAACAAGGGTTGATTTATTAAAGATATGAGCTGGAGAACTGTAATCATATCAAATAGTGCAAAACTGGATTATCAGTTGGGATATATGGTTGTCCGCAACGAAAAAGTGACCAAAATACACATCTCAGAGATTCATACGGTCATATTGGAAACAACAGCTGTATCCATAACAGCAGCGTTGTTGTCAGAATTGACAAGACATAAAGTTAAGGTAATCTTTTGCGATGAAAAGAGAAATCCGAGTTCGGAGTTAATGCCTTATTATGGCGCACATGATACATCGAGAAAAGTGCGAAATCAGATAGCATGGGATAAGGACATTAAAACCGCTGTATGGACTGAAATTGTATCTGAGAAGATAAGAAATCAGATGCGAGTGCTTGAATGGTATAACCGACCAGAGTCGAAAATGTTAATGGATTATATTAATGAATTAGAATTTGGCGATACGACTAACCGCGAAGGGCATGCAGCAAAAGTTTATTTTAACGCTTTGTTTGGAAAAGACTTTAGTAGAAGTGTAGATAACGTAATAAATGCAGCGTTAAATTATGGCTATAGTATTGTATTATCTGCATTTACTCGTGAAATAGCCCTCAATGGATATATAACTCAATTGGGGCTATTTCATGATAATATGTTCAATCAATTTAATTTGGCATCTGATTTAATGGAACCGTTTCGGACACTTATAGATCGAACTGTGTTGCAGATAAATCCAGAGGTGTTTGAAAAGAAAGAAAAACATGAGCTTATAAATGTATTAAATCAGCTTGTTTCTGTTAACGGAAAAGAAGAGTTTGTAACGAATGCGATAAAGATATACACGAAAAGTGTGTTTGATGCCTTGGAAGAAAAAGATGTGTCTTTGATTAAATTTTATGAATTATAGGTATATGCGAATTCTTGTGATGTTTGATCTTCCGGTAGTTACGGCGGCGGAAAGAAAGGAATATCGTTTATTTCGTGAGTTTTTGCTTAAATCAGGTTTTTTGATGCTACAGGAGTCTGTTTATTGCAAAATAGCTCAAAATAGTACTATGGCAGATGCCGTAATTGAAAATGTTAAAAGAAATAAGCCGAGTGATGGTATAGTACAAGCATTAAAAGTTACGGAGAAACAGTATTCAAGAATGGAATATATTGTTGGACAGAGTATATCAGATGTATTGAACACTGATGAAAGAATGGTGATTCTATGATTTTATCGCATTATCCAACAGGACTGTCGGTGGAATTGGAAGAGGGAAAAGCTACCGTGATAACTGTAGAGTCACCGGAGATAATGGCGGAGTATGTATGTGATCTAAAAAATCTAGTGGAAAATGATATTGGTGAGTTTTGTCTATATGAGGATGACTCAGAGATAAAGTTTTCGAAGTATGTTGAGGTGATAATAGATCCTTGGAGTCTTGATTTTAATTCAAGAAAAGTGAAAACAAAATTAATCCAATTAATAAATGATGTTGCTATAGATCAGGTTCAGGAAAAGTTTTTTAGCGTAAGAAGCAACATATTTAGTTTGGTTGAAGAATTGTCTGATCATATTCCGTACTCATTGACATATGATACGGAAATAGATATGACAGCTCTTTCTAAAATGATTAATGTTCGAATTGAAGAAGGTGATAATACAACAGCAGAACGAATCGTTGAATATATAAAATTATTATCATCGTTGTGCTTTGTTAAAGTGTTCTTTTTGATCAATTTACGTTCTTTTATTTCGGATGAGGATATGACGTTGATTTATCGTGAGGCTGAATATGTGAAAGTTACGCTTGTACTGATTGAGTCCGCGTATAGAGGGAAAGGGGAATTGGAACAAGGGTTAATAATTGATAAAGATCAATGTATAATAAGGCTATAACTTACGTCGTTTTCCAACGATTAGGCTCGGCGAGAATCGATTTGAGGTTTGAGAGCCTTGTAAGTTCATATGGTTCTTAAACT
>KL370808.1:3945-36577 GCA_000701625.1 Lachnospiraceae bacterium MC2017
GTTTGAGAGCCTTGTAAGTTCATATGGTTCTTAAACTTACATTTTTTCTTTATCTCCAGGAAGCCCGTTTGAGAGTCTTGTAAGTTTGTTGTGGTCAAGCTTTTTTGTAACGCCGTAGCCTAATAATTTACCACAGGGCTATATAGCCACGTATAAAGTAAAGGGTTTTAAGCTAAAAGGTGACGTGGCGGATAGGTTCGCTGAAGCTTGTGACAAGGTAGGAGTTGGACAAGCGGCAAAGATAAGCGAACTCATGGAACAGTTTATAAGTGAAGTCAATAAAGACTAATATAAGAGAGGAAATGATATTTATGCTTATTGGTGTAAGTAATATGTTTGGAACAGTAGGATTGATTTTTATTGCGTCCGGATTGTCAAAGCTTCTTGTGGCCGGATACATGACTTTAAATGAAAAGAGAAAGAACAGCAGAAGAAAATAATGCTTAATCAAGTCTAAACGAAAAGAGATTTTAAGATGTAAAGAAATTTCAATTGTTTTTGGAAATTGTCAGGATTTGATTCTGTTTATTCGGAGCTTATAGAATGGATAATCTCTCTCTGCATTTCTGCTTTCGATAACGATTTGTGGGATAAAATGGATGGCTTTGTTGATAACGGACTAATCACAGAATTTGAAAAAGCAGCCATAAAAGCTATGTGCGATAAAGTTGAGGAAGCATTGTCACATAAATACAGAAATGTGCAGAAGGGAGTTGAGACAGTCATGGGTGGACAGGTTTTAGACTATGAAGCTAAAAGGATAGCAAGAGCTGCGGCGGAAAAAGCGGCAAAAGAAGCAGCAAAAGAAGCAGCAAAAGAAGCAGAAGAAGCAACGACCAAGAAAAAGGATCTCGAAGCTGTAAAAAATATGATCTCATTTGGTGTGTCCGAGGAAAAGATACTGAGCAAGTATCCAAAGTCAATTTATGACGAGGCACTCAAGCTGGTAGAACAGGAAAACAGCCAACCTAAAGAAATGTAATTAAGAAAACGAAACTTTATACGATGCGCCTTCGATGAAAACTTCAAACAGGTTAAGGAAAAAAATGGATGATAGATTAAAAAGGCAGATGGAGTTTGCGTTAGAGATAGATAAGGAAAAGAATGTGTTCCGGCAGACTCATTTGTCTGGAAACGGTAGAAACGAGAATGATGCTGAACATGCCTGGCATATGGCGATTATGGCGTATCTCCTTAAAGAGTACTCGAATGAGCCTGTGGATATATCAAGGGTAATGATCATGTGCCTGATTCATGACATAGTAGAAATTGATGCAGGAGACACATATGCATATGACAGCGAAGGACTTTCAACTCAGAAAGCCAGAGAGGATGCCGCAAAGGAAAGGATTTTCTCTATTTTACCGGAAGACCAGAAGGAGACAATGATAGAACTTTTCGAGGAGTTTGAGGAGAATAGTACTCCCGAAGCAAAGTTCGCCCATGCAATGGATAATCTTCAGCCGTTGATGCTGAATAACAGCAATGATGGCGGAGACTGGCGGGAACATAGTGTCACCAAAGAACAGGTATATGGCAGACAGTCCAAAACCAGAGAGGGTTCGGAGAAGCTTTATGAACTGACGGATATGATGATCAGAAAACATATCAAAAAGGGGAATATCAGAGAATAACGTAGGATAGGAGCTTGCCGTTATAAAAATCTCGTGAAGCGTGCCGATAAATAAGACGGAGACTTTTGTGGTCAATATTTATGAGTATGCGAAAGGGCGGGATAAAATAATGGGAAAAAGAGCAAAAAAATTACTGGCAGCTGCTTTTGTACTGATAGCATTAATGCCATTGGTCGGAAAACCTTTATAGGTCCTGGCTGATGAAGTTTCTGCGACTGAGTATCAGGTACAAAAAATGATAGTCTTTATAAGATTGCAAAGACACAGCTTGGATCAGGAGATAGATGGTCCGAGATATTTGAATCGAATAAAGATGTTATAAAATATCCATCGCTGATATATTCCGGGCAGATATTAAAGATTCCCGGAAATGTCGAAGTCGTAGAACAGACGTCATTAGTTGAACAGGCAGAAGCCAATATATTTGCTCAGCAGTTATATAATGCTGCTTCGGTAGAAGAACCGCTTGTTACGGCTCAGCTTAAGGCTTTAGAATCAGATAAAGTTCATCTCGAAGGATTGGAATATCGATTAAAAACTGTTGAAAGTTTAAGCAGAAAAATAGTATCAGATGCTCACGATATGGAAATTTCGTTATCGGAAGCAGCGAATAATATTCATGATGGACTGAGATACACTTTTACGATCGACGAGCAGGAATACGTAGCAAAAACCCGGTTGATAATGGATACTCTCATAGCAAATGGAAATTCTGTTTACAAGTTTAAGAATTACTGGGCTAAGAAAGATGTCGACTATCAGGGAATTAACGTTATGCTTCGGAGTAAAGATGGATTTATATATGAAGTTCAGTTTCATACGCCCATGTCATATTACGTAAAGGGAGAAAAGACACATAAGTATTATGAGATAATCAGAAGTGAAACATCTACAGCCGAAGAGAAAGCCGAAGCATCAAAAAAGCAGGCAGAAGAGTATAAACAGATACCGATCCCTAAGGGTGTAGAAGAAATCTCTTATTAAAAAGGTTACAAAAATGGACGAGAAAACACGTTATTACAAATTTATCGCTGGAAGTGTCATTGTCAGGCGTACCGGCGACATTATAGAGAAAAAAGGAAAAAAAGGTGTTTGGGAAGATGCCGGAAATCTTGCCTGGCGCTTTGCAAGAGATGATGATTCATTAATTGAGATAACTAAAGAAGAGGCAGACATTATTTCAAATAAGTCTGAGTCAAAATGATCAAAGATATGCCCCTGCATGGCGAATGCAGGGGCATAAATCATTGTACAGAGCTTTTTACAAGAAAAAGATTGTTTAGTTTTAGTTTAATAAAAAACAGGTAAAATTTTTACGGTAGCAATCAAGTCCAAACGCAGGAATCCCCGAAGTTTAACCGCTTCGGGGATTTTTGCGTTGTGAGTTGAAACTTACAAAAATTTGTGACAAATCTGTGATACAATTTGTGATAATATTCCATTAAACAAGGTTAACAGGCAGAGAAAATGTCTACAGGTACAATTTCTTTAAAAAGAGCGGGAGGAAAAAGTGAAGAGGTTAGTCATATTGATGATAGTCGGTGTGATGCTTGGCGTTACTGCTTGTGGAAGTAAGCCGTCCACAGAGGCGACGGATGCTTCGTCAGTTGAAACAGCTGGAAATTCCACAACAGAGGAATCTTCAGAGAGTCTTGCATCTGAAACAGAAACATCTTTGGAATATGTGGAAGATACAGTTATTTCATCTGAACTTCTCACACTAAAGATGCCGGAAGAGTTTAAAGGAAAATTCCTTGCAGCCATAGATGATGATGCCATTTGCATTTATGACAAGGAAAGCAACGAAGCGGGATATGGCGGATTTGTTTTTTCATTAGCAGTAGACAAAGACAATACTCTTATTCCGGGCGGCATGTATACAAAAGTTGGTGAGCTCGCAGCTTCGGATGGAAAAATCTATAATGTTTGTAAAGGATATCCGTCAGAAATACAGTGGGACTCCACAAAATATAACGATATAACAGATGCAGTGGACTACAATAAGCTCTATAACGCTGCGGATGACATCATTTCAAATGTACAGGCAAACGGAAACGGCACATTCATGTATGGCGCAGGAACCAAGGGTGAGGAACTGTATTCTTATACAGTTTCAAAATACATCGAGGCTTTGAGCAGCGATTGGGATGCAAATAAATATGAAGAAGAGGGGCTTAGTCCTGAATTTTATGCTATAGCACAGAATGAAGGAGATAGTGCCCTTGATGATATCGGCTTTGCGTATAAAGATATCACAAACGACGGTGTTGACGAGCTTCTTGTAGGTCCGGTGTCAGGATCAGATGAGCCCAGCGTGATATATGATATCTATACCATGGTAAATAGAGAGCCGGCACTTGTAGTCAGCGGAACATCCAGAGATCGTTACTACGGATTGAGCTATGGTGGAGTTGCAAACGCCTTTTCCGGCGGTGCAAATGAAAACGGAGTAAAAGTATACAATATCGAGCCTAACTCAACAGAACTTATGCATCAGTACACCATCAAATATGACGCCTACACGGATGAGAAAAATCCGTGGTTCATAAGCTACAGTGATGATGAAGAAGGCTTTGAAGCAATGACTGAGGAGGACTACAATTCGAGATTAGATATGCTTGATGGAGAGTATCTGAAACTTGATTATACACCTCTGTCAGAAATCGCAGGAATTGATTATTCAAAGGTTGATCTCTCAAAGTACGGAACCTTTACAAACATGCTTAGTGATTTCAAGAAGGGCATGGGATATGCAAATGTAAAGATTGGTGATACTGATGTATTTTTTGCATCAACCGGGACCTATGAGGATGAAAACAATAAAAAGAATGCGATCGATTCGTCACTTTTTATGTATACGGATACAGGAATTGCGTATCTCGGTAAGATAGAATCAGCCGGAACCGCATATCCGTTAGCCGTAGCAGATGGATGCGTATTCACATGCGGACATCACGTTGTTGAAAAACACACAGTAAAAGATGGAAAACTGATCATTGCAGAAAAAGCGGAAGAAACTTTTGATGCTGACGGTAATGCCACATATTCCTACACTACCTATAAAGACGGAGAAAAAAATGTAGACGACGATTCGGAGCTGACAAGACTCTTTGAGGAATATGAAAAGGCAGAAGTCATTGAGTTCGGTGTAGAGAAACCATGAAAGGAATAGACGGTTAGTGAGAACACAGTAGTGTTAAAATCCCTGAAGTACGGCAGCTTCGGGGATTTTAACGTACTTAAATTTAAAAAGGGGAGTATACATGAAAAATTACATAGCATCTATCATAGGGGTTATACTTTTTGTCTTACTTTTAGGATGTGTGGTGGTCAGTTTTACAAAACGGGGTAAAGACGAGGTTGTCACATTGACCTACGCCGAGATGAATCCTATAGAAGGAACCATAGTAGGTGAAATGGCAAAGGCTTTTAAGGAAAAGACCGAGGAGGTTTCCGGAGGAAAGCTGATAATAGATATCCAGGCCGGCGGAGTATTGGGGAGCGAGGAACAGATACTGGACAATATGCTTGGAGGCGGAAATGTAACAGATTTTTGCCGTGTATCAGCTCAGGCACTTACTCAGTACGGCTGCGGAAAGGCAAGCCTTCTAAGCATCCCCTATACATTTGTAGATGAGGATCATTTCTGGAAGTTTGCAGACAGTGAACTGGCAGAAGAAATATTAATAGAACCTCACGAAAAGGGATTACCTATGCGTGGGCTTTGTTACGGAGAGGAAGGCTTCCGTCATTTCTTCCTAAAAAAAGAGGTAAAGGATCTCGCGGATCTGAAGAATAGAAAGCTGAGGGTGTCGGCTGATCCTGTCATGACCGGAATGGTAGAAAATCTGGGAGCATCTGCTACAACGATTCCCTTTACGGAATTATATAGCGCATTGAGTACAGGAGTAGTAGATGGAGCCGAGCAGCCTGTCTCAAATTACCAGTCAAATGCCCTTTACGAGGTATCGCCGTATCTGCTGTTGGATGGTCATACGTTGGGAGCGATGCAGATACTGATATCGGACGTAACCTGGGATAACCTCAGTACAGAGCAGCAGCAGTGGATAAAGGAAGCTGCAGAATATGCAAGTGATGTCTGCAGGGAAAAAGTTAAGGAAATCGAGGAAGAAAACTTCGAAAGTCTCCGGGAAAAAAATGTACATATCATCGAGGTAGAGGATAAGAAACCCTGGGTGGAGGCATGTCAGTCAACAATACAGAAATTTACAAAAAATGATTGTGACCTATATCAGCGGATCGTAGACATGCAGTATGAGAGTGAATAAATAGTAAAGGCGCAAAAATAAGGGGAAAGAAGGGAAATAAAATGTTGGAGATGTTAAAAAAGGCGGAAAGGATAAAGCCTGTATATGATACTACATACAAGGTGATAATGTTCCTTTGTAAATTAGTTTTGATCGGTGACATCATGATCACTGCATGGGGGATCGCAGGAAGGTATCTGCCATTTATCAGAGATCCCTATTGGAGTGAAGAAATGGTGCTGACCATGATGGTCTATCTGGCGGTGCTCTCAGCTACTCTGGCGATACGTAATCGGGCTCATATACGAATGACGGGATTTGACAAATATTTGTCACCATGTACATTGGAAATCTCTGATCTGATAGCGGATATAGCTGTATTTCTTTTGGGCATATTTTTGCTGGTATATGGCATAAAACTATGTACATCTCCTATAGCTTCATTAGGAAAATATGCCTCGATTCCGGATTTAAGTAAATTTTGGCAGTATTTTTCCATTCCGATAGCGGGAGCAGGAATGGTGATTTTTGAGCTGGAGCAGATTTTTCAGAGAATCATAAAACTGATGGAATTGAAGGGGGAGAATAAATAATATGAGTCCGGAAACAATATCAACGATCATACTCCTTGGGAGTTTTTTCATCATGATAATGCTGCGCTTCCCAATCGCGTATGCAGTAGGAATATCTACGATACTTTGTATGGCTTCCATGGGTCAGAGTCTGGTATCACTGCCCCAATTAATGGTGAAGGGTGTATGGTCCTATTCCCTGATGGCTGTTCCTTTCTTTATCACCATGGGTGTGCTCATGGGAACCGGAGGCATATCCGAAAGGCTGATCGCATTGGCGGGATCCATCGTTGGCTGGATGCGAGGTGGTCTTGCAATGGTTAATATCGTTGCGTCTTATTTCTTTGGCGGGATTTCCGGCTCAGCCGCAGCAGATACAGCATCGCTTGGTTCTATCATGATTCCGATGATGGTAGATGAAGGGTATGATGCAGATTTTTCCACAGCGGTAACTATCACATCCTCCTGCGAAGGCTTGCTGGTACCTCCCAGTCACAATATGGTCATTTATGCAACCGTGGCAGGAGGCGTATCGGTAGGAGCTCTGTTTATGGCGGGATATATACCGGGAGCACTGTTGGCTGTGGCACTGATGATCGGCTCATATATCATTTCTGTGAAGAAAGGCTATCCCAAAGGAGAAAAATTTTCCGTTAGAGTATTTATAAAACAGCTGTGGCGTTCCGTCTGGGCATTGCTGACTGTCCTTATCGTCGTAGTAGGCGTGGTGGGAGGATGGTTTACCGCCACCGAATCCGCAGCCATTGCAGTAGTTTATTCCCTTTTTGTATCAGTGTTTGTCTATAAAGGATTAACCTGGAAAGGCGTATGGGAAAGCCTGGGGAAGTGTATCGATACGCTGGCCGTAGTGCTGATACTGATAGCCATGAGTTCTGCGTTTGGAACCTGCCTTACGGTATTACATGTGCCGGCAAAAGCCGCAGCACTGATCACAGGGGTGTCGAGTAATCCTATCGTCGTGATCCTGTTATTAAATGTGATATTGCTGGTACTGGGAATGATCATGGATATGTCTCCGATCATTCTGATCGCAACACCCATACTACTGCCGGTAGCACAGAGCGTTGGGATTCATCCGATCCAGTTTGGTATAATGATGGTGCTGAACTGCGGTATCGGTTTATTGACTCCGCCGGTCGGAGCTGTGCTGTTTATCGGCTCAGCAGTCGCAAAGCGCCCTATGGAAAAAGTGGTCAGGGCAACATTGCCATTTTATATCTGCATGTTGATCGCGCTGCTCTTGATCTCTTTTGTGCCTGCGGTTAGCCTGTGGCTGCCGAAAATCACAGGGGCGTTGTAAAATGCTGCTTTTGTCGATCGAGAATGAACGTGATGAAAAGCAAAAGAGGTATGGAGCAAAAAATCATGAAAATTGAGCATATAGCTATGTATGTAAATGACCTTGAAGCTGCAAGAGACTTTTTTATCCGGTATCTTGGAGGAAGATCAAATGATGGGTATCATAATAAAACAACAGGTTTCAGGTCGTATTTCATAAGCTTTGATGATGGAGCAAGGCTTGAAATAATGAATAAACCTGGACAAGTTGATGCTGACAAAGAATTAAATCGTACAGGATATATTCACATTGCGTTTTCTCTTGGGAGTAAGGAAAAGGTTAATGAGCTCACGCAAAATCTAAAAAGCGATGGATATGAAGTCGTAAGTGGTCCTAGAATAACCGGCGACGGATATTATGAATCCTGCATAATCGGAATCGAAGGAAATCAGATAGAGTTGACTGTGTAAAAAGATGCCATATTTAACAGTGATATGCGATGACGTACATAAAAAAATGTTCAGAAGGGAGTTGAGACAGTCATGGGCGGACAGGTTTTAGACTATGAAGCTAAACGAATAGCAAGAGCTGCGGAAGAGGCAACTTCAATTGAAGCTGTCAAAAATATGATCTACTTCGGAGTACCGGAGGAAAAGATACTGAGCAAGTATCCAAAGTCAATTTATGACGAGGCACTCAAGCTGGTAGAACAGGAAAACAGCCAACCTAAAGAAATGTAATTAATAGAACACATAGATTTTTAGCGGGAATGACAGATGATGTTATTCCCGTTTTAACATGATGTATTGATTTTTCTTCATAATTCTTAATACAGATGATATTATAGGCATGATCATGTGCAAAAAAATGTATGGATGGTGGATCATGTTAAAAAGCTTTTATTATTCATGGGTAAAATCACAAGGACTCAACTTATAATATAGCTTATATACGTGCTTTTATAAATCAGGACAGAAACATGAAAACTAGAGTTAAAACCAGAGTACTGTTTAATTTGCTGCGTCCTTATCAACGTAAGGGATTAAATCAAAAAGATACCGGATATTTTGAAGAAAAGGGTTGACTTGGAAGCAAATGTCCTTGGAAAACGCTGATGGCGTTTATGCAAAGGAGAAGTAAAGATGGATGACAGATTAAAAAGGCAGATGGAGTTTGCGTTAGAGATAGATAAGGAAAAGAATGTGTTCCGGCAGACTCATTTGTCTGGAAATGGAAGAAATGAGAATGACGCAGAACATGCCTGGCATATGGCGATTATGGCGTATCTCCTTAAAGAGTACTCGAATGAGCCTGTGGATATATCAAGGGTAATGATCATGTGCCTGATTCATGACATAGTAGAAATTGATGCAGGAGACACATATGCATATGACAGTGAAGGACTTGCCACTCAGAAAGCCAGAGAAGATGCCGCAAAGGAAAGAATTTTCTCAATTTTGCCGGAAGACCAGAAAGAAGCAATGATAGAGCTTTTTGAGGAGTTTGAGGAAAATAAGACTCAGGAGGCGAAGTTTGCCCATGCTATGGATAATCTTCAGCCGTTGATACTGAATGATAGTAATGACGGCGGAGATTGGAGAGAACATAGTGTCACAAAAGAACAGGTATATGGCAGGCAGTCTAAAACCAGAGAGGGATCGGAAAAGCTTTATGAACTGACAGATATGATGATCAGAAAGCATATCGAAAAGGGGAATATCAGAGAATAACGTTGGATAGGAGCTTGTCAGTATAAAAATCTCGTCATACGCGCCGATAAATAAGACGATAACGTTGGTGATCAATATTTATGGCATGCGAAAGGACGGGATAAAATGATAGAAAAAAGCGTAAAAAAATTACTGGCATTTGCTTGTATACTTATTGCTTTAATGCCATTGGCAGGAAATCCTGTACAGGTATTGGCTGATGAAGTTTCTGCGACTGAGTACCATGTACAAAAAAATGATAATCTCTACAAGATTGCAAAGACACAGCTTGGATCAGGAGATAGATGGTCCGAGTTATTTGAATTTAATAAAGATGTCATTAAAGATCCATCGCTGATATATGCCGGGCAGATATTAAAGATTCCCGGTGGCAGCTTAAATCTGGTTGATGGAAATGTGGCCACGACTGAAAATGTCGAAACTGCAGAACAGACGTCATTAGTTGAACAGGCAGAAGCCAATATATATGCCCAGCAGTTATATAATGCTGCCGCAGTAGAAGAACCGTTTGTCACGGCTCAGCTTAAGGCATTGGAATCAGATAAAGTCCATCTTGAAGGATTGGAATTTCGCTTAAAAACTGTTGAAAGTTTGAGCCGAAAGATAGTATCAGATGCTCACGATATGGAAATCTCGTTTTCGGAAGCAGCGAATAATATTCATGATGGACTGAGATACACTTATGCAATCGACGATCAGGAATATGTAGCAAAAACCCGGTTGATAATGGATACGCTCATAGCAAATGGAAATTCTGTTTACAAGTTTAAGAATTACTGGGCTAAGAAAGATGTCGACTATCAGGGAATTAATGTAATGCTTCGGAGTAAAGATGGCTTTATATATGAATTACAGTTCCATACTCCGGTTTCATATAATGTAAAGGGAGAAAAGGCACATAAGTATTATGAGATAATCAGAAGTGAAACTTCTACAGCCGAGGAAAAAGCTGAAGCATCAAAAAAGCAGGCAGAAGAATATAAAAAGGTACCGGTGCCTAAGGGTGTAGAAGAAATCTCTTATTAAAAAGGTTACAAAAATGGACGAGAAAACACGTTATTATAAATTCATCGCTGGAAGTGTTATTGTCAGACGTACCGGCGACATTATAGAGAAAAAAGGAAAAAGTGGAGTATGGGAAGATGCCGGAAATCTTGCCTGGCGCTTTGCCAGAGATGATGATTCATTAATTGAGATAACTAAAGAAGAGGCGGACATTATTTCAAAGAAGTCTGCGCTATAATAATTTATGCCCCTGTAGATCGATAGCAGGGGCATATTTTTGACGAGAAATATAGTATTCAGTTTTTTTCGGTATAGCTTCCGGTCAAGTTGCTTCCTGTGAAAGTAATCTTTTTGTTTGTAGAATCGTAGGTGTATTCTGATTTCTTTGCTGTATACGGTTTATTTTTGATGGAAACTTTCACTGAACGAAGGCTTCCGTCCTTCTTTTTCTTAATAGTAACAGTATCGGCATTAGAGACAGTATATGGTGCAACGGTAAAGGTCAAAGCGTTGGAACCCTTTGTTGCGGTCTTAACAGCTTTGTTAATTGTCTTGTCTGCGCCGGTCAGAGATGTTATCTGAATCGTATGCTTCTTTTTGCTTATCACGGCCTTTTGAACTTTGTACTCTGTTCCGTTGTATGAAACAGTAAAGTCTCCGAAATTTGAAAGACCAAGTTTTGATCTGCCCCAGAAAGGAATTTCGTGGCAGTAGTTGAAGACGAAATCGCCTCTTGTATCGGTTGTTCTGTTTGCGGGCTGATTTGCACCTGCAGTATCAGCAGTAGTGTTGATTACATATGAAAAGACATTATAAACGGTCGGGTTATTAGTTGTTAAAATGTTGCTGACATAAACATAGTAGGTTCCTGCTTCGAGATCCTTTGTGACGGTTTCGCCTGTTGTCACACTTTTTTCTATAAATTTCTTTTCGCGTGAGCTGTCATAGACGTAGAGATGCGCGTCGTTTCCCTTGAAAGATGTCTGTGTAAATGTGAAAGTAGTATTCGTGGTCGCGGTCAGCTTGTACCAGTCGGCAGTATTATTCGAACCGAGTATACCGTGACAGGGAGCTCCCTGAGCTATGTCATTTGCATTCACATAGGAATCATTGAATGTATCCGGATTCTCATAATCCTCTACAAATGTCTGGTAGTTTTTGTCAGTGTCTACAGCAGAAAGTTTGAATGTGAGAGTACCGGAAACGTCATAGTATTTTATTTGGATATAGTAAGTTCCCTTTCTGAGACCTGCATAATCAGAGTCCTGGCTGGAATGATTTGGATAAATGTCGCAGAGCACGAGGCCGTTTTTATCACAAATTTTCAACGTAGGATTGGTGTTTTTGTTGGTTTCAAAAGAGCCTGTAAAATTGCATATAGCAGATTGATCTAAAGTAAACTTATACCATGTGTACTTTTCTTCTGATGCGTTGTCTTCAAGGCTAAGTTCCTTCTCAGTTCCGAGGGTGTAAGGCTCAGCATTATCCGGAATACTCTCATTGGAAATGGCAGATGAAGTTTCGCTTGCGAAAACAGGTGCGTTGAATGCACCGGGTGCAGATACGAGAAGCGCAGAACTCAGCAAAAGCGCCAGAAACTTGTGGTTTTTTAGTGTCATGATAACTCTCCTTATTGGTTTATGGTTTATATCCGTGTAACAATTAACTCAGTCGGAGTATGAATCCGCTGTGAGTTAAAACCCCTCAAATTGTGCGGTGAAAGGACAGAAAGTAATTTTTGCCACTTACAACATTGTATTATTTTGTATAAAAATAAATGCAATATCCAATTAATTATAAAAAAAGAGCCTGATTATGTCAAAAACGAATTTGCCGGAAACGTTATGATTTTTATTAAAAAATTGATTGAAAATCATCCTGATAAAAAAGGAAAAAATGTTGTGTTTGGAAAGAATGATGGGTAAAATATAAATTAAAATTTTTTTTGAGGGGATAAAAAGTGGTAGGTTTAAAGAAAAAGCAGTATACGTGGAAGAATTTTTTGGTTGCATTTTTGATCATTCTTGTGATTTTTTTGATCAGTAATGTGCGAGTCCATAATTACAATCGTGTTATTCGTTATGAGACGTTCGCCGGAGAACGGCTTTTTTCTGAAAAAGCGGAAACGGAGAAAGGTTGTGTCGTAAGTGCAGTTTCACGGAACAGCACCTGGACCAAGGCGTTTGATCTCAATAATGAAGGAATCACGGAACACAATTATCAGGCATACACATATGATTTTCCGGTGAACAACAATACGGCGGATGAAATTTCAGATTTTAAGTTTAAGCTTACTTTTGATCATGAGGTTTTCTTAAAATCTGCCTGGAACGGGCAATTGGAGATTCATCAGAATGTTAATAGGAAAGAGCATGTAGAAACAGTTTCTGATCTTCGAGAATTTGAGGCAGATGATCATTCATTTGATACGGTCACATTTGACGGGGAGACCCTGATACGCATGTATGCAGGAGACTACCTGTACTATCTGCCGAGTTCAAGTGAAAACGCCAGAGAAGTTCCGCTGGAACCTTATGAGGGAACCGTTCCGGGAGTGATCCTTTACTCACCGATAGGCGAAGAGATAAATGGATGGGTTTTGGAACTTCAGTTTCAATATCACAGATTACTTACAAGGGATATATTTTTCTGGATATCTGCAGCGGCTCTGTTTATCTGGCTGATATCGCTTACGATTTATGCGATCACCTCGGCACAGATCCGAAAGTACAGACTGCGTCATGAACGGGACAATGAGCTGATCCAGGAATCAATAGAGACATTTACAGGTTTTATCGATGCCAAGGACCCATACACAAATGGCCATTCCAGCAGAGTTGCCGAGTATACAAGGATCATTGCGGAGGAAATGGGGTATTCAGGAGAAGAACTGGATCGTATATATTATGTAGCACTGCTTCATGACTGTGGAAAGATCGGTGTACCGGACCGTATTCTAAAAAAGACAGATAGACTAGATGACGATGAGTTTAAGGTGATCAAATCACATACTGTGCGAGGAGGCGAGATTCTCAGAAATTTCAAGAGCTTGAAAGATGTGGATGAGGGAGCACAGTATCATCATGAGAGATATGACGGAAATGGCTATCCTGAGGGACGGAAAGGTGATTATATACCGCTGATAGCCAGGATTATATGTGTGGCTGACGCTTTTGATGCCATGAATTCAAACAGAGTTTACAGAAAGAAACTCCCTGCAGAAAAGATTGTTGAAGAAATTGAGAAAAATAAAGGGAAGCAGTTTGATCCAAAGATAGCTGACATCTTCCTCCGATTATTAAAAGAGGGAAAGATAAAATAATCTTATTGAGACGCAAAGGGTCTATTTGACAGGATAAAAGGGACAGAACAAAAAAAGTTCTGTTCCTTTTTTTGTACAATAATAACCTTTGATTCGTGATGTATACATAGCCTAATTGACTGACAGCTAGTATAATTATTATGGATTTGTGTTCATCATGTGAACATTGGATGAACAATTATCAAAAAATTTAATAGGGAGGTAGATTTATGTGGAGAAGAAAAGCAGCTAGTGCTGTTGTCTGCGTAGTTATGGTTGCTGCGATGACAATTTCAGCATGCCAGAGTAATCAGACAGCACCTGCGCCGGCTACCGGTGGGAGCGAGGCAGCATCTGAAAGCGCAGGAGGAGCAGCTTCTTCAGGCGATTATCAGGATGGAACCTACACTGCAAGCGAGCAGGGCTTCGCAGGAGATGTTACCGCTACTGTAGTTATCGAGGGTGGTAAGATCAAGGACGTTCAGATCGAGGGTAAGGACGAGACGCCAGACAAGGGTGGCGCTGCGATCGAAGAAATGCAGCCAAAGATTCTTGAATCTCAGTCAGCAGAGGTTGATTCAGTCACAGGGGCAACTATCACTTCTGATGCAGTTAAGAAAGCCGTTGCAGCTGCACTTGAGCAGGCAAAGAGTGGTGCGGCAGCATCTACTGATGCAGAAGCAGGAGCAGGTCCGGCAGCCGTAACATTTACGGCAGGAACTTATACAGGAACAGGTGACGGTTACAATGGTCCTGTAGAAGTCAGCGTCACATTTGGTGAGGACAAGATCGAGAATATCGAAGTAACATCAAGCCATGAGACAGAGCATGTTGGAACACCGGTATTTGACATCATGATCCCTCAGATGGTCGAAGCAAACGGAACCGGTGTAGATGCCATCTCCGGGGCAACATTTACAAGCAGAGCTCTGAAGACAGCTGTAAACGCAGCAGCAGAGGAAGCCGGAGTTTCAGATGCGAGCGCTTTTCAGAAGGCAACAGTCGAGACAGCTGTTCAGGACAATGTTGAAGACACATGGGACGTTGTAGTAGTAGGTGCCGGCGGTGCCGGAATCTCCGCAGCAGCTCAGGCAGCAATGGATGGAAACACTGTTCTCGTAATCGAGAAGAATGCTGAGATCGGTGGTAACACACTTGTTTCCGGCGGACAGTATCAGAGTGTTATGAAGTATCTCGTATGGGATGAAAGCGATCCGGATGCAACCACAGGTACGGGATATGACGGAAACACTTATGATAAGGTAAAGTCAGTTCAGGGATGTATCGACGAGCTGAAGACAATCTACAACTGGTCAGAGGACGAGTTTGATGCAGATTACTACAAAGATAATGAATATGTAGCAGGTGACATCAAAGAACTTTCAAAGCACGGCGTACATAAGGATTATCTCCCTGTACTTCAGGATCTGAAGAAAGAGATAAAGGCTTATCTTGACTGGGCAGAGCCGCAGATCAAGAAAGGTACACCTGAGAATCAGCTTACACTTTTCTCAACACTTAACCTGCATATCTTCCAGACATACTATGGCGGACTCAGACAGAGCGCTGATAAGTCAGAGTGGATCTATGGAGATGTAAATCTTGTTAAGCAGTTCATCGAAGATGGACAGGAAGTTAAGCCCTGGTTAGAGGATCTCGGTGCTACATTCGTTGAGGATACTCAGCCGACACTTATCGGAGCTCTCTGGTATCGTGAAAATCAGTTCATCGGCGCAAACGTAGATGCAGACGGCGATGGAACACCTGAGGAGTATGAAGGACGTTGGGGAACATACTTCATGGCTCCGAGAACAGCTCTTCTCAATGCAAACGAGAAAAACGAGATCTTTACACGTACAACTGCTAAGGAACTCATCGTTGACGGCGGCAAGGTTACAGGTGTAAAGGCAGAGCGTTATGATGGTTCTGAAGTGATCGCACATGCAAATAAGGGCGTAATCCTGGCAACAGGTGGTTACGCAGCAAATATCAGCAAGGTTCTTGAGACAAATAAGTACTGGTCAACAGATTATCTGTCAGAAAAGACAACCACAACTAACCGTTCATCCCTCCAGGGCGACGGTATCACTATGGCTGAAGCAGCAGGTGCTGATATCACAGGTACAGGCTGGACACAGCTCATGCCTATCTCTTGGGTAGATAACGGAAACCTCGCATTTGGCGGCGGTGACTATGCGATCTATCTCAATCCTGAGACAGGTAAGAGATTCGTAGATGAGACATCAGAGCGTGACGTTCTCTCACTCAGCGAGTTTAAGAACGGTATCGAGCACAATGGTGTAAAGGGTGTATTTATAGAAATTGCAAATGCAGAAGTACCAATCCCGGGTCCGTATCCGTACAAGGATGAGGATGTTGAGTGGAGACAGTACGTAAGAACAGTTGACCAGCTCGGTGATCTCTTTAAGGAGCTTGGACTTCCGACAGATGCTGATACAGTTAGGGCAACTATCGAGAATTACGATAACGCTATCATGAACGGTGAGCAGCCTGAAGGCGTTGATAAGAAGCAGTTCTCAGCTCTTATCGGCTCAGCAGAGAAGAAGGAAGACGGTTCATACGATGCATCAACCTACAAGCTTGACGGTGTAAAGCTTCGTGTAAGAATGATGGCACCTTCAACACACCACACAATGGGTGGTATCAAGGTTGATACAGAGCGTCATGTACTTGATACAGATGGTAATGTGATCGAAGGCCTTTACGCAGCAGGAGAAGTTACCGGTGGTATCCACGGTGGTAACCGTCTCGGCGGAAATGCTATTACAGAGATCATCGTTTCAGGTAGAACAGCTGCAAAGGCTGTAACAGCTGACAACAAGTAACACTATTCCGCAGAAAAAACAGCGGGTAAATGAAAAGGACAGTTTCTTGAATATGTTCAGGAAACTGTCCTTTGTTGCAAGTGTTGCCCGGAGGTAAAATATGGAACTAAAGGAACTGCTTAAATATGATGATATCGTGATCCAGTGTCATGACAATCCGGATGCAGATGCCCTGTCCTCAGGCTATGCGTTATATTGGTATTTTAAGCACTTTGGGAAAAACGTGCGGTTCATATATCGTGGAAGAAATCCTGTAAATAAGAGTAATCTCCGGATCATGATAGATGAGCTGAAAGTCCCTGTGAGTTATGAACCGGATTTTTCAGAAAAACCCGGACTTCTGATAACAGTAGACTGTCAGTATGGACAAAAAAATGTTACTGCTACGGAAGCGACAAATGTAGCTGTCATAGATCATCACAATTATATTACTGAACCAGAATGTCCTTTTGAGATACGAAATAAACTCGGAAGCTGCGCGACACTGGTATGGGATATGATGAAAAATGAAGGTATCACGGTGAATAATGAGCCGCTTTTATCTACTGCGCTGTATTACGGGCTCTATACTGATACAAATCATCTGTCTGAAGTATCACATCCTCTTGACCGGGATATGATAGATGAATTATATGTACAAAAAAGTGTCATCACAAAGATGAATAATTCAAACATATCTATGGATGAGCTGCTGATAGTCGGTCGGGCTATACTTAAAAATGAGTATGAAAAGGACAATAAGCTTCTTATCTTAAAAACAGAACCCTGTGATCCAAATATTCTTGGCGTAGTCAGCGATTTTTCTATGGAAACCGATACGGTAGATGTGTGCGTGGCATATTATATCCGCCCCGAGGAAGTGAAGTTTTCTGTACGTAGCTGCATAAAGGAAGTACATGCAAATGAACTTGCGGCATTTATCGCAGACGGGATTGGCGGAGGCGGCGGACATATATACAAAGCAGGAGGAATGATACGTCCGGACGCGATAACGGAGCGCGAAGGTCAGGAAATCGAGGATACTATCGACGAACTGATAAAAGATCGCCTGAAAATCTATTTTGAAAAGTATGAGGTTCTATACGCTGAGAAAACACAGCTTGATACATCTGATATGGAAAAGTACGAGAAGCTGCCGCAGGAACTTGGAGTAGTGAAGCTTGCAGACATTTTCCCTGATGGAACATCTGTTGAGGTCCGTACACTGGAAGGTGATATTAGCGTCAAGATCGACGAAAATGTATATCTGATGATAGGCGTAGAGGGTGAGATCTATCCGATAAAGAAAGAAAAACTGGAAAAAAGTTACGTCCTAAAGGGTCAACCGTACGAAAGAAATTTTGAGTATCCGCCCAAGATCAAAAATCTTCAGACAGAGGAGAGCAGGACAGTACTGACATATGCAAAAACAGTGCTCAGTACCGCAACTACCGCAATCTATGCGCGACCGCTCACAAAAAGCGTAAAGCTATTTACTGCATGGGATACAGAAAAATATTATTCAGGAGAACCGGGAGATTATATTGCTGTCAGAGAGGATGATGCTCACGATATCTATGTGATCCGTCAGGATCTGTTCCCAAAGCTTTACCGTAAAATAGAGGATGATTGACTTAAGTGTATGTTTACATGGCTTTTGGAATGCTTGCATTTCAAGAGTTATGCGTGAGGTGCATGACCATGAGTAAGTCAAAGCATTACAATGCATTTATTAGTTACAGACACTCAAAACTGGACAGTTCAGTGGCTATATCTCTCCATCGAAAGCTGGAGCGCTTTAAGCTGCCTACGAATCTCCGAAAAGATTATCCGAAGGATAAGTGGAAGATTGAGAGAGTGTTCCGAGATGAGGATGAACTTCCGTTAGCAGATAATCTTTCTGATCCGATAGAGGAAGCCTTAAAAAACAGTGATTTTCTAATTGTCATATGTACCCCCAGACTTCCGGAATCCAAGTGGTGCGCAAAGGAAATAGAAACATTTAAAAAGCTCCACGGTCAGGATCATATCCTTGCGGTACTTGCAGAGGGTGAACCCGAGGACTCATTTCCCGAGGCGATATGCTATAAGGAAATCGAGAAAGTTGATGAAAACGGAAATCGAACAGTTGAAAGAGTAAGCATAGAGCCGTTGGCGGCGGATGCACGCTCTGATGATCCGCGTAAGAGAAACAAGATGCTCGATGATGCTGTGTTACGTATGGCTGCGCCCATGTACGGACTCGGATACGATGACCTGAAGCAGAGACATCGTGAGCAGAGGATAAAGCGGATAGCGGCTGCAAGTGCTCTGGCAGCGGGAGTATTCTTTATTTTTGGCATGGTCTGCATGGTTCTCGGGCTCAAGATCAATGCTCAGAAAAATCTGATAGCCGAGCAGCATGTGAAGCTTGAGGAACAATATAGAGAAGAACAGATAAAATATGCGGAGTCAATGGCAGTCGTCACGGATACTTTGCTTAGGGAAGGACTTCGGCAGGATGCGGTATATGCTGTGCGAAATGCCATGCCGGACAGTATGAGCGATGTAAATATCCCCTATGTATCCTCGACTCAATATGCTCTTTGCAAGGCACTTGGAAAATACACCATGTACAATTATGTGCCTGTCGGAAAAGAAGAACTTCCGGAAAACGACGATTTCTGGAATGATCCCGGAGAATACAGGTCGCTTGAGAGTAGCCTTGCGGATCAGTATGTGATAATGGCTGAAGAAAGAGAAGATTCCAAGGTTATAATTTTGACCAGCAGCTGCCGGTTGTATCTCTATGATCCTTCGGAAAATCTTTTATTGGATTATACCTACACATGGTTTTCTGATCCGCCAACAGAGTATGTTTTAGGTGCGGCATTAAAGGAGGGTAAGCTATATATCTGGTTTTCGGATGCAGATTACATGGCAGTTTATGAATGGATCGGAATCGAGGATTACGAAAAAACCGGAGCTATCAGCTATGAAGAGAGAAGGGAAAAGATTGGGACACGCATAGAAGATGGAGAGGAAGTTATTTCCGATGATGGAAAATATATAATGACTACCGGTCCGAATCATACACTTGTGCTCAAGGATGCAAAAACCAAAAAAATATCAAAAACACTGTACGACATGAGAGGCGGCTATACGGCACTAAAAGA
This sequence comes from Lachnospiraceae bacterium MC2017, assembly GCA_000701625.1. Lineage (GTDB taxonomy): Bacteria > Bacillota > Clostridia > Lachnospirales > Lachnospiraceae > NK4A144. The sequence goes on from KL370808.1 coordinate 23,736, forward strand.
ATTGCCCGGCATAGGCGGATACATGCTTGTATCTGACGGTAAATATTCCTATCAGCTGGATCAGGAACTGAATATCATAGCAGAAGTGCCGTACTATTATGATTACGACGCCGGCAAAAAAGCATTTCTACAATACAATTATGTATCAGAAGCCAAAAACTATGATCTGTATAGCGTAAAAGCAGTATCCTACGATTCTCTTATAAAAGAAGCCGACGATCTCATATCCGGTTACAAACCATCAGAAGAAGTGCAGGAAAGGTACGGAATTAAATAAACTGTCAAAAAAGAGTACATTGTATTAGAATGATGTGAGGGCTTAACGATATATAAAGCCCTTGCATCTTTTTTATGCGGTGAGTGCTTACTTAAAAAAGGACTAAATACTTGCTCATTTACCCTATAGCGCACTTTCAAAAGTCTCGACGTAGCTGGACTGCATAGAAAAGATGAAAAAAGAAATGAAAGGCAGTACTAAATAATGATTGGTTACAAAATTTTCATAATGGCATTTTATGCGTTAAAAAAGGCATTTGACGGATACATACAGTATCTGGATGATTCCTACGCGGATAAAGAACTTCCGGAAAATGTCAGAGACGTATACAATGCAGAAGAATACGAAGTACACAGGAAATATCAGGATGAGAGCGGCAGGCTCGATATTATACAGGAAATAGTAGGGATAGTATATACGCTTCTGTTTTTCGGTTTCAACATACATGCGAAGTGCTTCCATTTCTTTTCCGGCATGAATGTATATCTGCAGTACCTGGCAGTGATCGCAGTGTTTACGCTAATCTCAACAGTAATAGCAATTCCGTTTGGGTACTATGACACTTTCGTGATCGAAGAAAAATACGGCTTAAATACCACGACAAAAAAGACTTTTTTGTTAGACACACTGAAATCTTTAGTGATCGCTGTAGCACTCACATATTTCATAGTGATGGGAATAAGGATCCTGTTTATAAGGTTTGGCAACATGGCGATACTTATCGGAACAGCATTGGCGCTGGTATTAGTATTGTTCCTGATGTTGATAATAGTTCCCCTCATGCGGATCTACAATAAATTCACACCGTTAGAGGATGGAGAATTAAAGAATAAATTGCTGGAACTGTGCAAAAAATACGGTGTTACAGTAAGAAAGATCGTAGTAAAAGATGCAAGCCGCAGAACCACAAAATCAAACGCATTCTGTACAGGTTTTGGAAAGCGAAAGACGATCTCGCTTGATGACAATCTTGTAAACAACTTCTCAGAAGACGAGATCGTATCAGTATTTGCCCATGAATTTGCCCACGCAAAATACAAGCACACACTGAAATCATTGCCTTTATCGATAGTATCCATACTCATAGTATTTGCGTCCATGGCACTCGTACTAAATGTACCGCAGTTCTATCTGTGTTTTGGTTTCCATGGCATAAACTACATGTTTGCGCATCAGATCCTAAACGTATGCCTCTGGCCTGTAAGCACATTTATAAGCATTGTATCCAACTATTTCTCACGTAAGCACGAATACGAAGCAGACGCATTCGCAGCCAGAGAAGGCTACGGCCCGGATCTCATCGCAGCACTAAAGAAACTCCATAAAGAAGCAGAATCAGACATAAATCCCCACCCTGCAAAGGTATTTATCGACTACTCGCATCCAACACTGTCACAAAGGATCACAGCGATAGAGAAAGAAGCTTTCAGTATATGAAAAAATCAGACTCAGCCTCTCAACGTGAGGCTTCGAGTCTGATCTGTGCTTTTAAGGAATTAAATATTGAGTAATTTATTACGGTAAGACCGGAAAAGATAAATGCGCAGATATCAAGTATCACACCGCATACTGAGCCAAAACCGAAAACGATCCGTGCTGAACCGACATAATTGTGCATGAGATATACACATTGAATTATCGGAGTATTGGTTATGCAGATGAGAGCGGAAAATAAAGAAATGTAATACGCAAATTGAAATTTTGTATTTCCCCATGTGAGACGGTAATTTATCTCACTGTCGACTCTTTTGGCAGAATCTTTATCTCCGAGTTCGTTATATAGTTTTCTGATAAGACGTAACTGCTTTATTTTGATGGGATTTCCTTTATAGTTTTTCCTTGCTTTCAGTGCGATGAGGCTCATCGCGCAGGCTGGAAAAGCTGAGAAAACACCGAATTGCAATCCTGCATTTTTAATAACTCGAGCGTTACCTATAAAGAATGCCCAGTAAAACCTCATTATCAGGTATAAAAACAAAATACCGACAAAAAATTGTATTATCATCATAAGCGGCGGAATGATCACGGAATAAGTCTTTCCGTCCTTTTCATATTTATAGCAGATTGTAGAAAACAAAAACTTCTTCATAATATCCCCAAAGTTCTTAGATGTATATTGTGATTTCGACAATTATAGCAAATTCAAAAATGATTGTAAACAATTGATTCACCTAGGACGTTTCCCTCTGTAAAAAAGAAAGCAAGAACTGCAATTAAGTCAGTTCTTGCTTTCTTTAGGATAAACACTTTGAAAGGCATTTTTACTTTTTGATCTCCATATTTTCTGGAAGCGAGTAACTTAGGATCATTGCGACCACAAAAATGATGGCAACCACATTTCCGCTAAAAACATCCTGAACTATTGGCGGAAATGCGCGCCAGATATCCTGTTCGGAGGCAGCGGTCAGACCAACACCGAGAGCAAGTGACAGAGAAGTAATGGTGATATTTCTCTGATTAAATCCACATGCAGCGATCATCTGCATACCGGAGAGAAGGATCTGACCAAACATCATGATAGTACATCCGCCGAGAACTGCCTGCGGAAGTGATGCAAAGAAATTACCAATAGGAGGTATCAGCCCTGCGAGTATCATCGCTGCTGCGCCTGTCATGATAGTAAAGCGGTTAACGACCTTTGTCATTGCGATGAGTCCTACATTTTGCGAGAAAGATGTCACAGGAGGGCATCCAAAAAGTGATGATAATGCAGAAGCATATCCGTCAACTGCCAATGAGCCGGATACTTCATCTTCTGTGATAGTGCGGTTCAGACCACCGGAAACCATGGCTGAAGTATCGCCGATAGTTTCAGCAGCGGAAACAAGGAAGATCACACATACTGAAAGAATCGCGCCGATATTGAATTTCGGTATAAACATCAGGAAATGCGGCAGAGAAATAAAGCCTCCTGACAAGATCGTACTCAGATCAACTTTGCCTAAAAAGATAGAAAGAACATAACCTGCTATCAGACCTGCAAGTACAGACAGCTGCTTCAGATAACCTTTTGCAACTGCAGACCAGATAAGACATACAGCAAGTGTTACGGAACCGATGATGAGATTTGTAACAGAACCAAAGTCATCAACATAACCGCCGCCAAAGGATCTGATACCTACAGTAAACAGAGAAAGACCGATACCGGTTACAACAGATGCAGCCACGATGGGCTTAATAAATTTAAGGAGCCGGCGTCCGAACAGTCCGAGAGTACCTTCCATTATACCACCGACCAAAACAGCTCCGAGCATAGTCGGATATCCGAGGTTTGCAGCGATGGAGCAAAGGATCGTTACGAAAGTGAAACTTACACCCATGACGATCGGAAGTCCGGAACCAACTTTCCATAAAGGATAGAGCTGGAGCATCGTCGCGATTCCTGCGATAAACATGGCATTTTGCAGCAGCATACCGATCTCAGCCTGAGATAGAGCGGGTTGCGCCGCTGCGGCTACGATGGTGATAGGAGCCAGATTCGATACAAACATGGCAAGAACATGCTGCAGACCGAACGGAATTGCCTTTGCAACAGGAACCCGTCCCTCCAGACGATAAATGTTTTCCATGCTGACAGAAGTGTTTTGGTTGGTTTTTTGTGTCATACGTATTTTCCCTCCTAAATATATGTGATTTCATACGGAAAAAGGCCAGCTCAAATCTGACAAAGAACTAGTATGTACATAAAAATGAGTGTAATGAGCAGAACTGCAAAATGTAGAACGTGAAAAATCGAAATATCTCATTTGTGTGTAAGCGAATGAGATCAAATAAAGACTTAGTTCAAAAAATTTTACATATATTACTGAAAGATAGAGAAAAAAGTATTTTTAACCTTTACAATTATTATAACGTTGAGCATAAAGTGGTACAATAAAAACAAATAAAAATTTCCAAAAAACAATAGATGTCAATAGTTAAAATTTTAGTGAGTCTGAGCTAATATATAGCGTAAGGGTTAAAAAGTTATTGTGCACTTGTCCGAAACATGCGGCAGTAACACAATAATTAGATGATGACCCTTACATCATAGTATTGTATTTGGATAAGAAAGGGATTATGAATGTACAGAGAAGAGTATGAAAAATGGTTAAATGCAGATCTTATCGATGTTGATCTTAAGAAAGAGCTGCTTGATATTGCTGATGATGAGGAAGCTATCAAAGAGCGCTTTGCTGTAGCTCTTCAGTTTGGAACAGCAGGACTCAGAGGAACACTCGGAGCTGGAACAAACAGAATGAATATCTGGGTTGTTCGTCAGGCAACACAGGGTGTAGCTGACTGGGTAAAGACTCAGGGCGGAACACAGACAGTAGCTATCAGCTATGACAGCCGTTTAAAGGGTTGGAACTTTGCAAGAGAAGCAGCTGGTGTACTTGCAGCAAACGGCATAAATGTACGTATCTATGACGAGCTCATGCCTGTACCGGCCCTCAGCTTTGCTACCAGATATTATAAGTGCAATGCAGGTATCATGATCACAGCATCTCATAACCCTGCAAAGTACAATGGTTATAAGGCATATGGTCCGGATGGCTGCCAGATGACAGATGACGCAGCAGCAGTTGTATATGATTCTATCCAGAAGACAGATGTCCTTACAGGCGCAAAGCACATTGATTTTGCAGAAGGCGTAGAAAAGGGACTTATCAAATTTGTTGGAGAGGATTGCAAAAATGCTCTCTATGCAGCGATCGAAGAGAGACAGGTTCGTCCGGGTCTCTGCAAGACCGCAGGTCTGAAGCTTGTTTATTCACCTCTTAACGGAACAGGACTGGTTCCCGTTACCAGAGTACTCAGAGATATGGGTATCGAGGATATCACCATTGTTCCTGAGCAGGAATATCCTAACGGCTATTTCACAACCTGCTCATACCCGAATCCTGAGATTTTTGAGGCACTTGAGAAGGGACTTGAGCTTGCTAAAAAGGTTGGCGCAGATCTTATGCTCGCAACAGATCCCGATGCAGACCGTGTTGGTATCGCCATGAAGTGCCCTGATGGTTCTTATGAGCTTGTCAGTGGAAATGAAATGGGAGTTCTTCTCCTTGATTATATCTGTGCAGGACGTATCGAAAAGGGCACTATGCCGAAGAATCCTGTAGCAGTTATGTCCATTGTATCCACACCCCTTGCAGTAAAGGTTGCTGAGCACTATGGAGTAGAGCTTCGTCAGACCCTTACAGGATTTAAGTGGATCGGTGATCAGATCGCACAGCTTGAGGCTGCAGGCGAAGTAGATAGATTTATCTTTGGATTTGAGGAGAGCTATGGTTACCTTGCCGGACCGTACGTAAGAGATAAGGATGCTGTTATCGGTTCCATGCTTATCTGCGAGATGGCAGCATATTATAGAAGCATCGGATCATCCATAAAGCAGCGTCTTGAAGAGATCTACAAGGAATACGGCAGATATCTGAATAAGGTTGATAGCTATGAATTCCCGGGCCTCACAGGTATGGACAAGATGAATTCCATCATGGCTTCCTTAAGAGAAAATGCACCGGCTGATTTTGCAGGTGATAAGGTAGTTACAGTAACAGATTATACAAAGCCGGAGGAAACAGGTCTTCCTAAGGCAAATGTACTGATCTACGGTCTTGAGAGTGGCTCCACAGTAGTTATCCGTCCGTCCGGAACAGAGCCAAAGATCAAGGCATATTACACAACAAAGGGTGCTGACCTTGCAGGTGCACAGGCTGAAAAAGATAAGCTTGCAGGAGCAGTAAAACCTCTTTTTGCTTAAAGATATGAATAAAGACAAGATAAAGATACTTGAAGGTTTTATTAAAGAGCTTAACGTCGAAGTAAATGATCTCTGCGTTTATTGCAGAGATTATTACGAAGACGACGCATTTTCCTCATATGATTCGGATTCTATAGAGGATCCTGATTCGGATGATTTCGGTGGAGATAATTACAGATATCTTACGAAATCCGGAGCCCAGTCAGCATGCAAAAGGGCAGTAAAGCGGGTTTTTTCATATGTTTCCCGGGAATATGAGAAAACTATGAAAGATGCTCTTTCAGAAATGAAAGAGTATTTCGCTGAGGAAACACCTGATTATCTGGAAAATGTACAGGATTTTATCGAAGTTTTTTCGGATTATCTGGAGAGCTGCGTAGTAGAAAACTTTGCGCTTAAAGATGAATTAAAAGAACTAATGCTTAAAAAGCGCGATGTGTATTTTGCCGAATTATTGGACTGGGATAAGATACAGTGTGAAATGAGAGCAGAGTTAGAACGCAGAGTTAATTGGGCTCTTTCTGCTTTTAAGCCGGTCATACCGGGTGAAAAACAGCTTCTTGATGAGATGCTGGCTTCTTGTGATTATGACTATGATGAAGATGATAAGAGATATTGTTATGATATCGATGAAGCCTGTGACACGGCTTCTGAATACATAGAAGATCTCATAGAAGAAAAAGCAGAAAATCTCTTTAATGCAGCAGCTGCAGCATGCCTTGATCTTATCGAAAGTTACGCAGACCGCGTAAAAGCAGCACTTCTGGCTCTTTATATCGATATAGTCGAGAATGAGACCGGACAGAAATTAACTGATGAAGAAATTGATCAGTTCAGAGAAGAAAATCTGGAATTGCCAATCTATGATGACAATATAGAAGAACTCATTGAAGAACCAAAATCAAAGACATTTATAGTCTATCCATGGGAATTGTTGAAGTGATGTTTGTTCGTATTGTCTAGGTTAAAATATGAACACAGTACAGTGTATGCAATTTTGAACAATAAAAACCGGCTTTTCACTCGACAAACTAGAACATTTTTATTAAAATAAAATTACCAAATGAAGGGGAGATGGATAAAGGTTTTATCCATCACATGAGGTGGAGTTTTGAAGGGACAAAAGGCAGAATCCTAAATAAAGGATTTTGCCTTTTGTTTTTTTAAACTATAATATCTATTCCAAACAAAAATCCCTGACCTTCACAAAAGTCAGGGATTTTGTATATCCATATCATACGATGACAGAGTCAAAAGGAATTATGAACCCAGCATCATTATATTATTACGAATTACTTAGTGATCGGTCTGTACAGATGTCTCGGAATACCATCAACCATGATAGGAGAAACATCGCCCTGGATAAGTGGACGAACATAAGTAATAAAGTCATCTGATACATAAGAACCGTCTTTTGATATCCAGTCTTTCGGTACGAGTTTCTCATCATTAGCAATTTTATGTACATCCTTAACCTCAGTTCCGCACTGGTACGGATCATCGGAGTGACGCACAAGAGTAACCATCTTTCCGGTATCACCTTCGTCGGCAGCTAGTACAGCAGCACCGCCAACCTGATATGCTTCGAGGATATCGACACGGGAAGCTAGATGAGAACCTGCTCTCTGAAGTGTTGACAACTCGATCGCTCTGGTCTTGCATCCTAGCTCGCCTGCGATGAAACTTGTAAGGTAGCTTGCAGTTCCGGAAAGCTGTCTGTGACCGAAAGCATCTACAAAGTCAACGGCCTGGCCGAGCTCGCACACATACTTTCCGTCTGAAGTATGGATTCCTTCAGAAACAGCGACTACAACAGAAGGCTGTTTTTCAAGGAGTTTTGCAACTTTATCGCGGAATTTATGAAGATCAAAAGTTACTTCCGGCAGATATATGAGATCTGGGCCGGCACAATCCTCTCCCTTTGCAAGGATTGACGCACCTGTGAGCCATCCGGCATTTCTTCCCATTATCTCAACGATAGTAACAACGCCCTTTTCGTACTCAAGGCAATAGCTGTCACGGATTATCTCCTTAACAGAAGTGCCGATATATTTAGCTGCGCTGCCATATCCCGGAGTATGATCGGTAAGAGCCAGATCATTATCAATTGTCTTAGGGCAGCCGATAAATTTTATTTCGGAACCGGTGAGAATAGAGTAGTCGGAAAGCTTTTTGATGGTGTCCATGGAATCATTTCCACCAATATAGATAAGCGCTTCTATTTCAAGCTTATTCAGAATGGCAAAAATCTTTTCATAAGTAGCCATGTCCTGATGAATATCAGGGAGCTTAAAACGGCAGGATCCAAGATAAGCTGCAGGTGTTCTCTTTAAGAGCTCGACATCGAGGTCGTTTTTGATGTGCTCGGACAGATCGATGTACTTTTCTTCCATTAATCCCTGTATTCCATGCAGCATACCATAGACTTTTTTTGCTCCACGGTCTTTAGCTGTGCGGTATACGCCTGCTAAGGATGAATTGATAGCGGCTGTAGGGCCGCCTGATTGTCCTACGATTACATTTCCCTTCATGTTCGATACCTCCCAACAAAATAGAATGATAAAAAATGATAAAAGACGTGCTTCATTTTCTCGACATATAGGAAATTCCGTTGGAATTCCTATATATAAAAAATGCACTACGTGCATGAGGATGCGACGCGCGAAGATAGGAAGAAACTACGGTTCCCGCGCTTACGCGGAGAATCCGACTTTGTCGGATCCTTTATTCTACACGGCACTGTGAGAAAATGTATGGTAAAAATTTAATATATTATAACATATTTCTGAAACAAAAGGGAAATTAAGTGCAATTTTCTGACATATTGTATAAAATGTGGGTTGCTGTTCATTCGCTTTCGGCTGGCGCAGATAGGAAGAGCCTATGGCTCCCGAGCCTGCGCAGAGAATCCGACAAAGTCGGATTCTCTGTTGCGAGATTGATTTCGAATGAATTTATGGTCTGAAGATCAGATTATCAGCTATATGATCGCTCAAGTTAAAGTCTCTGATCCTGTTAATGAGGGATTCCTGTTTTTCCTTATATGAAAAATTGTGACGATAAGAGATAAGTTTTGCAGCAGTATCATAATCTTCGGCTTCGATCAATGCAGGTATAGCGTCCACGGACAGATGATTTCTGATATATTCAGAATCATAATTACTGGTGCGGCCGTTCTCAGTTGTAACAGATGACTCATAATTATCACTGTTTACGTTGTAGCGAGCGATCCAGTAATCAGGCTTGATGAATGCGAAGATGATATATAAGCATGTTCCCGTGATCAGGCAATATTTTGCGACTGTGACACTTTTTGCCAGTAACCCTATAGTCAAAATGGTGAGGCAGATAGTAAGCACTATCAAAAACCAGAGTACGAAAAATCTCAAAAATGAAAGACTATAAGCTGATACATACAATATCATTCTGTAGGCACTGGAAAAGATCATCACAAAAGTACACAAGCAAATAATGATAGTAAAAATATTAAGGAAAAGAGTTTTATCAAATTTGCTTCTTACGATAGCAGCGATAAGGATATTTATCATGCAGACAAATAACAACTGATAAAAACCTTCGTGTGCATATTCAGCATAAGTGTATCCGTTCGGAAGAGAAGCGTGTCCAATGAGGAATACCAACTGAATAGCGCAGAAAATAATATAGATTACAGTAAGGAGCAATTCCATCGGCATCATAAGCAGAGGATTCCATTTGTTAGATGCTGTGGTGGCTTCACTTTTGAAGTAATTGTTATTGGGATTGAGCTTTGCGAAAATGCTGTATATTGTGATATTGGATACAAAAAACCAGAAAATGATACCTATCACATCAAAAAACTGCTCTGTAATATCAAAGTTGAATTCAAGATTTTTAAGCACAGAAGCAAAGATCAGATCAGCACTGGCAAGGAGGCAGACGATGATAAGCACTACCGGTAAAGCGATTACTATTCCGGCAAGTATAAGCTGTCGATTTTTCTTTTTTTCTATGGCCTCTGCTGTAAGGGTCTTCTTTGATGAATGATATGCCAGCAATCCTAAAAACGGCTCAAAAATATTTATGAGAGGGAGAAAAATCAGCCTGATAAATGCTCCGGCTATACGCGTAGGATTATTTCCGGTAGCATCGACATAGCTTCTATAAAAAAGGCATCCGATTAAAAGCTGCATACCAAAACCTGTTAAAATATGGAGAGTGAAGGATGCAGTAAGAAACTGTGAGATAGCCAGTAGAACTATTGCTGTCAGGTAAAATAAACGAACCCCTGGTTTACCGTTTCTTTCCAAAATAAAACATTTGGGGGCATAGCATACAGCTTTTTCGGTTCTCAGATCGATAATAGCGATATAGATTAGACTGAAAATGATAAAAATCGTATGAGAGATACCACCGATCGCACTTTTATACATAAAAAGACAGAAGATGATTCCATAGATGCATGACCAAAGACCGAAATTGCTGAAATCTGAAAGACGCCTGGCCTTCTGCATGGCATCGTGCAGTCTTGCTTTTTCTGCATTTTCTGCAAAAGGATTTGGTGCAGTCTGTGAACCTTGATTAAATTGTCCTGGAATAGTATTAACGTCCATGATATTTCCTCCGTTTATTTTCTCCTGAATTCTAAAATATCTCCAGGCTGGCAGTCTAACGCATCACATATTTTTACCAGAGTGGCAACTTTGATTGCTTTTGCTTTTCCGGTTTTTAATATGGACATATTAGCTATTGTTATCCCAACTTTTTCAGCGAGCTCGGTGAGTGACATCTTTCGTTTTGCCAGCATCACATCGATATTAAATATGATCTCACCTTTTAATTCTTCATTTTCCATTGTGTCACTCCTTTATATGGTCAGATCGTTCTGTTCTTTAAGGGATGCGGCGACTGAGCACATTTTTTCAAGCACACGTGCACAGAAAGAAAAGGCAGAACCTGCAAAAATAATGATCATTGACAATATCATTATGCCCGGATGTGACATATTCATTAGAAAGAAGACCAGATTAATTATCAGAAAGAAGATCACGCCTGCTGCTGTAGCAACAAAGATCCGCTTGAACCACAGTTCATTTTCATGAGAAAAGGCTTTTTCTTTTCCGATGTTGTCGGAAATCTTCCAGGCAAAAAACAATATAATATAGTAAGGAATAGAACATGACCATGTAAAAATAAGCCATGGATAGTAGCAATATCCGAATTCCGGAGCCATATTCAAAATAGATTTTCCAATTTCCGGTATTCCAATAAAAAACATCATAAGTCCCAGTACACCGGTACAAATGATAAATCCCTTTAGGATGCCGGACATTTTTAATAGTTCTTTTTTGAAATCAAAATCGTTTATATCCATGAATAACCTCCTGATTTAAATGTACGATTTTTTGTAGAATTATCGTAACACGATAAAAGCTAAAATGCAATAAAAAATTATCGTAAAACGATAAATGATGAAAGGTATATGTAATGAAATATGAAAATATCACGTCGGCAGTTTTTATTAGCCGACCAAATAGATTTATAGCAGAAGTAGAAATAAACGGAAAAAAGGAAGTTGTACATGTAAAAAATACGGGCAGATGCAGGGAACTACTAATAAATGGAGCAGAAGTATGGTTGACTGCGCCCGGTACTCCCGGAAGAAAAACAAAATACGATCTGATAGCTGTTCGAAAGAATAACGGAATTTTATTCAATATAGACAGTCAGGCTCCAAATAAGGTTGTAAAAGAATGGCTGGATAAAAAAGATTTTAGCAAAGTAATACCTGAATATAAATATGGTAACTCCCGTATAGACTTTTATATGGAGAAACAAAAAGAAAACGGCGAGACTGAACATATCATTATGGAAGTAAAAGGATGTACACTTGAAATAAATGGCATAGGATATTTCCCGGATGCGCCGACGGAAAGAGGTGTTAAGCACATCTATGAGCTTATAAAAGCGAAGGAAGCAGGGTACAGGTCTATATTGTGCTTTGTTATACAGATGGACGGAGTCAAAGAGGTTCGCCCCAACATTCAAATGCATTTGGAATTTGGAAAAGCAATGGCTGATGCACGTCAGGCGGGGGTTGAAATCGTTTATATGCTGAGCCATGTAGATCCGGATGAACTGAATATTATAGAAGAAAGAAGAGAAGATGAAGAATAAGTATATCTTTTTGGCTTTATGTGGTTAAGAAAAACGTGAAAGACTCCGATGAAGTGTATGTCTGACCGGATTGGGATATTAAAACAGAGGTCTCTCAATATACAGCTGTTTTCGGGAAATAGATGAAATACTCTGGAATTGAATACAAAAATGACAGATGGATATTAATGTCAATTGTATAATTGATAAACAATTTATTTTTAGAGAATATTATATGAATATGCTGTTATATTTCTATAGCTAAGCTGAATAAAAATACAATTATAATAAATTGTAGATTTTTTTGAAATTGTTGTTGACGTGTATTTTTTCAAGTGCTATTATAACACCTGTCGCCGCGAGCGGCAGCGAACAAAACAGCTCGCAAGCCCAGTAACCAAGCGGTCTGACAGAACTGAACCTTGACAAACAAACAGCAATGCAACCCTGAAAATTCAAATGAGAAATTTCAGAAATGCAAAAAATAAACTCTGGATCAGAGAGATCTGATTCACAGTAAATAACGGTAATTAAGAAACGCGAAGCGAAAGCTAGCTTGTCTTGAAAACCGGATCAAACTTTTTTCGAGAGTTCGATCCTGGCTCAGGATGAACGCTGGCGGCGTGCCTAACACATGCAAGTCGAGCGGGCCTGATTAAGTGAATAGCTTGCTATGAACTTATG
>JNJK01000039.1 GCA_000701625.1 Lachnospiraceae bacterium MC2017
ATTTTGAGGCATACGTTTGCTACGCGCTGCATTGAAGCAGGAATGAAGCCTAAGACACTTCAAAAGATTCTGGGTCATTCAAACATTGGGATAACAATGAATTTGTACGTTACAACTACAGAGGATGAAAAGCAAAAAGAAATCGAGCTTGTTGCAGATGCATTGATGGTTATGTAAATTTATATAAATCCTTATAATTATCAAAACAATGTAACACCAATTGTAACACCAAATAATTGGAAAGCTTGGAAAACCTTGTAAAATCAATACTTTTAAAGGAGATATATAGAAAATGAAACTAGGCATAGTTACGAGGAAGCCTATTTCATTTTTCTCTATAAATCATAATAAAAGTCTTTAAATCCGCATGAATACTGGGTTCCCAGTAAATTCGTTCCCCATATATTTTATTATAGATTCATATATTTTCTAAAAAAATGTGGCCTTCGTGTGGCCCGAAATGTGGCCCATTTTTTGTGGTTTTACTCTTACAAAAAAATGAAGTTGACCACATCATGTCGTTCTATTATTTATGTTTTTCAAGCAAATCCTCTAAATTAGTATTTGGGTGTGATAATTGTTCAGCAGTAATAAATGATGAAAATACATTAAACTTTTTCGCTACAAAAACTCGAAAGTATAGCGAATAAGTTTTAACTTTTTCGCTACAAAAACGCAAAAGTATAGCGAATAGGTTTTGACTTTTTCGCTACAAAAACGTAAAATTGTAGCGAAAGGGGATGGCTGTATGGATGAAAGAGTTATCATTGATAAGCTACTTGAAGAACAGAACGGATATATTAGATTAATTGATGCGCAAAATGAGGGTGTATCAAAGCATGCTGTTTTAGATTATGTCCGTCGAAATGAAATGGAAAAACTAGCACCAGGCGTATATATCTCGTCTGATGCATGGGAAGATAGACTATATTTATTGCAGCTTCGAAATAGGAAAATTGTCTTTTCACATGAGTCAGCTTTGTATATGCATAATCTTTCTGATAGAGAGCCTTTTTCGCCAGTAATTACTGTTGGACGAGGATATAATGCGAAGCATCTAAAAGATAATGGTGTTGTGGTACATACAGTAAGACCGGAATTGTTAGAGCTTGGATTGACACATGCACAGACATTTACCGGAAATACGGTACGAATCTATGACAGAGAACGTTGTATCTGCGATATTATCAAGAATAAAAATAAGATGGATATTCAAGTATTCCAAATGGCTTTGACATCTTATTTTTCTGATAGTGATAAAAATATTCATAACCTTATGGAGTATGCGCAAATTATGGGAGTTTCAAATAAGGTTAGACAATATACTGAGGTGTTATTATGATCAAAAGTGCTACAGCCGTAAAGGCAAAGATAAAAAATAAAGCTGGTGGGAACAGCGATAAGTCCCAGATAATGCTAAGGATATATTTGATGGAACGACTCTTGGAGAGAGTTTCTTTATCAAAGTATAGAGATAACTTTGTACTAAAGGGAGGACTACTGGTGTCTTCGTTGGTAGGTGTTGATATGCGTTCTACCATGGATGTAGATACTACGGTAAAATCACTTCCCCTGAATAAGGAATCAGCGCAAAAGATTCTGGAAGAAATAATGGCGATTGAGTTGGAGGATGGAGTCACTTTCCGTATAACAAAAGTGCAGGATATTATGGAAGGACATGAGTATGAAGGCGTTCGATTCATGATAGAATGCACAATGGATAAATTAAAACAGACCATTAAGATTGATATTTCGACCGGTGATGAGATCACACCGAGGGCAATAGCATATAAGCTGCCGCTCATCATTGAGGACAGATCAATCGATCTGTGGGCGTACAATCTGGAAACACTTCTTGCTGAAAAACTTGAAACTATCATGGTTAGAGCTGAAGCTAATACAAGAATGAGAGATTTTTATGATATACATGTGTTGCTTGAGCAGGATGCAGTAACTGTGGACAGAGAAACACTGAAAGCAGCGTTTTACGCTACATGTAAGAGAAGAGAATCTACAGAGCAGATTGTGATGATAGATGATGTTATCAATAAGATTGCTGAGGATGAAGTGATGAAGCATCAATGGGAAACTTACCGAAAAACTAACTATTACGTAGGTACATTAGAATGGGATGACGTGATAGGAAGTGCAATAAACTTAAGAAAAATGGTTGAGTAGTAAATTGCCCGCTTTGCAGAGGTGTCCCCCCTGCAGGCGGGTGTTGTTTTGTCTTGACATGTACGGAGACCGTATATAAAATGAAATAGAAACATATACGGTTACCGTACAATGGAGGTGCGCTATGTGTGATTTAGAATTAAAACTCGATGGTATTGCAGCTGGAGTATTAGTAGAGAATACGGATAAGAAGGAAGTTGATGCTGACAAGAGGAAAAGAATGTTTGCAAGCACCGTTGCTTTTATTAGGAGCCAGACAGGAATGAATAAGAAGGAATTTGCTGAATACCTTGGAATCCCTTATAGAACATTACAGGATTGGGAACTTGGTAATACCCTGCCTCCGGAATATGTACTTCGCCTAATTGCATATAAGGTTATGTGGGAGAAAGAACGGGGAAAACTATGATGGCGGCACTATACTTTTATGATTAAGATATTATAGAAGTAAAATAAAGGAAAAGAATAGAGAGGAGAGTGTGGATATGGTGGTTGCTGTTATTTCCATATTATTAATGTTTACTGTAGCTATCGCTTGCTTTTTGATGAATACACTATTAAAGTGGCTACCTTACGCATCAGGGCTTATTGGAGCAATTCTTTTGACAGCATCTTTTCCGGTATTAAGAAATATTGTTCCGGGAGAAAGTAAACTTAGCTTTATTTTACTCATTATTCTAATAGAGATCTTAATAGGTGCACTTGTAAACATTCCGCAGACGAGTGGACCGGTGGTTTTACTGACATCAATGATTTTTGTAGGACTTGCAATGGTGGTTGCTAGCAGTGGTATAAAATGTGAATCGTGGCAGAAGGCTTTAGTGGTTACGATCATTTATTTGATATCAGTTAGTGTTATACTGTCTGCAAATCATTCTTACAATGCTACTAAGGGAGTTGTTAAAAGAAACATATTTGCCAGTGGCATCGCATCGGTAATGTATGCAGCGACTATAGGTATCAATCTTCTTATAATCTTGGGCGAAATCTGGGCTAAATATGTAAAAGTTGCAGCGTCTGAAGAAGTATATAAAATTTATGACAAAGTAGGGCTTATCGTTATAGCAATTGCAATGGCAGGAACGGCAATTATGAGTTTTGTTCATGACAGGAAAAAGAATGTGAATGCAAATGTTATAAGAGAAGCAGAAGAGGAAATTGAAGTTATTTGATAAAAATGGGTCTTCTATATTGGAAACGATAACTCAAAAATAATGGACTTGTAATTGATGAGGCTATAGAACGAAGCAACATGGAATTCATTAAGCAGCATGAATAAAACCTGCGTTGGCAGTAAAAGTCCACTAATTTTCCACTAAAAGTCCACTAATATTCCATTTTCATAAGAAAATCAGTGTGTTATTATTATCATGGAAAAGTTGAGGGCAAGCAAAAGCCTTCAACTTTTTTCTCTTTTGCAAAAGAATATGGCATTTATCGAAGCGTCAGCTCGTGATTTGAATTCACGGGTCTGGCGCTTTCTTTTTGCCCAAAATTCGGATGACGATCCGGAGTAGCCAACAAATGAGCACAAAGGAGAAGAGTCTATGATTTATGAAGAATTCAAAGGAAACTTTAAGGATGACATTAAGGAAGCACTCGCAGACAAAGGATTTGATGTAACTATCAAAGAAAACAGGACAGAGAAGCTCAATGAGTCTTTTGATTCGATCAGCGTCACACCAGAGGGAAGCCGTATCGGAGTGAACCTGAATATGGAATCAGCATATAAGGCGTATGAGAATGGAACTCCTTACGAAGATGTTGTTACGAAGGCTGCTGAGGCAGTCGCATCAAACCTTGAGAATGTGCCGGAGTTCGATATTGAATCTCTTACAGACTATAGCGTGATGAAGGAAAAGCTCTCTATGGAAGTTGTATCTGCTGAACGCAATGCAGAGATGCTTGAAAGTGTACCTCATAAGCAGATGGAGGATATGGCAGTTGTTTATCGTCTTGTCCTTGATAAGAACAATGCCGGGAACGGAACGATCCTTGTCACAAACGATCTTATGGAACAGTTTGGTGTGACACCGGAGCAGCTTCATGAAGATGCTGTTAAGAATGCACCGGAGATCAGACCTTCCGAGATCAAGGGAATGTCGGAAGTTCTCGGTGAAATGATGGGAAATGATATGGCTCCGATTATTGATCCTGCTGATGAGCAGATGTTTGTTGCAACGGTACCGGACAAAGTTCACGGAGCAGGAGTTATTGCTTACCCTGATTTCATGGAGAATGCAGCTGTGAAACTTGAAGGAGATTTCTATGTGATCCCCAGCAGTGTGCATGAGGTTATCCTGGTCAAAGATAACGGTCAGATGACCGCAGATCAGTTAGAAGCAATGGTTAAGGACGTTAATGCAACCCAGGTAGCACCGGAGGACAGACTTACAGATCATGTTTATCACTATGATTCTGAGGCACATATTTTTGAGATGGCTGATAAGTATGAGCAGCGAATGGCTGGGATAGATGCTGAAAAAGAGTCACCTGGTAAGGAGTCGATCCTTGATGATCTGAAGGCAAAGAAGGAAAGGACTTCTAAGGAAGCACCGCATAAAGTTGCAAAGGAGACGGTGAATAAGAGCAGGGGAGGTGAGTCATTATGAGTAAGTGTGGATCTGTGATCATAATCAATACGCTTCCGGCAGGTGTGAAAAGAGGCGGACGTAACCCGATTATTCGTAATGAATCAGCACCTTCGCCATGCAATTGTGATAATCCCTGCGACTATGGAAAGGGAAAAAGCTTTTGCTGGCCATGCATGAAGAACATTATGGGTAATTTTTATGAAGCAAAGAAGGTGTGAGCCGTGAGCTATGACTACTTCTATGAAGAGCAGTCAGAACAGTTCGCATTCTACAGGATTCCAAAGAGTCTTTTCACTGATGAGCGGTTCAGAGGTATATCGACAGCTGCGAAAGTGCTGTACGGATTGCTGTTGGACCGCGTTTCACTGTCAGCAAAAAATCAGTGGGTAGATCCGGAAGGGAGAGTCTATATCTACTATACGTTGGACAGTATAATGTCTGACCTTATGTGTGCAAATGAAAAGGCGACAAAGATGTTGAAAGAACTTGAGAGATATGGACTCATTGAGCGGAAAACCCAAGGGCTCGGAAAACCTGCCCGCATCTATGTGAAGAATTTTGTACGGTCACGAAAAACCGGAGTCCAGAGTCACGAAAATCGTGAGTCTGGACTCACGGAAATCGTGATTCAAGAGTCACGAAAATCGAATGGTAATAATACTGATATTAATAAGACTAATATTAACGATACTAATCTAATCTCTTCTACGGATGAGAAAGGAATAGAAGAGAGGAGTATCTACCGGAAGTATTTCATGAACTCTCTTTCTATCGAAGCTCTTAAGGAACGTAATCCCTGTGATGCTGAGATCATAGATGAAATGTTGGAACTCATTGTAGATACGGTGTGTTCAAAGCGAAAGACTGTTGGTATCGCTGGGGAACAGCGACCGTTTGAGATTGTAAAGAGCAGGTTCATGAAGCTGAACTCTGAACATTTGGAGTTTGTTCTTCAGGGAATGTCAGATAATACGACACTGGTACGGAACATGAAGCAGTATTTGCTGGCTGCACTTTACAACGCACCATTAACTATTAACAGCTACTATAAGTCTCTGGTGAATCATAACTTGTCCACCGGAGGAAAAGGAAAGGAGATAGCACTATGAAGTTTTTGGATATTACATTGAACCCTGTAACAGACGGAATTTTGGTAGGAGATGATACGGATGTAATGGAACATGCTTTCATTATCGGAACAAATGGAGAAAAGAGATTTGCGAATAATGATGAAGTTAAGAGAATCATAGAAGAACTTAAGCCCAATGGGGGAGGGTTCCTACTAGGGGAAGCAAAGTATGTGGCGCTCTTTAACATGGATAAGGCCTTTAAGATTCAGAATGGAAGATTTATTGTCGGAAGCGTGCTTGTAATGTCATACGAGGGTGAAAGACCTGGCTTTATACCGGACGAAGATATTGATGTTGTTATGGATCTGCTGGAAAGCCGCAGGGTAACTGTAGTTGATGGAAAGCAGAAATTTTCAGCATTTGAGATTTTGTAAGGAGGAGCATATGAGTAGAACAGTACCCAGAGCATATGTGACCGCAGCATGGAGCAAGAATCCGGTAGTTGCTAAGGAGGAAGCAAAGAAATATTGTAGTGAGCTGGTAAAAGAAGGATATCTGCCACTATGTCCGATACTTGCATTTGACGGTTTATTTTCGGATGAGGATACCGATTCACACAAGCGAAGAAAGGAAATGTCAGAAGATCTGCTGCGTAGAGCTAGGTTTCTTGTGATTTGCGGCGGCAAACAGAATGAAGAGGTAAAGGATGACATCGCTATTGCGAAGAAATCAAAGGTTATCGTCACAACACTGAATGGGGTGATCGGGTATGAGTGATCAGCAAACGGCACTCCATTTGCAGAAGGGAGTGAGGTAATTGCTGAATGAGGAATTAACAAATGATGTTAGGGACCAGGTGGTTAAACCGACTTTAAGGATTGTCATTCAGAAATTAAAAAAAATAGCGGAAAAAGATCTGGTTGAAGCGCTGAAAAAAGTTAGAGATACTTTCCAGAATAGGAAGGAAAATATCCATGGAGAGATGAGTATAAAAGATCTCATCAAGAAAGATCAGGGAGCCCAGGCAGTGGACATTGATGCTATGGGACTTAGAGATTTCAGACGCCTTGCAAATAAATTTGGAGTGGATTTTGCAATAGTAAAGACTAAATCTGATGATAAAACAAAGTATTCCGTGTTTTTCAAGGCGAGAGATGCAGATGCGATAAGTGCAGTGATAAATGAATACACTGCAAGGCAGCTAAAAATCGAGAAGTTTGGAAGACCAAGTGTACTTGCAAAACTTGAAGCATTTAAGAAGATTGCGGCAGAGCTTTCCAAGAAAGCTGTTGAGAAGATGAAGGAGGCGGTGCGATGAACCCTAAACTGAAGAAGCATCTTCTCATGACCCTTCCCTACGTTGCAGTCGGTATGCTGGCAACAAATCTTGGTGAAGCATGGCGGCTGGCTAACGGTTCGGATCTTTCTCAAAAAGTGCAGAGCCTGTTCATTGATGGATGTTTTGATAAGGCATTTTCAAATATCCTGCCGAGTATAAATCCATTTGATCTATGCATCGGAACTGTCATAGCCGGAGCTCTTCGTCTGGCGGTATATCTGAAAGGTAGAAATGCCAAGAAGTTTCGCCATAACGAAGAATACGGTAATGCTAGGTGGGGAACTCCCGAAGATATTGAGCCTTACATGGACCCGGAATTTAAAAATAATGTAATTCTGTCAAAAACGGAAAGACTTACAATGAATTCCAGACCGAAGAATCCGAAGTATGCCCGGAATAAGAATCTTCTTGTAGTCGGAGGTTCCGGTTCAGGTAAAACACGGTTTGTTTTAAAGCCTAACCTGCTACAAATGCATAGTTCCTACGTAGTCTGTGATCCAAAGGGAACTATAGTCAATGAGTGCGGTAAAGCGCTTTTGAAGAATGGATATAAGATGAAAATCTTCAATACCATAAACTTCAAGAGGTCGATGCATTATAATCCTTTCGCTTATGTCCATAATGAAAAGGACATCCTGAAGCTCGTAACAACTCTTATCGCCAACACAAAAGGAGAAGGAAAAGCCGGTGATGAGTTTTGGGAGAAGAGCGAAAAGCTGCTATACTCCGCACTTATCGGATATATCCATTATGAAGCACCAGTGGAAGAGCAGAATTTCGCAACACTTCTCGAAATGCTGAATGCAATGGAAGTCAGGGAAGATGATGAAACATTTAAGAATCCGGTTGATCTGATGTTTGATGAATTGGAAGAGAAGGATGCTGATCACTTTGCTGTAAGGCAATATAAAAAGTACAAATTGGCAGCGGGCAAGACAGCAAAATCCATACTTGTGAGCTGTGGAGCACGTCTCGCACCATTCGACATCAAAGAGCTGCGTGAGATCACAGCTTATGATGAGCTGGAGCTTGATAAGATCGGAGATGAGAAGACTGCACTGTTCCTCATCATGTCTGATACAGATGCGACGTTCAATTTTTTGATCAGTATGGTCTATACGCAGATGTTTAATCTCTTATGTGAGAAAGCAGATGATGTGTACGGCGGCAGGCTTCCGGTGCATGTACGCTGCCTTATAGATGAGGCAGCCAATATCGGACAGATCCCTAATCTGGAGAAGCTGGTAGCAACTATCCGAAGTCGTGAGATATCAGCTTGCCTTGTATTACAGGCAAAGTCACAGCTTAAGGCAATCTACAAAGATCATGCTGATACGATAATCGGCAACATGGATTCCCAGATATTCCTTGGAGGTACTGAGAAAACTACGCTCAAGGACCTGAATGAGATCCTGGGAAAAGAAACTATTGATACTTTTAACACAGGTGAAAGCAGAGGGCAGTCACGGAGCTACAATCTGAATTATCAGAAGCTCGGACATGACCTCATGACAATGGATCAGCTGGCAGTGATGGACGGTTCAAAGTGTATAGTTCAGGTAAGAGGCGTGAGACCGTTCCTATCTGATAAATACGATCTGACACAGCATCCGAATTACAAGCTGACAGCAGATTATGACAAAAGGAACTGGTTTGATATAGAGAAGTTCCTGAATCACAACTTAATACTGAAAGCCGATGACATGTATGAAGTCATCGAGATGTCTGAATGAAGATAAAAGAAAAATACACCTACTATGTGCCAATAAAGAGGATTACGTACATAGTAGGTGTATATGATTTTTGCAGTTAAATCTGAATCAGGTCAGATTTTCCTCAAAGAATTTTTCGAGGTCCATTGCTCCAAAAGGGATACGGACAATCTCTACGCGTTCACGGTCTTCGTCAACCAGATAGAGAACAGCATAATTGTCAACGTTCATGCGTCTCATACCGAGACTTGACCAAGGCTCATAAGGAACAAGAGGATTCTTTTTCGGAAATTTGTTGAGCTTTTTTATAGCGTCACGGATACGATTGATTTGTCCTTCAGCATTGTCTCTCGAACCTAAATTATATGCGATGTACATAAAAATGTTACGAAGATCGTCTTTTGCCTCATCAGAGTAGCAGACATAAAAATCACTCATATGCCAAACTCCTCAGAGAGCATGCGATCAACGTCTTCAACAGAATGTGTGCGTCCATTTTTGATGGAATCTACGCCTTTTTGCAGCTCTGCATCAAACTCAGCTTTTGTGATGCCTTGAGCAGAGAACTGATTTATGTCAGGGAGCTTTGGCTGAAAAGGCATTCCTTTGACGAGAACTATCTGGCTATAAAGCATTTTAATCGCCTCTGAAGGAGAAATCCCAAGCTGTGAGAGGATTGCTTCGGCGTTTTCTTTGAGTCCGGTATCTATACGGGCATAAACTGGTGCTGTATTTGCCATAATAATCACGCTCCTTTCATTCAAATATCTTTGATGAAAGTATAACATTTCGTGATTGCAAATGCAAGCATACGCAAGCGGAACGAACGGATAACCAGAACTACAATTTAATACTGAAAGCCGATGACAAATATACAGTCATCGAATTACCTGAAAGTTAAAGCTCTCTGAAGCGTCAATAAAAGGCACTTTGGCAGGGCTTTTTCTTATGCCCGGAAATGGGCAGATACGGCCGTATTTCCAAAGTCAGTCGGCGGGCTTTGGAATTTAACTCAGAAACAGTTTTTCATGGGAAAGGAGATTTTTAATGGCATTTTTCGTAAGCGCAATCGGCGTACTTAAGACAGTTGTAGTAGCAATCGGTGCAGGTCTCGGTGTATGGGGAATCATCAACCTCATGGAAGGATACGGCAATGACAATCCGGGCGCTAAGAGCCAGGGCATGAAGCAGCTCATGGCAGGTGGCGGTGTTGCCCTCATCGGAACTACACTTATTCCGCTTCTCGCTGACCTCTTCGGTTGATCTAAGCCTCCTCAGGACAGGAGTAATTGGAAAGGAAGAGCCGGTCCTGCGGCTCTTCAGAAAGGAGGAAAACGTTGGGTAGTTTATTGGAGCAGCTGACGCAATACCTGAAGGATATTCTGGTTGCTGGAATCATGAATAACCTTACAAGTACCTTCAATAACCTGAATTCGAAGCTCGTTGAGGTCACGGATACTCTGGCGACAACTCCGGCAGACTTTCAGCCATCGGTCTTCAACATGATCAGAGACATATCGGAAAATGTGATGATGCCGGTTGCAGGGATAATACTGACATTTGTTGCAGTTTATGAGCTGATACAGCTTGTGATCGCCCATAACAATCTGGCAAATTTCGAGACATGGATATTCTTCAAATGGATAATGAAGACCTTCATAGCCGTTGAACTTGTTACACATGTTTTTGACATTACGATGGCGATATTCGATGTGGCGCAGTACGTAATAGAAGAAAGCGGAGGTCTGATAGGAGATTCCACTGCGATAGATGGTTCGGCACTTGAAGCAATGAGATCGACTCTCGAAGCAATGGAACTCGGGCCGCTCTTTGCCATATTCCTTCAGACCTTTATCGTACAGTTTATCTTCAACCTCATGGCAATGGTCATATATGTCATAGTCGTTGGGCGAATGATAGAGATATATCTCAGAGTCAGTATGGCGCCGATACCATTTGCAACATTCGGAAACAGGGAACAGAGCATGATAGGACAGAATTATCTAAGGTCGCTCATTGCTATCGGATTCCAGGGATTTCTGATAATGATCTGTATCGCTATATACGCTGTGCTGATCCATGATGTGGCATTTTCCTCGGATATAATGGGTTCACTCTGGAATGTACTCGGAATGACGATACTGTTGGGATTTATGTTGTTTAAGACAGGAAGTGTGGCGCAGAGTATCATGCAGGCACACTGATGAAAGGAGAAAAAATTGGCATCATACATTGCAGTACCTCGTGATCTTACGAAGGTAAAGAGCAAAGTGATGTTTAACATGACAAAACGGCAGCTTGTCTGTTTTTCCATAGCGGCACTCATCGGAGTTCCGGCATTCTTTTTGCTGAAAAATTTCGGAGATGTGAGCTTTGCGACAATGGGAATGATGATCCTGATGATGCCCATGTTTTTTGTGGGAATGTATCAGAAGAACGGACAGCCGCTGGAAGTCATATTCACTCACTTTGTACAGGCGAATTTCATACGACCAAAGATCAGGTTATATAAGACAGATAATTATTATGAGGCACTTCATAGACAGGCTGAAGCAGAAGAGGAGGTAGAAAGGATTGTTAGCAAATATCATGAAGATCTTACGGAAAAAGGAAGAAAGAACCTTCAGAGTACCGGAATATTTAAGCCCGGAAGACAAAAAACATGTAAAGGACATTATAAACGCAGCAAGGAAATATGATGATGTTCCGCGAACGACTCAGCAGAGTATCCCCTTTGACCGGATGTTTCAGGATGGTATATGCAGGGTCGGGATAGATTATTACACGAAGACGATACAGTTTCAGGATATCAATTATCAGCTGGCACAGCAGGAGGAGCAGACAGAGATTTTCGAAGAGTGGTGCAGTTTCCTGAACTTCTTTGACAGCTCCGTTCATTTCCAGTTGAGCTTTATGAATACGGCAACTGATGCAGAAAAGTTTGAGAAGAGTATAGCGATACCCTTTCAGGATGATGGTTTCAATGAAGTAAGAAGTGAGTATACCGGAATGCTGATACACCAGATGGAAGCAGGAAATAATGGTCTTACGAAGACCAAGTATCTTACATTTGGAATACATGCAGATTCCATGAAAGCTGCAAAACCGAGGCTGAACCATATCGAAGCGGATCTCTTGAATAACTTCAAGCGACTCGGAGTATTTGCTCATACCCTTGATGGTGCGGAGAGGCTTGAACTCATGCATTCACAGTTTCATATGGGAGATGATGCAAAGTTTTTCTTTGACTGGAAATGGCTTCCGCAGTCAGGTCTTTCTGTAAAGGACTTCATAGCACCGGGAAGTTTGTCATTTAAGAGTGGCAGGTACTTCCAGATGGGGGAACTGTATGGAGCAATGAGCTTCCTTTCAATCGATGCATCAGATGTAAATGACAGGATGCTTTCGGACTTTCTCGGCATGGAGTCCAGCCAGATCGTGTCAATGCATATCCAGTCAGTTGATCAGAATGAAGCCATAAAGACCATAAAGCACACCATCACCGAGCTCGATCGCTCAAAGATTGAGGAGCAGAAAAAGGCAGTAAGAGCAGGTTATGATATGGATATCATCCCTTCAGATCTTGCTACTTACGGCAATGATGCCAAGGCACTTCTGAAGGAACTTCAGAGCCAGAACGAGAGAATGTTTTTGCTGACATTTCTTGTGATGAATACCGGGCGTACTAAGCAGGAGCTTGAAAATAATGTATTTCAGGCTAACAGTATAGCCCAGAAGCATAACTGCAATCTGATTCGGCTTGATTATCAGCAGGAGCAGGGACTCATGAGCACATTACCTCTTGCTTATAATCAGATTGATATCAAGCGTGGCATGACCACAAGCAGCACAGCGATATTTATACCGTTCACAACACAGGAGCTCTTTCAGGCAGGGAATGAATCGCTTTATTATGGTCTGAACGCACTTTCCAATAACCTTATCATGGTAGACAGAAAGAAGCTGAAGAATCCGAATGGTCTAATACTAGGAACTCCGGGTTCCGGTAAATCGTTTGCAGCAAAGAGAGAAATTGCAAATGCTTTTCTGGTAACGGATGACGATGTGATCATATCAGATCCTGAGTCGGAGTATTCTGCACTTGTAAAGCGTTTCGGCGGGCAGGTCATAAAGATCAGTCCTACATCTGATCAGTATATTAATCCGATGGATATCAACATGAACTATTCGGATGATGATAATCCTATCGCCCTGAAAGCTGACTTCATCCTTTCGCTCTGTGAGCTGATCGTTGGTGGTAAGGAAGGTCTGAAACCTGTTGAGAAGACAGTCATTGACCGTTGTATCCATAAGATATATCAGAAATACTTTGAGCATCCGGGGAAAGAAAACATGCCGATACTCGAAGATCTCTATAATGCTCTTTTGGAGCAGGAAGAGCCTGAAGCAAAGACAGTTGCAACTTCGCTTGAGATTTATGTTTCCGGTTCACTTAACGTTTTCAACCACAGGACAAATGTGGAGCTTACGAACCGACTTGTCTGCTACGACATAAAGGATCTAGGAAAGCAGCTTAAGAAACTCGGAATGCTGGTTGTACAGGATCAGGTCTGGGGCAGAGTTACAGAGAATAGAAGTCAGGGCAAATCTACACGTTACTACATGGATGAGATGCACCTGCTCCTTCGAGAAGAGCAGACTGCGGCATATACTGTTGAGATCTGGAAGCGTTTCAGAAAGTGGGGAGGTATCCCGACAGGCATAACTCAGAACGTAAAAGACCTCCTGGCATCTAAGGAGGTCGAAAATATCTTTGAAAACTCAGACTTCATCTATATGCTTAATCAGGCGGTCGGTGACAGATCCATCCTTGCAAAGCAGCTAAATATAAGTCCTCATCAGCTCTCTTATGTAACACATTCGGGAGAAGGTGAAGGGCTTATTTTTTATGGCAACGTGATACTTCCATTTGTAGACAGGTTCCCGAAGAACCTTGAACTCTACAATATCATGACGACCAAGTTATCCGAGGTTCATGAAGCGAAGGAGGGATAACCGTTGAAGAATTACGTAAGGAAGATGTCCCGGCGTCTCTTTATTGAAAATAATAAGACTCCGGAATATAACACAACGGATAACAAAGAGGTTTCTGCATTTGGCAGGTCAGAAAACAATGAGGCTTTGATACATGGCAAGGCGGAAAACATTGGGACACCTGTATATGGCGTGATGGAAACAAGTGATGCTCAGCCTCATGGTATGCAGCAGCCCAGAGCTCCGGGCGAAAAGCTCATGAATGAGACTTCTGCAAAGAAGTTCTATCGTGAGAAGCTGCGGCACGGTAAAGCTGTCACTGAACCTACAGTAAAAGAAAAGAAGGTGATGCGGAAAAAACAGCTTCAGGGGAGACAGGCAATCGCAAGGCAGATGGAAGAAAGAGCTGCATTCCATAAGGCGATAAATGATGCTAATGAAGATCAGAACGTTGGAACAGAGGCTGTAAACGATACGACAGCAGTAGTCGGTGAGGCGAATGATCTTGTCAGATATCATAAATATTCTGCAAAGCTCCGTGGAGAAAATGCCGGAGGTGGAAAGTTCAAAGGACATGGAGTTAAGCTCGGAAAAACTGCAAAAGATGCAAACCTGAAAGCCGGAGTTACAGAAAAAGCCGGATCTGCGGCAAAAGCTGTAAAGAAAGCCTATATGAAAAAGACCATCAGGAAAAACGCAGAAAAGATGACGAAGGGTGGAATTGCCAAAAAGATAGCATCCAAAGTTGCAGAGCTGTCAGCAAAGTTTGCACAGCTTCTGCTAAAGGCGGCAGCTTCCCATCCTGAAGTTGTCCTGACGATAATGCTTATCCTGATAGTCGTAATGATCATAGCAAGTGCATCATCATCGGTCGGAATACTCATGAGTTCACTTGGACACTCTACGGTAGAAACATCATTCAGCGCGGAAGACTCTGATATACTTGCGGTTGAAGCAGACTATGATGCAAAAGAGCAGGAACTTAGAGAAAAAATCGCAAATATAGAGTCAGAACATCCGGGATATGATGAATATCGTTATGAAACGGATGAAATCGGGCATAATCCATTTGAACTTGCAGCGATACTTACAGTGCTGTATGAAGCGTACACAGAAGATGAAGTGCAGGACTGTCTGGATGAGATCTTTGAATTGCAATATAAACTCACTACAGAATCAAAGACAGAGCGGCGAACCAGGAGAGAAAGAAGGAGCCGCACAGTTACAAATCCCGATGGAAGCACTTCAACGGAATATTACTATGTAGATGTCGAGTATGATTATCACATCTTGATAGTAAAACTCACGAACAGCGGACTGGCATCTGTAGCACGAAAACTTGGATTTACGGATGATGAAATGGCAAGATTCCGGCTGCTTGTGGAGACAAAGGGAAATAAACCTTATCTATTTGCAGATGATCCATATGTATCACCTGATCCCGGTGCTGATGATGACTATGAGATACCGCCTGAAGCTCTAACGGATACCAAATTTGCAAATATGATAAGAGAGGCAGAAAGACATCTGGGGCTTCCGTATGTGTGGGGCGGTTACAGTCCGGTAACAGGCTTTGACTGCTCAGGATTTGTAAGCTGGGTTATAAACCATTGTGGAAATGGATGGAATGTCGGAAGGCAGACAGCAAACGGACTTCTCGGATGCTGTACTAGAGTTTCAACGGATGAAGCAAAACCCGGAGACCTCATATTTTTCAAAGGAACCTATGCCACAAATGGAGCGAGTCATGTGGGAATCTATGTCGGTAACGGTATGATGATCCACTGTGGTTCACCGATCCAGTACACATCCATCAATACACGATATTGGAAAAAGCATTTTTATACTTTTGGAAGACTTAATGATTAAGCCGCTTGGGATACCAAAATCCCAGCGGCTTTTCGCATGAAAGAAAGGAACAGAAATCTATGTATGAAAAACTCGATAAACTGCGTGATGAAGTGAGGCGCTGTGAAAAACGTGCAGCCGATGCACAGAACAGACTGAGAGCAGCACAGGAAAAGCTGAAGGAAGGTGAGGCAAGTCAGATCCTTTCAGATGTGGGAGCAATGAAACTTACACCGGAGGAACTTGCACAGGTTCTTTCACTTGTGAAATCCGGGGCTCTTAACAGTTTACAGACGGAACCGCAGGAAAAGAAGGACAACAGCTATTTTGTTTCAGATATCAAAGAAGAGATATCTGAAGAATCTGATGAGGTTAAGGAGGATAACGAAGATGACAAGTATTAAAAAGAAATCATTGATTGCGGTGATAATGATGTTTATCTGTCTTGTGGCGTTTAATCCCATTACAGCATATGCTCATTCCAATGAGAATGAAGAAGATGATGTGATCATAGCTCCTACGGAAGAAGCTGTTGCAGAACCGATGGGACCGCTCACTCCTAGTGGAAACATGACACTGGTAGATGATTACGGAAGCACAGAAAAATGTGGAAAGCAGTTTATAACTGTGGTCTCGAAGACAGGACATTATTTCTATATCATCATAGACCGTGACGATGACGGAAATGAGACTGTACACTTCCTCAATATGGTTGATGAAGCAGATCTTCTGAATCTAATGGATGAAGAGGAGCAGGAAAAATATCTGGAGAGTCATCAGAAGGAGGAACCAACTGAAGAGCCTACTGAAGAACCAACGGAGGAACCTGAAGAGCCGGAGGAAAAACCTGCAAAGAAAGGTCCGAATGTTGGAATACTCTTACTTATGATACTCGGTGTCGGAGGTGGAATCTCCTTCTATCTATACACAAAGATGAAGGGAACCAAGTCCACAGGCACTTCATCAGATCCGGATATGGACTATCAGGAAAATGATGAAGACTATCTCAGCACATTAGGCGATGAATCGGATTATTCATCAGAAGACGATAACAGACAATAAGTGGATGATCAGAGGGGCGGCAGAGATGTCGCTCCTTTGACGTTATGGAGGAAAAACGATGGGAAGAAGATCAAGATATATGAGCTATGTGGAAGGTCTGAAGAAACTTAAGGAAGAGTCAGAGAAACATTCAACACCGAAGTCAATTTTGGAAAAGCTGAAGTCCATGAAAGATCAGGATGCAGTGATCACAGTACCGGTAGGTGATGAAGATGAGTGAAGAATATCAGCTCGATCAGGTGGCGATACGCATGGTGAAAATGCCGCCGATACTCAGTGACGAGCCTATAAACTCACCAAAAGCAGCAATACGTCTCATGAATCAGACGCTTAAGGAATTTGATCGTGAGGCAGTTGTCGTAGTCAATCTGCAAAGTGACCTGAAGCCGATAAATATGAATTTCGCAAATATCGGAACTCTGAACGCTTCAGCAATACATCCTAGAGAAATCCTTAAAACAAGCATTTTGAGTAATGCAGCATATATCATGCTTTTCCATAATCATCCGTCAGGAAATCTGAAACCCAGCAGGGAAGATATAGAGCTGACAGACAGGATGCAGAAAATCTGTAATCTGATGCAGATACCGATAATTGACCACATCATTACCGGCACGGATGACAGATATTACTCATTTAATGAAAAAGGAATTCTTCATGCGTCACCAATGCAGATTGCTCACGATATTGATTCATTTCAATGGGAGGGCAGTACAGTGTCAGAGAAAAAAGCATTTTATGATCCTAAGAAAGCAGCTGAGGATCGAAAGCAGGAAATGAAGGATATAACAGATCGCCTGGAAAAAGGTGTGTCGGAAATCTTTCAGAGTGATAAATACAAACAGTTCCTTGATACGATGGCAAAGTTTCCGAGATATAGCCTTAATAACAATCTGCTAATCATGATGCAGAAACCGGATGCAACGCTGTGTCAGTCCTATACCGGATGGAAGCAGATGGGAAGGTTCGTAAAGAAGGGCGAAAAGGGAATAAGGATACTTGCACCGGCTCCGTATAAGGTGGAACGTGAGCAAGATAAGACAGATGAACATGGCAGGAAGATCCTTGATAAAGATGGTGAGCCGGTAAAGGAAACAGTCGAGGTAAATATAACAGCATTCAAGCCGGTGAGTACCTTCGATCTGTCACAGACGGAAGGAGAGCCGCTTCCATCCATTGGGGTATCAGAACTTACAGGAAGTGTGGAAGGTTATCAGAAACTCTTTGAAGCGATAAAACAAGCGAGTCCGGTTCCGATTGCATTTGAAGATATCAAGGGAAGCACAAAAGGATATTTTCATATTGAAGAGAACAGGATAGCACTCCAAAAAGGAATGAGCGAGATCCAGAATGTGAAGACTGTGATCCATGAAATGGTTCATGCAAAACTTCACAACATGGAAGCTCAGAAGGCAAGGGAAGATGGCGGTCAGACAAGATCCAGCAAAGAAGTGGAGGCTGAATCTGTCGCTTATACGGTCTGTCAGCATTTCAGAATAGAAACATCTGATTACAGTTTTGCTTATGTAGCCGGGTGGTCTAAGGGAAAAGAAATGACAGAACTTAAGGAATCGCTCACTACGATACGTAATGCGGCATCTGAACTTATAACTGCTATAGAAGACAAAGCACAGGAGCTGATGGCTGATAAGGAACAAGAGGTAAAGAAAGAGCCTGAACGTGAGTCAATCTACATTAAGCTGAAAACGGAAAAGTCAGCTGAGAAATATGCTGACAGACCAATAAAGCTGACAACTGACAAAAGAAAGGAGGAAAGCCGGTGAAACTGGTAATAGCAGAGAAACCTTCCGTAGCACAATCCATTGCAAAAGTGATTGGTGCAACGGAGAAAAAGAACGGTTATATGGAAGGGAACGGATATATCGTAAGCTGGTGCTACGGTCATCTGATAGAGCTCGCAGAACCGCAGGAATATGATCCGAATTATGAGAAGTGGAAGAAAGATGACCTGCCGATATTTCCGAGCCACTTCAGGTATAACGTAACGGACAGTACGAAAGATCAGTTTAAGATTTTGAAGAATCTGATGGAACGGGATGATGTTACAAGTCTTGTGGAAGCAACTGATTCAGGACGGGAGGGTGAGCTGATATTTCGTCTGGTATATAACCAGGCAGGATGCAGCAAGCCTTTTGAAAGATTATGGATCTCATCAATGGAAGACAGTGCCATAAGGGAAGGCTTTGAAAACCTGAAGCCATCAACAGAATACGATGCGCTGTATGAAGCAGCGCTGTGCCGGGAGCGTGCCGACTGGATAGTTGGTATAAATGCAACCCGGCTTTTTTCAACCCTTTATGGTCAGACGCTGAATGTTGGAAGGGTAATGACACCGACTCTCGGAATGATGGTAAAGCGTGAAACAGATATACAGACATTCAAGCCGGAGATTTTCTACACTGTCCAGCTAAGTGCTGCCGGAATCATTATGACAGGGGAGCGTATCAAAGAAAGAGCTGAGGCTGAAGAAAAGCTGAAAGCAGTAGATGATGCAGGAAAAACTGTGTTACAAAGTCTGGAGACTAAGGAGACAAGAGAAAAGCCACCGTTACTTTATGACCTGACATCGCTTCAAAGGGATGCGAATAAATACTATGGATTCACAGCACAGCAGACACTGGATTATACGCAGAGTCTCTATGAGAAAAAGCTCGTGACATATCCGAGAACGGATAGCAGATATCTCACAGATGACATGGCAGACAGCACGAAGAACCTGGCAGAAAAAATGAAGCAGAAGTTTGGGTATATCCAGAAGCTCACAATGAATGTAAATGCTGTAATAAACAGCAAGAAAGTGAGCGACCACCATGCGATCATACCTACTGTAAATGTAGCAGATGCAGTTTTTTCAGAACTTCCGACAGGAGAGCAGAAGATACTGTCGCTTATTACGGCAAGACTTCTGTCTGCAATAGGAGATCCGGCAGAGTATAAAGAATATGCTTTGACAGCAACATGCGGAGGACAGACATTCTCAGCGAAAACAAAAGTAGAGGTGAAGTCTGGCTGGAAAGAAATCCAGGAATGGGTACTTGGAAAAAAAGAAACTGAGGACGATTCGGATGACACTGCTGATAAAAATGGTCTGAAGTATGTCCTTGAGTCAGCTTCGGATCTCCTGTCTGAAGGAAAGGAATTGCCGGTTGTAGATTCAGGGATTAAAGAAGGAAAGACTACACCAAAGAAAAGATTCACAGAAGATTTGCTGCTTTCTGCAATGGAAAGAGCCGGAGCTGATGAGACACCAGATGAAGCTGAGAGGAAAGGACTCGGCACTCCGGCGACAAGAGCAGGGATTATAGAGAAGCTGGTTCGTATCGGATTCATAGAACGTAGCGGTGAGAAGAAAACAAAATATCTGTCACCGACACAAAAGGGAATGGCACTTATCACAGTCATTCCGGAGCTGATACAATCCCCGATCATGACAGCGAAATGGGAGCAGAAACTTGTAGATATCGAGCATGGAGATTACAGATCGGAAGACTTCATGAGTGAGATAGAGCAGATGATATCAGGGCTAATTGATACTTATGAAGTAGTGAAAGATGCGGAAGTCATGATGAAACCGGCTTATGAACCTGTCGGTAAATGTCCTGCATGTGGAGCTGATGTTGTGGAGAAGAGTAAAGGCTTCATGTGCAGCAACAGGGACTGCAAGTTTGCACTATGGAAAGAAAACCGCTTCATGGATGCACTATCAAAAAAGATGACAAAGCAAATAGCAGTAACACTTCTGAAGGATGGCAGATGCAAGCTGAAGAAATGCAGATCGGTGAAAACAGGAAAGACCTATGATACAACGCTGGTACTTTCTACAGAAGATAACGGAAGAGTAAATTTAAGTTTGGATTTTTCAAAGAAAGAATGAGGAGCCTATGAGTATGGAAACTATTATCAAGAAGATGCAGAAATGGGATGAGATACACGGAGCAGAGGTTGAGGAAAAAGTCACAGCTGATGACAATCCGCTTAAGAATGCGGAGATGGCAATGGAAGATGACTATGATTCCATAGACGGTATCATCAATAACGGTTCCAAGAAAGATGAAGAGGAGGAACTTAAGGCAGAGCAGCAGTCTGTTATGGAGAAGATCCATGAGCATGAGGAGAAGATCAAACAGCAGAACCAGCTTGCAGAGTCAGTCACGGAGAAAAAGAGCTCTGTCATAACAGAGATGGAAATGATGTGATGAAGGAAAAATGTGATGTCCAGTTTCATTTTCGAACGACACCGGAAGAGGCACGGAAGATCAGAAAGAGAATAGAGCAGTCAGGTATAAAAACGGACGCTGCATATTTTAGGAAGATGGCACTTAACGGATATATGATTCAGATGGATCTGTCAGATGTGAAGGAGGTGATACGTCTCCTTCGCATCAATTCAAACAATCTGAATCAGTATGCGAAGAAAGCTAATGAAACCGGGTGCGTATACGAAGAAGATATACGTGATCTTCAGGAGCAACAGAAAGAACTCTGGACAGAAATGAAAAAAATCCTAAAGCAGCTTGCAACGCTCGGAGCAAGGTAGAGATATGGATAAGCTAGGAAAAAGCTACTACGGAAAACCTGAAGTAAGAGAAATCTGTCATGCTGTAAAACAAAATGAAGATGCAGAACTCAAGGAATATGCGGTTAAAGTAATTGCAGATGATCTGATCGGCAGAGAAATAGTTACAGAAAACGACATACTGATACCGGCTCCACAACATACAGGAAATGCGGAATATACAAGAGAGATAGCTGAAAGAATTGCTTCCGTCACAGGAGCAAGGGTTGCAGATATCCTCAAGTGTATTCCGCATATTTCTTTATATGAACAAAAAGAGACAGGAGCAGTACCTGAGCTAAATTTATATATCGCCGGAACACTTCCAAAAGGAAAATCATATTTTTTTGTGGACAATGTAATCAGTACCGGAACGACATTCCGAACAGCAAATCAACTTTTTGGCATGAAACTAAAACCTCTGGTATATGCGGTTGATGAGACAAAACATCCGGAACTTGGGATGGGAAGAGAATCTGTTTTGGAGAAGCTGAAACAAACACAATCACAGCACAGAATGAGTCCAAAGAAAAAGAATGTAGATAAAGAGCGATGATACAGAATGGAGATGATGAATATTGGCTGCAACGAGACTCATAGCAATGCATCAGAATAAAGGTAAGACAATAGCACAGAGCCTAAAGGACAGAGTAGAGTACGCAAAGAACGGAGAGAAAACTGAGCAGGGGCAGCTGATATCATCTTATGCATGTGATAAGGAAACCGTAGATGAAGAATTTTTGTTGTCGAAACAGGAATACTTACGTATAACAGGCAGAAAACCAAAGGGAGATATCATAGCATATCAAATCCGGCAATCGTTCAAACCGGGTGAGATAACACCTGAAGAAGCAAACAAAGTTGGCTATGAAACGGCAATGCGATTCACCAAAGGTAATCATGCATTTATAGTAGCGACTCATACAGATCGGGCGCATATCCACAATCATATTATTATGAACTCCACAAATCTTTCATGTGACGGTAAGTTTCGTGACTCATGGTTCATAGCATTGGCACTTCAGAAAGTCAGTGATCTTGTCTGCCTTGAGCATGCGTTGTCTGTTATAATCCCACGAAAACCATCGGAGCGTGATAATCATAGCCCTTATCACAGAGTATCTTTCAGAAGTGTAGCTCGTACAAAAATAGATGAGATCATTTCTGGGAGTCCCAATAATTATGAGGAATTTCTGAGACTGCTTGCTGGAGTAGGATATGAAATAAAATCCGGTAAGCACGTATCGATCAGAGGTGCAGGACAGAAAAGATTTATCAGATTAAGGTCTCTGGGAAAAGGGTATTCTGAGGAAGAAATACGAAAGCGGATCACCGGAGAAGACGAGTCGGATCAGAGAGCGGAAAGACCAAAACGTGAATTTGACCTTCTTATCGACATCAATAAAAAGATGCAAGAGGGAAAAGGCAAAGGTTATGAACGCTGGGCAAAGGTCTACAATGTGAAGCAGATATCGAAAGCATTATTGTATTTGCAGGAACATGGGATAAGAGATTATGAAGATCTGGATCAAAAGGCAAAGGGCAGTTCCGACAGATTTCATGAGCTGGCCGATTCGATAAAATTAAAAGAAGCAAGGCTTTCAGAGATTGCTGAATTGAAGACTGCTATAAGGAATTATTCAAAGACAAAAGATGTTTATGCTGAGTATCGTAAGGCTGGCTATAGCAAGAAGTATTTTGAGAAGTATCATAGGGAAGATATTCTGATCCATAAATCAGCGAAGGAAACTTTTGACAGGATGCAGCTGAAGAAACTTCCGAAGTGGAAAGAATTATCTGAAGAGTATGGAAGGATTCTCGCGGAAAAGAAGAAACTCTATGAGGAGTATCGCACAGCAAAGAAGGAGATGATGGACTATCAGATTGCAAAACATGACATAGATAAGTTCCTAAAGATTGATGAAGAGCAGCGACAGAGAGAAGACAAAAATAAGAAAGAGCAGGAAAGATGATCCTACGGGTGGATGGCATTTATACAGATGTTGTTCACCCGCTTTTTTTATTTCAGCAGATTCAAAAGCATTCAGCGCACACGAAGTGGGTGCGTAGCCTGACCGTTTTTCGGTCAGTTTCTGGGGGATTGGGGGAGTACCCACCAACAAGCAAAAGCACGAGCGGTACCGCCGTGCACTGCTTGCGAATACGTAATATGCTTATCGTGGTAATCCTATTTTTGTTGAAGTGTAAACAGGTGATGCCATTAATTTCATTTTTATTCATAAATAGCCGATAGGTATATTAACAAACTGGTATACTCCAGTTAATGAACTAGCTGAATTTGATACCATTCATAAATCTGTTCTCAAAAGATTAGATAGAAACACAAATTGTGATGCAATTACAAAAAGGAGAATTATAAATGAAAATAAAAACAATGATTGGCATTTGTACGTCAGTGTTTGTTGCAGGGTTAGCTTCTTTAGGAATAGCTGAAATTGTAATTGAAAAAAAAGAACAAGAAAAAAAAGAAAAATGGTACGCAAAAAGAGAAAAAGAAATTGCCCAAGAAAGAGAAACATATATTAACACCCCAATCTACCTTTTGAAACTCATGACACAAAATAATTATCAATTACCAATTAACAATATACTTCCCGGTGGAAATAGAAAAGCTATAACAATTCTTATCATTGACACCGGAGATTATGATGTTGAAAGGCTTTATAAAATTCTTGATAATAATGAGGAATTAAAAGTTATAGATGATACAGAAACAATCACTATCTACAAAGGCTTTACCCACGTTAGTAACATAAAGCGAGTATATACTGATCATATATTTGATGATCACGACGCAAAAATATGGTGCCATGAAGCTAATCTGGAACGACTCGAAAAAAATAATATCAAAACTGATGGCACGACAATAAAGTTATTCCGTGTAACGCTTATAAAAGAATCAGCAGAGGAATGACATTTTCTTCATCCCATCATTCCGGTAAAAAACATTATTTGTTTCCAAATTATATTTATATAAAAGCAAAGACAAGCCTTCCGAAATCGTCTTTCTAAGTGAGGTATTTATGCTAGGTGCAATCATCGGTGACATGTATGGTAGTATTTACGAATCTAATTCTGTAAATGATAAGCGTCTTGTTTATTTTACAAAGTATTCGTTACCAACGGATTATACTATTATGACTATTGCAGTATCCAGAGCATTATTAGAATTTGTTGATGAAACTATTTTGGGTGGAAATGAAGAAAAATTCAAAGAAAGAATAATATTTTGGATGGACTATTATGTAGAAACTGTTTCAGATGCTGGTTATGGGAGTTGTTTTTATAAATGGCTCAATAGTGATACTAAAGTTCCATACGATAGCTGTGTAAATGGAGTGACAACGCGAGTTTCTCCAATTGGATGGTTTTGTGACTCCCTAGAAGATACGTTAGCGATTGCAAAACTTACAGCTGAAGTAACACATAATCATCCGGAAGAAATCAAGGGGGCACAAGCCGTGGCATCTGCGATTTATCTTCTAAGAACTGGGAGCACAAAAAAAGAAATGAAAGATTATATCGAAAGTAAATTCGAATACAATCTTTGTCAAAAACTGGATGAGATACGTGAGAAATACACATTTCATGAAGCTTGTCAGAAATCATTACTCGGAGCAATTATTGCGTTCTTAGAAGGAGATTCTTTTGAAGATGTAGTAAAAAATGCAATATCAATAGGTAGTGACTCAGATACAATAGCTTGTATTGCAGGCGGATTGGCTGAGACCATTTATGAAATACCCCTTAATTTAAGAATGAATGCAGCTCATAACATTTTTGAATTTTTTCCAATCTTAAATCATAGAGATGTGTATTTCTATGATAATGTAATTAATCGTAAAAAAGCGGTTAATCAGATTTCTTTTATCTGATTTGGGGCAACTGTCCACTTTCCATCCGCTGGCAGAGATATTTCAGAAATTAATGAAAAGAATGGATATGGAACGGAATTATACAAAACAATAAGTGCTGACCTGAATGTTATTATTCCAAAGTCAAATCGGTTTTTTTACTAATCTTAAGTATATGAGCTTTTTTGAAATATATCTGTCAGTACAGAATCGTCAACAGCTTGTTGGCGATTTTATATGTAGATGCGAAAGGAAGAAATATGCCATTTCGAATAATAAGGAACGATATCACTAAGGTTAAAGCAGATGCTATCGTAAATACAGCCAACCCGGATGTTACAGTTGGCAGCGGTGTTGCCTCTGCTATATATAAAGCTGCCGGAGAAGACAGGCTTCTTCGTGAACGCCAGAAGATTGGAAAACTGGAACCGGGAGACGTTGTGATCACTCCGGCATTTGATCTGGATGCGAATTACATTATTCATGCAAGTGGTCCGTGGTGGTGGGGCGGCGATCTGGGAGAGGCAGAAATCTTAAGACAGTGTTATGATAAGTCGCTACAGCTTGCCGTTGATAATAACTGTAAATCAATAGCATTTCCGCTTCTTGCCACAGGAACCTATGGATTTCCTAAAAAACTTGGGATGGAGATTGCCGTAGATGCGTTTACAAGATTTCTGCAGGAATATGATATTGATATTTATCTTGTTGTATTCGGCCAGGAGTCGGTAAAAATATCTGGTGAGCTCGGAGAAGAGGTTCTCAGCTATATAGATGATGACTATGTCTCCGATACGCTTGCTGAGGAATACCAGAGTAAAAGCTATACTGAGGATAGCAAAGATCTGGACGACTACGAAGACAGTGTTTCATATGCCGATAGTGCAGCTCGTACATCAGGGAGTGCTTTATTAAAGGCAACAGTTTCTTTGGACGATGCAATAAAGGGAATTTATAAGGAGTCATTTGAAAAACATCTCCAACTGCTGATAAACAAAAAAGGGTTAAAGAATTCAGAAGTTTACGCATCGGCCAATATTTCAAAGCAGTATTTTTCAAAGCTCTTAAAGGGGCAGGTAAAGCCCTCAAAGGGAAAGGTCCTTTCTATTGCGGTGGGATTGCGGCTCAATATGGATGAAACAGTTGATTTCTTAAGACTTGCCGGATATGCTCTGTCGCCTATATCACAGACTGATGTTGTTGTAGAGTATTTCATAGAGCAAAAAAATTACAGCGTTATAAAAATAGATATGGTGTTGTTTGATTACGGACTGGATCCGCTTTCAAGCTGTTAACTATAAAGGTCGCCTTCGGGTTGACCTTTTTTCTTTTCTCAGTTGGTATCATATGATCATCAAAACAAGAAGCGCTTCGAGTAAAGGATATCCGGATGATTTTTTTAGTCGGAGGTAATGACAATGAGTAAAGGTTTAACAGAAATTATATATATCTTGGACAGAAGCGGATCAATGAGCGGACTTGAAGCAGATACGATCGGGGGATTCAACTCTATGATGGAGAAACAGAAGAAAACCGGAAAAAAGGCAATCGTATCTACAGTTCTTTTTGATGATGAATGTGAAGTTATTCATGACAGGGTTCCGATTGAAAAAATCGGGAAGATGACGTATGAACAGTATTTTGTGAGAGGTTGTACAGCCCTTCTCGATGCTGTCGGAGGGGCAATCCATCATATAAGGAATGTTCACAAGTATGCGAGTGAAGAGGATAGACCGGAAAAAACAATTTTTGTGATAACTACAGACGGAATGGAAAATGCGAGCAGAAACTATTCTCGTGAAAGGATCGCAAGGATGATCAAGAAGCAACAGAATAAATACGGATGGGAGTTCATTTTTATCGGAGCAAATATAGATGCTTATGCGGAAGCGCAGAAATATGGAATCTGCAAGGACAGGGCTGTTAATTACGTTTGTGATGAGATTGGTACTGCCAGTGTATTTGCAGGTGTGACACGGGCTGTATGCTCTGTAATGAAGTCTGAAAGTGCGAAAACTGTTGCAAGAGATCTTGCTGACAGTGAATGGTGTGATGAAATTAACGAAGATTATCGCAGACGTGGAAACAGAGGAAGGAGATAATTGATATGGCAGTTAAAGGAGCAATTTTAGGAGATATTTTAGGTTCACAGTATGAGTTTACCAGACCTGAAGATTTGGACTGGAGGAATGTGCCGCTTATCAGTGGTCTTCCTATCGGATTTACGGATGATACTGTAATGACACTGGCTGTTAAGAAGGCGTTTGTAGAAGGTAAAGATCTTGTTAAAACTATGGTTGAAGTGGGACGGAAATATCCTGATTGCGGCTATGGCGGTTCATTTTATAGATGGATAATGGGACCGATCCACGAACCATATAATAGCTGGGGAAACGGCAGTGCGATGAGGACAGCATACATTGGTGAAGCATTTGAGGATTACGAAACGATGCAGAAAAAAGCTGCTGATGTTGCTTCGGTTTCACATAATCATCCGGAAGGGATAAAAGGGGCGGTAGTCACATCTACCTGCATTTGGATGGCTAAGCACGGAAAAAGCAAGGAAGAAATTTTTGATTATGTTTTGAAAGAATATCCGGTAAGTGATTATGAGTACAGCATAGGATATTCGCTTGAAGAAATGCGTCCGAGATATGAATGGGATGTTAGTTGTCAGGGCTCGGTTCCGGCTGCGATGAGGTGTTTTTATGAAAGCACTGATTACGAATCATTCATCAGAAATGTTTTTAGTCTTCCATGTGACAGTGATACTTTAGGAGCAATCGCCGGAGGCGTCGCAGAGGAGTTTTATCACGGTTTTGGAAATATGGATGCTGATAGGATCTTGGAGGAGTATTTGGATGATGAATTGATGACGATATTTAAGATGTGACATAAGTGGATAATACAGGTAATCTTTCAGCAGGTTAGAGTAATTGCTGAGTTAGCTCAGAAAGTGGAAAATGTGTCTTCGTGTTATTTGCATATAGACAGCTAAAGTATGATTCCAGGTTTTTGGAAATGCTGATTATTGCTAATAACATATTATTAGTCTTACAACTTACAATTCAAGCTCCGGGAGTGAATGGTTCTATGTTCGGCCTGAATCGAAGTGACTGGATATAGTAATTGTGTTATCAAAAAAGAAAGGGAAAAGTGGTGTGTACGGTTATGAGTACATCACATAAAGAGAAATGAAAAAATTGGCGATAGGCATACTAACATACAATAGAGATGAGCTGTTAAAAGAAACATTAGAGTCCTTTTTTCAGCATAATTCAAATGGAAACTCAAAAATTATATTGGTAGATAATGGTTCTGCTGAAGAATATCAAATATCAAATAGAAAGTATGCTGGGCAGTACGGGTTAGAATACAAGTATAACTCGTTTTCACTAGCTAGTGATATGAATGAGAATATTGAAATAGGACATCATATTTTAATTAAGGAATTATTGAATTGCGATGCCGATTTATTCTGCATTTTAGAAGATGATTGGAAATGCAAAGGTAAAATACCGGTTGATGAAATATGGCAATTATTAAATGAACATGCGGAAATAGGGCAGGTTAGAATTCGTGACTACAGGTATGATGATACTTTCTACGGTGGTTCAAGTCTCAATTTTATTACAAAGAAGAAGATTGTTTTTGATGAAATAATAAGGGTGAACAATATTACATTTAAGGTTGCAGATATGCATTGGGTGAACTGCTGTAATGTTATGAGAAAAGACACGCTTAAAGCAATGGACATTGACATAAAAAGTGAGTACGAAAAGATGCAATTTTTTTATGGCCTACATCCTAGAAATGCACAATTTGAACCAGGTATTTTTTATCATATTGGGCCTCATAGAATAAGGGTAGATCTTAGGGAGAAAGGACTTTTTTCAAATGAAGATTTTTCATAGGATCGATGATGTTGGAGAATATAACGAACAAATGGCTGAGATACTGGATTTTTTTGAGAATAATACAAAGGCTTTTATTATTGCTGTTGTGCCTAAATTATTTGATGTCCGTTATGTCAAGCTTATTAAAAAATTTGATCATTGCTGTATATATCAACATGGGTATGAGCACGAAAATCATGTGGAAAAAGGTTGGTGTGATGAATTTCCTGACCATATGGATTATCAATATCGTTTATCTCTCATATCTAAAGGAAAAAAAAGATTGAACAAATGCTTGGTTATGAGATTAAGGGATATGTTCCACCTTGGAATAATACAAGTAATGGAACAATTA
This sequence comes from Lachnospiraceae bacterium MC2017, assembly GCA_000701625.1. Classification (GTDB taxonomy): domain Bacteria; phylum Bacillota; class Clostridia; order Lachnospirales; family Lachnospiraceae; genus NK4A144. The sequence goes on from JNJK01000039.1 coordinate 29,501, forward strand.
AGATTATCTCTGAGTTAGGGTTTTCGATTTACTCAGCTCAAAAGGATAATACGATTAATTATCATAATAACAGAGATATCTCTGTAGATATAATTAAAGATTATGTCCCGACCATCGTTTATAAGGATTTGGAGCGGATATTTAACGAGATAATGAGTAAAAGATCAGAATATGATGAGATAGGCATAATGTATCATTTTAAAGATACCAAGTTGAAAGAATGGGAAAGAATAAAAGAATTTATTATACAGGTAGAAGGAATAAATTCTATTTAATGAGGTGACAGATGGTCTATCAGTGGTCAGAACTTGAATCAATATTTGTTAAGTTAGGGCTAGAAATATTTGATATAGAGCTGGAAGTAAAGGATAAAAATGAATATATATATAATGGAAAAAGTCGAAATGGTGCAATAGGAAAAACTTCGTGGTATATCCCACTAAGTAATGATGAAACGAAAGAATTAGGTGTCGAAAAGGGTGGATGTGGATTAAAGATTATCAAGTATCCAGTAAACGTGGATATTATAGATGAATACCACAGATTGTTAAATGAATATTCTATTCAAAAAATCATGAATAAAGAAAATATGGCACCTGATATTTATAAATTGTTGTTAGTAAAGAATAAGTGCCCAATATCTTATGAATGGTTATCGAGAACGCTAGAATTTCCAAGTGGTTCAATATTATTTGCACAGGTTGTTGAAGATATTACCAATTGCATATTTGATGAAAGTATTTTAACAACAGAAGATGGTATTCCATATGGACAAAAAGTAGATGATTTTATCAAAAAATGTGGACAGCTAAGAATTGTTCCGTATGATATCAACATTGAAAATATATTTTTACACAATGGAGAATTGAAGGTTGTTGATGTTCATAAATGGAAGAGAAGTTATAGCATAGTTGCTCCAAAGGCGCCTAAATATGTTCAGATTGAACTTAACAATAGCTGTAATGCAAAGTGTGCAATGTGCAATATACCACATATGACAAGAAATAAAGGATATATGACAGATGAGTTGTTTATTAGAATATTAAAAGAAGCGAATAAAAATAGCGTGGAATATATAACTCCTTTTTTGCATGGTGAGCCTTTCTTAAGACGTGATTTTGTGGACAAACTTCACCTTATTAATAAATATGCCCCAAATGCTAAAATTACAATTTTTACAAATGCTTCTATGTTAACAGAAAATGCTATAAATAAATTGGCTTTTATACGAAATATTGATCAGATTGTATTTAGTTTTCCCGGTGGGAATAAGGAGATATACGAAAAAGTCACAGGGCTTGATTTTGAGAATAGTTATATGAACATTTGCCGTGCTTTTGAAGTATTGAAAGATATTCCAATGAGGATATCTATGCCGATATTTACCGATAATGCTGATAGTGAAAGTGATTTTTATGCACTTTGGGAAAAATATCCATGTAGTGCCTATGAAACATACAATTACTTAGGTGATGTGTCTGGAACACTTGCAGATAAATGCTACGAGCATTGTGACCGAGCATTTAGAAGTATGACTATATTGTTTGATGGAAGAGTTTGTCTGTGTTGTATGGATTCAGATGGTAAATATATCATGGGAGATATTAGTAAAAATACAATGTTAGAAATTTGGAATTCTAAAACTTATCTTGAATTAAGACAATTACATGGTATTTGCAGAAATGCATATGAACCATGTTCAAAATGCACATTAGATTTAAAAACAGAGGAGTATGTAAATGCGTATTGCGATAATAATAGGTAGTATACCGTTTGTTTTTCGCTTGATTTTGTATGTATATCATTTAGTGATTGTGAAAAAATTTTTAAGAGAAGATATAGAATATGTAAAAAGCAGCAGAAAGATTAATGCATTAGTTTTAATTCCTGTATTAAGAGAGCAACGCATTATTCAGAAAACAATAAATCATTTTATGAAAATGCAAGTTGATAGCATCAATTTGCACTTGGTTATAGTTGGAACGAACAGGGAAGTCAAATCAGATAAAGCATCAACAATTGATATCGTTGCAAATTGGATAAATGAATATAGCAAAGACTTGCCATCAAATATTGACATTGACTATTGTGAGGCTAGTGATGAAGGCGGTGATCGCGCCACGCAGCTGAATTATGCTGTTAATTATGTGAAAGAAAAAAAAGGAATAGCGGAGCTTGATTTTGTTGGAGTATATGATGCTGATTCATTGCCATCAGAACGTACTTTACAAGAAGTTATTAATTGTTTTATTAGTGATGAAGAGGTAGGCGCCTGTCAGCAGCCAGTACATTTTGCTATGGCAGCAAATGAGATGGCAAGAGCAAAAGAGAATCCTTTGTTAATAGCAAATGCTTTATATCAATCAACATGGACAGCTATAAATGAGTTGCCAATGTGGATTAAATATTCAAAAAAAAATAATGAGTTAAGCCGAAGGCATCTATATCTTATTGGTCATGGTGAGTTCATTACGGAGAAAATATACAATAGTTTTCAATTTCCAGAATACGAAATTACCGATGGAATCCAGTTGGGATACAGATTGGGAATGTCAAATATAAAGGTACGACCTTTGCACGAATTTTGCAACGATGATGTACCACATAAGATATCAACCCTCGTCAAACAACATAAACGATGGTTCGGCGGATGTATGAATCTTTTATCAGCTTACAGATGGGCTAAAGATCACTATAAGACAAATGCATGGTTACAGTTAGTTGATGGATTATGGAGCCAGGCAAGATGGGCATGGACATTTTGGCTTTATGTAGTAATTGTTATCTGTGCAATATTTGTAGACATGAGAGTGTTGGGTGCATATTTAGTAATGGGAGTTATGTATTGTTATGTTTTTCCAATTATAGCACATAAAATTATGGAAATTGATGTTCATGTCAGATTCATAGATTGGGTATGTTTGCCTATAGCAATAGGTCTCAAATCTGTAGGACCTAATATTTATATTATAAGTAAGATTTTGGGGAAGCGATTAAAATATGAAAAGGTGGAAAGATAATGAAAGTTGAAAATATTCAGTACGTTAGGATACTTTTGACTAAAAGATGCAATTTGTCATGTGCGTTTTGTCATCAGGAAGGCTGTGACTTTTCAAACAATGAAATAGATTTTGATCTTTTATTAATGACTGTTCAGATGCTATATGATATAGGCTACAGAAAAATAAAGTTGATGGGCGGGGAACCTATGCTATATAGCAGAATATATGAGGCAACAAAGGCAATAAGAAATATTGGCACGGATATAGATTTGTCAATGGTAAGTAATGGAAGTGCACCAGTAGAAAAGTATCTTAATCTGTTTGAATGTGGATTAGACAGACTAAACATATCTGTTCATGGCTGGGACGATGAGTTTTTTTGTTTAAATACAGGGAATACAGTAAATCTGTGTAAAAAGATAAAAACTAATATCATCTTTTTGGCTAAATTAGGAAAAATCAATAAGATTAATTATGTTTTGCAAAAGAAAAAAAATGAAAAGGATTTTTATCAACTTATCGAGGATGTAAAGGATCTGAATATTGTAGTAGATGTTTTAAATTTGCTATCGTTTCCGGGGCAAGAAGATATTGATAAGTTAAAATATAATTTTTCTGAAATAGAAAATTTAATCTCTGAATATTGGATAATTGATAATATTCTCGAATATGACAATCCGTATAGTTTACCGTCTAAAAGAGTTTTTTTAAAAAACGGTTGCGTTCTAAATTTAAAAGAAAGTTATCTTAATGAACAAGATGTTTTCTATTCATGTGTTGAATGTAAATACAAAGATTTATGCGTTGAAGGGATAAAAGCAATTAGATTGACTAATGAAGGATTAATTCAGCCCTGTTTGTTGAGAACAGATAATACCTTTAATTTAGACAAAAATAATGATAAACAAAAAGTTTTAGAATATTTGACCAAGTTATAGGTGAGAATGAAAAATGATACCTGAAGTTATATATATAGAGACTACAAACTTTTGTAATGCCAATTGTATTATGTGTCCACATGATAGGATGAAACGAAAAAAAATTGTAATGGAGGATTCTGTTTTTCATAAGATTATATCTGGAATGGCGGGTATAGATTTGTCAAATACGCAGTTGTTTTTACATAAAGAAGGCGAGCCATTATGTGATAATAATATTGCGGAAAGGATAAACTATGTATGTAAAAAACTACCCAAAGTAAAAGAAGTTGGTATAAATACAAATGCTATGCTGTTGACAGAGACTATAACAGAGAAACTCCTGAATTCAGGGCTTAATCTGATTTTTTTTAGCGTTGATGGGACATCAAAAGAAACATATGATGCTATTCGTATCAACTGCCATTATGATACTGTTGAAAAAAATATTAAATACTTCTTAAAAGAACGCAAACGTCAGAAAAAAAATATACGTGTCGTTATGCAGATGCTTTTAACAGATGACACAAAAAAACAGAAGGAAAAGTATATTGAAAAATGGGAAAAATATAATGTGGAATTTTACTTTAAGGAGATGCACTGTTATTTGGACGGCGGCAATTCTACATTTGTTGAGCCGGATTTTTCAAAGCAAATAAGATGCTGTACGGATCCTTTTAGAATAATTGTATACTACGCAGATGGAAGTGTTGGCGCTTGTTGCTGGGATTATAATAATGAGTTTGTAATTGGTGATGCAAGAGAATTATCATTGAATGAGCTTTTTAATGGAGAACGTATAGCATATTTGCGCAAAAAACAACAGGAGTTAGAGTGCAGGGATATTAAACCTTGTAATCGATGTGGAAGAGTATATGGATACGATAAAATCAGCGAATATTAATTGCATATACGAAAAAGATTTAGATAACACTTCGAAAGTGGGAAAAGCTTTTGAAAATGTCGATAAGGATTATTTATATGTGATTAATGATTTCGATGAAGTGATTGGTGTTTATTATTTGGAGGAATTTTGTAATTCAAAAAAAATACATATTGATAGTCAACTGCCGAGAAACTGTAATGATATTTCTGATGAACAAAAACTTTGTGAAAAGATAAAGCGTTTATCGCCAGACGAAATATTATATATCCGAAAAGAAATAATAAAGTCATTTGGAGATGAGTACGTGTGTTGTTGCAGTTCAAAACCTATTGCTGAAAAAATTATACGCTTAATATTTCCGGAATATAATATAAATGTATCTTTTATAGATAAAGTAAATGAGCTCAGAGAAAATGCGAATGTTCTTTTTTTATCTTTTAGAAAAATAAAGTTGTACAGGAAGATGCATGTTACCAAAATAAATAAGTTTGTTATGTTAAACAATCTTGTGTCGGATAGTACTAATAGGAAAGTATTCTATTCAAAATATCCTGATTTGATCAAATATTTTAGAAATGCACAAGTTGGCTTTGTATATGCTGTCATACCAGAGAAACAGATGCTAACTTGTTTGAGCCAAGAATCATTGGATAGGCTTGCAGGATTTGGAAAAGCGGATTATGAATTTACTGAGACTTTACTTGGTGGTAGAGACTCAGGGGATTATATTTCATGCCTTGACCAAAATCGATTAAGTAAAGTTATTAATAATGGAATATATAAGTGCTTATTTGACTGTAAAAGTGAATTTTATAATGTTATTGGGGGAATGCGGGTAACAACAAATCAGCCTGATGAATATAAGCACAAGATATATGTTTTTGGTCCGTGCACTGCAAGGGGTGCTATGGTAGAAGATTCGCATACAATAGCTTCTATTATTCAAAGCATGGTTAATGATAGTAATATGCCGTATATAGTTATGAATTGTGGCGTGGGAGGTGGAACAGACTTAAATAATACATATAGGTATATTGTCTCATTACCAATATGTCCTGGAGATATTGTAATTTTAGTAGAAGAGGGACGATTTTTCGACGATGATGATGATGATGATGCAGGTGAAATAATAACGATTTCTTTGGCGGACGCATTTAATAAAGCTCTGTTGAAAAATGAGTGGTTTTTGGATAGACCGGCTCATTGTAATACAGAGGCAAATAGAATTATTTCAAAACAGATCATGAATACAATATACAAACTTGATCAGAAAAGTAATTCTCAGCAGGACGCACATATTGTTCAGCTATTCAAAGGAAAAAAGAAGATATTCGAAAGCTCTTTGTCACTAAAAAAATACATTAAATCTTTGCGAGAACATAAGTTTATTATAGGAGATAACGATGTAGTTGGGGCTATTACCATGCATTGCAATCCAATGACAAAAGGTCATATGTATCTAACTGAAACTTCGCAGTTATAAAACTGCAGCTGAATCTTGATAATTCAATAAAAATTGGCAATTAAGTACCAATCACGCTACCTGTAAATGACGTTGCATGGAAGGTGTGAGTGCAGATATAAACTTGTCTATCATTGCAGATATTTTTTCTTCATCGAGATCAAATTCTTCAATCATCATGTTTGAAAAAATCTCCATGATGATGTTGAAAGCATAAGTAAATGTGACATCAGCTACCTCGTCCATGAAATATGCAAACAGTTCGCCTAAGGTTCGGGGATCCTCCGATTCTCGATTTTCTACTGCAAGCATCATATATCGA
>JNJK01000040.1 GCA_000701625.1 Lachnospiraceae bacterium MC2017
GTCCGTTTGTTATCCTTTTTTGCTTTCCGCTTAAATTTTCTTCCCGGTTGAATCTGTGATTTCACCTTGTAAGCGTCAAATAAGATATCATCCAAAGTTGAGATGGGTGCCAGATTAAATAAGATCCTTGGAAGAAGTAATTTCATCTGTCCGATAATAAAAGATCTGTTGGATTGATACCTGTGCCTGTTTGAAGGATTCGCATTTCTTTCAATTTCAATATCTGCTTCATTTTTTATAAGAGCGGACAGATTAGAAAGAAGCATGTTTATGTAAAACTCCTGTATGATTGCAACAGGAGTGGCACCGTTAAAGTGTTCAATCTGTAAACGTTCTTTGAGTTCAAGGTATTTAACTTCACAAGGCCAGCGAAGAAAATATAATTCTCGGAACATCTTGGTAGTGATATTTTTATCAACAACATTGGTAGCAAGGTATTCATACTCACCGGTATCAAGTTTTACAGATATAACTCGGATAGTAATATCCACTGTGCCTTCTTTTTTATTTCCTTCCAGAATAGTTTTGATGGAAGTCTCTTTTTTACCGCATGCCTTTGAAAGGTTATAGTTATTTTTAAGACGCATAACACATTTATGACCGTGTGATACACAGTAACGAAACATTTTTTCGGAATAATAACCGCGGTCAAATATAACTATTGAATCCTTATATATATCAAGAGCTTCAAGATTCTCAAGATGTTTTTCCGCAGCATCTCTTTCAGAAGCCAGATAACGATTAATCGATGCGTGTACTATATAGTCATCGAGTACGTCATACACAATCGAAGCCAAAGCCAGAGTATATCTCTTGCCAGGATCAAAGGTATTGAACATTTCTCCAAAATGCTCAAAGTTTTTGGCAGAGTTAGGAAGTTCAAATTTTGAACCATCGATTGCAAAAATAAAAAAGTTATTCCAGGTCTTGCGCTTTGGAATATTTTTGTAGAAAGAATCTACAGAAATATCAAAGAGTTCCTTAAATAGAAGAGGATTGATTCCCTGCCTTGCGGCCGAAAGCGCCTGCTTGGTAATTCTTTTAGGGAATGAAGTAATATTGCATAAGTCACGCTTTATATTGGATAAATTTGTATCCATAGAAGCCTTTGTTGAAAACAATAAATACATAATTACGTGTATAATAGATAATAGCCGACTTCTAACAAAGCGGTTCTTTGCCTTGAACGCATCAAGGCGGGAAGGGGTTGCAAGATAGTCTTTTATGGATTGAACTATCAATTCGCAGATTGCTTTTTTGGTCATAAGAGACACCTCCATAATCGATCAAGTTTTTTGGCGGGAACCGAATAATTCCTTGATCAATGGGCCGCGAAGCGGCCGCAAAATTTGGAGGTCTTGTCAACCTCTTTTTGATATTAAATTTGTAATTGTAAACAAAAAATTAATAGCCTCCAAATACCCTGTTTATCAGGAAATCTAGAGACTTGATGATGTATGAATATTTAAAAAGTCAGTGTTTATGCGGTTTGCGAGCTTAATTTGACCACATTGGGGTCAGACCCCATGAAGAAAATATGGCGGAAATGTTAACAAATCGTAAACATTAACTTGATTGAAGATTGAAGAGCTACATGGGGAATGGTAGGGAAATGAGACTAAAATGAGTTTAGCCAGCCACAAGAAGTTATCTATAGATTGTGATAGGCTAAACTCGCATCTATTCTGACACACGGGGCACACGGAAAACTCGTTTTTTTTTGATTACTGATACATAAAAGTGAAATACTGTGCAAAAGGTGAAAGAAGTCATAGACGAGAATATATGTTTGTGATAATATAAATGCACATTATTGTAGATAAGGTTTTAAAATGAGATGATAAAAATCTTTCATTTCCACACAGATTATTGGAAGAATTAAGAATAATACTGTCTGCCATATATGATGATACAGCAGACAGTAATGAGAAGGAGATAGATGAAAGCATCATGGCGCTGGCGGGAATATTGTCCGGAGATAGTAAGCTTTATGGTGCAGCTAACGGAGAAGGGAGGCAGAAGATGTGTAAAGTGTTGGAAAAAAAGAGATGAAAGAATATATATGCAGTTCAAGAATCAGCATGAAGAAAAAGATGCTGAAATCGCGGCACTTAAGGCACAGCTTGCTACACTTGGTGGTAAAAGCAGGATTTGATCTCGCACCATTGGGGTAAGGACCCTTTTAAGGAATATGACTATAAGCGAAAGAATTTTTGAAAGATTAAGACAGCTCTCTATGACGCAGAAGGAGTTTTCCGAGAAAACCGGAATACTGCAAAGCACGATCAGTGAGTGGAAAAAGAAAAAGACGAACCCTTCTTCGGATAAGATATTGGTAATATGCAAGGTGCTGGATGTATCACCGGAGTGGTTGTTGTCCGGAGTGAATCCTGCGGCGAGCAGAGGACGAAATCAGCAATACTATGTCGTAGATATTACCACAGATACAGGAGTATTGGTTTCGGAGTTTAACAAGTTGGAGAAATCGAGCAGGGATAGGATATTGGGATATGTGCATGCCTTTCTGACCATGAAAGAGGAAGAGAGTAAGAGCAAAGAATGAGGAAGTAATAGTTGGCAAATGATTTCAGAGCTTGTGGACACAACTCGTGTCGTGTCCTGTCATGCTTTCGTAACAATCCCAAAGAGCATTATCGGATGTTTGTTGAAGGAAAGATTTCTCACGCAGAGCAGGAGATGCTAATACAGAAGGATATGAAGGAAGACGAAATGTGGCTCCCATGGTGAGCTATTATTTTTTGTCGGAAAATCCATATAATTGAAATCTGACAGTGATATAGAAATAAATAGAGGAGATTTAACTTGGTGAAATTGCGAATATATTTTCGAGAATGTATTGACGCAAGAAAATTTGTTTGGTATATTGTCTGCCGAACAACTGTTTCCGTAATGGCGTTGAGTTATGCATTTTTAATTTGAATGAGTTGTTTGGTGATGTTAATATACAGGTATAGAGAACGTTTTTGTTTAAGCGTCTTTTTATATCTGAGAAAGACGTAGATTAAATGAGAGAGTTTGAAAAAACACAGTGGCATCCGCCGTTTTGTTCTGCGATGAAATTGGAGTTACGTGCAAATAAAGAAGATCTTAGTTTTGATATAGAGCGAACGCTGAATACGAAACCGATCCGTATAGATTTGCTGATTGTTAAGAAAACGCAGGACGTAAAGATTGAAAATGAGATAGGTCGGATATTTGAGGGTCACAACATCTTTGAGTATAAGTCACCGAAAGATGAATTGGGAATAGATGATTATTTCAAAACGTTGGCTTATTCGTGTCTTTACAAGGCTGTGTGTCCTGAAGCGGATGCTATCAAGGCAGAGGATTTGACGATCTCGCTTGTGCGCGAAGGAAAACCGGTTGATCTGATTAAGTGGTTTGAAGAGCATGGATGTAGAGTTAGGGAGCATTATCCGGGAATATATTATGTGACTGGAAAAAAGATTATTTTTCCTATGCAGATCATAGTATCCATTGAATTAAATAAGCTTGAGCATAAGTGGCTTAAGGCGTTGACGTCAAAGATGGATATGGAAGCGGGGAAGCAGCTTGTATTTGCGATGAGAGATCTTATCGTAAAGGAAGATAGGGAAAATGCTGATTCGGTACTACAATTGGTGCTTTCGGAAAATAAAGAAATTTTTGAAAAGTTAAGGGGGATACCGACAGTGTGTGAAGCATTAAAAACCTTGATGAAACCAGAAATGGATGCAGCAGTTACGGCTGCAGTAAAAGAAAAGGATGCTGTAATACAAGCAAAGGAAGCGGAAATCCAAACAAAGGAAGCGGAAATCCAAACAAAGGAAGCGGAAATCCAAACAAAGGATGCAGTAATACAGTCTCAAAATGCTAGGATCGAGGAACTTATGGCTCAAGTAGCTGCTATGGCGAAAGTAAATGGGGAAAGCCGTTTCTGATGGCGCACAGATCGGAGGTACGGGGTATGCTGTTGACAGAATATAATGAAGTCGAGACCATGCAGTTATTCAAGGAGGATGGCAAGAAAGAAGGCTTAAAAGAAGGCTTAAAGGAAGGTTTAAGTAAGGGATTAAGGGAAGGTCGAGATAACGAGCGTCTTGATGCGATCCGTGATATGGTAAAATACGGAGACTCAAAAGAAAGAATACTAAAACAGTATACTGAGGAAGAGTACAATAAGGCTCTTGGCATAGAGAAGGCTTAAACGAAGCAGGGAAAAAGCTTGTATTTGCGATGAGAGACATCATCGCAAAGGAAGCAGTAATAAAGTCTCAAAATGCTAGGATTGGAAGGAAGCAACCTGGTAGAACACCGATCTGAGAAATATGCGGAATAAATAGTTTGAAAACTGGTAAATGGTATGACAATAGACGTTATTCGAAAATTGATAGAATCAGGAAATGTAAAATGGTCAACCCATTGTTTGGAGCGAATGGGCGATAGAGATATAAGTATAGATGATGTTAAGAATTGCATTATGAATGGAGAAGTTATAGAAGACTATCCTGATGATTATCCTTATCCAAGTTGTTTAATCTATGGTGTTGTGACAGATGGGAGAGTTCTTCACACTGTTGTAGGAACGGATAGAGATAAAGCCTATATAATTACAGCATACTATCCTAATACGGTTAAGTTTGAAGAAGATTTGAAGACAAGGAGGAAATGAAATGTGCATGTACTGTAAGTGCCAGACTGTTGTAAACAGTGTTACCACACATGTGGTAAACTACAAGGGATGCCTTATTATCATAAAGAATGTTCCTTGTGAAGAATGTGAACAGTGTGGTGAAAAGTTTTATACTGATGAAGTAGCAATTAAGATAGAGAAAATGGTAAATGCCGCTAAGAAACTTATGCAGGAAATATCTGTTTTGGATTATAAGAAAGTGGCATGATTATTGCGCTGGAAGAATTGCTTGCAAATGCCATTGTTCATAACAACTATGAAAATGGTAAGCCAATTCAAATATATGTGTCTGAAAAACAGATAAACATTGTGAATTATAACAAGCCGTTACCGCCTATACGCATAAGTGATCTGAATGAGAGAACGTTTTTTAACGAGCGAGACACGGAGAATCCTGAAATCAGGGATATGTTTAAAGCATTAGGCATTATAGAATCTTTCGGAACAGGTATCGGGGAAGCCAAAAGATCAATGCGGGAAAATGGATCTCCGGATCTTTTCTATAAGACTTTTGATGTAAATGACAACGTTACTTCTGTGGTTATACCTGTAAATGAAGAATACTATGAAATAAAAAATGGCTCCAAACCAAAGAAAAAAGTTTGGATTGAGACTGAAACCAAAGATTTTAAGCAGAAAATCTTGGATTCGGGGTATACAAATAAAATAAAACAAAACGTATTGAAGTTATATGAGAAAATCGGGACAGAGGTTTTTGGGAATTCTCGAGTAGTCGAAATTCTGGGATGTTCGGAAGTGACAGCAACGTCCTATTTGAAAAGGATGGAGGATGAACTGAAGATCATTGTTCCGGTAGAAGGAATGGGGAAAGGGAAATATAAGTTTTGGAAAGGTGGAAATAATGCCGGAAAAGAATCAACTGGATTATACATGCGGAATATCTGATGAAGAAATGACCAGACGTTTCAAAGAAGCTATCAGGATTGATGAAGAGATGCGAGACATACAGGGGCTTCCGCAGGCTCGATATGATGAAGAAACGAACAGAGCCTATTTAGAATATGCAGATGGAAGGAAAGAGTATGTCTGAAAAAGAACTTCTATTCTATTCAGGGGTCAGACCCAAACTATAACCAGATCGACAATCAGCTTAGCAATACGGCTCCCGGAGATGATGCGGCAGAGAAGCGAAGGAAAGAGTCGAGGAAAATTGCTGCAGAGCAAGGAGTATCAGATAAAAAGATATCCATGAAGCAGCGGCTGCTTGAGAGACAAAGACAGGTCGCACAGCAGGCTTCACTGAAGGATCCAAAGCCGAAACACAAAGTCCAGGAATTATAGTCAGGATACCTCCGGTCATCAGATATGGTGGCTGGGGGTATTTTTTTGTGTATATTCAGTATTGTAGCAATGAACGGACTTGACTAAGGGAGATAAGATGATATAATAACCTTAACGAAATGGAAAGCGTATATCTAAATTGTTAAGAGGTGACCAATATGTTATATGAGTATATTACAGAGAATTATAAAGATGCGGAACCAATTTTTTTCTCTGATCTTCCTATGGAAGGCGTGACAAAGTCTGCTCTTAATCAGCAACTCATGACTCTTTGTAAGAGTGGCAAGCTGGCAAAATATGATAAAGGCATCTATTATCTGCCAAAGAAATCCCTGCTTCACTCAACAGTAGGACCCAACGCAGATATGGTCGCCCGCAGCCGCTTTGTTGTCAGAAAAGGAGAAATTGTTGGTTATTATACGGGTAATGCTTTCGCTAATCAGATAGGTATTTCAACACAGGTTCCAAGAGTAATAGAAATCGTCAGCAACAATACAAGTTCTTCGCCAAGGGAAGTAGAGATAGGTAATCGTAGGTTTCATGTAAGGAAGCCTATAGAAGAGATTACCGGTGATAATGTTTATGTACTTCAGATGCTTGATCTGCTAAAAGATTTGGATGATTTCCTCGATTACGGGTATGAAGAAGCAAGAGAAAAATTTGCGGATTACATCCATAAATACAATATTCATCGGACTGATGTAGATAGATATATCAGAAAGTTCCCAACAAGAATATTTAAATACTTTTATGAATTGGAGATGGACCATGTACTTGCATAAAGAGGAAAGAGAATTGTTTCATGATGTGATTCTTCTGACATCACAGAAAATGAATGTAAGCGAAGATATAGTTGAGAAAGATTACTATGTCACTCTGATACTTAAAGAATTATCAAAATCGGATTATCCGATAGTGTTCAAGGGAGGGACCTCATTATCAAAGGCTTTTCGTGTTATTGACAGGTTCTCGGAGGATATAGACATCACATTTACCGAGCACCTGGGAGAAAGCAGAAGAAAGAAGCTAAAATACAACATCATCAAGCCTGCTGGAGATAATATTGGACTTGAAATAAAAAACTGGGATTCGATTGAGAGCGATAAAAATCTTAACCACTATGATCTTTATTATGATTCGGTTGTTGGAGATGAAGTTATAAATTCGCTTCCACCTTTTGTGAAGCTGGAAACTTCGCTGATGTCATATGCGTTTCCTACAGAGGAGAGGCAGATATCGAATTATATTTATGATGCTTTAAGCGAGGAAGAACCGGAATTGATAGAAAAGTATGGGCTTGAACCTTTTCCCATGAGAGTACAGTCGCTTTCAAGAACCCTGGTCGATAAAGCTTTTGCACTTTGCGACTATTATATGCTTGAAAGACCTCGCAGGAATGCAAGGCACCTATATGATATCTATAAGCTTTCTCCGTATATGACATTTGACGATCAGCTCAAGAAATTAGTTGCCGAGGTAAGAGAGCACAGGCAGAAAATGGATGAAAGGATTGCTCCTTCTGCCCGAGAAGATGTGGATATACTGGCCATGGTGAAAGCTGTTTGTGCTACGGATTTTTACAAAGCAGATTATGAGGATACGACATTAAAGCTGATTTCGGATGCTGTGCCTTACGAAACAGTAAGAGACCATTATCTGAAAATTGCTGGAAGGATCTTTGGAGATATATAAGTGGACAATTGTTAAGTGGGAAATAGATTATGAGGGCGACGCATTAGAAAAAAAGACACACCACATTGTGGTAGGCTAAACTCGCATCTATTCTTACACACGGAAAACTCGTTTTTTTTTGATTGCTAATACATAAAAGTGAAATACTGTACAAAATGTGAAAGAAGTTATAGACGAGAATATTTGAATGAGTTATTTGATGATGTTAATATACAGGTATAGAGAACGTTTTTGTTTAAGCGTCTTTTTATATCTGAGAAAGACGTAGATTAAATGAGAGAGTTTGAAAAAACACAGTGGCATCCGCCGTTTTGTTCTGCGATGAAATTGGAGTTACGTGCAAATAAAGAAGATCTTAGTTTTGATATAGAGCGAACGCTGAATACGAAACCGATCCGTATAGATTTGCTGATTGTTAAGAAAACGCAGGATGTAAGGATTGAAAATGAGATAGGGAAAATGCTGATTCGGTACTACAATTGGTGCTTTCGGAAAATAGAGAAATTTTTGAAAAGTTAAGGGGGATACCGACAGTGTGTGAAGCATTAAAAAACTTGATGAAACCGGAAATGGATGCAGCAGTTACGGCTGCAGTAAAAGAAAAGGATGCTGTAATACAAGCAAAGGAAGCGGAAATCCAAACAAAGGATGAAGTAATACAGTCTCAAAATGCTAGGATCGAGGAACTTATGGCTCAAGTAGCTGCTATGGCGAAAGAAAATGGGAAAAGCCGTTTCTGATGGCGCACAGATCGGAGGTACGGGGTATACAAATTCAGGGGTCAGACCCCATGAAGGTTTGACGACAAAAATCTTATTTACCACAGGGAGGATGCGGTTGAGGAATAATTGGCGCGTGTATGAGCCAACATTAAGTAAAAGAGGAGGGAGTACAATGTGTACAGCGGTATCATATAAGACGAAAAATCATTATTTTGGAAGAAACCTGGATCTTGAATTTTCCTATCATGAGACAGTCACGGTGACACCAAGGAAAAAGCAGTTTTCTTTCCGGCACCTGGGTGTCATCAAAGAGCATCCGGCAATGATCGGCATGGCTTATGTTGTGAATGATTATCCGCTGTATTACGAGGCTTCCAATGAATATGGTGTCAGTATCGCAGGACTGAATTTTCCGGAAAATGCACATTATAACAGTCCGATAGATGGGAAGGACAATGTTGCTTCATTTGAACTGATTCCATGGATTATGTCCAATTGTAAAACAGTGGGAGATTCGAAGAAACTGCTGTCTAAGATCAACATAACTTCGGATGCCTTCAGCGAAAAGCTTCCCCCGTCACCTTTACATTGGATGATTGCGGACTCGAAGGAGTGTATCGTATTTGAGCAGACTGTATCCGGCGGGCATATATATGATAATCCTGCGAAGGTGATGACGAACAATCCTGCATTTGATTATCAGCTTACCCATCTTTCGGATTATATGAGTTGCTCTGCTTCTGAACCTGAGAACGTTTTTGCGGGTGATATCGCCATGAAACGATATAGCCGTGGCATGGGCGGCATAGGGATCCCCGGAGATCTTTCTTCTGCCTCAAGGTTTGTCAAGGTTGCGTTTACAAGGCTTAATTCGTACACGACAGATGATGAGTCTGCAAGTGTTTCACAGTTCTTTAAGATACTGGGTTCTGTTGAACAGCAAAAGGGCTGCTGCCGGCTGGGAAAGAATGATGATGGTTCACCGGTTTGTGAATACACCATTTACAGCTCATGCTGTAATACCGATAAGGGGATTTATTATTATACGACCTATGAGAACAGTCAGATAACTGCTGTGGATATGTATCATGAGGATCTGGACGGCGATCATGTTGTGATATATGAGCTTGTTAAAGGGCAGCAGATAAGGTGGGAGAATTAGCCTGCGTGATTCAGGGGTCAGACCCCATGAAGTTGGAACTGTGCAAGCCATTGAAGGAATATTCGTGGCTGGTCGAAAAGATAAGGTACAGTTAGCGATTGGAAAAAGAAAAAGACTAATCCGACGGCAGAGAAGTGAAGATTTCACAATTACAATCCGTATAATAGGATAAATTAATTGGATAGAAAGAAATGAGTATGGCACCTGGGAGACAGCCTAAAGGATGATTTAATCACAAGCGTATTTGTCAGCGTTATCGAAATATGTTAAAGTAGAGGAGTTGCCGAGTAGCAAAGGAATCGCTGATGTAATTTTTATTCCAAGGTCGAATGAGAAGTTACCTGCTATGATTGTCGAACTAAAGTGGAACAAGACGGCAGGTGGGGCAATAGAGCAGATTAAGAAAAAAGTATCAATTATGATGACAGGACAGGCGAACATACTTGTGAAATTGAAAAAGCATGTGTGATATGAACAGATAAGAAAGGAAATAAATTATGTGCGGAATAGTAGGCTATATTGGTAAACGTAAAGCTGCGCCTATTTTGTTGGATGGGCTTTCCAAGCTTGAATATAGAGGATATGACTCGGCCGGAGTGGCTGTAAGGGATGAAGCTCGTCCTGCTGTTGTAGTAAAGTCAGTTGGAAAGCTTATCAATCTCATTAATAAAACTGATAATGGCAATTCACTTAATGGTAATTGTGGTATTGGTCATACTCGCTGGGCTACACATGGTGCTCCAAGCCAGATCAATGCACATCCACATGTTTCCGGCAAGTGCAGCGGCAATGGCTCTGAGACAGTTGAGTCTGAGGTAGTAGGTGTTCACAATGGCATTATTGAGAATTTCCAGGAATTAAAGGAAAAGCTCATTCGTCATGGTTATGAGTTTTATTCACAGACAGATACAGAAGTACTTATAAAGCTTGTTGACTACTATTATAAAAAGTACCAGGGCGGTCCTATCGATGCTATTGCAAAGACTATAGTACGCGTGCGTGGATCATATGCTCTTGAGGTTATGTTTGCTGATCATCCGGGTGAAATTTATGTTGCCAGAAAAGACTCACCAATGATCATTGGTGTAAACGAGGGTGAGTCCTACGTTGCATCTGACGTTCCTGCTATTCTTAAGCATACAAAGAACGTATACTATATCGGAAACCTTGAGATGGCAAAGATCACAGAGGGTAAGGTAGAGTTCTACAACCTTGATGGTGATGTCATCGAGAAGCAGATCACAGAGATCACTTTCTCTGCTGAAGCGGCTGAAAAGGGTGGATTTGAGCATTTCATGATGAAGGAGATCCACGAGCAGCCAAAGGTTATTGATGATACATTGAAAAAGTATATCAAGAATGGCGAGATCGACTTAAGTGAAGTTGGTCTTTCTGATGAAGATATTAAAAAATTCTCGCAGATTTACATAGTTGCATGTGGTTCAGCGTGGCATGTTGGAATGGAAGCTCAGTATGTAATAGAGGAGTTTACTGACCTGCAGGTAAGATGTGAGCTTGCATCTGAGTTCAGATATAGAAAAGCAAAGTATGATAAGAATGCGCTCGTTATCGTAATCTCTCAGTCAGGTGAGACAGCAGATTCGCTTGCGGCTCTCAGAATGGCTAAGGAAAAGGGGATGAAGACTCTTGCAATCGTAAATGTTGTAGGAAGCTCTATCGCAAGAGAGGCAGATTATGTAATGTACACACTTGCAGGTCCTGAGATCTCAGTTGCTACTACAAAGGCATATAGCTGTCAGCTTGTATGTGGCTTCATGCTTGCGCTTAAGTTTGGTGAAGTTCGTGAGACAATGGATTGTTTCGAGACAATGGATTACTACATTGATGAGCTTTGCTCTATACCTGAAAAGATGAAGAAGATCCTTGATGACAAGGAACGTATTCAGTGGTTTGCAGCTAAGTATGCAAATGCAAAGAGCATTTTCTTTATCGGACGTGGAATCGACTATGCAGTCAGTCTTGAGGGTTCACTTAAGATGAAGGAGATAAGCTACATCCATTCTGAGGCATATGCAGCAGGCGAGCTTAAGCACGGTACGATTTCTCTTATCGAAGATGGTACACTTGTTATCGGTGTGCTTACACAGAGTGACCTCTACGAGAAGACTATTTCAAACATGGTTGAGTGTAAGAGCCGTGGTGCTTATCTTATGGGACTCACAGAGTACGGTAAGTATGATGTAGAGGATCAGTGCAATTTTGCTGTTTATGTTCCAAAGCTTGACGAGCATTTCATCGGAAGCCTTGCAATTGTTCCGCTTCAGCTTCTTGGGTACTATACAAGTGTTGCCAAGGGCCTTGATGTTGATAAACCAAGAAATCTTGCTAAGAGTGTTACTGTTGAGTGATACTACTCTATGGGGCAGGCATGAACAGGTATATCCGGAAAAGATTCGAATAGTTGTGAGCGAATAATGTGATGATTTAAGGCGGGATGCGTTAAAATGTGCATCCCGCTTTTGTTTTTCACATTTGTGAAAAAACAAACATCTTTTATAACAATGAAGCGTCTGTTATTATATGTGGTGATAATGATAAACAGATCATAGAAAGTAATTTAAGATTGGCGTTTCATTTGATTCCGGGTCAAGGAAACTGGTAGGTTGGAAAGTGGCGGAATAAACGTTTCGTCCATCATTGTCCTGTGGTAAAATTGAGGTCGGCATAATACGGATAGACGCATACGGTTATAGAAATGTCAGGAAAGTGGAATACATAATGAAAGTTGCAGTTGTTCTGGTTACATACAATAGAATAGAATGCTTGAAGAAGGCGATTTCAAGATATGAATCTCAGACATTACTTCCCTGCTGCATGATAATTGTAGATAATGCCAGTAATGATGGAACATACGAGTATCTGGATTCCTGGAAAAATGAAAATAGTAGGATTGATAAGATAGTAATTCATAATGAAAAGAATCTTGGCGGTTCGGGTGGCTTTTATACTGGATTAAAGGCAAGTTTGGATGTTGAGTGTGATTATGTATTTCTTGCAGATGATGATGCGTATCCTGATGCGGAAATGATAAAGACTCTCTTTTCCAATGCTAAGATCATTAATGATGATTCAACAGCTGCGATTTGTACATCTGTTATTAATCATGGTAAAATCGATATTTCTCATAGATGTCGTATAAAAAAAGGCATGTTTGCGATTAGCCTTAGTTGGGTTCCGGAAAGTGAATACAGCAGGGATTATTTTAAGCTGGATATTGTTACCTTTGTTGGGGCAGCCATAAAGAAAGAGATCATTAAACAGATCGGTATGCCTATCAAAGATTATTTTATATATTACGACGATACTGAGTATTTCATGAGGATATCAAAAGTTGGTAATGTCTACTGTATTCCGAAAAGCGTGATGGTCCATGATACCGATGCTATACAGTCAATTAATTCCTGGAAAGGGTATTATGATACAAGGAATTGGATTGATGCAGTGAAACGTCATTATGGAAGATATACATATTATGCAGTGTTTAATATGTATATACGGAGATGTTCTATTTTAGCGGCTGTCCTAAAAAAGAGGAGCCGCAGTTATAGGAACATGTGTGTCTCCGCGATCAATGATGCGAGAAACGGGGTATTGGGTATCAATGAAAAATATAGACCTGGCTATAAGATGGATTAGTATCATTAGAGGTTTGGAGTCGATAGTATGATTAAGAAAAGCATGCAAAAGATTGTTTATGACTTGTGTGCAAGAAATGCGGATGATATATATAAAGAAATCAAAAGAGCTC
This sequence comes from Lachnospiraceae bacterium MC2017, assembly GCA_000701625.1. Classification (GTDB taxonomy): domain Bacteria; phylum Bacillota; class Clostridia; order Lachnospirales; family Lachnospiraceae; genus NK4A144. The sequence continues at coordinate 13,341 of JNJK01000040.1, forward strand.
AGGTTATTTCGTTTGATATTTTTGATACACTGATAAAACGAAACGTGCCCAAACCCGAAGATATCTTTTCGGTTGTTGAGCACCTTTATGATACGAAAAACAGGGTTAAATCTGATTATTGTAATAAGAGAATAAAAGCAGAAAACGTAGCACGTTCTCAAATTGACAGAGAAATTAATCTGGATGATATTTATAATTATTATGTCGGGAATGAGTCTGTCGAGGGACTTAAAAGTCTGGAGATTGATACAGAGATAAAGTTTTGTGTTCCTAATTATTCCATTATTGAAGTTTTTAATAGATGTATAAAGGATGGCAAAACAGTTTATCTGATATCGGATATGTATCACACAGGTGAAACCATTCAGAAAATCTTAGACAAATGCGGCATAACCGGATACAAAAAAATGTATGTTTCATGCGATGAAAATAAGACAAAGGCAAGAGGAGACCTGTTTTTTCACGTAAAAAATGAAAACAATATAAAAGGTGAGTGGATTCATATTGGAGATTCGATCAGAGGGGATTATACAAATCCACGAAGGATTGGTATTAAGTCAATTCTTATCAGGAGAAAATCTAACAGAAAACTTCTGATAAAACATTATGATAGCCTGTCCTCAAAACAATTGGTTTCTTTTATAACTAATCAGGAACCGACAGGATATAATTATTATCAGAAGATCGGATATGAAATACTAGGACCGATTCTTTGCGGTTTTTCGTCTTGGTTGAAAGAACGATTAAAGGATAATAAAGGTAAGGTATTATTTCTGGCCCGTGATAGTAAACTATTGTTAGAGGCATATAAAATACTATATGAAGGTAATACGGAAGACTTTATATACTTTTATATTTCGAGAAAAGCATCTTTGAATTGTGTATTGGATTTGATAAATTCATATGATGAGATGATAGAATTGTTGGTACCTAAGGATGCGGATAGAGTCTTTGATCTTTATGAGGCATTTAACATCCCTGAGGAACGTAGAAAAGAAATCAATAATAGTTTAGGAATTAATGAAGATATATATATTCATGACAAGGGTAATGGCATAAACAAGGAAAGATTATTTGATGTACTTAAGAAAGAAGTTAGTACTGCGTCCTCGGAACAGAGAACTTTGCTAAAAGAGTATCTAAATGATTACGGGATTGGAAAGGATTTTTCTGTAGTAGATATAGGTTGGGAAGGCAGAACACAATGGGCTTTTCAACGATTGAATCAATCTGAAGGTGGAAATGTCAAAGGATTGTACTTTGGAATTATAAAGAAATATCCTAAGCTTACTGAGAAATTAGAGATGTCAGCTTATTTGGGTAGTTTAAAGAATACTGACAGGACTGCACGGGTTATAATGGAGACGGTTGCTTTCTTTGAGACTTTATTCCTGAGTGATGAAGGAAGCACGATAGGATATGAAAAGGGTGCAGATGGACATGTGATCCCTAAAAGGAAATCAGCTGACCAGAATGAAGGCAATTTGAAAATAGTTAAGATGATCCAGGGGGCTGCATTACAGTTTGTAAAGGATATCAAAGAAAGCCAATGTTTGGTGGATACTATTAGTTGGGACTCTGAGCTTATCATGAAAATATATGAGGATTATACATTAAATCCAAGTACGGAGATGATAAGAAAACTTAGAGGAATACAATTTGTAGATAAGGACAGGAGAACTTTAGGAGCTAAGCATAATATATTATATTATGTCTTTCATTTAAGCGAGTTTCATAAAGATATTGCTAAATCGTTATATAGAGTGTTCTTTCTGAAAGATGTCTTTAAGATTTCTATGCCCTATTTTGATATGCTTTATAAATTCTATTCAATTAAGCATAGATGAGTTTACGACCGCGAAGTCTGAATAGTCACTGGATTTGTATCATAGACAAAGAAAAATGCAGAATAATAATTCGATTAAACACAATTTTATTATGAATGCCATCCTCACGATGTCATCCATGTTGTTTCCGATCGTAACCTTTCCTTATGTATCGAGAGTACTGACTCCGGTAGGTACGGGAAAGGTTTCTTTTTCGTTCTCACTGATCACTTATTTTTTGATGTTTGCACAGCTTGGTATACCAACATATGGTATAAGAGTTTGTGCCAGTGTCAGGGATGATAAAGAGAAGCTCACACGTACAGCTCACGAACTGCTCATGATAAATTTAATAATGAGTGGGATTTCGTACATACTGCTTTTTTTAGCGCTTATCTTTGTACCAAGGTTCTATGGAGACAGATTGCTGTATAGTTTAATGAGTGTAACTATTATTTTAGATACGCTCGGAATGGAATGGCTGTATAAAGCGCTTGAACAGTATACCTACATTGCAGCCAGATCGGTGCTTTTCAAATTCATAGCATTGATATTGATGTTTTTGATGATACATACAGAGAGCGATTATGTGATATACGGAGTTATATTTATTTTTGCCGCCTCAGCGTCAAATGTTGTGAATTTTATCAATGCACATAAGCATATTAGTTTTAGAAACGTAAAGCATTATGATATAAAGCGACATCTGAAACCGGTAGGAATATTCTTTGCATTGGCATGTGCGTCTACCATTTATACGAATCTTGATGCGCTGATGCTCGGATTTATGAAGGCGGACATCGATGTTGGCTACTATAATGCGGCAGTTAAGATAAAAAATGTGTTGGTAAGCATAGTTACATCCCTCGGAGCCGTAATCCTTCCAAGAGCCTCCTATTATGTAGAAAATGGGGAAATGGAGGCCTTTAGGCGGATATACCGAAAAGCACTCAATTTTGTCATGATAATAGCTGTGCCTGTGTCGGTTTATTTCACCATGTATGCAGAGGAAGGCATACTGTTTTTGTCCGGAGATGCATATCATAATTCGATACTCCCAATGCAGATTATTTTACCGACAGTTATAATGATAGGACTGACAAATATCCTGGGTATTCAGATACTTGTACCACTAGGGAAAGAAAAAATCGTTCTGTATAGTGAGATAGTTGGCGCTGTAATAGATGTAATACTGAATATCCTGTTGATTCCGGGATATGGAGCGTCAGGTGCGGCAGTTGGCACTCTGGCAGCGGAAATCGCTGTTTTCGTTGTGCAGTTTATAGCTCTGAGGAAAGAGGTTATAGATGCATTTATTAAGATAAGTTACGGTAGGATAATAATTGCAGTAATTGCCGGATGCCTGACGGCAATGTTTGTAAAAAGCCTGGAATACGGCAATTTTATTACGCTTTCCATATCTTCAATCTTATTTTTTGGAGCATATGCGATAGTTCTTATAGTTATGAAGGAGAGTATGATGACAGAGATTTATCGAAGCGTTGTGGATAAGGCAGGAAAGATATCCGAACGTATTATTTCGCTTATTGATTCAAGAGTGAGTGAAAGCATGCGGAAGGGGTCAGAAAGATTCTTTCTGGTGGTGATGACCTGCTATCTACTGTTCGTTTCTTTTATGATCACAGAGATCAAAATACCGTTTCCTGATAATATGTATACTCTGATGATGCTTCCGATGTTTTTAGCGGTAGTGCTTCAGTGGTTTACACATATTAAGGATATAAAGAGGGTAATCATCGGCGGAGCGGTATTGGGATTATTCCTTATAGTCTATGTGACAAATATCCGGGAGTACAGTGGATATGGACACATGGTATTATATGCGCTTATGACAGCCGGATGCATAGGTATAGAGTTTCGTAAGCTCTTAAGGACGTGGATATATAGTATAGGTTCTGTCATAAGTATTGCGTTTCTGGCTGCTTCGATCGGTATCGCAGAGAATCTTGTATATTATGTAGGAGGATACAGACTTAAGCTCAGAGGAGCACTCGGTGTCTGGTATCCGACAGACTGCGCGGCATGGATATTGTTTTTACTTCTCATATTGTGGATAGCATATAAGAAGTTGCCAAATGTGGTAATGCTCGTGCTGGTAGCAGTAGGAGCTGTCTTTACAAAGCTGTACTGTGACAGTAATAATACCACTATATGTATGCTTCTGTTTTTTGCTGCGATACTGTATTTAATGTTTGAGGAAAAGTTTATTGATGGCAGAGAGAAGCTTATATGGATAAAAAAGACGGTTACAGGTCTTGCGTATGCGGTGTTTCCTGTTGCAGCGGTCACAATGATAGCAGTGGTTGTGATGTACGGAAAGGGTATCGGCATTGCGTACAAAATGGACAGGTATCTGCATGGACGAGCTAACTATGGTTGGAACGCATTAAAGGAGTATAAGATCACTCCTTTTGGAACGAATTTTGAAATGTTTGGCTTCGGAAGTGCTGTGATTACCGACAAGAAGGCCTACAATTTTTTGGACAGCTCATACGTTAATATCCTTATCAGGTACGGGTTTGTAGTATTTATTGTTGTTGGTGTCATATGGTTTTACCTGATGCGTAAGGCTTCGAAGGCTGACAATAGGCGCATGCTTTTTGTCATGGCGATAATAGCGATACATTCTTTTGAAGAACATCATATGCTCGACGTTATGTTTAATCCGCTTATACCTATGGTTTTGGCTGATTTTTCGTCGTTAGGCAAGAGCGGGTCAGAGGAAACGTCTTTAGATATCAGAAAGTATGCAGGATACGCTGCTGGATTCGTTGCAGCGGCGGGACTTTTGATCGCGGTTCCAAGGATATTCTCTATTATCAGGACTGTGATAGATATTGAGAATGCCTTGAAGGGCGAAGGTGCTGTATTTTATGGTCTTGCTTTGATAATTGTGATGCTCGTTTCCGTAGTTTTAGTCGTAGGCGGAATAGTTGTCATGGTTCAAAGTATCGTATATAAGAAGCATGATCATGTAAAAGGGATAGCATGCTGCGTGGCAGGCGCTTTTATCACGGCAGTAATGTGTATTATCTGCAATGTCACGATAGCTGCGAAGAGCGAAGTATACGCAGAGAGAATAAAGGATGACAAGGCTGCGTTGGATATAATAATCGCGGCAAAAGAGCACCCGTTGTATGCTTTGGATTATCCCGAGGTTTATAAGCAGGAATTTGGAATCTTTTCAGATACATTTTATTCTGAAGAGGATATAGCGAGATGCCATAGAGCGACTGTCCTGCTGGACAGCACTAAGGAATCTAACTGCTTTGAAAACAGAGGCTATTTATATACACAGATTTCAGATCATACAGGTGTGTATACTAATGATGAAGCAGTGTTAACTGCCCTTGAGGATGCTGGATATCATATTACCGGATATTACAGTGCTGAAAGAGAAGTGCCTCTTGATGAAACGCTTAAAAGTGGTGAAAAATTTGCTGCATTCAGCGGAAGATACGTGGCAACGGCAGAACTGGAACTTGTTTCTTCAAAGGGTGATCCGGAAGGAAAAATAGGCGAACTCAGGGTAGACGCATATGATGATGCCAATGCAGTTGGTGCTGAGCCTGTAGCACTTTCTGATTTTAATAATGGAATTGCGACAGTTGATGTAGTGTTTAATATAGGGACTTCTACGCCAAACACTGTGATCAGTGTAGTAAGTGAAGATGGCTATGATATAAATCTTAAATCCTTAAAGTACAGACTTCGGCCTAATCTTGATACGCATAAGCACTATAATGACATCTATCAGGTTATACGAAGCGAGTATTTTGACGCAGACGGAAACAGGATTACTGCGGGATCGGGTGAAGCAGCTGTAGAGTATGAATATGATGATAGAAGAAATAACAATGTGATCCGATATTACGGAATTGATTATAAGCCGCTGCAGATACCTTCGGGATACGCCGAGATCCATAGGACATATAATAAAATGAGATATGTCGTCGCTGAAAGTTATTATGGTGTGGATGGAAAGCCTGTCGCACTCGGGTCAGGGCAGGCATCGGAGGTCAGAAAGGTTGATGATCGTGGTAATATCACTGAGTCGAAGTATTTTGATGTGGACGGCAATCCATGCATGCTGACCGGCGGATACGCAGAGGTTCACAGGGAGTATGACGAAAAGAGCAAACTGATAAGAGAAGAGTATTACGACACCGAAGGCAAGCCTGTAATGCTTTCCGGCGGTTATGCGGCGTATTCTCGCATAAATGATGATGAAGGCAATGTTTTGAGTGAAAGCTATTATGATACTGATGGTAATCAGTGTCTGAATACTTCGGGATATGCCAAGGTTGAGCGTGAGTTTGATGACAATAACAATGCTGTTGTCCAAAGGTTCTACGGCGCGGACGGCAACCCATGTATTTGTACTTCAGGATATGCTGAGATCCATCGTGAATTTGATGAGTTAAAGAGGGTAACTTCTGAAAGTTACTTTGGCACAGATGGTAAGCCTATGGTCATTACTTCCGGCTATGCTCAGTTTAAGCGTGAGTATGACTCTATGGGAAGGGTAACTAAAGAGAGTTACTTTGGTACAGACGGTGAGCCGATGGCACTTACTACAGGCCAGGCTTCTGATACGAGAGTTTATGACGCAAACAGCAATTGCATAGAGCAGAGATACTTTGGGCCGGATGGAAACCCGGTCATCATAAATTCGGGTTTTGCTGAGATTCATAGGGAATTTAACGCAAAGAATCAGGTTATAAAAGAAATATATTATGGAATTGATGGCAATATTATGAGTCTTACGTCAGGTTATGCCATGCTTGGACGCGAGTATGATGATGCCGGAAATGTAATTTGCCAGATATACTATGATAAAGATGGTAATCGTGTTAATAGTACAAGTGGTTACGCAGAGTTTAGACGCAGGTTTAATGAGCAGAGACTGATTACTGCCGAGAGTTATTTTGACACAGATGGTAATCCTGTTGCACTTAAAACAGGACAGGCATCGGATGAGAGAGAGTACGATGCGGCAGGTAATATGACTGCTCAGAGATTTTATGGAACAGATGGCAGGCCTGTAATTGTTTCTTACGGATATGCAGAGTTCAGACGTCAGTTTGACAGCAAGAAGAGGATTACATATGAAAGCTATTTCGGAGATGACGGTAAACCAATAGCACTTGAAGACGGACAGGCAGCGGAAAGGCGTGAATATGACTCATACGACAATCTGATACATGTTGTCTATTATGGAACAGATGGAGAACCTGTGATCATCACAAAGGGCTATGCAGAGATTAGGCGCAAGTTTAATGATAAGCGTCAGCTCGTTGCTGAGAGTTATTATGGAGTTGATGGAGAAACTATAGCAAATAACATGGGAATAGCTTCGGATGCAATAGAGGTTGATGATGTAGGAAATGCGGTTGCAGAGAAGTTCTATGATGTCAGTGGGAATATGGCACTTCGTAGTGACGGCTTTGCAGAGGTACGCAGAGTATTCAACGGAAAGAGACAGGTTACTGCTGAAAGCTATTATGATACAGAGGGCAATCCGGCAGTGATCAGCACGGGACAGGCTTCTGTGACATATGATCTGGATGACAGAGGAAATGCCGTGGATGTGAAGTATTATGGAGTTAACGGAGACTTGATAATGCGTTCCGATGGATTCGCTGAGATCAAGCGTCAGTATAATGAAAAAAATAAACTTGTTCGTGAGGAATACTATGATATTGACGGAAATCTGTCCGATAGGTCAGATGGTTTTGCATGGCGTGAGCTTGATTATGATGAAAACGGTAATCAGACTGCTGAACGCAGATATAACTCAAACGGAGTTATAATAGAGTAGAAAATTTTATGGACGATATGCCGGAAATATGCTAAGATTCTACTTAGTTTGATTTGCGGAAGGGTTGAAGGTGAGAATCTTTCAGCCCTTTCACTTTGCTAAGAACTGACAATGATGTTATTTTAATTATTACGAATGAGTTCAGAGAGGAGTATTAGGTTTAATGAATTACAGAGATGAACAGGAAATTGATTTGATCGATCTTTGCATGCAGATTTTGAAAAAGTGGAAACTGATCTTAGTGTTCATGCTGATAGGTTTGGTATTAGGTGGTTCAGTTGGCTTTATTAGGACGCAGACTGTTGACTCCGAGACATTAAAGCCGATTGATGATAAAGAGACTGTTTCACAAAATCTGGAAGAATTGAAAGAAGAGCTCTCAGATAGAGAGGTTACAGAGACGGAATTAGCAGTTGATGCTTATCGATCTTACAAAAAGCTTTATTCAGACAGATTAAATTATGGAAAAAAATCCATAAGAATGAAGCTGAATGCTGAGAGTGTTCCTACACTTAATGCAACATATATTATTGGTGACTACTATGAAGTAACTTATCCTACTATCGATAAAGCAACCTGCATCAATAATATAATAAAGATTTATTCAGATAAACTATATGACAGACCGGTTGTGGATGAGGTTTCAAAGGCTCTTGGTGGAAAGATCGCTGAGACATATGTAAGAGAACTGTATTCTGTTTATTTAACAGGTGATAGTATTCTAAACATCACAGTAACGGCAAGATCCAAGGAAGAGTGTCAGACTGTTATGGATGTTCTTGAGAAATACTTCGAAGAGGCTGTTCCTTATGCGAAAGAACAGTGTTCTCATAGTATAAAATACCTTAATACTAACTATTCAAGGAATATGAGTACAGGTTTGATTTCAGAACAAAAGGGACAGACAGACACGCTGGAAGCACTTGAAAACAGTATGATTTCAGCAAGTTCATCTCTTACAGCCGATCAGAAAGCATATTTTAAGGCGCTTATTGATGATGAATTTAGCAATGAACATGATATCATCGTTGTCAGGAAATTTAGTCTGAAATTTGCAGCGCTTGGTCTTGTGGCAGGTGCATTTCTTGTGATGGCATTTGTATGTATCACATACGTTTTATCTCAGGCTATTAAGACTAAGGATGAGATCACCAGCCTATTTGGAGTTAAGCTTCTTGGTGTACTTAATGACAAGGCAGAGGGTGAGCTTGGAATGATCGCTGCAGGTGCAGGTCTTGGTGCTAAAAAGGCTAAGGTAAGTAAGGTCTACATCACAGGTTCTCTATCTGATAAGACTGTTTCAGATTCTATTGCACAGATGGTTGACGCGATCAAAACGAATTATAGTGATCTCGTCATTGAGAATGGTAATTCTATTCTGAGCGATCCTGCATCATTTGCATCGCTTGCAGAGTCAGAGGCTGTGATCTTTGTTGAGAAGCTTAGACAATCTAAGTATGATGATATTGCAAAAGAAATCGAGATCGCAGGGAATTATGAAGTGAAGGTTCTCGGTGCAGTTGTTGTGGAATGAGTTAAATAAAGTATAGTATAAGATATTTTTGAGCTACGGCTTTGGAGGTGTTCCGGCCGTAGCTTAATAAATAAGAGGGAGTAACAAAAGACATTATGCTTAAGAAAAAAAACCAAGTAAAAGAACTGATGTCGTTCAAGCTTCTGAAAGAATTTATAGGAGTCTATCTGGCATTTTTCTTTCTGCTGTTTCCGCTTTATTATGAGAGGAATTACCTGCATATCGGAATTGTAAAGTGGAAGATATTCAGAAACTTTACGATTTATATAAGAATGTTTGGCAAACCGATCCCGTCAGCGCTTGGAGTTATGGTCGTGCTGTTCCTGCTCCATATGAAGGCATTGGGTAAGACAGGAGAGAGAGCAAAATTCTGGAAATCGGTTTCTAAGACCGATATCTGTGTCCTGACATACATAGTTGTGTGCTTTGTTGCGACACTTCTTACACCTTTTAAGAAAAATGTATTTATGGGTCACAGCGGATGGTTCTGCGGACTTTTATTCCAGATTACAATAGTACTTCTGTATTTCTTTATATCCAGGTACTGGAGATGGGACGACATCATGTTTATGGCGTACCTTGGTGCGTCGGCAGTGGTGTATTTGTTAGCAGTATTTCACCGCTTCAGCATTGATCCTTTTAAGTTTTATGATGGTATTTCCGAGACAGAAAAGAGAACATTCCTGTCAACGATCGGACAGAATACATGGTACTCGAGCTACCTCGTGATAGCATTTCCGATAGGGCTTTTTGCTTTCTGGTATGTTAAGAAAAAAGCGTACAGGATCGCGACATTTTTATACTTGGTACTGGGTGCGATGACTATCGTCACACAGGATTCGGATAGCGCTTTTTTTGCTCTTTTTGCTATTATCTGCGTGTTATTCGCTGTGTCTTTCAGATCAAATGAGTATATGATAAGATTTTTTGAAAGTCTTGTTGTGATACTTACGACATGGCGGATAGTAGGATTTATGCAGCTTATTTTTGCAGACAGTGTTCTTACAACCGGAAAGATCATGCTGTTTTGCAGTCAGAATAACATTATGTGGATACCTTGGGCTGTGTCCGTTGCAATGTACGTGCTTTTAAGAAAGCTTGAAAAAGATCACAAGCTTGACGTGACGAAATATAACTGGATCGCTAAGGCATTCATAGGTGTAGCTGTTCTTGGAATAGCAGCAGTTGTCATCTACATTGTACTGAACACCACAGGTGCTCTTCCGGAAGGCATGAGAAGCTCAAATAACTATCTGCTTTTTGATGATTATTGGGGAAATCATCGTGGCTTTAACTGGAAGATGGCTGTAAATACATATATCGCCGAGTCAAAAGATTATCCGTGGATGGCGCTTATCGGCGGTGGACCGGATACATATATGGAATCAAACACTCTTTATTTCGAAGAGCAGATTAAAGAGTTTTTTAAGACTTACACCATACAGTCGGCACACAATGAATTCCTGACGGAACTTGTATGGGGCGGAGCATTGGGACTTGCAGCATATGTAGGTATTTTTGTAACAGCAATGGTAAGATATTACAAAAAGTCTGTAAAGAACCCGGAGCTTATTGCGGTGGTTATGGCGATCGCAGGATATATGGCGCATAACTTTTTCTGTTATCAGCAGGTGGTCTGCACACCGACGATCTTTATCATCATCGGAATGGGTGAGTGCATCGCCAGAATGGGTGAACTGAGACTTATATCTGATGGAGGCTGATAGCAGCTTTTCTAGATCATAGAGGAGGTATTTTTATGGCAAAGTGGCTTAATGATGCAGTTTTTTATGAGATTTACCCGCAGTCATTTAATGATACGAATGGAGACGGTATAGGTGATATCAATGGTATCACAGAGAAGTTGGATTATATAAAAGAACTTGGCTGCAATGCGCTGTGGCTTAATCCATGCTTTGATTCTCCGTTTAAGGATGCAGGGTATGATGTAAGGGACTATAAAAAGGTCGCTTCCAGATATGGAACAAATGAAGACCTTTTCCGCCTCTTTGAGGAAGCGCATAAGAGAGATATGCATGTGTTCCTGGATCTGGTAGCAGGACATACTTCTGAAGAACATGAGTGGTTCAGGAAGAGCCAGATGCAGGAGAAAAATGAATATTCTGACAGATTTATATGGACAGAATTTTGTTTTGAAGGAATGCAGAAGAGCTCCTATAATTTTGTGGCTGGGGAAAGTGAGCGTTCCGGCGCGTATGTCGTGAACTTCTATAAATGTCAGCCGGCACTTAATTACGGTTTCCTTAACCCGGAGGCAGACTGGCAGAAGTCCATTAACGATCCGGAAGCCATTGCTACTCGTGAAGCGATGAAGGATGTCATGAGGTACTGGATGGATCACGGCTGTGATGGATTCCGTGTGGATATGGCAGCATCTCTCGTTAAAAATGATGACGAGAAAAAGACCGGTACTTCAGAAGTGTGGCATGACATCAGAAAGATGTTTGATACAGAGTATCCGGAGTGTGCGCTTCTTTCAGAGTGGAGTGATCCAAAGATATCCATAAAGGCCGGTTTCCATATGGATTTCCTTCTGAATGATGCAGGAAGCGGATACAGTACACTCTTACGTGACTATGCTAATTGCAACGGTGGTTTCCAGAAGGTTTATGGTGGTGATGGTTTTAACGGAAACGGAAGACCGTTACCGGAGCTTGAAGACCACAGTTTCTTTAAGAAAGATGCCGGCGGAGATATAAATCGTTTTCTTGATTCGTATCTTGATATGTACAAATATACAAAGGATGGTGGATATATCAGTATCATAAGCTGTAACCATGATACGGTCCGCCCTTCATATACGCTGGATAAGAGGGAACTCGGGCTTTTCTATGCATTTCTCTTTACAATGCCGGGAATCCCGTTCCTTTACTATGGTGATGAGATAGCTATGCGCTATCAGAATATCCCTTCAAAAGAAGGTGGATATTATCGTACTGGAAGCAGAACTCCCATGCAGTGGAGTAGCGGAAAGAATCTTGGGTTTTCTGATGCGGACGAGTCGTCTCTGTATCTTCCGGTAGATCATGCGGCTGATGCGCCTACAGTAGAAAGTGCTGCGGCAGATCCGGATTCTGTTTATTCAGAGATCCGAAAGCTTTTGTCCTTGAGAAACAGCACAGAAGACCTCAAAGCAGAGCCAAATCTTGAAGTACTCTATGCAGATGGACCTGTGTTTGTATACCGAAGGGGAAGTGTTGTAACCGGTATCAATACATCAGGTAAAGACATTTCGGTAAAGATTAACGAAAATGCATCCGGAGCGGAAAAGCTTTTTGAGCTTGGAAATGCAGAACTTGGTGACGGAGAGATAAAGCTTGGCGCACAAACCGCAGTAGTATTCCGTTGAGTAACTGTTTACACGTAAACAGAGCATTTACTTTATTGTATTATTAGTTTAAGGAATCTTATCTATTATGAGCGACAGTAAAAATACCGTATGGAGACCGGAAGTGCATTTTGCACCAAAATATGGATGGCTGAATGATCCCAATGGTCTTATCAGACTTGATGATGAGTATCATATGTTTTTTCAGTACTATCCTGAAGGAACCAGCTGGGGACCGATGCATTGGGGACATGCCAGATCTAAAAACCTTATACACTGGGAGGAACTTCCGATAGCGCTTTATCCGGATGATATGGGTTATATTTTTTCAGGAAGTTGTTTTCTTGATAAGGATAATAAAAGCGGCTTTGGTTCAGACGGAAAAGCTCCTGTGCTTGCATTTTACACTTCAAATGAGGCAGAAACTCATCAGGAACAGCAGTGTGTAGCTTACAGTGCTGATATGGTCAGTTTTACGAAGTATGATGGAAATCCGATAATCCCCGGACCCGAGCATAGTAACAGGAGAGATCCGGAAGTGATCCGCAATGATGTTATAGGCGGTTACACAATGATCTTAACCGAGGAAGACTGTATAGCGTTCTATCATTCTGACGACCTTATCAACTGGGAAAGAAGCGGATCCTTTGTTCCCGGAGAAAACGGTTTATCAGGAATATGCGAGTGTCCATGTCTTTTCCGTACAGAGACGGAAGACGGCGAAAAGTGGGTGTTGATGATTAGCATGATACTCACGGATGAAGAAAAAAAGAAAACGCTTTCTGTATACAATAAAAGCGGATATGTGATGCAGTATTATATCGGAGAATTCGATGGAAAGACATTCCGTGATACAGAGAAGGCAGACGTACCGCTTCTGGTTGATTACGGAACGGATTTTTATGCCGGCGTTGTTTTCTCAAATATAGATTATCCTCTTTCGATAGGCTGGATCGGAAACTGGGAGTATTCTGCGGATATTCCTACAGCTGGAGAGGATTTTCGTGGCATGATGTCGCTTCCGAGAAAACTGGGACTTGTAAAAACTCAGGTGGGATACAGACTTCAGAGTAGTATTCTTACGGATAACATTGGTTTTGAAAACGGAGATCCGATTAATAACGGAAGTGTTCATACTGATGCAGGTATGTTTATAGTTGAGGCAAGAGCGGAGAGTGGCTCTGAGATCATCATCGGTAATGATGTACATGATATTTCAGTAAAGATCACGGATACAGAGTATATAGTTGATCGCAGTAATTCCGGAAAGAATGATTTTAATGAAAAATATAAGGAAGAGCGATGCAGTGTATTCAGGATCCCGAGACAGTCGGACTCAAATGAGCTCAAGCTTATATGGGATCACTCGGTTCTCGAAATAGAAGCGGATAATGGACTCACACCGGTTACATTATTTGCCTTTCCTGAAAAGAAGTATGACAGAGTCAGACTTAAAGGAAACGTAACAGCTGAATTTTTTAGCTGACAGATAAAAAAACGAATCCGGCTTTGCCGGATTCGCTTTTTTGATATTACTTAACTTTATAGCTAAAGTTATCTATTAAACGAGTCTTTCCTATGTAGACAGCCATGGCTACGAGAACATCTTTTTCGATTTTTTCGACAGGCTGCATATCAAGTGCGTCTACAACGGATACATAATCAATCTTTGCGAGTGGTTCTGCAGAGATGATTTCCTTCATAGAATCCAATACAACAGAACTATTGCAGCCGGCAGAAATAACTTCCTGCCCCTTTTTCACAGCACGTGAGAGACAGAGAGCAGCTTTACGCTCCTCGGCTGACAGATAAGTATTACGGGATGATTTAGCAAGACCATCTTCCTCACGGATGATAGGACATCCGACAATTTCAATGTCAAAATTAAGGTCAAGAACCATCTTACGGATGATCGCGAGCTGCTGGGCATCTTTTTCGCCAAAGTATGCGCGATCAGGAGCTACGATATTAAATAACTTTGATACTACAGTGCAAACACCTCTGAAATGGATTGGACGTGTGACACCGCAAAGAGTCTCAGACAGGGTGTCGATAGTCACATAGGTATGCTGATCGTGATACATCTCGGATGGATCCGGATGGAATACGAGATCGGCACCCATCTCTTCACAGAGTTTACAGTCCCGGTCAAAATCACGAGGGTATGACTCCAGGTCCTCATTTGGGCCGAACTGTGTTGGATTTACGAAATCAGAGACAACGACTCTGTCATTCTCTTCGTGGGCACGTTTTATCAGGCTTGCGTGTCCTTCGTGCAGAAAGCCCATTGTGGGAACAAGTCCTACCGAAAGTCCGGACGCACGCCATTCTTTTACAATGGCTCTGACTTCTTTTATTGTATTTGCAGTCTTCATTTTTTCTCCTTATGCCTGCAGTCAGGTATTTCATTGACTTATAGGAAATTCCGTTGGAATAGAATCCGACAAAGTCGGATTCTTTGTTCTACCGCGGCTTAATAGATTTAATAAAGATAGTGAACCTGCATTGCGCAAAATTATTTCATGGATTATTGCATGTCACTTAAGAGACCATGCTTTTCGTATGTGGTTATACGGCTGATGTGATTCTTTTCATCTACGAAAACAACCTGAGGTTTGTGATTTTCAGCTTCTTCAGGTGTCATTGATGCGTAAGACATGATTATGATCTTATCACCTGTGCTGACACATCTGGCTGCGGCACCATTTAGGCAGATAACTCCGCTTCCCTGTTCTCCTGCGATCACATATGTCTCAAATCTGCTGCCGTTGTCTACGTCAGCGATATGAACCTTTTCGTACTCGCGGATGCCGGATGCCTGCATGAGCTCTTCGTCGATCGTGATACTGCCGACATAATCAAGAGCTGCCTGTGTAACGGTTGCACGGTGGATTTTTCCTTTAAGCATTTCTAGCGTCATTTCTTTGCCTCCTTTCATCGAGTGTTACCCGTCTTCTCAAAAAACAGACTGGGTACAGTCCTATCAAGCAAAATGAAATAACTGTGCTGTTTTTGCAGAGTACAGTTTTTTCGGTCACTAGAGACCGGAAAAATACTATCTCCACGGCAAGTATAACGTGTGTTTATTTTTTGTCAAGAGAAAATAACTGTGATTGTACGAAAAAATATACTAAAAATATGCAAAAAAGGAACCGCATGAGGCGGTTCCGATGATAATTAGTGTTTTGAGTTATTTGTTTTAACACTGTTTAATGTGCAGAAAAAGATGAATCCGAGAAACAGGAATGCGATACACATCCAGAAAGCCAAGACCTTGAGACCCATCGGAGAGAACATATCGTAATAACCCTTTAGATAGATGATGATAATGATAACAGGAAGTACATAAGTCATATAGGATTTAAGGCTTTTGGGAAATTTCATTCCATGTCCGGCATCCGCTTCCTGTATAAAATTGTCCCAGCCCCATCCGTTTTTCTTTGTGCAAAAAAGAAGGAATGCGAGGCTTCCGAGAGGGAGCAGGTTATTCGATACGATAAAGTCTTCCAGATCCAGAACAGCCGAACCGGCACCGAGGGGTTCAAAGCTGCTCCATACATTATATCCGAATACACAGGGCATACTTAGGATTATTACAAGTACTGCACTTATCACAACACTTTTTCTGCGGCTCCATTTGAATAGATCCATGTCAAAAGCGATTATATTCTCAAATACGGCAACAACTGTAGAAAGTGCTGCAAAAGAAAGGAAACAGAAGAAAAGCGCGCCCCAGATCCTTCCCCCCGGCATCTGAGTAAACAGATTGGGAATGGTCAGGAAAATGAGACTCGGTCCCGCATCAGGCTCTATACCATAGGCAAAACACGCAGGGATGATGATAAAACCGGCCATAAGTGCTACACAGGTGTCAAGAATGGTAACGGTTGTTGCTTCACCGGCAAGACTTCGGTCTTTATCGAGATATGAGCCAAAGATCAGCATGGCTCCGATACCAATCGAGAGTGTAAAGAAAGCCTGGCTCATTGCCGCGAAGACTACGTTTCCCACGCCCTTATCTATCATATTGGTGAAGTTCGGGATCAGGTAAAAACGGATACCTTCGCCTGCACCTTTCAGAAAAACGGAATGGATGGCAAGGATGATCATTAAAACGAGCAGAGATGACATCATATACTTAGAAACACGTTCGACACCCTTCTGTACGCCAAAAAAGCATATGATGAAACCTATTGCGCAAGAGACAACTGTCCAAAATACCATCTCAGATGAATTGCTGAGCATATTAGTAAAATCAGATGTGATGTAGTCGGCGCTCTTACCGGTGAATTCACCTGCGATATGCTTTGCACAGTAATTCAGCATCCATCCGCATACGGTTGTATAGTACATCATCAACATATAACATCCGACTATGCTTATATACTTTAACCGGTGCCATCGTGTACCTTGGGGTTCAAGAGCATCGAAACTCAGTGCAGCACTTCGTCTGCTGGCCCGTCCTATAGAAAATTCGCATACAAGGACCGGTATTCCCAGGATAAATAAAAATATGAGATAGAGCAGGATAAATGCAGCACCGCCGTATTGACCGCATAGATATGGAAATTTCCATACGTTTCCTATACCTATCGCGCAGCCGGCAGAAACAAGAATAAAGCCGAGACGGGAACCAAATTTTTCTCTCTTCCCTGTCTGTTCCATAATGAATTACCTCTTTTCCAAGTTAATAGCCCCGCTGCTTAAAAGCGGGGCACTTGTATCATTATAAAGACATTATGTCGGCTTGTGAACTAAATTATTTATTTGGAATAAGCTTGTCCATTTTTAGGATGTGGTTTGAAAGCCAGCTTAAAAGAAATTGAATCAGTTTGTTAAGATATTCGCCCTGATTTTCGTCAAGTTCTTCCATGTTTATGGATTTCAATTTAGCGACAAAAGCCTCATGGGAAAGTTTTTGAGCGTCCAGCCCTTCGTAATGGATCCTGGACATATACTCTTCTTCGTCAGCAAAGTGTTTTTCTGTATAGTCCAGAAGTTCGTGAAGTATATCAACTATTTGATCATATTTGTCAAATTTATCGTCTGTATTTATAAGGTCGTTTGTTTCACGGATGATTTCAAAAAGTTTTGAATGCTCTTTGTCAACAAAATCAATTCCCGTCCGGTATTTATCTGTAAAGGCAAAAGGATCTTCTTCATTCTCTGAAATATTTTTAGTGATCATTTTTCCGATCATGATATCGCTTCCGAGGATATGATGATAAAGCCAGTGTGCAATGGAAGACATGACTTTGCTTAATTCTTCACGGGCTTCTTCTTCAGACAGGTTTTCAAATGAAAATCCGGAGACCGTTTTACGGAACGCATCGTGTTCTTTTTTCTGGATAGGAAGCTCCGGATCATTAATCTTTTCCATATATGCTTCTTCGTCTTTGAAATGAAAATCAGCATATTCGATAAGGCGCGGCAATAGTGCTTTTAAAATATCTTTAATGTCAAAACCATCCTGCAGATCCAATTCGACATTGTTAATAAGTTCAAATAACATGCGATGTTCATCGTCGATATGAGGTATTCCGGTCATACAATCATCTGTAAACTGATATTGCATAAAAATCCCCCGTTTCTGAAAAATATCTGTCATAAAGTTTGCGGGTACACACGAACTCTTATTGTATATCGGCTAAAGACATGACGATTTTTACCATTTCTTCTTCGGTATATACTTCGTATTCGGGTATGGTTCCGTTTTCCGGGAGTGGATTCTTTCTGCGATTGAACCAAACGGCATGCCACCCTGCCTTTTTAGAGGCGTCTATATCATTTATGTATGTATCGCCAATGTACCAGGCATCTGCAATGTCGATGCCAAATTTTTTTAAAGCAAGAGAATAAATAGCGGGATCCGGCTTGGCTGTGTCTGTGTCACCTGAAATAATGATGTTCTTTTCGGGTATCCATTTTGTGAGGCCAAGAGTGTGTACTTTAGCCCACTGATGTTCGCTTCCGCCATTAGATATAAGACCTAGTGTAACGTTTTTGTCTTTAAGAACTGTGAGCATTTTTTTGATCGTATCCGTAATGCTGATCTTGCCCTGGTAATATTTATAATACCGCTGTATTTTCAGCGCCTCGTCACGGCTTATGATAATATTGTGATCCGCAAAAGCTTTTTGATTACGATATGCATACATATCATCAGCAGTCACTTTTCCCTGTACCCAGTCTTCAAAAATCTCGTCACTATGTACGCGGCTTCTGACGTATACGCTCTCTATAATGTCATCATAAACATCGCTAAAACACTCTCTGACAGCCATCTTAAAAGGCCAGCAGAGATCATACATAGTATCATCTATATCAAAGATAATAGCTTTCATATCAGGATTTTCCTTTCAAAAATTGACGTAATTTCACATATATCCTATCATAAAGCGTGGAGGCTATGTACGGGCAATGATAAATTACTTACCGCCGGTGATAGAAAAAAGCTAACGGTTCAAAGAATAAAAACGATTGATTTTTTTTATTTGAATTGATTTAATAGGAAAGCAAGGAGGAGAATAAAATAATGACACAGGAGAACAATATCGTCAGGATGGTTCATATGGGAAAAACTTTCCATACAGATTCGGGCGATGTGAAGGCTCTCGACGATATCAATCTTGATATAAAAGAAGGAAGCATTCAAGGAATAATAGGCCTTTCCGGAGCAGGAAAGTCGACACTGGTAAGGTGTATAAATTATCTGGAGATACCAACCACAGGACAGGTACTTTTTGAAGGCAGGTCACTGGGTGATATGACTGCCGCAGAAGTACGTGAGGCAAGGAAAAAGATGGGAATGATCTTTCAGCAGTTCAATCTGCTGGATCAGAGAAATCTTTTGAAAAATGTAACATTCCCATTGGAAATATCCGGAGTTGATAAGAAAACAGCAAATGCAAGAGCGCTGGAACTCCTAAAACTTGTCGGCTTGGAGGATCGTGTAAAGAATTATCCGTCACAACTTTCGGGCGGACAGAAGCAGAGAGTAGCGATAGCGCGTGCTCTTGCAACAAATCCAAAGGTGCTGCTTTGTGATGAAGCAACCAGTGCACTTGATCCGAAGACTACAGGGCAGATACTTGATCTGTTGAAAAAGATCAATCGGGAAATGGGAGTAACGGTGATCGTTATTACGCATCAGATGTCAGTTATAGAGGCAATTTGTGATTCTGTTGCGATAATAGATCATAGTCATATAGCAGAAAGTGGTCCGGTATCGGAAATATTTGCAAATCCAAAGACAGAAATAGGTCGAAAACTGATCCTCGGAGATGGAAATGCTGATTCAACACCGGTATCTTTTGGAGACAGCACAAATCGAAAGATACGTATAGTATTTGATGGATTGTCTGCATATAAACCGGTCATTTCGGAAATGACACTGGCATGTGGTATCCCTGTAAATATTCTCTTTGCTAATACGAGAGAAGTTGAGGGTAAAGCAGTTGGCCAGATGGTGATCGAGCTTCCGGAAGAACGTACAGAAGCAGACAAGATAACAGATTATCTTACAGAGAATACTATAACTTTTGAGGAGGTGCAGTAATATGGATGCATCATCGATCAGTATGTACTTAAAGGAATCATGGGCTACGATCTATATGACACTTATATCCAGTGCGGTTTCGTATCTCATAGGAATTCCGTTAGGAGTGATCCTCGTCGTAACAGATAAAGATGGGATAGCACCGTGTAAACCCGTTCATACGGTGCTTGGGATTTTTATAAATATATTCAGGTCTATTCCGTTTTTGATCCTGTTGGTAATGGTTCTGCCCGTTACAAAGTTTATCGTTCATACGACGCTTGGTCCGACAGCGATCATACCACCGCTTATTTTTGCATCGGCACCATACATTGGCAGGATGGTAGAGTCCTCTTTGAAAGAGGTAAGCGCCGGTGTAATAGAGGCAGCAAAATCAATGGGGGCTACAAACTGGCAGATTATCTGTAAAGTGCTTCTTCCTGAGGCGCGTCCGAGCCTGCTCGTTGGAGCTGCAATTTGTATCACAACTATTCTCAGCTATTCGGCGATGGCAGGATTTGTAGGCGGAGGCGGTCTCGGTGCAATCGCATTGAATTACGGATATTACAGATACCAGACGGATATTATGATGATATCGGTGATCATCCTTGTTGTTCTGGTTCAGATCATACAGGAATTTTGGATGCGTCTCGCAAGAGCAACAGATAAAAGAGCTAGAAGTTAAAAAACAATAGTTATGCAATGCATCGAAAGGTGCTATTACATAAAAGGTAACATGTTGGCAAAAAGACATCCAACAGTGGAAAGTCAGTAGGGTATTAAGAGGAGGAATAATTATGAAGAAGAGTTTTGCAGTAACACTCGCTGCTGTACTTGCGGCAGCATCACTTTCAGCATGCGGTGCATCAAATGCATCTGAACCTGCACCTGCGGCATCAACAGAAGCAGCCGCTTCAGAAGCTGCATCTGAGGCTGGCGCGACAGAGACAGCTGCATCAGTAGAAACAACAGAGGCAGCTGCCGGAGATATCACACCTCTTGCGGAGTCGGTAGATATCAAGATCGGAGCATCAGCAAGCCCTCATGCGGAAATCCTTGAAGCAGCAAAGGATCAGCTTGCCGCAGCAGGAATAAACGTAGAAATCGTTACATATAATGATTATGTTCAGCCAAACCTGGCAGTGGATCAGGGTGAACTGGATGCGAACTATTTCCAGCACCAGCCATATCTCGATGACTTCAATGAAGAGCATGGTACAAAAATTGTATCTGTTGGAAAGATCCACTATGAGCCGTTTGGTTTATACGCAGGAAAGTCAAAGGATCTGAACAACATTGCAGATGGCGCACAGATCGCTGTTCCAAATGATACAACCAACGAGGCACGTGCACTTCAGCTTCTTCAGGATAACGGGATCATTACATTGAAGGATGGCGTAGGCCTTGAAGCAACTAAGCAGGATATTGTGGAAAATCCTCATAATATCGATATCCTTGAGGTAGAGGCAGCACAGATTCCCAGATCTATCGATTCTGTTGACTATGCTTGCATGAACGGAAATTATGCAATTGAGGCAGGATTTAAGCCTTCAGATGCACTTGTACAGGAAAATCCTGATTCTGATGCAGCTCAGACATTTGGTAATGTTGTAGCAGTCTCCGATGCAAATAAGGATTCTGAATGGGCAGCTAAACTTGTAGAAGTACTTCATTCAGCAGAGATTGAGAAGTACATCAATGATACCTATGAGGGTGGTGTAATTCCGGTACAGTAAAAAATATTGTGATCATAGGGGCTGACGTTGGGAGATGTATCCGGCGTCAGCCTTTAACTTTGGAACGTATATAAACTTGTAAAAATGATGTAAGGTGTAAAGGACATTTAAACCTTACATCATTTTTTGTATTTTCATAAAAACATGAATATAGAACGAATGTTGAGAATAAAAACGTTTTCTACGATGTATAAAAAACCATTGAAAGAAAAAAGTAATTTTTGTAAAAAAAATGGTTGACGGGTTAATTAACAGGTGATATTATATCACTTGTCGCCGCGAGCGGCAGCGAACAAAACAGCTCGCAAGCCCAGTAACCAAGCGGATCGACAGAACTGAACCTTGACAAACAAACAGCAATGCAACCCTGAAAATTCAGATGAGAAATTTCAGAAATGCAAAAATAAACTCTGGATCAGAGAGATCTGATTCACAGTAAATAACGGTAATTAAGAAACGCGAAGCGAAAGCTAGCTTGTCTTGAAAACCGGATCAAACTTTTTTCGAGAGTTCGATCCTGGCTCAGGATGAACGCTGGCGGCGTGCCTAACACATGCAAGTCGAGCGGACCTTAGAGAGTGAACAGCTTGCTGGGATCTTTCGAAAGGTTAGCGGCGGACGGGTGAGTAACGCGTGGGTAACCTGCCTCATACAGAGGGATAGCAGTTGGA
>JNJK01000041.1 GCA_000701625.1 Lachnospiraceae bacterium MC2017
GGATCTTAAAGATCCGCGAGACCCCCTGAAGAGTACAGGGTAGATAGGATGGAGGTGGAAGCACCGTGAGGTGTGCAGCTGACCATTACTAATAGGTCGAGTGCTTGTCCAAGATAAATCGGGAGTTATTCCCGGATGTGAAAAAATGATTCGATGTTCGGTTTTCACTGTACAAGATATAGTGAAGAAATGGCCCACTGGCTCAGTTGGTTAGAGCGCCGCCCTGTCACGGCGGAGGTCGACGGTTCAAGTCCGTCGTGGGTCGTTTATAACTTAATATGCCGATGTGGCTCAATTGGCAGAGCAGCTGATTTGTAATCAGCAGGTTAACGGTTCGAGTCCGTTCATCGGCTTTGTGAATAAACACCGAGATACTTTCATTGATTAATGTATCTCGGTGTTTTAGTTATAGTACATCTGAGAAGAGCAGTGTTTGTGGTCGTAAATGCTCTGTTTACGTCTGAACTGTAACCAAATGACGCAAGCCTTGATGGAATAAAAGCATATAAAGAGCCGCTTGAATGTATCTAAGAGTAATTCATTCAAGCGGCTCTTTATGTTAAATGATATTTAGATTAGTACATTATCATTGCTACGATACAGGCAACAAAAGCTCCGATCATAGGAGCAACTACGGATGTTACAAATACATACGGATAACCGTCTTTAAGTGAGATCTTCATCCAGTTAAGCTGTGCAACCATACCTCCTGCATTAGGAAGAGTATTCATACCTGTAACTGCCGCAGGCGCGATACGGTGGAGAGCAGCTGGAGATGCACCTTTCTGAACCAGAGTCGTTGTAAAGAACTGGAAGAAGGTCTGAACTGCGGCTGTTCCGCTTCCCATGATACCTGCAAGGATATTAAGACCAAGAAACTCTGTAATATAAGGATTCATGCTGAAATTCAGAACCCAGTTTTTGATGGCTTCAAAACCGATACTTGACTGCAGAACAGTTGAAAAACCGATGATAGCAGCAGCCATAACGGTAGCACCGACACCATTTTGTACGCCTTTTCCGATCGTTTCACGGAGTTTATCACCTATCTGTTTATGACAGAGAAGCACGAGAAGTACACTTCCAACGAACATAGCAAGTACAACTACAGCGTTGGCATTATCCATCTTGATAGAAGGTATGTTTGAAAGAGCAAGTACGAGGGCGATTACAACGATAAAGGGGATTACGGAGATCCCGACTGACGGAAGGTCATCACGTGTAGGTACGATTTTTACAGGTGTTGTAGTATCGACAACAGTTCCTTCTTTAACGGCTGCTTTCTTTGCAGCATAAACCATATATCCGTAACCTACAGCTGTAGAAACAACGAATGCTACAATTCCGAGAACAGGTGCACTTCCGAGAGAAACTGCCTCGCCGGGAAGCTGTTCTGCGATGATCGATGCCGGAATAGTATTGGTAACATTAATAGCGTATGGAAGCATTGCGGAGCAGGTTGCACCGATAAAGATTATTCCCGGAATCATGCGGTAAGGGTAACCTGCACGTTTCATCATAACAGTAGCAATTGGTGCGATTACAAACAAAACAACAAAACCTGATATACCAACGTAAACAAACACAGTTGTGATAACAGTGATTGAAAGAATAACATTCTTAACACCAAGTTTTTCTGTGATTATGTTTGCCAAGGCTTCGGCGGCACCTGATGCAGCCATAAGCTCACCAAATACAGCACCGATCACAAGTACGAAAATCTGACTACCGATAAATCCGGTATAACCACCTGCATAGCTTGTGAGAGCCTCCCACCAGTTCATCCAGCTGGTTGCGATAATGATAAAAGATACAAGAATTGTTGATGTAAATACATCGAGTCCCTTCCAAACAACAACGATAAATAGGATCGCTGCTATCAGAAGACCGATAACGGAAATAGTTGCGTTCATTTTGAACCCCCTTGGTAAAGTTTATGAATATTTTTTACTTGTTAACGATAGTGATTTCTTTTAATGGTCCACGGTACGGATTTTGACCTTCAAAAAAGATCTTATCAAGCCAGTCGATACATCTGTTGATATTTTCATCACCCTTGATCACCTGACTTCCGTGAGGTTCGCCTTCAAAAAGATCGAGTTCCGCACGTCCTTCTCCACAGATCTCATCTATCTTGTCTTTCATGTATATAGACTGACGAGGATCAATGACCATATCGTTTGTACCATGCTGAAGGAGCATAGGAGGACAATCTTTTGTGACATAAGCGATAGGGCTTGCTTTCATGGTTTTTTCAGGGTAAAGAAGTGGATTGAAACCAAGAAGATCTCCGAACATTGATTTCATGCCTTCGCCGTCTCCAGGCATCATACCTTTTCCAGCACCTGAAGCATTTCGTTTCTCTGCAATATCAAATCCAAACTGTTCACAGCTCATGAGTTCGCTTGTGGTATACCATGCGAGAGCGGCCTGAATTTTGCTGGATGCATTAACACCGATTGAGAGATCATCCATTTCCGGATTGTCGCCTGTGACAGCGAGCAGTTGTGTTACATTTCCACCTGCGGAATTTCCCCAGACTGCAAATCGGTTAGGATCGAGGTTATATTTCTCAGCGTTTGCTCGGAGGAAACGAACAGCGGCTTTTCCGTCATAGAGCTGAGCAGGCCATTTAGCTTCGGTATAAAGACGGTATTCAACGGTTGCAATCGCGTAACCTTGAGAAATTGGCTTACACATGCTCTTTATATAATGTGTGCGTTTATGACCTGCGGCGAATGCACCCCCGTGGAAGATGATAACAAGTGGGTACGGACCCTCGCCATTATCGGGATACCATATATCAAGTATCTGATTTACTGATTCATCTGCGTATTGAATATCCAGTTCTGTTCTTTTAAACTGGCTTAGATCAATCTCCGGCTCGGATTTAAGCCAGATGCTTCTGTTTGTAGGATAATTCTTATCCATAATTCCCCTTTCATGTTTAGAAAAAATTTGTTTTTTGTTAATAAAATAACTATTGATGGTTAAATTATAGACAATGTATTTACATTGCGTCTAATACACGTTTTGATATAGAATGATATCAAAAATGTTATTAAAAAATGGGATATAATATCATTTTTATGCATGATTGATAAATTATTATTAATGCGTTTTTGTTATCAATAAGTCGCAATTAATTAATTTTGTGATCAATGGAGGATGGATGAATACTGCACAAATTGAGTATTTTAGAAAAATTGTTGAAGTTGGAAATATGACAAAGGCAGCAGCTGAATTACATGTTTCTCAGCCTTCTTTAAGCCGCATGATAAAGATGTTGGAACAGGAATTGGATACCAGACTTTTTAACAGGATAGGACGGGAAATAGTACTAAGCCGTGCAGGTCAGGCATTTTATGAGACTTGTGGGCAATTTATTTCGCAAATTGGAAGGATCAGGCTGGCAGCAAGGATAAAGGAGAATACAGAAGGAACGTTAACACTTGTTACATGTATTGAAAATATGGCTGTGTCCAGGATGATTTCTGAGTTTTCGCTTTTATATCCTAAAATATTGCTTAGAGAGGAAACTTCTTATGCATATGATAATGAAGTAAATTGGAAAGACTGTGATTTTGTTATAAGAGCAACTTCAAACAGTGATATGGCAAGATTTTCTGATGGATATGTGGCAAAAAAAGACAGCCGGGTAAGTTTCAATACAGATAACGACGATGAATTTGAGTCAGTAGGGGAGTACTATGATGATGATGGTCATCATAATGGAAACAATGCATTTGTTTATTTGACATCGATTCTGGAAGAACCGTATACACTAGTGGTAAATAAGGACATGAAGATCGCGTCAAAGGATATAGTGACACTGGATGAAGCTGCCGATATTCCGTTCATTCTTCCAACTGCGGGGCATTCGCATAGAGCAAGAATTCTGGAGTATTGCAGCAGACATGGATTTACTCCAAAATGCAGGATGGAGACTACACATTACAGTATTGCGCTGGAGATGATCTCCAGAAGTGAATGTGCGGCACTCATTCCGAGAGATGCACCCGGAATAGCCGGTTTTACTCAGATAAAGATGCTTACGCTTGATGATCCGGATATAAATCGTGTTATCAATCTATATCAAAATGGTTCAAAGGATGAAACAGATGCGGCTGTTGCATTTCGTGACTTCATTCTTTCTGAATTAGAATTAAGAGAAATGGTTGATTAAAAAGAAAACGTTTTAATTGTATTTAAAATGTATTTAAACTAGAGCAAATAGTCATCTCGTTGTAAAATAGCATATATGTATTTGAAATTGCACATTGTATGCGTGAGGAGGGGCTGGCTTGAGTAATCTGGTAAATAAGGTCATGTCATTTATATTTAATAAGGATGATGATTTTGAAGAGGTTGAGAAAGAACCGGATCTTTTATCTGCAGAAGATGCATATTTGTTCTATCATTGGAGAATGTCAAAGGATAACTGGAGGGATCTTTCGAGAAGAAAGGTAGATTATTCTTCAGAGGAACAATTTTACGGTAGTTGCACCATAGGACATCTGTGTGCAGAGATATGCGGTGACCCGGAAACAAGAAATCTTCATACAAATCTGTATGTTCTTGGAGAGGACGAGGGATTTGGATATACAAGGTCAGGTGTTCCGTACACATTGTCGGATTGTGAAGAGTTGGATGAATTCTCAATCGGTAATAATTTTGAGGAATTTAAGGAAAACTTCGAGAAGCTTTTTACAAAGGTGATATTGGAGGATCCTCAGTATATAGATAAAGCACTTTCAGTTGCCGGTGACTGGAATTAAAGACAGGTATAATACTAAAAATCGTTGGCATCAGTCCATAAATGAGGGCTTTTGCCAACGATTTTTTCTATTCGGATTAAATAAAGGCAGTACAAAGCCACCTTGTAAAGCCGGTCTGTACAGGCCGGCTTTATTGTATATGTTTTAGAGTAAAAACATAAGGCAGATGATTGAATTAACGAGCTTAAATTGATAATATAGCAATGTTACACTCTTATGAGAGGTGCCTTCATACTGGTGGATGTCAGAGCGGGGAATCTGCATTGGAAAAGTAACAAAAACGGATACCAGACGCTATTAGATCAGATAGTAGCTGAAACTTAAAGGAGAAATGAAATAATGAGTATTGAAGGAATAAATGTTGGAAAAAAGGTCAGAGTACATTATCAGGGTACACTCGATGACGGAACTCAGTTTGACTCTTCTTATGATAGAGCCGAACCGTTAGAATTTGAATGCGGAGCAGGTCAGATGATCGCAGGATTTGATAAAGCTGTAGCAGATATGAAGCTTGGCGAGATCGTTAATGTTCATCTTCTGCCGGAAGAAGCCTATGGTGAAAGAAATGAGGAGGCTATACTGAAGCTGGAACTTGGACAGCTTCCCGGTGCAGAGGAACTTGAAATAGGTCAGAAGCTTTATCTGCAGAATATGTATGGACAACCGTTCCCGGTAACTGTACTTGAAAAAGACGATGAGAATATCACGTTTGATGCAAATCATGAGTTGGCAGGAAAAGCCCTTAATTTCAAGATTGAGTTAGTGGAAATCCTGTAATAAGTATATGACTTCTTAGACACAAAATAAGGAAATGGTAATACAGTGGTCAAATTTGAGAATTTTTCTTTCGGTTTTCCGGAAAAAGATTTATATGAAAATATCAACTTTGAAATAAACACCGGTGATCATGCTGTTCTGATCGGAAGCAACGGTTCCGGTAAGAGTACTCTTGTGAATCTCATAATGGATGAGGAAAAGTATACGTATGATGGACTTATCCGTATGGACAGGAGGATCAGGATCGGATATGTGAGCCAGTTTGTAGAGCATGAAACATCTGATCTAACAGCGTTTGACTTTTTGGCAGCTCCTTTTCGGGCAATGATCAAGAAATCGGATGATCTATGCGAAAAGATGGCTGATGCAGAAGATCTGGATGCTCTTTATACAGAATATCAAAAAATTGTTGATGAGATAGAAGCTGTAGATGCTTATAATTATGAGTCTAATATAGCTAAAGAACTTGCGGTTGCAGATCTTTCAAAACTTTCGGATATTCCTGTAAGTAATCTGAGCGGAGGTGAATATAAGCTTTTATTCATTATGAGAAATATGCTCCTGAAACCTGAGCTGCTTATAATGGATGAGCCGGATGTGTTTTTGGATTTCGAGAATCTTATCTCTCTTATAAAGATCATAAATGGCTATGATGGAACGATCCTTACAATAACACATAATCGTCTCCTTCTTACACAGTGCTTTGATAAAGTATTGGATATAGAAAATAAGTCGGTAAGAGAATTTCCGGGTAACTTTGCTGAGTATAATAGTTGGATGCTTGAAAATAAGATTGAGATTTTTGAGCATGCAAAGAACTTTGATGAGTTTATAGAAAAGCAGGAACAGCTTGTAAAGAATATCCGTAAGCTCGCAGAATCAATTGCAGAACCTCGTTTCGGGCGCCAGCTTAGAGCAAGGGCTACTTATATGGAAAGGCTCCGTAAGATGAGAGGAGAGGATCCTTTTATCGAGTCTCATGACCATGAATT
The DNA here is from genome assembly GCA_000701625.1 of Lachnospiraceae bacterium MC2017. Taxonomy (GTDB): domain Bacteria; phylum Bacillota; class Clostridia; order Lachnospirales; family Lachnospiraceae; genus NK4A144. The sequence goes on from JNJK01000041.1 coordinate 6,548, forward strand.
CCATCTTGCTTTTGGTTTGACAGCAGATGACAACGCTGAGTTAGAGGGAGTTGCAGAACATGAAGCTGAAGCGATGGAAATCGAGGTTAAAGAATACTCGCTTTCCTATGGAGATCGTAAGATCCTTGATAATATCTCATTCAAAGTTGGAGCCGGAGAAAAGATTGCTATCGTAGGTACAAATGGAACCGGAAAGTCCAGTATGCTTAGGGATCTTTTTAGTGAGTTAAATGAAAAAGAACCGGGAAAAGTTGGTTATTTCAGACAGATCGTTGAGTCCGACGATACTCTGAAACTTTCCGGTGGAGAACGTAATCTCAAGCAGATTAACGAGCTTTGTGAAACACCACATACAGGACTGCTTCTCGATGAGCCTACGAGTCATTTGGATATATACGCTCAGATCGAGCTTGAGAAAGCAATTCATGAATATAAAGGAACGGTAGTGCTTGTTTCGCATGATCTATTTGCTATTACGGCTTGTGCGGACAGGATAATAATGATAGAGAATGGTTCTATACGTGAGATGAGCGGAAGAGCGTATCGTAAATCTGTATATAAGAACTATTTCTCAAGTGATATATTCGAGACGGAACGTAAAAGGATAGAAACAGAGATAAAGGTTTCTAATCTTATAAGATCAGGAAAATTCGATGAGGCGAGAATAGTCTTAGAGAAAAAATAAGAAAATAGCGGCAGGAAGTATAAATCATACGACCTGCCGCTATTTTATGTTGGGTACTCGCAAAACATGAGCATGTAGCGTGATCACACTACATGCTCGTGCTTTTATGTTAATACATGGATATAGTTACAGTGTTAACTTAGCATGCAAGAAGATTGTGATCTCTGTAAGCCTCAAACACCTTTGTAATATTTGCATCTTCGCCGATGATTGAAACTGATAATGGCTTAAGAAGTGCAAGTGAAAGAAGACCCAGAAGAGATTTTCCGTCGATGTAGCAACGTCCGTCGCTGACATCTACCTGACAACCGGACTTTGTGTTGATACGGATGAAATCTTTGATCTGTTCTTTGCTGCGAAGTGAAACTGAAATGTCGTTCATAATATTTAATTACTCCCTTTTTAGAACCACCGTCTTTGTGGACTCTGCAATAAAATACGTTTTTTTTGATACATTAAGAAAAGTTGTATCTCTGTATGCATCAAACGAGACATATTGTACTTGAAAAATGAACAATAAGCAAAAGATTTTTTGGATAAATTAGACAAAATAAGGCTAAATGTTTACGAGTTTTGGATTTAATACAATGTGCACGTGCACATATGTCTAAAATGTGTCGAAATAATTAAGAAGAACGAAATACGATTGATGTGTTAAGATGTTATTATTGGAAAAAGCAATTCATTCTTAAGAGAGTATTGGAGGATATTATGGGAGTAATTAAACTTGATCATTTTACTGTTAATGTATTGAAGGATTTGGGGGATAGCGAGAGATTCTATGAAGAAGTTTTAGGATTAAAAAAGCAGGAACTCGTTGATATGGGAGATCATGAGATAAGATATTTTGAGCTTGGAGATACGAGACTCGAATTAATACATTATAAATATAATACTGAAGAAATAGATTGTGCAGTCGATAGTAGAGGAATCTACCGCCATATGGCGCTTCTTACAGATGATCTGAATAGTCTGTATGAGCGCCTTAAAGAATATGACGTAGAAGTAACTATGAAGCCTTCATGGTGCGAAAATCTGAAATTTCACAATATTTTGTTTAAGGATCCTAACGGTGTGGAAATTGAGGTTGTTGAAAGATGATCATTTTTTCTCAAAGTGCTGGTAATCTTTAAGACTATTCCATGCCCCACCCCAGGTAAAACCGTGCTGAGTGAATAGTTTATATGCGAGATCGTTTGTGTCGATCTTATAAGGAAAATCCGCAGAACGATCTGCATATGCTGCACCGGCGGGAGGAGCTATTTCACCGCTCTTTAAGTATACACAGGGATTGTAGAGTGGATTTAAGTCGATAGCACGACCGAGACCATGATTGGATAATTTGTTACTGCCCTTTACCAGTCGGTAATTGAAGCAGGAAGTGTTATTAGCGGCCATAGACGTATCATCATCCGCGCCATATTCATCTATCAGGCGTATCTTATCTATCGGATATCCTGCTTCATACAGGGCCTTAAATATATCCACGAGATCCTGTGCTATGGCAGTATTACAGATCAGTTCTCCGGTTTGCGTGTTTCCGTTAAAGTCTACATGCAGAACATGGACATAAGAAAGTGAATCCAAAGAGATAAGGGCATTTGTTGGATCTGCAGGGTAAGACACACCGACCATCCTGGACTTCACGGAGTCAGGAATAGAGCTGTAATAGAAATCGGAAGAACTATTGACGGTTATTTCTTCGGAACTATTTTCGTTATTATCTTCGACAGTTTCAGACGCTTCTGTCATATCAGTGGTTTCTGCAGGATCAGATGCTTCTGTCATATCAGTGGTTTCTGTAGGATCAGATGCTTCGGATAGATCAGATATTTCTGTAGCATATGATACTTCGGTCTCGACCGTAGATGCAGTTGAACTTGCCTTTGATCCGCATCCGGTGATGCTCACGGCACAAGCAGAGAGTAAAACAGAAAGTGCAAAACATTGCTTATTGTAAAATTTTTTGAACATATTAATCCTCAATTCGTAATGGTTTAGGTATTGATGACAATAGTAATACTATCTGCAGTTATTCAGAACAGTTATCACTACCTATGCTATCACAAAATAAGGACAAGGGAATACGGTAATATTGGAGTTACCTCGGAATTTCCTGGTAAGATAGAAAACACCCGGAAGCGTTATGCTTCCGGGTGCAAATTTTTTAATAAAGATCAATGAGTATGTCTGCCATGAGAAAGACCAAATAACGTAGCGGTCAGTGCATGGAACAGATCTGATATATGACAATCATTACGAGCTTCATTCTTAAAAGTCTGATATGAAGACAGACGCATATCGGCATTTACATTCGAATCATAAGTCTGTTGTCTTTGAGAAATTGCTTTTTCCATTTTCATAACGATACCCCTCTGTTAATGGTAGATAATAAGCGCAATGCGCTTGAATATTCACTATAGTTACTATATAGTGAATTTGAATTAAAGAAAAGCTAATGATTCTAACTTTTGAATTAAGAAATACTTAATGGTGATAACTATGGATAACGCAAGATACAGAGCATTTGTACTGGCAGTAGAATCGGGAAGCATCAGAAACGCATCGGAAGTCCTTGGATATACTTCATCAGCTGTGAGTCAGCTGATTCAGTCTTTAGAAAAAGAACTAGATACAACCCTGCTTGTTAGAGGAAAGAGTGGGGTTTCACTTACTACTTCGGGTGAAAAGCTTTTGCCTATAATACGGAGAATACTAAGCGATGAGGAAATGCTCCGGGAAACAGCGGCAGGATTAAATGGAGTGATATTGGGGACAATAAATATAGCTTCGTATCACAGCCTGTCATATACATGGATGCCGGAAATAATCGAATCTTTTCAAAAGAAGTATCCTGATGTTCAGATAAATCTGTACGTAGGTACGCAGGATAGTATTGTTGAACGACTTATGTCAGGAAAAGCGGATATAGCTTTTTTTAATGATTCTAATATGAAGGAGAAACACGACTGGATACCGCTTATGGATGATCCAATGGTTGCGATAGTTCCGGAAGATCATCCGTTGGCTCACGAAAAAGCATTCCCCGTGAAATGCTTTGATGGCGAGCGGTTCATAATGTCTGATCATGGTTATGATTATGATATTATGCATATTTTGAGGCAGGCAGGAGTATCGCCAAATATCACTATATCAACTTTTGACAGCTATGCGCTTCTTTCCATGATCGAGAGAGGAATGGGGGTCAGTATAGCGAACAGCATTGGTATAAGTGCAAATGAGAAGCAGGGGAAGATCCGGATCATTCCTCTCGAACCCTCGTACACTCTTCATATGGGGATGGCGGTTCGATCGTTAAAAACAGTATCACCGGCAGTATTAAAATTTATAGAGTGCGCAGAGAGCCTTGTGGGAAATTCTTAATAAATTCTTGAGATTATGTGTCAAGTATATTTATCAGAACAAATTTTGATAAAATGATGACAGAATAAAAACTAAAGTAGGAGTTTATAGAGGAGTGTTATTTATTAATGAAGATCAGGTTTATCGAGCCGGGGAACAGACCGTATAAAAAAACGTTATTAAACTATTTTGTTTATGACAGGTATATTAGGACACCGTCTGTCGGGCTGAATACCCTTGCGACTATCGTAAAAAAAGAAATTGATGACACATATATGTACAGCGAATCGATTTCTAAAATAGTGTTTGATGATGTTTTGGATGCAGACATAATTTTTATCGGCATCTTTACATTTGCTGCTATCAGAGGCTATGAACTCGCTGAGCATTTCAGAAAGAATAGTCATGCGAAGGTGGTTATGGGTGGACTTCATGCATCAATGAACTATACGGAAGCAGTGCAGCATTGCGACTATGTGATGCTTGGCGAAGGTGATGAAACCATAATGCCGCTTATCCGGTCTATCGAGAAGGGTGAAAAACCATCAGGGAAGGGCTATGCATGGATAGACGGAGATGAGATAGTAAACACCGGTATGCCGGAACCACCGACGAATCTGGATTTGATACCTGACAGATATCTCGTTCATAATTACAAAAAAATGACCGGACATATGACTATATGGCCGCAGGTTCATGCGTCCAGAGGTTGCCCGCATAACTGTGATTATTGTGCGCTTGTACGACATTTTGGGCATTGTGTGCGAACCAGATCTCCGGAGAATGTTGTAGAAGATATAAAGTATTCCATTGATTTTTTCCATAAGGGACATTTCAGACTATTGAAAGACCTGTGGATCACGGATGATAATTTTTTTGCAGACAGAGATTGGGCTATAGCGGTATTAAATAAGATCATCGAAAGTGGTATTAAATATCGTTTTAATATTCAGGCAAGATATGAAGTCGGCTTTGATGATGAAATGCTGACGCTACTTAAAAAAGCTGGATTTTTTGAACTTGATATGGGTATAGAATTTATTGATGATGATTCTTTTAAGACATACCATAAAAAATCCACAAAGACGGAAATTGAAGAAGCGATAAAAAATATACAGAGACATGGTATGAGTGTCAGAGGTCTTTTTATACTAGGTTCGGATAATCAGAAAAAAGGCTGCGGGAAGGAACTGGCTGATTTTGTTATAAAGAATAATATCAAGGGCGTTCTTATACAGTGCATGTATTTTGTGCCTGGAACACCTGTCTATGAGCAAAATAAAGACCGACTGCTGCATACTAGTTGGGATAAATACAACGGAAACACGGTTCATAATCCTAAAAACATGACACCATATGAATTACAGCTTGAAAATATAGATGCAAGCAGGAGGATTTATTCGGTCGGAAGACTTATAAAGGCATTATTGTTTGAGGATTTTGTGCATAAGGTTTTGTTCACTGGAGAGTTTTTCTGGCATTGGAGTACCAGGAGTGATATGAAAAAGGAATTAGAATATCTGCGTACTTTTGAAAAAAATCCTGAGGATTTGGACAAACGATGCGGCAAAAATGGACATCCGGCAACAATTAGTCAGATGTAAATATGTATTAAGGAGGATTTAGAAATGGGAGAGGATAATATTAGTGGTCAGAAGGCTAAATTTTGCAGAATATGTGGGGAAAGGCTTCAGGATAATGCAAAATTTTGCCCTAAATGTGGTTCAAAGATCGAACAGGATAATGAAAGTACAGTAAACAATGTAAATCCGGTAAATGATGTAACTCCGGTAAATAATGCAACTCTGGAGAAAAATGGGAATGTTTCAAATAGCAGACCTTCTGTTGATGAAAATTATCCTGGTAAATACGGATCCCCGGATATTAAGTCCGGAAATAAAACGCCTCTGGTTATTTTGATCGTGATAGTAATAGTGGCTTTTCTCGGTCTGGTTGTTTTTGGAGGAGTGATGGCAGTGAAGGGAATCAGTTCACTGCAGGAAAAGATTGAAAGTACAGGAAATCACGATTCTCATGATAACGACGATGAGGATAAAGGGACTGATAAAAAAGATGACGATGTTCAGACAGTAGAAAAAGGGGATGTGACAGAATCATCGGAAGAAGGAACAGATTCAGTATCAAGTACTTTTGATACTGATGACTTGTCTGAGGCAGAGGTAAGTAATGTCCTTGACCGCTTTATTAATTGGGGCGGTATCAGGATGATGTATACCTGTGAGGATTTTACAGGGATTGATCTACAGAATGCTTTACCGCTAACTCTGTTTTATATGACTTATGGTGATGCAAGAAATGATTATATGGATGACGGTGGATTGAAGATTTCTAAAGAAGATATTGAAGATAAAATGATGGAAATCTTTGGACAGAGCTATGATGCAGATGATTATGTAGAAAATAACAGCGATTACATGGTGCATAAATTGAGCGACGGATACTTCTTATTGATGGAGGGTGACTGGGGAGAAACTTATCCTAAATATGATATCTTGTCAATTACCAGGGGTTCTGACGAGGGTACATATATCGTTGAAACAGAGTATTACATGTGGAGCGATCCTGAAGGAGACAAGCTCTATGATAACAATACGATGTATGTAGATTATGTATGTAAAAAGGATAAATCTGCGCCGAATGGCTTTTATATCGTTGATATGACAGGGATGTGTTTTGTGTATGACAACAATTTGAACGAAACAACATCAACTGCAGGATATTCAGATTCTGAACTGACGGATATGGCAAAGAAATACTATGAGATGCATAATGGAGATGTACCGCCATACGTTGAAATCGAGGATGATCCTAATGAAGAAGGCCAGGTGATGATCCGTCTTTACGAAATAGTGGATGATCATACGGCAACATGGGACTGGTATATTATTGATAGGACAACCGGAAGAGGAGAGGATGTCATAGGCAACGAAGTCGATCTGACCGATGCTTTGTGATATGGATCGGATTTGCACAGAAATCATACGAATTATAGGAGAGAGAAATGGGAGAGGAAAACAAGACAACCCCACAGGTGAGATTTTGTACGAGCTGTGGAGCAAAATTGAAAGAATCTGCGGCTTTTTGCGCTAAGTGCGGAGCGAAAGTGGGAGGAAGCGCAGTAAGACAGGAAACGGGTAATACCCGATCGGTAAAAACAGAACCTGTAAAAACTACATCAGGAAGTGTGAATGGCAATAACGTTCAAAAGAAAAAAGGAAAGGGGCCGTTAACAGCTGTCATCATAATTATTTCAATAATTTTTGTTGCAATTGTAGTTGCAGGTGCATTTGCTGTACTTAATTATGAAACTATACTGGAAAAATTTGGTTTCCAGCAGAAAAATGAACATTTCATTGATGATGACGATGAAGACGAGGATGAGAAGGAAGATAAAAAGGATACGAAGGAAAGCGAAGATGCTTCAAGTGAAGAAGTGGCATCCTATGAGTCAGAGGATATAACAGATTCAACTGAGGGTTCATTCGCAGAGGATGCAGGACCTCTTAAAGAATCAGACATTGATGAAGAGAAGTTAAGTATGCTTTTTGATATTGCGGCTCATGATCCTGAAGGAATGACACGTAAAAAAGATAATTATCAGTGGAGCTTTTTCTGCTATGCAGCGGGTTATAAAGACTATATTGAAAAGTATTATGATCTTGCACCGGAGTCTGAAAGCTGGATGACAGTATTCAGTGTTGAAGATGCAGAAAACTTTATTCTTAATTCAATAGGTTCAGATGATCTTTCTGAAATCGAAGACAGATATGAAGGAGATTATTGTTATATTAAGGGTGGAAAGCTTTATGCAATGACACCTGACACAGGTGATTCATGGGATCAGACTGCGGTTGTTATTGATCATGAGATCACAAGTGATGGAAAACTTAAGGTCACAGGTTATCATGAAGAAGGAGCCTTTACTGAGTCACATCATCATATCCTCGAGGCGATATTTGTAAAAAATCCTGAGAGCATCTGGAGCGGTCTGACACTTGAAAGTATAGAAGAACTTGACGATGAACATTATCTTCTTCCGGAGGCACAGTATAAAAATTATACCAGGGATGAAGTTGATTTCACACCTGAGATGGCCAGATATGCCAGAAATGAGATCTACGCGAGGCACGGCAGACGCTTTAAAGATCAGGAACTTCAGATGTACTTTGACCAGCAGTCATGGTATGAGGGAACAGAGGATGAAGTTCCTGAAACAGAACTGAATGAGTACGAAAAAAATAATATTAAGCTTATGGCAGAAATAGAACAAGAACAAAATAATTGATCAAAATTATCAATTAAATTACAAGTTTTTGTACAATAATTCTTGATGAATTTTATATTAAACTCTTATTTTTTACGCAATGATGACGATACTAAAGGTGAGGGAGCTGATCAAAAAAACGAGGTGAAGCCTATGAGTTACATGGATGTAAATACACTTCAAATGCCTTTAGAAAGCATAGCGGATTATCTGGAATTAAGAGAGAGATTTCTGCAACGGGTTGTATTTGAGTATCATTCAAAAGTAAAATGCCGCATCCGGATTGAAAATGACGAACATAAAGAGGTTGATGTAGATTTTTACCATGAGAGATATTCGTCTACCTGGTCGTTGGCAGATGGAAGAATGACGCTTTCGCAATGGATCGATAATTATTCAGAAAAAAATTTTGAACTGAGTATGATGATGAGTGATTGTGAAGTTGAGCTAAAAAACAGAGACATTAAGATTACATACATGTATCAGTACCCTCAGATCGTGCATTTTGATAGTATGGAAGAGTTTAATGAGCATTGGAATTCATTACTTGGATTTAAGCGTTTTACATATCACTAGTTTTTTTAGAACCGGTCAGTGTGATCGGTTCTTTTTTTGCTTATATTTGCCGATAACTGTATAGAATGGGGATTTATGGAATGACACAAGGGGGATTTCTATGATCCGTTACTATACGGCAGTAGTGATATTTTGTGTTATAGTACTGTTTGTTAACAGTATTCTTGTCTTTGAAAATGATGTAATTGACAGACATGTAAAAAATAAATTCTATCTGATCCACTTAACTATTTTTGTCGGAGCACTGTCAGAATGGATAAGTGTTATTTATGATGGAAAAGCCGGAAATATAAAATGGCTGCTTTTATTAGTGAGATTTCTTGATTATTCCGTGACACCGCTTACAGGAGTTCATATCGTCAGTGTTATCATGCAGGAAAAAAAGAATGAATTGTGGATTCACTGGTTGATGATAGCAAATATGCTTCTGCATTTCATTTCAATATTCACTGGTCTGACATTCAAGGTTGATGATCAAAATTTTTACCACCATGGAATTCTATACTTTCTATATCCCACTGTTTATATGATAACGATCCTTTATGTGATCTGGGCGTTTATTCAATACGGTAAAAATTACTCAAAAGATCATAGAATCTCACTGTTTACAATATGTGGATTTGTCATTTTCGGAGTATTGTGCCAGGAACTGGATGGCGGATCGGTGAGAACGGTATGCTTTTCACTTACAGTTGGGTGCATTCTTATATTTACTCACTATATTTCTTTTGTACTTCAAAGAAATAGAGAAGTACTGTCCGTTCAGCAGCATATTATCGAAACTGATGCTTTAACAGGTCTTTTCAGCAGATATTCATATAATGAAGATTTGAAGAAGTACAAGGAAAAAATAGAACTACCTGAAGATCTCGTGGTTTTCGAATTTGACGTAAATGAGCTTAAAGCTATAAATGATAAATTAGGACATGAAGCAGGAGATGAATTAATAGTTGGTGCGTCTGAATGTATCCTGCTGACTTTTGGCAGATTTGGAAAATGCTATCGTGTGGGTGGAGACGAGTTTGTGACTATAGCAAATATGTCCCGTGACGAATTAATAAAGTTAAATGAATCATTCTTGAAGCTGGTGTACGGTTGGAAGGGAGAATTTGTGGAGCATATGACTATTTCCAGTGGATATGCATATGCATCGGATCATCCAGGGCTTACGGTTGAGAAGCTGATAAATGTTGCGGATAAGATCATGTATGAGGAAAAACGTAAATTTTATCGGTCGCGTGAGCATGACAGGCGCTCTCGCTAGGTGTATAATGACGAATTGTTGGAAAAAACAGCATATGATCCGGAGGATTTGTAATGAAATCATATTTGAAAATGTCCAGAGAAGAGTTAGCTGCAGAAATCGAAGCACTTCGTGCGGAGTATAAGAAGTATCAGGCAATGGATCTGAACTTGGATATGAGCCGTGGTAAGCCGTGCAGAGAACAGTTGGATCTGTCAATGGATATGATGGATGCTTTAAATTCAGAGGCTGATCTTTCATGTGAAGATGGTACAGACTGTAGAAATTATGGCGTGCTTGAGGGAATTTGGGAAGCTCGTGTTCTTATAGCTGATATGATGGAGAATAATCCGGAAAATGTGCTTTTATACGGAAATTCTTCCTTAAATGTGATGTACGATCAGATAGCACGTTCTTTCACACATGGTGTTATGGGAAATACGCCGTGGTGCAAGCTTGATAAGGTTAAGTGGCTTTGTCCTGTTCCGGGCTATGACAGACATTTCAGTATTACAGAGTATTTTGGTATCGAGATGATACCGGTTCCTATGAGTTCAAACGGACCAGATATGGAAATGATCGAAAAGCTCGTGTCAGAAGATGAGGCTATAAAGGGAATCTGGTGTGTACCTAAGTACTCAAATCCTCAGGGTTATTCATATAATGATGAGACAGTCAGAAGATTTGCCCGACTGAAACCTGCTGCGAAGGACTTTAGGATTTATTGGGATAATGCATATGGGGTTCATCATCTTTATGATAAGCATCAGGATTATCTTATTGAAATTCTTGCAGAGTGTAAGAGAGCCGGAAATCCTGATCTTGTTTATAAATTCTCATCTACATCAAAGATTACATTTCCGGGCAGCGGTATAGCAGCACTGGCTACCAGTGCAAATAATCTGGAAGATGTGAAGAATCAGCTGAAGCATCAGACTATAGGTCATGATAAGGTTAATCAGCTTCGTCATGTTAGATTCTTCGGCGATATTCACGGAATGGTAGAGCATATGCGTAAACATGCAGCAGTTATCCGTCCGAAGTTTGAAGCGGTTGAGCAGATTTTTGCTCAGAATCTTGAAGGACTTGAAATCGCGTCATGGACAAAACCGAACGGAGGTTATTTCATAAGCTTTGATGGTCTTGAGGGAACAGCAAAGGCAATTATCGACAGGGCAAAGAAGGCTGGAGTAAAGCTTACGCCTGCGGGTTCTACATGGCCTTACCATAAAGATCCTCATGATAATAATATCCGTATAGCACCTACATATCCTACACTTGATGAGCTGAAGACTGCTGCAAAGCTTTTCTCGGTTTGTGTAAAGCTAGTAAGTGCTGAAAAACTGTACGGAAAGACTGCTGAGAAAAAAGCGGAGAAATAATAAGTAAACATAGATTTTATGAAATGGGGTTAGTGGCTTATTCCACTGACCCCATTTTTAACTTACAGGAAATTCCGTTGTAATTCCTATCTGGCTGCGCTCTCTACTATTTCTGCCAGATACATTGTATGCATGTCTTTATCAGCATAAAACTTGTCCATGGCCTTTTTAGGAATCATGTCTTCTGTAAAAGGCACAGAGATGAGTTTATTGCAGAAAAGAATCAGATTAGCCTCGTCAGGATATGGGATATTGTGGCGGAAGCATGGAGTAAGACCTGCCTCTGCAAATTTGTCCACGTCACGACCGGATTTCTCACCGCAGAGTTTAAGCGCATCGCGGTATTCTTCATCAAGAAATGAGATTGAAAAGAGATCTCCGGAATCTAAAAATTCTTTTGTATAGCGTGAGTCACGAATAAAGATCATTGCGACCTGTTTATGCCAGAAAACACCGAGGCCTCCCCAACTTACAGTCATAGTGTTGTATTTGTTTTTATTTCCGGCAGATATAAGTGCCCATTCATTATTGAACTTTGTAAAAGGATTGAGATCGATATCAGTAAGCTTGAAAGGCTGAAAAGTATGCATGATGTGTCTCCCTTCTTTATGGACAAAAAAATGACGTAAGTAGAATTGTTTTTACATATATATTTCGGCATGATAGGTCTATTATATGAGTTTGTGTGACTATAGAAAATACAGCCGGTCATAAATTATCAGAAAAAGATAAAAAAGATCAATTATACACTTTCTCACATTAAAACATTAAAATATTAAAATTGATACTTACATAACGTGACGCTATAATTAAATAAAATGATCGAAAGAGATCATTGAACACATTATTATTAGGAGGAATCTAAAAGTGGGAAAGATTTTCCGTTTTTATAAAGATGTCGATACAGATCAGATCATAGCGTCACAGTATCTGCTGTTTCCGACATTCGATGAGATGAAGGTTCATACATTTGAGTCTCTTGATCCGGAATTTGCAAGTAAAGTTAAACCCGGAGATTTCGTTGTGGCTGACGAAAACTTTGGCTGTGGTTCATCACGTGAACAGGCACCGTCTGTATTAAAAGCACTAGGGGTAAAGGCAGTGATCGCAAAGTCTTTCGCGCGTATTTTTTATAGAAATTCCATTAATATTGGTTTGCCTGTGATCATCTGTAAAGAGCTTTATGATGAAGTAAAGCCTGGTGATGAGATGGAACTTAATATGGAAGAGGGGACGATCACTACAGGCGGAAAGACCTTTTCCTGTACTAAGCTTCCGGAAAATTTACAGAAAATACTGGATGAAGGCGGCCTGTTGGCGTCTCTTAATAAGGAGGACTGAGAAATGGGAATGACTATCGCAGAAAAGATCATTGCGCGTGCCTCCGGAAATAAGGTCGTAAAGGCAAATGATATTTGTACAGTAGAACTGGATCTACTGATGAGTAATGATGGAACTACTCATATTACAGTTGATAAATATAACGCACTAAAGCATCCGAGGATTGCTGACACGTCAAAACTCGTATGGATAGTTGATCATAACCTTCCGAGTGACAGTGTTAAAACTGCTGCATCTCACAAAAAAATGCGTGATTTTGCAAAAGAGCATGGCATCACCTATTACGAAGGTGAAGGTGTTTGTCATCAGGTTATGATGGAAAAACATGTGTGTCCGGGTCAGCTTATATTTGGTGCGGACAGTCATACCTGTGCTTACGGAGCTCTCGGAGCATTTGGAACAGGCGTTGGAAATACAGATTATCTTTACGCAATGGTTACAGGAACATCCTGGGTACTTGTACCGGAGACTTTACGATTTAACTTAAAGGGCAAGCTTCCGGAAGGTGTATATGCCCGTGATCTGATACTCACTATCATTGGTATGATCAGCGCAAACGGAGCCAATTATAAAGCTATGGAGTTTGGCGGTGAAGGACTTGCATCAATTGATATGGCTGGTCGTATTTCCATTTGCAATCTCTGTGTGGAAGCTGGTGCAAAAACTGCGCTGATGGAAGTTGATGAAACAGCCATGGATTATCTTAGAGAGCATGGAAGAGAGCCGGTTGAGTGTTTTGCGCCCGATGATGACGCGGTTTATGCGAAGGTATACGACATCGATCTAAGTTCCATTAAGCCGATAGTTGCCAAACCGCATTTTGTCGATAATGTAGTTCCTGCGGAAGAAGCGTTTGGGACTCACATAGACGAAGCGTTTCTTGGATCCTGTAATAACGGTCGCATCGAAGACCTTCGTATTGGCGCCGAGATACTTAAAGGACGTAAGGTGAATCCGGATGTTCGATTTTTGGTAGTGCCTTCAAGTCGTGATGTATATAAACAGGCTATGCGTGAAGGTTTGCTTGAAATCTTTATGGAAGCAGGTGCGATAGTCATGAATCCTAACTGTTCAGTATGCTGGGGAGCCTGTCAGGGTGTGATCGGCGAAGGAGAGACGCTGATCAGTACAGGAACTCGTAACTTTAAGGGAAGATGTGGACACAGAGAGTCTTTTGTGTATCTTGCAAGTGCGGCTACTGTCACAGCTTCTGCTATAAAGGGAGAAATCATAACAGCGGATCGGTTATAAAAGGGAGTACAAATTCATGGAAAAATTTACCGGTAAAGTATGGGTTATGGGGGATGATATAGATACAGATATCATACTCCCAACCGAATATCTGGTTTTTAAGACAATAGATGAAATGAAGCCTTATGCATTTTCACCATTGAGGCAGGATATAGCAAAGGATATAAAACCCGGAGATATCATCGTTGCAGGTAACAATTTTGGATGCGGTTCATCACGAGAACAGGCTCCCGAAGTTGTAAAGGCTCTTGGGGTAAAGTGCGTTATTGCAAAGAGTTTTGCGCGCATTTTTTTCAGAAATGCAATAAATAACGGACTTCTTTTGATCGAAAATGAGAATCTGGCAGATGATGTAAAAGAGGGTGATGAAATCACTGTGACAATAAATGAAAAGATAGAATACAAGGATAAGGAGTATCCTATCGTATCCCTTCCGGACAATCTTGTAGAAATACTTGATGCGGGCGGACTTGTAAAGGCTATGCGCAGACGTAACGGGATCATGGATTAAAGGAGTGACGGACAAAATGGGACATACAATGATAGAAAAGATCATCGCACATAATGTCGGTCGGGAAGTAAATCCTGGAGACATTGTTACGGTTGATGTAGATTATGTAATGCTTGACGATATAATGATGCCATTTATCGTTTCAAAGTTTAAGGAAATGGGGTTCACCAAGGTCTGGGATCCGGAAAAAGTTGTAATAATCTGTGATCATCTGGTGCCGGCAAGTCAGGTAGATGATACACGTGCATATCATATAAGCTGTGACTTTGCGGCTGAGCAGGGAATTAAAAATTTGCACAGGAGTGATGGTATCTGTCATCAGCTCATGACAGAAGCCGGGTATGTAAAGCCCGGACACGTGGTTTTTGGTACAGACAGTCATACGACGACATATGGATGTGTAGGTGCTTTTTCTTCCGGAATCGGTTATACAGAGATGGCATCGATACTTGGAACAGGTCAGCTCTGGATACGTGTTCCATCGACTATCAAGGTGAATATCACAGGAAATATGCCATCAAACGTAATGAGTAAGGATGTGATCCTGAAAGTCATCGGGGATCTGACAGCGGCGGGGGCAACCTACAAGGCACTTGAGTTTACCGGTGATACGGTTGAAAATATGAGTGTGTCATCACGTATGACCATGACTAATATGGCGATTGAAGCAGGAGCAAAATGCGGTCTCTTTGCTCCTGATGAAAAGACTGCTGAATACTGTGACATTGAGCTTGACGATTTTCAGAAAAACCTTAAGGGTGATGATGACGCAGTATATGAGAGAGTGATCAATTATAAGGCAGAGGATTTTGTACCTGTGATGGCTGTTCCGTCAAATGTTGATCACTGTGTTCCGATTTCTGAGATCGGAGATGTAAAGGTAGATCAGGTATTTCTTGGATCCTGCACGAACGGCAGACTTGAAGATCTCATGGCAGCGGCAGAAATTCTTAAGGGTAAAAAGATAGCACCATTCGTTAGATTTATCGTGACTCCTGCCAGCCGAAAAGTTTATACAGAGGCCTTAAAGAATGGAACGTTGGATATACTATTAGAAGCAGGAGCCGATATCACGCATCCATCCTGCGGACTATGCTGTGGACGTACCGGAGGGATTCTCACGGATGGAGAAGTTGTGGTTGCAACAAACAACAGAAATTTCCTGGGACGTATGGGTACAAACAAGGTCAATATCTATCTGGCATCGCCAAGATCAGCGGCAATGTCAGCACTAACCGGAAAAATATCAGCAGCAATGTAAAAAGTCGCACGTCAAAAGCCAGTCTCTTGACGTGCGACTTGATTCTTTAAAAGTTAAAATCGTTATTTACTCACTTAAGAGTTTAGATAAATAGTGGTATCATTAACTATACGTAAATAATATTTATAGAAGCTTTTTCAAGATGTCAGGGAAGTGATTTTATGGAGGAGAAGAGGATAATAAAAAAGCTGTCACAAGTAGGAATACTTGGAAATGTTTTGTTGGCAGTTTTTAAGCTTTTATCAGGTATATGGGGAAAATCCGGAGCAATGGTCTCGGACAGTATCCATTCACTTTCGGATGTGTTTGCGACATTGATCGCTTATGTAGGAGTAAAACTCGCAAAACAGGATAAAGATGCAGAGCACCCATACGGTCACGAAAGACTTGAATGTGTAGCGTCACTCATACTTGGAATAATCCTTGCGGCAACCGGATTTGGAATAGGATGCGCCGGTGTAAGAAAACTTATATTTGAACGAGGAGAGATTGAGATACCGACAATACTTCCTTTAATTGCAGCAGTAGTATCTATTATAGCGAAGGAAGCAATGTTCTGGTACACCATGTACTACGCAAAAAAACTTGATTCAGCTGCATTTAAGGCAGATGCGTGGCATCACAGGTCAGATGCCATATCTTCCTTGGGATCCTTTGCCGGTATCGGTCTCGCCAGGCTAGGTTTTCCTATAATGGATCCGATCGCCAGTATTGTTATATGTATTTTTATATTAAAAGTCGCATACGATATTTCAATGGATGCACTTAATAAAATGCTCGATACATCCTGTGATAGTGTAGTTGAAGCGGAGATCAGGCATTTTATCGAGAGGCAGCCCGGTGTTGAAAGAATCGATCTGTTACGAACGAGGCAGTTCAGTAACAAAATATATGTGGATCTGGAGATTGCCGTAAATGGTGAGATACCGTTAGTAGATGCACATGCGATAGCGGAACGGGTTCATGATGGAGTTGAGCAGAATTTCCCGAGTATAAAGCATATTATGATACACGTAAATCCTGCATAGCTATTACTTGACTAAATAGTTTCGTGACGTTTAATGATCGCAGTAATATTAATGAGAGACAGAAAAATGCCTCTCATTTTTCTGTTTTAAAGACATAAAGATTGACGTGACAGCGAAAATTGGTTAAAATTACAAACATGTTTACAGTTGTCTTGTCACATCAATATTCAGGAGTAATTGCAGCATGTGCAGGGATCTCTTACTTGTGATCGATATGCAAAATGTATATGCATCCGGTGGGGCGTGGTTTTGTCCCAAAGCGGAAAGCGCAGCAGATAATATCAGATTACTGCTGGAATCTGAGGAAATAGGTAAAGACGTGATATTTACCCGGTTTCTTTCATCAAATGATCCGGTTGGAGACTGGATAAATTACAATGAAGAAAACGCTGCAGTAAATGGTGATCCTCATGCAAATACAATGATGGATTCTTTTAGTGATTATCTGGAAAAATATCCTCTTTATACGAAATCTGTCTATTCGTCACTTGCAATTCCGGAAGTCAGAGATGCTGTTAAGGATTATGACAGAGTGATCCTTTCCGGCGTTGTTGCAGAGTGTTGTGTTCTGTCTACGGCATTTTCACTTATAGATGAGGGGGTTCATATCATTTATCTAAGTGATGCAGTTGCAGGTATCAATGAGGAAACGGAGAAATCTGTTATCACAGTACTGTCAGGACTGGAACCACTTCATGTAGAAATAATGACAACAGCTGAATACATGAAAAAATCATACATTCAATAATAGCAGAAGAGGAGAGAAACTAATGTTAAACGTGTTCAAAACCAAGCTTTCAGCAGCTACGATCGTTCTGATTCCTGCATGCATAGGTATCAATTATCTCGGCAAGCTTATTGCATCAGTGCTTAAATTGCCGTTATGGCTTGATTCCATTGGAACATGTATCGGAGGATGTCTTGGCGGACCGATAATCGGTGCAATCTGCGGAGCATTAAATAATCTGATCTATGGACTCACAACAGGCGATAATATCACGCTTATTTACGCCTTAACGAGCCTTGGTATAGGTCTTGTTGTTGGTATTCTTGCAAGACTTGGGTTTATGGAGACTTTCCCGAAATCACTTATTTGTGCTGTTGGAGGTGGTCTTGCGGCAGTAGTTATCTCTACTCCTCTCAATATCCTTTTCTGGGGAGGCACAACAGGCAATGTTTGGGGAGATGCTCTTTTCACACTTACCCAGGCACAGGGAATGTCCGTAGCTTTTGGCTCTTTTCTTGATGAGCTGGTAGTTGACGTGCCGGATAAACTTCTTACAGTTGTTATTGTGTACCTTTTACTTAAAGGCGCACCGCAGAAACTCACCTCACTTTATGATGTAAATGCAGAGGTAGAAAGACTGGATTAATGAGCGATTTTAGTTTGTATGTAAATAAGGGAACATGGCTTAATAAGATGCATCCCTATACAAAATTGCTGTATATTCTGGCAGCGATCTGCATACCGGTCATCGGGGGAAAGCTTTGGCTTTTCCCTGTGATGATACTTTGCAGCATATGCCTACTTGCATGCGGTAGAACGCTTAGACGCGCTCTGCCGCTCGTTGCGTTTTCATTCACGCTTATCATAGTGATCTTTCTTATACAGGGACTATTTAATCACGCAAATGAAACGATTCTGTTTAGTATAGGTATTTTAACATTCTATAAAGAAGGTTTACTTTATGCAACTCGTATAGGACTGAATATCTTGAACATGCTCCTTTCGTTTGCAGTCTTTGTTCTCACTACGTCACCTATGGAACTTGTGGATGAACTGGAGAAAAGTGGATTTTCACCAAAGTTTGGATATATCATCAATTCTGTATTCCAGATCATACCGCAGATGATGAAATCAAAGGATACGATCATGGATGCTCAGAGGAGCAGAGGAATGGAAACAGAGGGTAAGCTTTGGGTTAGGGTCAAGGCTTTGTTTCCTATGATCTCTCCGGTAGTTATGAGCTCACTGGTAAACACCAGAGAACGTGCCATAGCACTTGAAGTCCGTGGATTTGGACGAAAGAACAAAAAGACCTTTTTATATGAAAGACCGAAGCATAAGGGAGACAGGGCGATCGGTGTTTTCCTGGTGCTGATGATCATAGCAGTAACGGTATGGAGGATAGTGTCATGCCTGTAATAGAAATCGAACACTTAAAATACAAATATCCTAATACAAAAAGGCTGGCACTGGATGATATTTCCTTAACTATCGAAAAGGGTGAATTTATCGGTATAGTAGGTCGTAACGGTGCAGGAAAGAGTACACTAAGTCAGGCAATGATAGGGCTGGTTCCACAATTTTATAAGGGTGCTTATGGCGGGAAAGTGATTGTGGACGGAGTATTAGCCGATACTTGTCCGGTAGAGGAAATGTGTGAAAAAGTAGGACTGATCTTTCAGAACCCGTTCAATCAGTTGTCCGGAGCTACAGAAACTGTTTATGGGGAAGTTGCGTTTGGACTTCAAAATCTTGGAATACCAGCTGATGAAATGCATAAACGCGTTGAAAAAGTTTTAAAACAGTTGGATATCTGGCAGTACAAGGACAGAAATCCTTTTAATCTGTCAGGTGGACAGATGCAGAGAGTAGCGATCGCAAGTGTACTCGTCATGCAGCCGGGCATAATTATACTTGACGAACCAACGTCTCAGCTTGATCCGGAGGGAACAGAGGAAGTATTCCGTGTTGTAGATCAGCTTACAGAGGCGGGATTTACTATCATCATGATAGAGCAGAAACTTGAGAAAATTGCGAAATACTGTGATCGGATCATCTTAATGAATGATGGTAAAATGGTGGATTTCGATACGCCGGAAAAAATCTTTTCAATGGATGATCTTACCGGGATCGGAGTTGAGCCTCCTGTTTATACCACATTTTGCAGGGAGCATGACTTAAAAAGACAGGATGGAACATATCCTGTTAATTTAGAAGATACACTTAGTATAGTCAGGAACTCTGGAAAGAAAATTCTATTGGAAGAAAAAAAGACTGAGATTCGGAAAGTTGCTCCGCAGGATGTGTTTAGGGTCGAAGATCTGGAGTTTTCCTATAATCACGATGTACATATTTTTGAAAAATTAAATCTGTTCTTAGATGGGAGGTCTACCGCGATCATCGGACAGAATGGCGCGGGAAAGACTACATTGGTACGTCTGCTTAAAGGACTCTTAAAGCCACAGAGCGGCAGGATATGGTTTGGAGAAGATGATATTTCCGGAAAAACCGTGGCGATGCTTGCAGATAAGGTCGGATATGTTTTTCAGAATCCTGATGATCAGATATTTAAGTATAAGGTCATAGATGAAGTAATGTACGGACCATTAAATATCGGTATGTCAGAGAAAGAAGCGAGAGATAGATCCATGAAAGCGCTGGAACTCATGGGGCTTAAGGGGAAAGAGCAGATGAACCCTTATGATCTGGAGCTGAACGAGAGAAAAATGACAGCCATTGCGTCAGTTGTTGCAATGGACACGGATGTGCTGATCCTTGATGAACCGACGATCGCACAGGATTACCCCGGTCGAGAACTCATAGGTGGAATGATAAGGGAGTTATCATCAGAGGGTAAACTTGTGATAGCGATCCTGCATGATATGGATTTTGTTGAGAAACATTTTGAAAGAGTAATCGTAATGGCACATGGAAAGATCCTTGCTGATAGTACGGCATTACAGGTCTTTGCACAAGATGATGTTTTAAGAGAGGCAAGGCTGCAGAAACCGTATATAACAGAGTTAAGACAGTGCCTTGGATAAAAGAGACACGGAGGTTTTGATGAGTGGAAATGAGCGGAGAGAAAAGATATTGAAGTTTCTGTCCGAAAGCAGAGAGCCTGTTTCGGGACGAAGCCTTGCGGAGGCGTTTGGTGTCAGCAGACAGATCATAGTACAGGATATTGCCTTGCTTCGTGCTGAGAAACATGTAATTACATCCACAAATGTCGGATATGTACTCACAGAGCAAAATGAAAGTGAATGCAGCCGTGTTTTTAAGACGCAGCATACAGATGATGAAGTTGAGGAAGAACTGAAACTAATTGTGGATTGTGGCGGTGTAATAAAGGATGTTTTTGTATATCACAAGGTATATGGGACTGTACGTGCAGAACTTAATATACAGAGCAGAATGGATGTTGACCGTTTTATGAATGATATACGTACAGGAAAGTCAAGTCTGTTAAAAAATGTTACATCGGGATATCATTATCATACAGTGACTGCAAAGACGGAGACACTGTTGGATTTTATCCAGAATAAACTTAGTGAAAAGGGGTTTCTTGCAAAGCTTCAGGATTATGAGCCTGTGGATTTCTGGAAATCAAAGTAAAGATTATATGTCAAAAGTAAAAATTCTCGGAACCGGCGTAGCTACGATGGATATTTATCCCGATCAGAGACGGATGTATCCGGGAGGAAATGAATATAACGTTTCCTGCAATGCAGTGTTTCGTGATGCTGAAGCAGGTTTTTTGGGTGTATTTGCGGATGACCTTGCGGGAAAGCTTTTAGAAGAAACGTTAAATAAGATTGGTGTTGATACATCCATGAGCCATCACGAAAAAGGTTCCAGTGGATATAGTCTGGTGCGTCTGAAGGAGGATGGAGACAGGGTTTTTCTTGATTGGAATCAACGCGGAGTTACTGATCTGCATCCAATACAGTTTACAGATGAGGAACTTGAATATATCAGAAAATTTGATGTATTAAGTCTTGGGCGTCTTGCCTGTGTTTCACCGGAAATGGTTAAAAGACTCCATGAAAGAGATGGGATCAGAATTTGTTATGATTTTCATGCTGCATTTACACATGACGACATTGAGCAGATAGCACCACATATATGTTATGGTTTTTTCTCATGTAGCCATCTTACGGAGGAAAAAATACGTGATGTATTAAAGAAAGCGACAGATCTTGGCTGCGAGATTGCCATCGGTACCCGCGGCTGTGACCCTGTTATCGCATATGATGGGGATAAGTATTACCGTTATGAGGTAACACCTGTAGAATCAACAGATGCGCTTGGGGCAGGGGATTCGTTTATAGGTGCGTTTCTTGCAGATTATTTGCGAGATGATATAGACAACAGTTCGAAAGAAGAACGTATTCAGCGTGCTCTTTCGAAAGCTGCTGAACATGCTGCTACGGTAGTTGTAAAGGAAGGAAGTATTGGAATCGGGTTTGATTTTGATCCACCGAAACTTGTGGAAGTTGTAAATATCTGCAGATGAGATAACTGTGAAAACACGATGAATTTTTTAGTTTTCCTCTTTTCAAAAATATAAAAACGGTACATAATAGACAGGTCGTTTTTTTGATGTATAAGAGTCTTTATTGAACGTTTAAGGAGATAATTATGAAAAAAAGAGTTTTGGCTGTTGTTCTTTCTACTGTTATGGCAATGTCTTTAGCGGCTTGCGGTTCTGCAAATGGTGGTTCTACAGGCGAAATTAAACTTAGTAATGTAAAGGCTGACAAGGTTTCTGTCGGTGTTTACGCAAAGGATGAGGACGCAGAGGAAGAGTACGTTTATGCTATGTTTACCGGATCTGACGGAAAAGATTATGCATGTTTTATAGATTTTTTTGATGATTCGGTTGATGTTACATGTGGTACTTATAAAGAAGATGAACCTGAGACAGATGATGACGGTATCGAGTACAAGGTGTATGATGTAACCGATATTTATACAGAGGATGAGTATTCAATAGGCTATTCAAAGATTGATGATTCTACAGGATATGTAATGGATACTTCTTATACAGGTTACAAGGGTGACATGCTCTCAGGTGAAAAGGTAGTTGAGTATTTAAGCAAAGCTCAGAAGATCATGGATACTGAAGCGGCGGAAGACGCAGAAATTGTAGATACTACAGAAGCTCAGTGATCGTGTATATTTGGACTAAATTATAAAAAGATAGATAATAATTGAAGATTAGCGAGGAACTCAGACGTTTAACAAATTGGCTGAGTTCCTTTTTAATTTACAGGAAATATCGTTTGAATTCCTATAAGTTAAAAAAGGAACTACGTACATTGGATTCCTTACTCTAAAGTACATATTTTTGAGCTTTGACAGATGGAACACTTATCTGTAAAATAGCTAAGGATTTTTGAATGGATACAACATACAGATTCTAATGCAGAATAAGTGTCAAAAATACTTTTGACTTTTACATTATTAAAATAAAAAGAAGGGCAGAAAGGAAAACATGAATATCGCATTAAGGAACGGCGTTGCACTGTGTTCGCTTACAGCAGAAGAAATTAATGAAATTTGTTCATTTTCTTATGATGAACTATTTAAGGTATATAATAGTAAAGAAGAATCTATCAGTAGCGAACGGCTCAGAACTGCAAAGAACTATGGCCATGAAATCTGTCGTTTTTGTGCAAAGGTATTCAGCGTTGACCGTGCGTCTAATGTAAATTTCATGGTTAGAAATATTAATGAGAAAAGAATAATAGTATCACTTAGTGAAGCTGTGACGGCAGCGGGAAAAGATCTTCTTTCTGAGATGGATGATATATCATTAAAGGCAGTCGACGTATTAGATCATGTTAGATCTGAGGCAAATGAACTTGAGACAAAATTTAAGGAAGCAATTAAGCGTATCATTTCAGATGATCTGTCAACACCATGTATTAGATGTTTTAGATTTTTTTCTCAGGATGGTTTTCTTGATGCCAGAATGTTTAGCGAAAAGTGGCTTGGGGACAATGAGTACCGTTTTACAATGACAAAAACAAAGTCAGAGCGTAATGGTGTTATCTTTGCAAGGATAAAGTATCCAAGTGTGTCAGAAGCACGTAAGGCAGAATTAGCATTGGCTGAGTTTGCTGAAGTATCAAGTGGGATAATAGGAGAGACATTTAGCCTAAAAAAATAAGCAAGCAAAGATTAAGATCTGTTACATGAGCGAGTTGAAAGCGAGGCAATCCCGTAATATGGGAATGCTTCGCTTTTTTATTATCTAATAGGAAATTACGATGGAATTCCTATTAGATAATAAAATGCCCTGCGTGCATAAGATGCGACGCGTGCGGATAGGAAGAGCCTACGGCTCCCTGGGATTCTTTGTTTTGTTGTAATTTTGATATCATGATACCGGGAAAAATACTTTTGGCCATTGCTTTATTTAAAAAGAAAAAAGATGGAATCAATTCGGTGAAGCTCTCGCCACGTCATCTCATACCATCTTTCCACCCGTTCAGATAAATCAAGTCCGATGAAACTCTCGCCATCTTACCTTCGATTTACCGTCTCGTTTCTTTGTAATGTTATAATAGCATACACAAAATGCGTTTACAAGTATAAAAGTAGATACAATTAAGACTGGTTATGAATAACGGTCTGATTTATGGATTCTGGTCACATAAACATCTATAGCGGTTTATACAATAAAAAACTATAGACGAAAGTGTATAAACATGGAAGAGTCAACGAATATATATGTATATCAATGGACATTGCATTGGTTTATAGAATGGTAAATTAGAAATAATTGTAAGAATACTGTGCAATTTATAGGAATATAATATATCGTGAATATTGTGAATGATTTTACTAATATAGATGTATAAATATAATTATAATAAAAAGTGTAGAAAAAATAAAAAATGATGTTGACGTGTGGGCAGAGGGGTGGTAATATATCACTTGTCGCTGCGAGAGACAGCGAGCCAAACGGCTTGAAGGTCTTGAAATGAAGCGGATCGACAGAACTGAACCTTGACAAACAAACAGCAATGCAACCCTGAAAATTCA
>JNJK01000042.1 GCA_000701625.1 Lachnospiraceae bacterium MC2017
CAAAGCAAAGGCATAACTCATGATCTTGAGCGGTGTAGTGCCTTTCGATTTCTTTGCATTGGATGCTTTTAGAACAGCTGATAAATGAAAGCGTTCAAAAAAGTATCTGATTGAATCAGTAATCTGCTTAGAATCGTAGTCGTTCTGTGATATAATCTTAGACAAGGCGTGAGGCTCCTTTTGTATGGTTTTTGGTGGTACTTAAATTATACCAAAGGCAGAGTTATCACGCCCTTTTTAATGCCAGTTTTTATTGAATTATCAAGGTTCTAATGCACTTTTTAATGTGCGAAGTTTAAGTATCTAATTGAAACGGCATTAAAAGAAGTTGATTATTTATATATATTTATTTTGTCTGAAGATAAATCCGAAATTCCGTATTCGTTAAGAAAAAAGCTTTTACTGCATGCAGTGAGTGGATTAATGAATGTAAGGGTATTTGAATGTGGTGAATTTATGGCTTCCACGAAAACATTTCCGGAATATTTTTCAAAGGATTTAAATAAGGAATATAGAGTGGATGCGTCAAAAGATATTTTAACATTCTGTCAATATGTAGCTCCGGCGCTTGGAATAACAAAGAGATTTGTAGGGACTGAAAATCGAGATTTTGTAACAAGGCAATATAATAGCCAGTTAAAAATGATTTTGCCAATGTATGGAATTGAAGTAATGGAAATTGACCGTATTGAAAATAGTATGGGTGATATTAGTGCCCATTTGACACGTGATTTCATTAGCAAAAACGATTGGAATAGCGTAGGTAAAATGGTGTCTGAATATGCTTTAATTGAACTTAAGAAGTTTTATGGGGTAGACTGTCATGAATGAAAAAGAGATTGAATTGGTAGATATAGTCTTAAAAAAAGGAAAAGATATATATATGCAGACAGAAAAAACTTCACGACATACTGTTGTTGCGGGGGTTCTTGCTGATTCAGGTAATATATATTTGGGTATTAACTGTGACAGCATTCATGGAACATGTGCTGAAATTGTTGCATACGTAAATGCTGTTCTTGCGAATGAAAAGAAATTAAAAACTATAGTTGCGGCATCTGTTCGAGGAGAGGGGTATGATCGAATTGTTGCCCCGTGCGGGAATTGTAGACAAATTTTGGTGGAAAATGTTCCATTAATAGATGTGATTATAAATGAGGCTGGTACATTACGAAAATATAAAATATCGGAGTTGTTACCGCATATTTATGTAAAGAATGATGATTAATAGACAGCATCATTAAATAAAATTGAGTAGCGTAGAATAGACAACTTTGATGCGTTGTGGGTAGAAAGAAATGTACAGCGAAAGTATTAGTTACATTATAAGTAAGCGAAATGTATTACTCCGGGTAGAAATCCTCCGTAGCATTTCGTTTTTTATTTTTCAGCTTTTTTTTTCTTATCTGTAGAGCAAGCCTCCTGCATTTTATCTGTCCATGGCATCAATTCATCACTGTATTCGGGCTCAGTGTTGTAGTCCATCATCTCTGTTAACACAGTTCCCCTTTATTTCATGTGATTTAGCTTGTTCCTTTTGGCGCGAGACACAGCATAGGATTGGAGAGATTTTTTGAACGCATGTCAAACATATAATCTTGATGAATAATCTCATCCAAAGAAACGTGATTCCGGCAAATTGGAAACCGACATTCCAGATTTCGGAAACCACCTTGATTTTGCTCAGGCGCTATATGCTTGGATTGACTTTGTTTGTCAAGCCCCTGCCGCTTCAGCGGTGCGAAACAGGCTTTACAAATTAAGTCAGTCCGAGCAAACTACAGAAAGCAGAATTGAGTTTGGTAAGGAGCGGTTTCCTTCCACCGGACAGGCGGTGTAATGACGTCCAGATTATTCACTTGAGAAATGGAAACTGATGGTCCAGGATCAGCATAATAGTGGGATGAGGATTATCGGCTGGTGCCGGGAAAATGGCTACACCCGGCACACATACTATTATTGGTCAAAGAAAGAGAGACAAGAATTTATGAATTTGCCAAGGTACTTGAATTTCATGATGCCATATTTTGCAGAGTATTATGATCTTGCGGTTTTTTATGTAACTCAGCAACAAGCATTATAGGCAGCGCTGATATTTGAAACGACTTCATCCACAATATTCTTCGGGGATACTACCTTTACATAGTGTCCGAGAAAAAGAATGTTGCGGATGATTTCGTCTTTTTGAAAACGATAATAGTAGATGTTCATGATAAGAGAGTCATCTCCTTTATCATAACAAAACGTATCGAATGATGAAAAAAGATAAGCACATCTATCATAGGCTTCAGCCTGGTTCCTGATTTTAATAGAGACCGGAACTTTTTCTTTTATATTTTTTAGTTGTTTTTCAAAATCAGATAAAAACCCGTTATAATCAACTATTTCATCACCCAATTTTACAGCTGAAAGATTAGATAGATTCATTTTCACTGGTCGTTTTATATCTAATGGATAGCAGGAGAGTGAA
The DNA here is from genome assembly GCA_000701625.1 of Lachnospiraceae bacterium MC2017. Classification (GTDB taxonomy): domain Bacteria; phylum Bacillota; class Clostridia; order Lachnospirales; family Lachnospiraceae; genus NK4A144. Next base: position 2,471 of record JNJK01000042.1, read on the forward strand.
AAAGAGTCAAATTGTGCAGAGTACTCTAGCTTGTAAGGGTATACCTCCTGATCTTTGTAGATTTGACCAGAAAAGGTTGTGTTGGTTACAAACAAACATCGATGCTGTTTTATTGCAGATACTATGGTCTTGAAATTTACCGAAAGTTCATTCGTGATTGACAGCTTGTTATCTGGAGAAAGTGATCGAAAATCGATGTATTCCGACTTGATTGGATACCTAGATTGATCGATATCATTTTCAAGTGCAGAAATGAGTTTTTGTTTTGTGGCTGGTTCTATAAACAAATCCGACTTACTATTCTGCAAAATATAGTATAACCAGGCCTTTTCTGCAATAGATGTTCTTACGGGAATAGGAATCTGACGCAATGGCAACATAAGATCATCTTGGCTGTATAGAATGTTAGCATTATAAGATTCAATATTATCGTAGGCATTTGTCAAGGCCAGCAGGAACTCTTCAAAAGAGCTTTGAGAAGCTCCAGAGAGTTGTGTCCTAAGCTCATCTTCTGTTAATGCAAGAGAATCGTCATTTACACAGCTGTTTATGTAATTTGTGATGAAGGCAAAGTTTTTGTTTTTATATTTATTGAATAATTCCATATTGTTTCATTGCCTCCTCCCAATCAGTTTTAAGTTTAGCTGCCAAATCCGGGTTTGTACCAGCATCTACAACTGCATAGGCACCATATCCCCGGATCCATGGTACTAATTCCAGCTCGCTTTGTACAGTAACAGAGAAATCAACATGTCCGTTTCCGAGTTCTGTTATGAGACCATGATGACGTGTCGATTTAATCCTGTTTAGTTGTTTCTGGTATTCTCCCTCGGGGAATGTAAAGTGTATTAATACCGTAGATGCCTTTTCACTCATTGCGATATTCCAAACGTGTTCAAAGTGTTGCGAATATACCTGATTGTATATGCGATGCAGATCAGTGTCTTTACTGATTTTTTCCGAGATGAATTCGAATTTTTGCGGTCTTTTAATTTTTCTGGCAATAGTTATTTCAGACACAGAGGAAAGCCGCTGCATATTGAAAACCTTGTACGCATAATCGTAACAGAAGAAATACTGACGACCATACTGGTAGTCGATTACAAGTTTTATTGGCAGGACGGTACATTCCTTTAAGAAACCGCATTTAGTTCTATACTTATATTGGATTGCGTTTGTGTTGTGAATGGCATCTAAAACGGCCCAAGTAATGTCGTCGTCAATAACATTTTGAAGACGGTGGTTTTTGTAGAAGAAAACAGGGTTTTCTTGCTTATTGAAAAAGCTATCGGTTTCTTCAATGAAATTTGACTGTGCATATTCGACTATAGTAGCGGACAGATAATATCCTGGAATGGTAAGGAAAGAGCAGTTGTAAAAAAACTGGGTCAAAAGCTGTACGTCTTTAAGCTCGTCTGCCTCCAAATCAGCAAAAATATCATCTGAAAGCCGATAGGTATCTTTTGAAGTATTGACTATAATGCCAATATCCGATAACTCTTGAATCCGGGCACGAACCTTGGGCAATGTGAAGAGCAACTCACTTTGTTCATCGTTACCAGGAATACCATTGAGCGCTTCGAGTAAAGCCTGATTGGTATCAAATACTATCTGTATAGTGGTTATCAGATCGTTTATGGTAAATTCGTGCATATAGTCAATACAATCGTCTATTTCATAATATTCTTTACCACATTCGTCTGCAACATATTCATATGGCTTTTGTCGATAATCAGGATCAGTGAAAACCTGCATAAGACAAAAGTAGAAGATGAAGTCATCTATAACGTAGGAGCAGTTTTGATATGTGTCAGCAAGATAGTTTACTGGACAAATAAAAGGATCGTACATAAAACGATATTTTTTTCCAGATCCCTTTTCTTTTGACTTGTGTTCTTGAAGGTATTCTCCATCTATATAGTTTTCAATGCGCTGCTTAGTGTCATAGAAAGAACTAATACTCTTGGAAAGTTTTTTTTCAACAAGTTCTTCTTTAGACGAACTGCCATACATGTAAAGATATCGCAGAATATCCCTAATTTTGTCGTAGTGTTTTATGTCATTTTGAAAGGCATGAGTGTTTTTTGTTTTAGCCATTTTAATCCACTCCTAATTTTTGTAGGTTTTTCGTAAATCTCTGAAATCATCGGATGATAGTATATGTCCATCAACTGAATGACCTAACATGAAGGTGATGGTTTACAGGCTTTGGGTATAAGAAAAAATGCACAAAAATAATATGTATAAGATTGTTATTATATCAGCACAATGATAGAATAACAAGGGGTTTCAAGGAAAAAATTGTGCAAATATTACGCTGTAAACGTACTTCAAATAACTGACTATTAAAAATGGAGGATTACGCGATGGAAAACATGAATGAATTTGATGGATTTGTAATGCCGAAGGCAAGAATGCTTCCTGTAATTTTACTTCTCGATGTGAGTGGTTCTATGTCATATGACTCCAAGATGGATGAATTGAATAATTCTGTTCGTGAGATGCTTGAGAGTTTCCAGAAGGAACAGATTGTTCAGGCTGATATCTGTGTATCTATTGTGACATTTGGCTCAGAGGTAAAGGTTCATACGGAACTTATGCCGGCTCGTGATATCAACTACACTGATATGGTTGCCGGAGGAATGACCTACATGGGGCGTGCTCTCGATGTCGCTTACGATATGATTGAAGACAAGACGAAGATTCCGAAGAATGCATATAGACCGGTGGTGGTTTTGGTATCCGACGGTGCTCCTAATGATGAGCATTGGGAAGATAAGCTTACGAAGTTTACTACTACGGGTAGAAGTTCTAAGTGCGATAGATGGAGTCTTGCAATTGGAGCAGACGCCGATACTGCAATGCTTAAGAAGTTTCTTGATCATCCGGAAAAGGAAGTCTGTTATGTTGAAGATGCTGCTGATATTCATAAGTTCTTCCGCTTTATTTCCTCATGCACGATTCAGCGAAGCCAGAGCAAGAATCCGAATCAGGTAGCACAGGATTTGTTTACGGCTGATATTTTAAATATCAATTTTGATAATTTACGATAAGCGCTTATGAAGCACGAGGTCATAGGATATGCTTCTGTCAGGGGAGCTTTGCATGAAAGGGGAAGGCTCCCTAATCAGGATTCATATCTCGTAAAACGGTTTAAATTCGGCACATTGCTCGTTGTGTCAGATGGCATGGGATCACACCCATATTCAGATGTGGGATCACATTCGGTTTGCCGGAGTGTATCACGTGCTATTCAACTTTGGCATGAATATCACTGCGATGATATTCGGATACTTATTCCATTGCTGCATTCATTATGGGGGCTAGATGTGTTTCCGTTACCTAAAAACGAATGTGGTGCAACTTGCCTTTTTGCTTTTCTGAGTGATAAAAACCTTTTGTATTTGGGGCAGTTGGGTGATGGAAACATATATTATTCAGTTGGCGATGAATTGGCACTGCTAAAAACTAAAGAGGATGATTTCACAAATCTTACGACTGGCATCAACAGCATCAGAAGCTTTGAAGATTGGAGCCTTGTTACGGTAGATGCTAAGGATAAATCTGTAAAGGTATGTCTTATGACGGATGGGATTTCAGAAACTTTAGTTGAGAGTCGACGAAATGAGTTTGTGAATTTGCTTTGGAAGCGCTTAAGCGAAAGGAATGACATTTGCGAGCGGAACAATATGATTAACAGGATGTTAGAAAATTGGAATCCGGTAAATGCTGGAGATGACAGAACTTTAGTAAGTTATGAAAAACGATAAGGCGGTGCAAAATGGAAGAATCAAATATTCAATTTGTTATTGATGAGAATGGTTATAAGCATTACCTGGAGGAAGTTCTTGGCGGGGGCGGGCAGGGCGTCACCTGGAAAACAAAGGATCCTAATATCTTGATAAAGATGAGGGTTAACCCAAGTACCGGTGAACCTATAGTGGACGATGCTGAATATGAGAAGTTTAAGAAGGAACTTGATGAGGTTAGAATACTTGAGATTCCGGCTGATATTCATATTGCAAAGCCAGTAAGTTTACTGCAGAAACCGTACTGTGGATATACAATGCGTCTTCTTAATGATATGAAGCCAATCAAGTATTGGATTAGACCATTTGACGGAACTACAAAGCCGGGACTCTTTTTATATAACACCGGTGGATTGCGGCATAGATACGAGCTGCTAATGAATACGGCAGAAATATTCACACGGCTGTATGCTCATTCAACTGTTTATGCGGATATTTCTCCTGAAAACATTTTTGCGTCCGGAAATCTCGAATCAAGTGAAGTCTGGCTTATTGATGCTGATAATATGCGTTACAGATTTGATGTTGAAAAACAGATTCAGACACCGGGATATGGTGCACCTGAAATCATGAAGGGTGAGCTAAATTCTCTTCAGGCTGATGAATATTCGTTTGCAATCCTTGCACATGAGATCCTGACTATGAATTCTCCGTTTAATGGTGAACTTCTTACAGATGGAGATGGTGGAGGCTGGGACGATGAAGAAGTAGATTATGCTGATCTAGCTTCAAAAGGAGAAGTTGCATGGATTTACGATGAAAATGATGACTCTAATAGATGCTATACAGGCTTGGGACCGAAATTTGCTTTCACAAAAAACATAAATAAATTGTTTGAAAGAAATTTTGGGGAAAAGGGACGCCACGATCCACTTAGTAGACCGAAAATGCGGGATTGGTATATTGCACTGAGACAAGCAACCAATCTTACTGCTAAATGTAAATACTGTGGAAGTACTTTTTTAGTACAGTTGGAAGATATTCAGAACTGCAAGTGTCCGTTCTGCAAAACTGGAAGAGAGAGTGCCCGGGCACCGTTTATTGCTGCAATTATTATGGACTATTTTAATGTTGATAAGATAGTTGCAAATGTTAATGAGGATATAGATTTATTTAATGCAGACGGAGGGTATGAGGTTGAACCAGTGTCTCTTGATCTGTTAAAGCGTAAGGAAGCTGTAAGTATCAAGATTATCGATAATATGGATGGAGATTATTTCTTGTATAACTACCATACAAGCGACACATCTTTTTCTGAAAAGGTTGAAAAGTCAATAGAAATTGAGATTTCTAAAGGCGAATATACAATCAGGAATCTGATGAATCGATCTATCCGCATCGGAACACCGAATTCGGATTATGGCGAAATTATGCCAAACAGCAGTAAACGCTTGTCTGATATCAATAATATTATCTTGACGATGTCTGTGCTGCGTGGCGATATGACAGATTATCTGGGGGATGAAGAATTTACTACAGATGACATCATGCATCTGAGAGAAAGAAAAATTCAGTTTGCCCTGGTATAGCAAAGGAGAGGTGACGAATGGATCATTATGACCTCAAGCATTGTACACAAGAAGATACAATAGAATTTGAAATACTCTCTAATCTAAGCGATGAAAAAAAATTACATTTTAAAGATGGCGAACCAGTCAGACTTATGAGCATTGGTGACGAATATGCGATAGCGTCTTTGGTCAATGACAGTAGAGTGGTTAAGGTTAAGCCGACAAATGCGCACTATAAGAGCATTATTGATGGAATTCTTGGCAGGGGCAGAGTTTGCTTGACGGCTATCATTAATCATGCGAGAAAACTGCTACAGGTATCTTTTAAACAGTTTTCTGAGGAGAAAAATCTTAGTTATGCGATTAATATATCGGAGGATTTTTTCGCTTCAGTTAGAAGAAACGTTAACTTGAATAATGTTTCGAATCCGAAGAAGGATATCGAGGAAGGAACTCTATATGAAGCAGGCGGCTATACGTATGCGGTAATCGGAGTTCATGCACGTGCTGATGAGTCCCGGAAGTTTAAGCAGTTTATTGTTGCGGGAAGAGATTTTTATATTCAGGTAAATAAGATCGAGGAAGATTTAGGACAAGAATATTATGTTGCTGAAAAGGTGCTTAAGAAAGTTAAGTCGGATGATTATTATTTTTTCTTGGCAAAAGGTCAGCTGAAGTATACAACAGATCGGGAAAAAATTGCTCTTGAAACCAAGGCTGTAATGGAAAGCCTTGCGGATGACACATATATTAAAATATGGGATGAGTATGGTGAGATTGAGCGAGATATGATAATGCAGGAGGCTCGCGATTTCCGGGCGTTAAAATATACTTCGTATGAGCAGATAGGGCGAGATTATCGTTTTGATATTTCTCCCGATAACCCAGAGAGATTCTCTGCTTTTGCAGAAAAATTTGAACGGGGCGATATATTAGCGGCAAGTATTATGAATCCGTTTGATGTGCGGCGTGAGAATCAGGAATTCGAAGAATATCTGAATAACCATAAGAATTATATAGCTAACATCCGCCTTGCGGAAGATATAGATCCTTCAAGTGGTTCTATCATTTTTACAGTTGATGACCAGGAGGCAAGAAAAATTTCTGTAGCACAGCAAGGCTATATTTTTGTCTCTATTATGGGTGATAAAAAGCGTTTGGACAGACGTGAAAAGGCGCGCGCTAAGATAGAAAGTCGCCAGTGTCCTATGCCAAATTTATCAGCTGTTTTGGAAGGTAAAAGTGTAAGTGTAGCAAATAGAATAAAAAGGGATTATCCGGCTTTAAGCGATAGCGTTATTAAGGAGATATTTACCAAGAAGGGTAAATATCAGCCGCCTACACAGAAGCAGGAAATGGCTATTGCTATGGCACTTAATACACCGGATATTGCACTGATTCAGGGACCTCCAGGAACAGGAAAAACGACAGTTATTACAGCTATATTAAAGCGATTGAATGAAATTGCTGATCCGACAGGAGGAATGTTTGGTAGGGACCTTGTGACCGCATTTCAGCATGATGCAGTACAAAATGCAATTGATAGGATCGAGATACTAGGTCTGCCTGCAATAAAGTTTGGTCATAAATATAATGAATCAGATGATGATATTGTTGAGATCAATGCCGCAATTCAGGGATGGATTAATGAAAGATTATCTGATCTATATACCTGTCACAGCGACCTTGACAGTAAGAGATATTTGACAGATTTCAACAAATTGTATGTGGACTATCTGTACTCTTCTAACTCTATAGATCAAACATTGGATCTTTTGGAAAGGGTACGTGATTTGGTTGATATCAGGATTTCATCTGAACTCTTAGATGAACTGTCAGATGAAATATCAGACATAAAGTTGATGACAGGACGAGCTGAAGGAGCCTCAACGAATCTTTTGGTTCGTGCTGTCAGGCGACTTCCAGCATCTGAGATTGCGTTTGAAGATAATGGAAGATTTGAAATGCAAAGGACTGTTTATCAGTTGCGAAAACAGCGAAACACAGAATTTGATACAGAGATAAATCAGATTCAGAAGATGCTAGACACAGATAAATATGATTTTGACTCTTTAAAACTGATTCGTAAAAAACTCTTGATAAAGGTGCTTCCTCAACAGGACATATTTACGGCTCCTAGCAAAAAGGATGATATTGTGAGACTGCTTGGTAAGATATCGGACTATCTTTTAAATCAAATTGAAGGAGGTAAAGATGGCGAAGACCTTGTAATTATGCAGTATATGCAGAGTCTTGAAGAGGATCCTCTTGCAGTAAAGCAGGCAATATTAGATTATTCAGCTGTTAATGGTGCTACAAATCAGCAGGTAATGCGAAAAGAGATAGCGGATTTAAAAGATGGAGAAATTGTTTTTGACAATGTGCTTGTGGATGAGGCTGCAAGAAGTAATCCTCTGGATCTTTTTATACCACTTTCGGTTGCAAAGGATCGAATTATTCTGGTTGGAGACCATCGACAGTTACCGCATATCATTGATGAGCAGATAGTTAGAAAACTAGAAGACAATAAAGAAAATGATGTGAAGACCGACATTGAACAGAAGATAAAAGAGAGTATGTTTGCGCAGCTTTTTACAAAGCTGAAAATGCTGGAAGCTCAAGATGGTATTAAGCGTACGATTACACTTGATAAACAATATAGAATGCATCCGACGTTGGGCAGATACATCGATAATAATTTCTATAGTAAATATAATGAGAGCGAACATGTCGGAAATGGCATAGAAGATCCGGCTTTTTTCGCTCATACCTTGCCTGGAATCGAGAATAAAGCATGTATTTGGTATGATATTCCATATGATGGAGAGAATAAAGGCGAAAAAGCAAAGAGTAAGTACAGGAGAAAGGAAGCTGAGGCGATTGCTCGTCACCTGAAAAAGATGATTTTATCCGAAGGTGGCAGGAACTTGAATTATGGCATTATAACTTTTTACCGGGAGCAGGTAAATGAAATTAATAAGGCTTTAGCTGACTCATCTATTCAGATAATGGTAAAAGATGAGGCGGGACATTATGGGATAAATCCTGAGTATAAGAAGAACAACCGCGATGTGAATGACATTATAAAAGTTGGCACAGTAGACGCATTTCAGGGCATGGAATTTGATGTGGTTTATTTATCTATGGTTCGATCTAACGATACGGAAATTGATGTATCTGATAATAGCCTCGAGATGACCCGGATGCTGCAGAGAAAGTACGGCTTTTTAATGTTTGAAAATCGCCTTTGCGTAGCAATGAGTAGACAGAAAAAAGCACTTATATGTGTTGGCGACAGCAAAATGCTCCAAGGAGCACAAGCTGTAAAAGCGGTTGCGCCATTAGTGGAATACTATAAATTATGTGAGGAGGACGAGTATGGAACGATCATTCAATAACAGAACCAGTGTCATATATCAGAATCCTACGCATCCCAAGAATTATAAGATCGTAAAAAGACGTTGGATCTTGGTGCCGATGTGTGAATATAAAGTGTCAGTACCTTATCCGAAACCTAACGCTTTGAATCTGTTTCAGATGACAGTTTTACGATTGCTTATTACTGGTAGTAAAGATGATGCCTATATTGCAGGAAAATTATGCTTGCATGAGGATCTGGTTGCCTTTGTTATAGACGAATTGAAAAGATACCAGCTTATTGATGATCGTAGAAGAGTCACGGTGAAGGGATTGGAACTTGTTCGTACTGGTACTGAGTCTTATGAATTTAAGACGGGGTATGTTTATTACAACTACGTTACAAAGACTTTTATGGATACGTTTATTCCTGATGATAAGCATAATGAAGTCGAAACCGGTAGTAGATATGATGGCAGGATAAAATTCGACTTGGGAACAGTGGCAGCTCGTGAATGGAAAAACGGCATAATACTTAATGTTGATACTTCAGCTACGGTAGCCCCAACTCCATATGATGTTATTGCTATTTGCAAGAAACACAATCGGCGTACACGTAATCTTGGCTTTATGGATGAAGAGACTGACGACATAAAGTCTATGGCAGAAGCGGAGAAAGAAAAAAACAGAGGGGAGGATATGGATCTTCCCTGGGAAATACAGAGTGTAAAAATGCTTGGCACCCAGAAGGATGTATATGTAGCAACATATTTATTTATGGCAGCGGATGATGTCATAAATCGTAGTAAGCTGCAGGTTTGTTATCCTTTTGGAGAAGGTACATCTGCCAATCTTGTTGAATGTGTTGATAAATTATCACACAAAAAAGAAAATACAGAACTTAAGAATGAAGTACTTGGATTGAAAGACGATGTGTTTGGTATGTCGGATGCAGAATTAGATGCGGTAAGGAAAGGTCATTCGGATGCGGAAAAAAAGATTAAGAGTATTCTGTCTGATAAGATTGATAACTATCCCGCAGTTAGAGACGCACTCCTGAGTGTCGAATCTTCCTTTTTGTTGGTGAAAGAATTACTTGAAGCAAATAAAGGAAGCAATAGAGATATCATCAAGAAGAATCTGGATGACTATATTGTAAATAACTATAACCTCTTGGCGAGTATATTGATATATACGGCGAAAGAATATGATTATTTTACAGATGCCCAGCTTACTAATCATGTAGAGCAGAATGCGGTATTGTTAAAAGAACTTGCGAGAAAACAAGGCTTTGTAGTGGCTGATGGTCGGGATGCTGATAAGTTCTTTCGTGTTAAGACACGCGCGGTTAAAGAGGCGGCAAATGCAAGCCAACAGCAGTTAAATGCGTTGTTTGCATATAATCTTATTGTGGCAGATCATTTTACGGAACATCCATTTTATAAGCTGGCTAAGAATGTTCCTGAGTTAGTGCCGTATCTTTCAAGGTTGCGAGATTTGAGAAATGATAGTGCGCATCCTAATGAGATGCCGCAGGAGTTTAAGTGGATTTCTTCTTATAGAAAAAAGAACATGTTTATAGCATTCCTTCTCTTAAATGGCCTGCAATTTAATGATGATGGCGAAGACGAGCAGGAAGAAAGTTCTGGCAGCAAGGAAAAGTTTGTAAAAGCAATGCGAGAGGCTGAACAGAGGTGTGAAAGGAGCTATAAGAAGGAATATTTCCAGAGAAGCGGAAATATAGCGAACCAGCTTCGAAATCTTCAGTTTGAAATTCTTATAAAGGGAGAGAATTATCCGAATCGAGCATCGGAAGTATTCGAAGCAATTTTTAAAGAGATTTTATCCTGCAGATTGCTGCCAGATGGAATAAAAGTGGTCAAGAATTCGTCAAAACAAGAACTGCGAGAAGAATTGCTTAAAGAGATGCAGAAATATGGCTTTAATGTGTCTGATACACCTTTTTATTATAAAGACCGTGTCCTTGCTACATTCCGGGATTATACCAAGGGAACGCTCATTACTCTGTTTTATGCCTGGTATTATTCTGAAAGCATGAGAAACGATGGCCTGCTGAAGGAGTTGTCAGCTCGTTGTCCTGAATTTATAAAGTTGATAGATGAAGTGCATAATAATCGCGGACATAGCGGGAAGATGGATTTCAGAGATAAAAAACTTGACTTTACTAAACAGCATATCGATAACGCTATCAATAGCATGCTGGATATCATGTTTGAACATGGTGTTTTGTAGGTTTTTTAGAATATAAGAATATGGCTTGATGCTATATTTATCCATAAGGAGGATTGCTAAATGGCAAAGGGCAAAAATAAAAACGGAAATCCGGTAATAAATGCAAAGAAAGAAAAAATCGATCGGTTTAAGGAAAAGGTCAAAGCTGCTAAAATCAAGAGCGCTGAAGATCAGTGGAAGGATATGCTGGCTACTATGTCAGAGGAAGAGGCTAAAGCATTTCTTGCGCAGTTAGATATGGCTGCGAAGGAAGCAGATTTGGTTGAACGCGAACAGACAATAAAGGATATTCAGGATGAGTTCGGAGATATTGAAACGGAACTTGACAATCGAGACATCCAGCAGAGGGAATTGCAGGAAATGCTGGACGAGCGTGAGACGGCGGTTCAGGCACGTGAGACTGATGTAAGTGAACGTGAGAGGAAAGCAGAAAAAAAAGATTCTGAATTAATGGAACGTGAAAGAAGCATTATTGAAAGAGAAATTAATGCTGAAAACGAATTTGCAATACAGAATCGTAAGGCTTTGGAAGCACTCAGAAAGCGGAAAGGAGAACTTGATGCAGAAATCCTTGCACTTGAAAATAAGAAAATTGAAAAAGAAGATGCGCTTGAACTACAAATAGAAGGGCTGCGAAAAACTAAATTGGAGGCACTTGACGCAGAAATAGCAGATTTGAGCGAGAAGAGAAGGGCGGCCGCACAGGCAGAAGCTGATCAGATTGTTGCAGATGCAAAAGCAGTTGCAGAAACTGAAAGGACAAATATTAAGGCCGAAATGACCGCGCTGAAGACTCTTTCTGCACAGCTCAATGCGCAAAAGCTTGAGCAAGAAAAGAAAGAAAAGCAACTTGCAGATAGAGAGCAGACTCTTATATTTGGTGAGGATGATCTTAGAAGTGAACAGGGAGATATTCCTAATCAGATAAAAGCAGGCATTGAGAAAGAAGTAGGATCGATACAGACAAAACTTAGCCAGGCGGAGAAGGATCGTGAACACTATAGACGGAGACTTAAAGAGTGTGAGGCTGAGCTTGAAGGATATAGACAGCAGGAACGAGAAGCAGATGGTATGACGATGGCTGAGCTTTTAGAGAAGCTTGCCTCTAGAGATGCGGATATTCAGAGATTGACAAATCAGCTTAATTCACGTCCGGATGAAGTGCTCCACGCGGAATATAAGGTTAAGGCTCAAAAATATGATGAGCTGGACACTAAGTATATTCGATTGCTGGAAGAGCATTCAGATCTTGAAAGGCAACAGGCTCAGTGGATGCTCACTACAAGTCAGTTGGAAACTGAAAGAGAGAAATGCCTGATTGCAGAAAAACGAAGAGAAGCATTACAGGCTTCAATTGAGAAATATGAGCAGGAAGTTAATCGTTTCAGAAGCTTGTACGAACAGCCTAAGGAATTAGCAGGAAGACTGAAGTCTATTGAACAGCCATATTTTGTTAGACGTGAAATGGCGGCTCTTTCAATGACTGAGACAGAGTGGCTGGATAAGATCTACGCAAACTGTCTGGAAGCAGGAATTAAGTTTAATCAGAGATTGCTCTATTCGTTCCATACAGCATTAAAAACGGCAGATTGGTCTCCAATTACAGTACTTGCAGGTGTAAGTGGAACCGGAAAATCGCTATTGCCTGAATATTATTGCCGATTTGGTGGAATCTATTTTATGTCTATGGCAGTTCAGCCAGATTGGGATAGTCCACAGTCTTTGTTTGGATACTTTAATTCAGTGGATAACAGATTTAACTCAACAAATCTTTTAAAAGCTATGGTTCAGTTCTCAGGCGTGAATAGCATTAAAAATTTGGTTGAGAAGTACGCAGATAATCCGGCTGTTGTTACAAGTCTTACAAATCATATGGAAAAACTTGAAGAGGGTAAGCTGACAGATTCTCTTTGTATTGTTTTGCTTGATGAAATGAATCTTGCTCATGTTGAATTGTATTTTAGTGATATGCTCAGCAAACTTGAACGCAGAAGAAACAGTGATGATGAGATTGACGTTGAAATCGACCTTGGTGCCGGAATGCCAAAGTATCCACTTGGACTTAATGACAATATTCTTTGGGTCGGAACAATGAACGAAGATGAAACTACAAAATCGTTGTCGGACAAGGTCCTGGATCGTGGAAATCTACTTAGTTTCCCAAGACCGAAGGAATTCATCAGCCGCTCTAAAGTCAACAGTGTAGAGGCCGCTTCGATGCTTCCGAAACAAGTGTGGCATAGTTGGATTGATTCCAATGTTATTGAGGAAGAACAGTTCACTACAAGAATCGATAAGTATAAGAAGGGGCTGGAAGCTGTAAATGAGGCTATGGAATTTGCAGGAAGAGCTCTTGGACATAGAGTATGGCAATCCATAGAGAATTATATGGCAAATCATCCAAAGGTAATTGAAGCTATTAAAGCAGAAACTTTTGACGCAGCTGTCTGTGATCTTGCGATGCAGGAGGCTTTTGAGGAAGCATTAGTGCATAAGGTTATGCCAAAGCTTCGAGGTATTGAAACGGACGGCGAAACAAAAACTCAGTGTATTGACAAGATTGAAAGTGTGCTGTTCGGACCGAACGGAAAAGAAGGTCTTGCTCCTGGCTTACAGGCAGATTTCGAGCATGCAAGAAAGAATGCATATGAGACATTTATATGGAGCAGCGCAAAGTACTTGGAAATTGAGGAGTGATATATATGGCACCAGAGCTCGGTGAAATTAGCTTAATTGAACAGTTTGCGGCAGGTGATGAACCTTCTAAGGAAGGAGCATGGTGGATTATGCTTCAGACTGCAGAAAGCGTGTGCAATTGTGCTAGCTTAAGAGATCCGGTGAATAACGCTTTCCTTTCACAGTTTTGGACTGATGCAACTAAGCATGTGGCGCCACTGATTGAATCAGAGGCAGAGCGCCCATTGCCGTATGATGATCTAATGCAAATGGTTTCCTACTGCGGAGATCAGTTGCAGACGATTATAACAAATCCGAGGCATAATATTGAGAAAGTCGATAAAATGGTTATGCCTCAGAGAGTTAAGAATGCCGGATCCAAAACAATGAACTGGCTGGGGCGACAACCAGGCAAAACAATAAAGGAAAAGTTAGCCGGGAAAAATAAGATGCTTACTCAGGTCAATGAGTATAGCTACGATATTCGAGAAAATCAGGTATCCATGATGCTATACCATCAGATTATGCGTCGTGTTTCAGATCGCGTAAACTATGGTATTAATATGGGTGGATATGATGATTCTAACAGTGAACAGATGACGCAGTTACTCAGAATTAAAAAGTTGCTGCGAAATTCTCCGCTGGCAGAAATTAACGCAAAAAATCATAATCAGGCTAATAATGCTCTTCTTTCCGATAAGAATTATTCTGTAATCTGGAGAGCTTATTTAGACATGGCTAAATATGATAAGAGACTTGCAACGCAATGGAAAATTGCATTACAATTGTATGTTAAAGCAGCCTTTTTGGCTTTCAATGCTGAAATCTTGTCATATGAAGATGTATTTGCTGTTGAGAGGAGAATAAAGCTTGAAGGCCTAGGCGAGTTGAAGACCGCTTATATAATAGGATATCAATGGCAGATTCCATATGTGGTAGAAGTCGAATATAGTGGAAACACTATATCTCTTGATATGTATGATGCACCGCTTGATGGAATCAACAAATCTGAAGTAGAAATGCATCTGACGCTGACTTTTGTGGAGTGTACAGATAGTAATAAACTTGAAGCGAGACACGGAATTCCAATTAATGTCAAAATAGAAGACGGCAAAAGGGCAGATATTCAGTTGTTTGCCGATTTTTCAGGTATCCGCTCGATTTGCGCATTCTTAGTAAATAGGGTTTTTCCGTTTGCTGATATTGATAAAGCGAAAAGGCAGCAGGAAGCAGAATATATAGAAGGTTCAATAGCTTTTGACATTGTTGCCAATGGAGATTCTCTGGGAATTGAAGATCCAGATGGACCTGTTATTCCAAGCTTTGGATCAAAGTATGCGGTTTCGTATATGGACGAGAACGGAAATATTAGTGTTTTTCCAAGCGGTAACAGAGGAATCCATTATAATGCTGATGAAACAACAACGATAGATGATGCTGTTTTTAATCAGAATAACGAAGGGTTAAGAATGGCCTTAGAAGATATACATAATAAGGTTATTCTAAATAGAGATGACTATTTCTTTTATCTAGTACCAGATGCATTGGAAGAAATTCTGCAGAAGAATCTGAAACAGTGTGTTAGATCATGGTTCTCTAGAACATTTCCAGTTTGGCGTAGTGTTGCAGCGATAACTTTTTGGCTTAATAATCCAGATTATTCTTTTGATGAGGATAGTATTTTTGCGTATCTTGATTTTGTAGGTGATACAGCTACAGCTGGGATGATGACCATTCATAGTGAAAAAGCAGTTCATGGTTATGTTTGTAACCATTTTCCACCGTTTCCACAAATTGATGAGGGTGATGATATTACTGAAGATGCATATTGTCGTAATTACGTGCTTATGTACGCAGATAAATATGGTTTTAGTATTCCGGAGTATGTAGTGACACAGTTTATCAGATCCGGAAGCATAAAGGCATTAATGCTCAGAGATAGCTACGCAAATCAGTTTGTTGAGAGCGAAGGCAAGACGATAGTCTATCAGATTACTTATGATGAAGAACTAGTTAGTGAATGTATCGACAAGTGGTTAAATCAAATAAAAAAATTCTGGGCAAGAATACATGGTAGGTTTGATTCGAGTAAGAGACCAAATCATGTGATATTTCTGTCAGATATTTTGATTAATGTTTTATATCAGCTTAAGCGAGAGAATGATTTGTATACTGTTTTTGATGAAGATGAGCAGGAGTATCTTTCGCTTTATCAAAGTTCTAGTGATGAAATTTTAAAAGGGGCGTTGGTTTATAAGGAGCGTCTTAACAAACACCTTCCCACATGGACAGAGTATCTGCCTCATTTGAAACTTGAAGTTATCAAAGATGGTGATTACGATGAACTTGAGCTGATTGGAGAGGATGTCTCATTTGATGTTATGGGAGATGATAACGAACACATCATCAAAGATCGATTACTACTCAAGGCAAATAAGAAAGAATTCAGTTTTCCGCTTATAAAGCAGGATATAAGCCGTAAATCTACAATGATAGATGCTTATATAACAGATAGAAGCTTTCCGCTTGATCATGATGTCAAAGTGGCTCTTTCTGTAAGATATAAATATGGATATGATAATAGTTACGAGTTGACCTTAAAACCGGTAAATGAACGGGAAACTGCATTCAAGGAAATTGTTGTTGAATGGGCTAATACTGATAGAAAGTCAAATATTTTAAATATTTGGCCACCAGAGACTAATCGTTTACCGGATGATATTGTGCTTCTTGCAATTGAAGAAGCTAAAGACAGCTTTAGTAGGATTCAATTGAGTATAGAGAAGCATATGGTCAATTATGTTAGCTATAATGATAAATCGTTTCCTATTAAGCAAACCGATCAGTTCTTAAATAGAAATGTCTTTAAGCTTAGGAACATTGTGTTAAGTGATTTGCCTGAAGCTAGAGAATTTATACAGTGGTTTATAGACCAACCTTTGTATAGATATATTGGGCAGATTGCAGGTGTTTTTGCACACAAGGATATTGATGACAGCTTCTTTGATGATAACGCCGGCAAACAAATGAGTTATTTTATTGGCGATTGTTTACAGGTTATGTTTTCAATTGGTCGGTACACGCCACAGGTTATACAGGATTTTTTTGTAAAACGTTACGAAGCCTTTAATGATAAGTCACGAATGAAAGCAATGATTGATATGTTGCTCAGAAATGGTACAAATAGAGCGGCAATCGGTGTTGTAGTTGATGAAATCCGGAATGCTGGGGATCAAGATACATATAGTGTAAGAATGTATTCTTTGGTAAGAGAACTTGGTAGAATGTGTTGTTTTGATTCTGATCTTGTTTATGCGTTTTATGATGTAGATCCGTCATTTATGCATGAGATTACGAATTATACAATAAGCGGAATAAGGCGAATGCTTAATCGCTGCGAACGACAAGGCGATTCATATACTCCGGATCGTAAAGCGATAAAAATGTATGTTTCCTATATGGTTGCGCTGCTTAGCTTCCTTCGATTGAGAAATTCTGACCGGGCTGATGGATTTAACTTGTTAGCTGTGGGGAGTGATGATTCAAAAAAACTCGCAATAGAAATACGTGCCTTGGATAATTATATGAGTAGAGAACATCCTATCAATCCAGCTATAAGATTTAAGCTAAATAAGCCCGAAAGTCTTTCTAAGATGAGCGACTTGTCATATGCGCTTGATTTGTACCTGAATGGCGATAAGCAGGCAGCGTCAATAGAAGTAGTAGGTGTAGACGAGGATGATTGATGAATGAAGATACCAAATGAAGCAATGACACATAACGGAAGGTTTCATACAGATGATGTGTTTTCTGCAGCCCTGTTGACAATTCTGAATCCACAAATAAAGATTGAGAGGAAGAATTCTGTTCCGGAGGGATATTCTGGACTGGTCTTTGATCTAGGTGATGGTGAATTTGATCATCATGGAACAAGAAGCCAATTTCGAGAAAATGGAGTCCAGTATGCTTCATTTGGACTTCTTTGGAAGGAATACGGAAGCCTGCTTGTAAGTCCTAAAGAGGCAGCGGTGTTTGATGAATTTTTTGTTCAGCCTTTGGATCAGCAAGATAATAATGGTGGTAATAATATGTTGTGTAGAGCCATAACTCAGGCTAACCCAAAATGGGATGAGGAAATAGATCCTGACGTATGTTTTTTTCGCGCTGTAGAGATGGCAAAATTTGTTCTTGAGAATGAAATCAAGAGTATGCATAGCGCTGAGCATGCAGAAACAACAGTTGTTGATTGCCTTCAAAAACAAGAGAATGGAATCGTTGAATTACCGAAAGGGATGCCTTGGAAATCTATTCTTATACCATCTGACGCTCTTTACGTTATATATCCATCTCCAAGAGGCGGATACAATGCGCAAGCAGTTCCGAAAGCGATTTCAACACAGGAATGTAAGCTTCCATTTCCTGTTGAATGGAGAGGTAAGAGAGAAGATCTTTCACAGATTACAGGAATAGAGGGAATATCATTTTGTCATGTACACGGATATTTACTTGGAGCAGATAGCTTGGATGCGGCAAGAAAAGCGTGCCGGTTATCGATAAGAAAAGGGGGTGGCGAAAATGAATTTTGAACAGTTGCTTAATGACGATATGTTAGTTGAAAATAAAAAGGAAACTAATCAAAATCAGAAAATTAATAACAATTCAGTTGAGTTAGAAGAGCTTATTCGGAAGGTTGTTAGAGAAGAAGTTAATCGCTCAATGAATGAGGCTGTAGAAAGACTTGAAGCTAATTTAACTCGGATGATTGATAACTTTACTAAAAAACAAGCGATTGAAGATTCACGAGAATGTGTGAGAAAGCGAGAAAGACAATCCGTTGATATTCGTAGACTAGCAACTAAATTTGGTAGTATGCAGTGCAGTGGATGGATATTCTACGTGAATGAACAAGAAGGCAAACATCTTTGGAAAATTAGAGATGATGGATCTGACAATCAGGAACTGTATGCTAAGACTATTTCTTCCGTAGAAAAAGTTGAAGATGGTTATGTGTTTTTTGAAGATGCAAGTTTCAATGTTTGTAAGATGCCTATAAATGGTGGACAGGTGCACATAGAATCTAGATATTAGGTGGTGAAAGAAAGTGATCACGTATTCAACTCAATTCCCAGTTAGTGCAAAATTGGATAAAAATACCTTTGTGGATTATGTTATTAAATGGAATCAAGGTAGCAAATACGACAGATTCGAAAATCTGGATTGGGATGGGGAAACCTTCTCAGCGAAGTGGGAGGAAGCTGATAAGAAACTTATAATAGAAGAACTTAAACAGGATAATATTATCGCGTCACGTTTTCAAAAAGAAGATAAATATGGATTATGGAAGACGGACTTTATCTTGAAATGTGGAGAATATCTTACCATCAGAGTTGAACTTGAAACAACAGAATCCACAACGGATTTCTATCCAACGTATTATCCCCCATTCTTTGTAAAGCAAATTATTTATAGGGGCTTTTCGGCTAATGATCAAACATTGCCGGTAGGTAGCATAGGACTTTCGCTGGATGAATATAGAAAACGTATAAATTCAATTTTGGAAGGCAAGGAAAATCTTTGGCTTCCTATTGTTTTTGTATCAAAAAAAACAGATGGTGCGTTTCCTGTAAATATTTCAGATTTATCTTTTAAGCTTCAAGGAGTTGCACATGTAGTATATGAGGATAGCGTGGCAAATATTTCAGACTACATGACGGAATATGATGCGAGTATGGAAGGAGGGTTTGTACTTATTGTTTACCCGAATAAACATATGAAGCGCAAAGTCATTAATCCTTTTGGAGCCAATAGTGAGAATCCAGACAAAGTGTTCGAGCTAATTACGAATGCAGTTTATGAATATTCTAATCAGGTAATGAGGTTAGACACGGATACATGGAGTGGCATGATGAATGCGAAATTGCATTATCAAAATAATGATCTGCTCTCGGACAGAACAGTTTTAGAGGAGGAGAATATAGAGATTTATGAAGTCTTTGGTGAACAATTGCATAAAACCGAGGAGCTTAATAAAAATTTAAATATGGAAATTCAACGTCTTACGTTGGAAAATCAGGCTCTTCGTATGAGACTTGCGTCTAAAGACCAGAAACCTCTGATTTATATGGGAGAAGAAATTGATTTTTATGAAGGTGAAATACGAGAAATTATACTAGAAATATTAGAGTCATACTTAAGAAATAGTCCTAAAGGAACAAGGCGTGATCATGTTGTAACAGATTTGCTGGAGAATAATTTATATGAGCATATTCCTGCGAAAAGAAGGGAACAGATTAAAGTTGCACTTAAGGGGTACAAAACATTAGGTGGATCTCTTAGGGGATTGCTTGAAAGTATGGGGTTTGTAATTACCGATGATGGAAAACACTATAAGTGGACATATTTTGGAGATCATCGATATTCAGTGACAATTGCTAAAACAGGTAGTGATTTTAGGGCAGGCATGAATATGGCTTCTTTGATAGACAATTTAATGTTTTAAAGTGAGAGATATATATAGGTTAGTGAGAGAGAAGACGAGTATGATTACGCGCCTTCTTTTTTTTGTAGGTTTTTTGAAAAGGCAATTTTTCGAAAAGGAATATAGTTACATTATCAGATGAAAACAAAGCATTGGATTGAAAGGAGCCGTAGCTATAGAGCATCAGTTTTCAATTAGTGATTTAAAACATATCTTTATGGAGGAATATACGATGGATCAGATTATTAAGAAGATTGCAGCATTAGGAGTACCGGGACTTGTATTTATGGTAGCTATTCAGCTTACTGGCTTAGCTGGAGCAGCCGCTCTTACTACAGCACTTGCAGCATTAGGACCTGGCGGAATTGTAGGTGGTGTAATGACGCTTTGTGTTTTAGGTGTTATTGCTGATGGAATTGCTGAATTTGGATTTGATGAAATCACAAAGGGAGTTATTCGTGAACTTTATTGCAATGGAGAGTCGAAGGAATCTATCAGGGAAAAGGTGAGCAAGTACCCTATTTCATCAAAAATGAAGAACAACCTTTATGAGGTAATTGACAAGTTCGCTTGATGATTTTGTAAAGGACCGTCTGAAATAGGCGGTCCTTATAGGAGGATTTATGGGAAATATAGTAAGACATTCAAAACGAATTCAAAAAAAACCGTCTAATTCTAATAGGGTAAATGGTCCATTTGCAATTCGATGTAACGTATATCGGAAAAAACGCTCTAAGATGGCAAGCTGAGTAGAAAAGCTGAGGTGGAGAAATGCAGTGCTTAGATTTTAGCAAAAAAGAAACGCAGGAACGCAATCGTCAGATAAAACTTGTTAGAAGTTATTTTGATGAGAAAAATGAAATATTAAAAAGACGTCTGTCAAGATTTTTGTCTTTATATCCATATTATGGTGATGAAAAGTGCGTTGGTATGTATAAGTTTAGAGCATCAGTTTTTTCTGCTTCTGCAGTTGAGATGGGATATATCTTTCGGGCTTTTGAGAAGGAGCAGATGTATTGGAAGTCCTCATATGTTGAAAAACATTGCAATTATCGTGTTTATCTCCATATCATGAGAATTCTTTTTGAAATGAGCAAGATTCTTGACGAAGCAAAGCGAACTACTAATTATGATTCCGAATCTTCAGCAACGGTTTTGAGGAGAGATTTGAATGTATCAAATGTACAGGTGAATTATTTAGATAGGAAGGGTGTGAGAGAAACAGTACCATCCTCCGCAAATGCAAATAGCTGGGGAAAGCAGGGGGAAGAGGCAGTAGATTATGTTTTGAAGTGGTTGCCTGCTGAGTATTCTGTAATTGAAAAAAACTGTTCTGGAAAATATGGCGACAACATTATTTTACTTGAAAATCCTTCCTTTGTAGATGAAGCTCAGGAATATGATCACATTGTAATTGGACCTCAGGGAATCTTTAATATCGAGACGAAGAATTATTCCGGAAAGATTGCCATTGATAAGGCTGGAAATTGGCTTCGAATGAAAAGAGGAGAAAACGAATGGACGTCTGAAGAGAATCCTGCACAGCAGCTTTTTAGGCACCATGTATTATTACAGAGCATTGTTGGAAATCATATTCCGATTATTGATGTTGTCTGCATGTCTAATCCTTCGTTAATTATCGCGGGACAGGAAAACAGTAGTGTTCCGGTTATAAAGAAGGACTTATTGGCTGACTTTATCGTAGGATATCGTTCTGTAGGATTGACGAACAATCAGAGAAAGATTTTGGAAACAAGAATTAACGCATGTAAGAAAAATTGTGGATAATTCTAGAGGTATCAAATTAGTTATAAGATAGATAAAGCCACTAGACTTTTATATATTAATGATTGCCTGAGAGAAGGCAAAATAGTTAGTGTGGATGATCTTATGAGATATTTTAATGTAAAGAGGTAACATATATGGATATAAATAGTAAAACATCATTACAATTTTCGGATGTTTTAGCTTTGCTCAAAGAACAGGATCATAACAGTTCACACGGTGAGCAGTATGACATAGTATCAACTGTTGCGTTCCTTCTTGGAATACGTAAATCTATATTTGAAAACGCTGCTGAACCGCCCAAATTTGATATCTACGAGAAACTAGAACAGGATAAGAAAGCCCGCATCATAAGAAATCTCTGTATTCTGAGAAACCAGCTTGAACATAATTTCTTAAAAGTATGCCGCGGAATACAGCAAGAAGGCATAAGTATTCTTGGCATGTCGGACTACATGCCTGTGGATTGTATGCAGCAGCTTTCTGATGATGGAATTGACATTTATGTTCATATGAAAGAGCCGACACCTTATCTGATCAATCTAAATCAGAACATTAAGAATCGAATCAATAACTGCAGGAGCCTTTTTCCTGAATGGATCAACTGGGATTATCTTTCCAATATATTCATCATGCCCAATGGACTGACAGAGGATGGTACAAAGAAAGCTGCGGCATTTTTCTATGAAAACATGGTCTACTATCCGTATCAGCAGTATATGAACTGGCCGGCGCAGGATGAAGGAAATATCCTTCTTAACGACAAAAAGTTTATGACACTTCTATACAGTTGGAATAACGATGAATTCCAGCATATCAGCTTTGTTTCGGATGTGAGTGAACGCACCAAAGCAAATATCTACACTTTTATTGAAAACAGCGAGAAGTGTGTATTTATAGTAGATTGTGAAAATTCGGATCCATATAGTCTGTGTGCAGCGATAAATAACCTTGAACCAGAACGGCTTGAGAAAATAGATAAGATCATACTATTTGATGATATTCATGCTGCATCTGCATGGGAAATGCTAGGATCTTATGTAAAAATACCGGTTGAATATATTATGATCGAACGTCTAAAGGATAATAAATCACTGGCAGACGTTAAAGTTGCAGCTCGTGCCTGTAAAGAATACTTTACAAACAAAGTAGATTCTTTTGTGTTGGTTTCAAGCGATTCTGATTACTGGGGACTTATAGAAGAACTTCCCGACGCAGAGTTTTTGGTCATGCTTGAGCACGAAAAGACCAGTTTTGCATTAAAAGAAACTCTTATGAAGAATGATGTATTTTATTGTTACATTGATAGTTTCTACGCCGGAGCTGCTGAAGATATAAAGAAAGAAGCTCTTAATAGAGCATTATCAAGATCAATAAAGGACTCTCTTGATCTCAATCTTTATAGCCTTATGCATGAAGTCCTCGAGAGAACTAGGATTAATATGACAGAAGCGGAAGTAGAGAGTTTCATCAAAAGAAAGTTGAAGAATCAACTGGAAATAGAAGTTACAGAAGATGGAGAAGTTGAGCTTAGATACCGAATCAGGAAATAAGATATCGGTTCTATACGGATTATTCCGACCGCTCGGCGCAGCTTGATCTCAGTTGAGAGCAGCCTGACATCTCATTAGCGTATTTTTTCAAAGAAGAATAATCCTTATGAAGTAGTTGAAAGATTGAATAAGATCTTGAATCTGATTTTAAAGTGATATGAGTGTTTTAGAAAGGAACTGTTATGGGAAAACATCATTATAATCGTAAAGATATTGACAGAGCAAATAATATGTATAATAGCAGGAATTATGCATCGGAAAATATATGTGACACGAAAACAAAGCATTCAAGTCGTTCTAGATATAAGACGAACAGTAATACTAATATTTTCAGTAGTAAAAATATTGGTGCTGCCTCTGGTGCATTGTGCGGAGCAAAAACGGGACATGATGTTGGTAGAGCATTAACATGGTTTGTTATACCCAATATTTCACTTCCTGCAAAATGTGCCGTTGAGATAGGATGTGGTATTGGTGGATCAATAGCTGGAGGGCATTTTGGAAAAAAAGTTGGCAAAGGGATTGATCAAATTGGACGAAAACTTAAAAAGATAGGTATTAGGCTTTGATAATGAAACTAAAAGTTCATTGTTGTTGATTAATGTGGACTAAGAGAAAATAGTTAATTTTGAGAGGTGACTAATTATGCATAATATAAAAAGTGTTTCAGTAAAAGTACAAGGAGCCATAGATTTATTGGAAGCAGCGCAAATTGCTGATGCTATTCAAAATTTGGTTGGAGAAGACACGGCTATGGAGTTTGAGGGTTCAGCCTCCGCCGATGAAGAAAATAATGATATCAGTGTAAATGTTGTAATAAAAAGAAATGTCTGAACGAATAGATGTTTAAGGACTCGTTATTAGAGGAGCGACCGTTGAAGTTATTATCATCCGAGCAAAAGAATGTTATAACATTTAATGAAATAAAGCATAGACAAAACGGTTTCTTTTTCAACTTAACAAGGCAATGCGACAAGCGGTGCATTGCCTTTGTTGTAAATGAAAACCTCAGGATAAATTGTAATCAAGAATCTCTTTTAAGATATAATTCTGCATCCTGTGAATAGGCATGTTGAAATCATTTTGATCAAAGAGAAGAGCTACAGCGAAAAGATTAGCCTCATGTTCGATATCGTTCTTAATTGCATCAAATGAACCATTAAACGCATTTACGCCATCATGGAGAAAAAAGTGCCCAAGCTCATGAGCGCATAAAACAATCTTTCCTGTGTCGCTGTCGCATCCCGATATCATCATTATCGTAGGATAGCCGTTGACCTTAAATATTTTTGCTGAAGGTTCTGATGCATTGCTAAAACTGTATTTGATTCCAACATGATCAGCTATTTTGAAAGGATTGTTACTCAATTTTTTCTTGATATACTGAGCAAGTCCGATAATCTCCATAGCACGTGAATGCGTCATTTCTTTTCTCCCCTTTGCATTTCAAGCTGGTATTTATAACTCACAAGTTTTAACTGTTCGAGAATTTCATTTGCAAATCTGATAATAGTTTCCTCATCCATTGAATTAATGTCATAACCACCATATGCTGCTAAAACAGGCATTTTAAGTATAAATGCCATTGCTTCGGCTGCATTTGCAAAGGAATCCGGAAGATCTTCTTTGGAGGCACTTTCATCATTTTTCATTAGTTTATTTGCAGAAGTGCCAAGTATTTCGCAAAGCTTGTCTATAACTGCTACCGGAATTTTTGAAATGGATGAGTTTTCATAACGATATAACGTTGAAACTGATACTCCTAATCTTTTTGCAACTTCTTCTGCGGAAAAGCCTCTTTCTTGCCGTATTTGTTTTATTCTTTCACCTATATTCATAATAATTCACTCCATTAGCATAAATGCTAAAACTAAAATGCATAAATGCGAATTTTCTGTTGACGCAAAAAATTGCATCTGCTAATCTTAAATTATATTTTAGCATAAACGCAAATAAATCAAAAGCATTATTGCAAATTGGAGGGGCATAATGATTGAGTTATCAGAAAAAGATCAGAAAAAAAGCATTCCCAACATATTGGTAATAGGAGTAGGAGGGGGCGGTAACAATGCTGTGAATCGAATGATCGAGTCAGGTTTCGACTCTGTTAAGTTTGTAGCGGTAAATACAGATGCACAAGTTCTCGAAGACAGTAAGGCGGAGATAAAGCTCCAGATAGGAAGAAAATTAACGGGTGGCTACGGTGCTGGAGCCGATCCTTCCATAGGAGAAGCCGCAGCTCGTGAAAGCGAGGAAGAAATCCGCCATACTTTTGAAGATGCAAATATGATCATTCTTACATGTGGACTTGGAGGAGGAACCGGGACCGGAGCCATTTCGACTATAGCAAAAATTTGTCACGAAATGAACATACTCACAACGGCAGTAGTCACACTTCCGTTCTCGTTTGAGGGCACTCCAAGAGCACAGATTGCGCAAGGTGGTTTAGAAAGCCTTAGAAAACAAGTAGATACCCTATTAGTTATTCCTAATGACAAACTATTAGAAATATCCGATAAACCTTTCTTTGTTGATGAGGCATTCCAGGTTGCAGATAATGTTTTGAGATGGGCGATAAGCGGTATTACAAATATCATTTTCAACAAAGGTCTCATTAATCTGGATTTTAATGATCTCTGTACTATATTAAGAGACAAGGGTAATGCTCACATCGGAATTGGAGTTGTGAAAGAAGGTGCTTCCCTACTTGATGGTGTGAAACAGGCCATTGATTCACCGTTACTCGATTCCTCAATAAAAGGAGCGGGAACCATTATGCTGAATACCAGCGGAAGAATTAACCTTGTTGAACTAAATGAAGCTGTTTCATATATCAAAAGTATAGTTGGGAAGGAATGCAATATAATCTGGGGAACTGTCACAGATCCTAAGCAGATAGAAGATAATACAGTCGTAATAACTCTTATTGCGACGGGAATCGATACAAATGAAATCGCTGATAACACTGTAAATGGTAAAGACAGCATAAAAAATCCCCTTTCGTATAATAGTATCAATAAGTTTCCCGGTGAAATAATACTCCCGCCCAAAATGCCCATAAATAATAGTGCGTCATTTCTTAGGCGTGACTATGACATAAAGGGAAAACTGGAAATACCGAATTTCTTGAAGAATCATTCGAATTGATAAAAATGGCTATCGATACCACAAAAAACGGGGCTTGATTATTCAATCAAACCCCAGCTTCCACTGAGACCTATCGACGAAATAGTAGAGTCGCACAAATTTCTTATATCCCAGTACATCTATCTTGCACTCATAGATATTTGTGCCGCGTGAGACGTAGAGACAGTCTTTGGTTGTGTAAGCGCCATCTACTTCGTTTAGCTTGTATCCTTTTATTGTGAATCGCTGATAGGCTCCGTCTTCATCGAGAATCTGAAATCTCAGCGGGATGATGGACCCGTCGGATTTGTGTTCGCATATTACATCAACTTTATTTATAACCATATTTCTTACCACTATTGCAGTTTTTATCTGCATTGAAATTAGTTCAGTACGCGCCCGAAGGTCCGGAAGGAATCACTTTCCTTACTGATTCGGGAGCGTATTTTTGTTATCAGATAGCACAAAACAGTACATATGTTTGTGTACATAATACTACGTTCGTAGATTTAAAGCAAATAAAATAGAAAAATATGTTCGAATTAAAATATTATAGATGAAATTTGGAATTCGTTGATAAAGTTGGTGTTTATTATGACCAATAAAATATAATTAGCTATAGCGATGAAAAAATAGAGGCTGACTCAAGGAAGTTTGAGTTATATACGCTTGTTGGCACTAAGGAGCCGGTGTGTAGTGTTATGTGAACCCCAATTTAATATAAATCAATCTGGAAAGAAGAGCGGGATCAATGATGACCCCGTTCTTTTTTATGAAAATAGAGAAGAATCTCCTAAGTAAATATTATGTTGTCTTAATTGTTTTTTAAATTTAGTGGTTTACGTAACAAAATAAATTTTACAATCGTAAAATTAAAGAAGGGGATAAAAAATATTTATAAGCTTCTGACACGTTGTTTCTGATGAAAGTGAGGGCAAATCGAAAGTAAGGATTATGACCTTCTAAAAGTTTCCTAAATTGGGGGAAATATATAACCTTTTGACTTTCTAAATCGTATTAGAGATGAGGGGTACAAACTGTTTTCTAACTGCAAAGTGTAATACTTCTGAAGGGTAAGTATATGCAGGGGAAAGTTGACATCACTACGGTAGGTGGAAGGATAAAGCACCTACGAACTCAGGCAGGGTTGTCACAGGACGAGCTGGCTGAGTTGCTGAATCTTGAGAACCGTGCAAGTGTGTCATCGTATGAAACAAACAGAAGGGCAGTATCAGGGGATTTAGCTGTAGAACTTGCAAGGGTGCTTGGGAGCAGTGTCAATTACATACTGAGAGGCGAAGAAGAGCCGGAGAATCCGATTGATAAGGAGATATTCAGGCTGGTGAAATCTGTTGAGTCGGATGAATTGAAACAGGTGATCCTCCGGCAGGTTAGAGTAATTGTGGAGCTGGATCAGAAGATGAGGCATGAAGATGAGAAATAAGTCTTCGTTTAATTCATGAGCGGTAAAATAAAATGTATATTGTGTACAAATATTAGTGCAGACATAATAGTTTGTTTTAAATCCACTGGCTTAGGGCTGGTGGATTTTTTTAGGCTCAAAATGGATCCAATGACTTCACCAAAAACTTGAACTGTATACAGTATTTCAAAACGTGTCAATATGACACGTTTTTTGGCTATTTTCGTGTCAATCGTGATACAGACCTACCGGCATGGATAAATTAAGATAAATATTGTCAGATAGAAAAAGCTTGCGCGCGGCTTCTACAAGGAGGTTCAGATGGAAAATAAGGCTAATATTATCAGAAAGTATGCAGAGGCAGGCCCTGCGCGCAAAGTAGACATCATTTGTAAGTACTATTCCCAAATTGATGGCATTATCAATGCACGTATAGCCGGGATGAAATACTACATTTGGGAAGAAAAGGAAAAATCAAGGCGGGGAGACAGGAGTGAACTTGGAGTCAGAGTGCAGTCCGGAAATAGATACAGCGATCCCACGGGAAAAGAAGGAGTGTTCCGTGGAGATCTTGAGAAGGCAATAAGAAATTGTGATTTTTCTGGTGACATTCTTGATGGCATTGAAAATAAGGAACAGATAATTGAAGAGGCATATGTCCTCAGGGATATGAAGGCAATTAGAAAACTTTATGATGAGCAGATTGGGAGTCTCATAGAAGCGGATCGCAGGGTGTTTGTTAAGTATCTCAATCATGAAAAGACCTTGACAGAGTTAGCTGTGGATGAAGGGGTTGAATACAAC
>JNJK01000043.1 GCA_000701625.1 Lachnospiraceae bacterium MC2017
AGGTCCGCTCGACTTGCATGTGTTAGGCACGCCGCCAGCGTTCATCCTGAGCCAGGATCGAACTCTCGAAAAAAGTTTGATCCGGTTTTCAAGACAAGCTAGCTTTCGCTTCGCGTTTCTTAATTACCGTTATTTACTGCGGATCAGATCTCTCTGATCCAGAGTTTATTTTTTTGCATTTCTGAAATTTCTCATTTGAATTTTCAGGGTTGCATTGCTGTTTGTTTGTCAAGGTTCAGTTCTGTCAGACCGCTTGGTTTCAAGACCTTCAAGCTGTTTGGCTCGCTGTCTCTCGCGGCGACAAGTGATATATTACCATCAGTTGTTTTTTACGTCAACCATTTTTTTAACTTTTTTTTCAATTTATTTGATTTTCTTTCTCGACCACAATATATAGTATATAACAAGCAATGAAACAACTAGTGATATTGTATTTCCTGCAAATCTTCCTTTTGGTATATATCTCATTTCGATACTATGTCTGCCTTCATCTGCATTAAATGAAAGTAACATACCTGCTGCTCTGTTTATTTCTATTTTTTTATTATCAACTTTTACCTGCCACGCCGGATCATATGGAAGTGACATAACCACTAATGGTCTTTCCTCAGAAACTGTCACCTCACCTTTTAAGTGAGAGCTTGTTATTTTTTCTATGTACGAGTAATCAGCTTTTATTTCATTCATCAGCTTATCTGTATGATCAAGTTCTTCGTAATAGAAAAGAACATTTGTTAATTTAAGACTGTTGTCCTTTACTTTTATTCTGATACGAACTGTTTCTCCAGGTTCATGATCATCAAGGCTTACTATATTCCATCTATATGTAGAAAAATAATCTCCCGTATCTGTTTCATCAATGAAAAGCTCTGCATTCTGGGTCTCCGGTGCATCAAAATATCCAAATAAATTCATTTTTTCGGTTATTTTGAGATTCCAGGTTATCCATCCATCCTTATTATTATCTATCTTCTTATATATTTTTTCTGTTTCATTTTCGTTTTCTCTTAAATTATCAAGTTCTACTCCTATTACTTTTGCCTGATGAAATATATCATTTTCTTTTCCATTAAGTCCGGTTGCAAAAGCTTCCTGTAACGCAAATGGATCATTTCCATATCCATTGTAATTAATATCCGTCAATTGATCTTTTGCTGTAAAAACTATAGGTAAGGCTTCCTTATTTTCGAATAAATAACATGATTTCTTTGCTTTTACGAGATCATAATGATTGTAGGTAAAATCATGCTGTGAAAGAATATATCTTATTCCAAAGAAGCTATCTATAAATTTTGTTGTTGCCTCATTGTAAAAAGTCCAGTTTCCGTTGTTTCTGAACCCTAGTTTTCCAATGAAATTTATCTTGTCTTTTTTCTCGCTGGAACTAAAGTGTGAAAGTCCGGCATAATCAAACTGCATAGCATCATTATTTGTACGCCTGTAATATTTTTCCAAGCGGAACATTCCTATGTTTTCTTCTGTTGCTGTCTCTTTCGCAATTTCTATCTGACTTCCGGTCTTTTCAAGATAATTCTGATACACTGTGATGGAAGCAAGATTGAAGTAATTGAATACACTCCATGCATTCGAAGTTAAATCTACTACCTGAATAACCGCGATTGCACATATGACCGGCATAAAGTATTTGAATTTAATTAATACCGATGACATGAGACTCACTCCACAAAAAAATACTATCAATATATTCAGATAGAAAATATGCGATGATGCAGAGCCAATCTTTCCATGCATCAATATCAGATATCCCTCTATTAGCATTGTCATGATAAATACTGGCAAAAGAATTCTTTCTTTATCCGGATTTACTAGCTCCTTTGCACCGAGAAAAAGCATTAAGAAAGAAAGCATATATGAATAACGGAACGGAAAGCCTATAGGCTGATTTAATCCGTGCCAGATTACATTTAACGTATTGATATACATATTTACGATAAGAAAAAGAAACAATACTGCATATACCAGTCTTTCTCTTTTACTGTATCGTTTATTGAAAAAATAAAGAACGAATAATAATAATACAGCTTCTCCGCAATAAACATTCGGCAGTCCGGTGCTGACATTTCCGATAAATGATCCGGATAAAAACTGACCTGGGAACTGACTTATAGAAAATGTTCTGAAAAACCCCACAGCCAGATTATTTTTTTCTCCTGACAACGATAATACTGCAGGTACCAGTGAGAATGATGTGAGAAGTCCCGCTGCTGCAGATGTCAATATAAATGAACATGTCACCGGAAGAATTCGTTTTTCTGCGAAAAGTGTCTCTTTTTCTATTAGACAGCGACTTATGAAAAACAATGTACAGAATATACAGATCATAAAACCTGAGTAATAGTTAAAAAGAATCGCTAAAAAAAGCGTAACAAAATATAACTTATTGTTTTTAGGATTTTTTATAAGATTTAATAATCCTAATATGATAAGCGGGAATAATATGAGATTTCCAAAATAAATTGTAAGCTGAAAATATGTGGCAAAAAATCCGGTCATTCCGTATCCGGTTGAAAAAATAAGCAGCCCTGCATAATCTCCGTATTCATTATCCAGTAGTATCATGAATGTCAGTGACATCATTCCTGCTGTTATCAATATCACAAGACCTTCTGCTACCGGAAGCCACTTTGAAGGAAACAGAAGCGTTATAAGATTTACCGGAGACAAGTAATAATATGCCGTAAATCCTGACATACCTCCGCCCATATTCTTACTGAAAGAGTATAGAAAATCGTTATTACCAAATACGATAGTTTTAAGGTATGAAAGATAATCTATGAACTGATACTGCATATCTCCCGTCATTACAGTATTGTCGCCAAAGGGATATATGCCATGTAAAGCAAATATTATTGTATAGAGGAATACGGGTATCAAAAAAGATGATACATATAATAATCGTTTATCTATTTTTTTTGTCATCCGAAAACCTCCATGTATACGCAATTCTATATATAAATCTTAAATATTTTTATTCTTGTAATGATCACATCACTTATTATAATCAATTAATCGTAAATAACGGTATTTCAAAATACCTTTTCATCAAAAAATCCCTAGACATCAAATTGTAACTGATGTCTAAGGATTTTTGTTATATGAATCACCCGGCAGGATATTAGTTAGCCTTAAAGCTTCCGTTCAGATTATTACCCTTAAATGTAAAAATCTTTTCAGAAGCATTAAAATCCCATTCATCCTTTTTTGCTTTATAATCTTTACCCAAAATGGTTACCTTTATAAATTTGGGAGAACCGTCTTTTCCAAACTTGGGTGTTACTTTATCTGAACCAGAAACATAATAAGGATTTACAGAGAACGGAAGACCATTTTTACCTTTTGTGGCATTCTTTACTGCTTTTACAGTATTTGCATCGGCACCTTCCAAATCTGTGATCTGGATAAGATGCTTCTTTTTATTTACCTTGATCTTCTTAACCTTGTAATCTGCACCCTTATATGAAACTGTCATTTCATCAAACATCGATACAGTGGGCTTTGCTTTTCCGTAGAAAGGAATCTCATGATTGTAAAATACCCTGAAATCACCTCTCTCTTCCTTACTGTAATTCATTGGAAGATTTTCTGAAACGCTGTGTCCTCCGTTAAGAGTTATGCTAAACCGATATCCATTATGTGACGTTTCAGACAATCCATTAGAAACTTTAATGTAATAACTTCCTGCATCAAAGATATCGGTTTTTGTAAATTCTTTCGCAAATTCGTTCAGAACCTTACTTTCTTCTGAATAAGACTTATCACTGTATATTTCTATTCGGTAATACTCATTATGATTTGATTTACCATACAAAGTGATCTTACTGTCTTTTTCCAGGTCAAAAGAATAATAATCATATGTATCACCGTATTCTGGCGATGCTTCTCCATAATAAACCTCTCCGTCCGGTAATATTTTCTTCGGATTTGAAGGGCTGTCTAATTCTTCTTCGTAGCGGTCAGTTTCCTTAAAATTTATAGAAAACTTATAGCTTGTACATCCCTCTGCATAGATCTTTACAATGTACTTCCCCGGTTTTAATCCTGTTTCTCCCAAATCCTTAAATTCTTGTTCACGATTTTCATTATCAAAAACCAAATTTGCGTCTTTAGCTTCCTCTGAATATACAGAAATGTTTGTAATAGAATAATTATACGAATACGTTCCTGTTACATACGGCTTCATACAGCCTTTCTTTTCAATAGTAAATGTATAATAGTCTGTATTTTTCCCCTCTGTTGTTTCATGCGAAATAACAGTATTCTTCTCGATTTCCCATGGATCATATAATGATCCTGATCCGGTAAGCGAATCCGATGTCACATTCTGAACATTGCTTTCAAGCTGATTACCTACCTCTGCTGCCGGCACTATTGAACTCAAGCTCAATACCATACATACAGAGAGTATGGCTGCCGTAAGACTTTTTGCACCTTTACTGATCATTATTTTTCTCCTCTCCTAACCCAATATTCTAATAATCTCAACTGATTTAGTATAGCATATTTTTTTTACGTAAAATTACTCATCACTTATCTAAAAACTGTTGAAAACAACAAAAAAGCTGTAAATGTCAATCTGATCAACATTTACAGCCATTCTTTTAACGGAGAAGGAGGGATTTGAACCCTCGCGCCGGTCACCCGACCTACACCCTTAGCAGGGGCGCCTCTTCAGCCTCTTGAGTACTTCTCCTTGCCTGAATCAACACCGCATACCAAATGCGCTTATTTAATTCACTGCCCTGATACAAAACTGTTCTGCATCAGACGCGAGATTTATTATATAGCAGGTTCCGGTGTTTTGTCAACGTCCGGAACCAACTATTATTCAAATTTTTTTACATATATTTCAGAAATCGCTTAAATAAGCCTTTTCTGTATTATTTCTTGT
Organism: Lachnospiraceae bacterium MC2017; assembly: GCA_000701625.1. GTDB lineage: Bacteria > Bacillota > Clostridia > Lachnospirales > Lachnospiraceae > NK4A144. The sequence continues at coordinate 4,910 of JNJK01000043.1, forward strand.
TGGGAACAAGCTCTTTCTTTCCACCCATATAAGGCTGAAGTACTTCAGGAATAGCAACTGTTCCATCTGCTCTGAGATTATTCTCAAGAAATGCAATGAGCATTCTTGGAGGCGCTACAACTGTGTTATTCAGTGTATGCGCAAGGTAATTTCCGTTTTCACCTTTGATACGTATACGGAGACGACGTGCCTGTGCATCACCAAGGTTAGAGCAGCTTCCTACCTCGAAATATTTCTTCTGACGAGGGCTCCATGCTTCTACGTCACAGGACTTGCACTTAAGATCTGCAAGGTCTCCTGAGCAACACTCAAGAGTACGTACCGGAACGTCAAGTGAACGGAAGAGATCTACGGTATTCTGCCAAAGCTTTTCATACCACATCTTTGATTCTTCCGGCTTGCAGACAACGATCATTTCCTGCTTTTCAAACTGATGAATTCTGTAAACACCACGTTCTTCTATACCATGTGCACCTTTTTCCTTACGGAAACAAGGTGAGTAGCTTGTAAGAGTCTGAGGGAGTTTTTCCTCAGGAATCTGCTGATCGATAAAACGTCCAATCATGGAATGCTCACTTGTACCGATGAGATAAAGATCTTCACCCTCAATCTTATACATCATAGCATCCATTTCCGGAAAGCTCATTACACCCTGAACCACATTTCCGTGGATCATGTAAGGCGGGATAACATATGTGAATCCGCGATCGATCATGAAATCTCTTGCATAAGCAAGAACCGCAGAATGAAGTCGGGCAATATCACCCATAAGATAATAGAATCCATTACCTGCAACACGGCGTGCTGCATCAAGATCTATTCCGTCAAAGCTCTCCATGATCTCTGTGTGATATGGTATCTCAAAATCAGGAACTACAGGCTCTCCGTATTTCTGAATTTCCACATTCTCGCTGTCATCTTTACCAATCGGAACTGTAGGATCAAGCATCTGCGGAATGGAATACATGATCTCCTGTATCTTTTCTTTAAGCTCGGCATTTGTCTTTTCGAGTTCAGCAAGCCTGTCGGAATTTGCAGTTACCTGCTCCTTTATCTTCTGTGCTTCTTCTTTCTTGCCCTGACCCATAAGCATTCCGATTTCTTTGCTAAGCTTATTTCTGCTGGCGCGAAGTTCATCGGCTTCCTGCTGTGCTGTACGGTTCTTCTGATCCAGTTCGATTACTTCATCTACGAGAGGAAGTTTTGCATCCTGAAATTTTTTCTTTATATTTTCTTTTACAAGATCGGGATTTTCCCTGACAAATTTAATGTCGAGCATCAGATTATCTCCTTTTCAATTTTGCTCAAATTAGATTAATTGTAGCTCATTCGTTTTTTCTTTGCAAGGTATGCTGATGCCCTATATAATCACTTCTAATAGAACCTTTTGAACTTACGTTTACAGAGGAGGATTTTAGATGCTGCGAGAACTCGATGTTAAAGAGGTTACGGAAAAGGTTCGTGATCTCTGTATTCAGGCTAATCACTTTCTTTCTGACGATATGAAGAAAGCTTTGAAAAACGCTGAAACGAAGGAAACTTCCGAACTTGGAAAGAAGATTCTGGGACAACTTCAGGATAATCTTAACATTGCAAGTGAAGAAATGATTCCCATATGTCAGGATACGGGTATGGCAGTTTTTTTTCTGGAAATAGGACAGGATCTGCATTTTATAGGTGGAAATCTAACTGATGCCATAAATGAGGGCGTCAGACGTGGATATGTAGAGGGTTATCTTCGTAAGTCTGTGGTTAATGATCCCATTCTACGTATAAATACAAACGATAATACTCCTGCGATCATTCATGAAGAAATCGTACCAGGTGATAAACTTAAAATTACATTCGCTCCAAAAGGTTTTGGAAGCGAAAACATGAGCCGTATTTTTATGTTAAAACCAGCTCAGGGAATTGAAGGAGTAAAGGAAGCTGTTTTACAGGCAGTGTCTGATGCAGGACCTAATGCTTGTCCTCCAATGGTTGTAGGTGTAGGTATAGGCGGTGATTTTGAAAAGTGTGCTATCCTTGCTAAGAAGGCTCTAACCCGAGAAATCGGAACACATTCCGATATTCCTTATGTTGCAGATCTTGAGATTGAATTACTTAATAATATTAATAAAACAGGAATTGGTCCTGCCGGACTTGGTGGTAATAATACTGCTCTTGCTGTTAATATTAATACTTTCCCTACGCATATAGCAGGCCTTCCTGTTGCAGTCAATATTTGCTGTCATGTAAACAGACATGTTTCTTTAGTTTTGTGATTCCATTGTGGATAATTTTTATTAGTTATCAACATTGCGCATTCTTTTAAACAATTTGTGTATTTTCGGGCTTTGTATGGATTTAAATCCATATATGGTAATCAGTTTTGCACATTCTATCAACATTTAGTGGATAACTATTTCATAGTCCGAAGATGCCGATAAACAGGCAATTTTAGAAAGGATACTTATCATGGATCACCATATTTCTGTTCCATACACCAAGGAAGAAGCTTCTTCACTCCATTCAGGTGATATGGTTTATTTGTCCGGTACTATATATACTGCTCGTGATGCAGCTCATAAACGTATGAATGAGGCACTTAATAACAGTGAAGATCTTCCTTTTGATCTTAGTGGAAATGTTATTTACTATATGGGTCCTTCTCCTGCAAGACCGGGACATGCCATCGGTTCTGCAGGTCCTACAACAGCAAGTAGAATGGATAAATATGCCCCAAGACTTCTTGATCTTGGCCTTTCCGGTATGATTGGAAAGGGCAAACGTACAGAAGACGTACGACAGTCTATTGTTCGAAATGGCGCTATTTATTTTGCTGCAATTGGAGGTGCCGGTGCTCTGCTTTCCAAATCAATTACTTCTTCAGAGGTCATAGCATATGATGATCTTGGTACAGAAGCAATCCGAAAACTTACAGTAAAAGATCTTCCTTGTATAGTCGTTATTGATTCGCATGGTAACAATCTCTATGAAACTGCTGTAGAAAAATATAAGATGATCTGAAAAAACCCCCGATGATCCGGATATTACCGAACCATCGGGGGTTTAATCGCAGCAACACAGATTTTTATCTGTATGCGTCTCTATCATATCACTGTTTTTCAGTTTCAAAAGGATATTAAAGAAAAATTAATTATAAATTAATCTTCGTCATAATCTTCATGATTTTCATCATTTTCAACTATCTCATCCATTATCTCTTCTGATTCTGCATCTATTCCACCGTCTATTGATGCCTCTGTTTCAGAATCTGCTCCACCAAGATCTCCAGGATTATCAACATCCTCAAGTTCTTGATTTCCATCCGATACCTTATCTCTTACCTTTGCGATTTTTGCGATCTTTACGCCTTCATCAAGATTCATCACCTTGACACCCATAGTGATCCTTCCAAGTGTAGATACGTCGCAGGCACGGATCTGTATTATCATACCGGCATCTGTAATCATCATGATTTCATGATTATCATTTACTGCCTTTACTCCGACTACAAAACCTGTCTTTTCAGTGATTTTGTAGCACTTTACACCCTTACCGCCTCTCTTTTGAACATTAAATTCATCAAGAAGCGTTCTCTTTCCAATACCATATTCTGCAACAAGGAGAAGTGCTTCACCCTGAGACTTTAGCTGCATTCCGATTACTTCATCGCCATCGTCCAGGTTCATACCAATAACACCCATTGCCGATCGTCCGGTAGCTCTTACATCAGATTCCTTGAATCTTATACACATACCATATTTTGTAATGATAAAGATATCTTCTTCAGCTTTTGCCTGCTTTACTTCGATAAGCTCATCATCTTCTCTGAGACTGATAGCTATAAGACCATTCTTTCTAACATTACTGAATTCGGTGAGTTTTGTTTTCTTTACAATTCCACTTCTGGTAACCATAAACAGATAGCGGTCGTCCTCTGCAAAACTCTTTATTGGAATAGTAGCTGTAATCTTTTCTCCCGGAGCAAGCTGCAGAAGGTTTACTATCGCAACACCTCTTGCCGTACGTGAAGCCTCAGGTATCTCATAGGCTTTCAGACGATATACTCGTCCCATATTCGTAAAGAACATGACATAATTATGAGTAGTTGTCATAAGCAGGTCTTCGAGGTAATCATTTTCTATTGTTGTGATTCCCTTTATACCTTTGCCTCCACGATTCTGTGCTGAGAAATTATCAACCGACATACGCTTGATATAACCCAGAGAAGTCATTGCGAGAACTGTATTTTCCTTCGGGATCATATCTTCCATGGAAATATCAAAAGCATCATATCCGATGGTTGTTCTTCTCTCATCACCATACTTTTCAGCTACGATAGAAATTTCTGTCTTAATTACGCCTAAAAGTTTTTTATGATCAGAAAGAATTTCCTTATAGCCCGCAATTTTCTTTTCGAGCTCATCATATTCTCCCTGAAGTCTTTCACGTTCCAAAGCTGCGAGAGCTCTAAGTCTCATATCTACAATAGCCTGAGCCTGAATATCATCTATCTTCAGGAAACCAATTATTTTTTCTTTTGCCTCGGCTACTGTCTTACTTGATCTTATTAAACGTATAACTTCATCAATTTCATCTATTGCTCTAAGAAGACCTTCTAAGATATGAGCACGCTCTTCTGCCTTATTTAGATCATACTGTGTCCGTCTTGTAACTACATCTTCCTGATGCTTAAGATAACACTTAAGCATATCCAGAATATTCAGTATATGCGGCTCGTTATTAACAAGTGCCAGCATTATCACACCAAATGTATCCTGAAGCTGGGTATGTCTGAAAAGCTGATTTAAGATGATATTTGCATTCACATCACGACGCAGCTCTATAACGATACGCATACCTTCTCTGTCAGATTCATCACGAAGATCTGTGATACCGTCTATTTTTTTCATCTTAACAAGATCAGCTATATTCTTGATAAGTTTTGCTTTATTAACCAAATACGGAAGTTCTGTAACTATAATTCTGGACTTTCCGTTTGACATAGTTTCTATATCAGTCACAGCCCTGATCACTACTTTACCGCGACCTGTCCGATAAGCTTCATCTATTCCTCTTGTACCAAGGATTTCTCCACCTGTCGGAAAATCAGGACCTTTTATGATCTTAAGTATTTCTTCAAGCTCAGTTTCTCTATTCTCATTGACCTGATTATCAATGATCTTTACAACCGCTCCTATTACTTCCCTAAGATTATGAGGCGGGATATTGGTTGCCATACCAACGGCAATACCGGTTGTACCATTAACAAGAAGATTAGGAAAACGAGACGGAAGCACTGTTGGCTCCTGCTCAGTTTCATCAAAGTTTGGTACAAAATCAACAGTATTTTTATTTATATCAGCAAGCATTTCCATACAGATTTTTGAAAGTCTTGCCTCTGTATATCGCATTGCAGCTGCCCCGTCTCCATCCACAGAACCAAAATTTCCGTGTCCGTCAACAAGGCAATATCTCATGGACCATTCCTGAGCCATATTTACAAGAGCTCCGTAAATCGAGCTGTCTCCATGAGGGTGATATTTACCCATGGTATCACCAACAATACGCGCACATTTTCTATGCGGTTTGTCAGGACCATTATTAAGTTCGATCATGGAATAGAGAATTCGTCTCTGTACCGGTTTTAAACCATCTCTTACATCAGGAAGTGCTCTAGATGCAATAACAGACATCGCATAATCTATATACGATGACTCCATTGTTTTTTTCAAATCAACTTCACTGATTCTATCAAAAATCTGATCGTCCATAACTGCCTTTCATTGATCTTTTTATGCTATTTATGTATAAATCTATGTGATTATTATATATCAAGATTCTTTACATATTTTGCATTTTCCAGAATAAATTCTCTTCGAGGTTCAACCTTATCTCCCATAAGTGTCATGAAAGTAAGGTTCACATCAGAAACACTCTCTTCATCCATTGCAACACGAAGAAGAACACGTCTTGCAGGATCCATTGTTGTCTCCCACAACTGCTCGGCATCCATTTCACCAAGACCCTTATAACGCTGGATTTTATTATTCTGATCTCGACCTACTTCGTCTATTATCTTTGACAATTCATCATCTGAATATGCGTACCATACCTTTTTATTCTTTTCGAGCTTATAGAGAGGAGGCTGCGCTAAATAAACATGTCCCTGTTTTATAAGCTCAGGCATGAAACGATAGATAAATGTCAGCATAAGTGTAGCGATATGCGCACCATCAACGTCGGCATCTGTCATAATGATTATCTTATCGTAACGAAGTTTACTGATATCAAAATCGTCGTGAATACCTGTTCCAAAAGCAGTTATCATCGCTTTTATTTCTTCATTACCGTATACACGATCAAGTCTTGCCTTCTCTACGTTAAGGATCTTACCTCTGAGCGGAAGAATAGCCTGAGTAGCACGAGAACGTGCTGTTTTAGCAGAACCACCCGCAGAATCTCCCTCGACTATAAAAATCTCACAATTCTTTGGATTTTTGTCTGAGCAATCTGCAAGTTTTCCGGGAAGCGAAAGGCCATCAAGCGCAGACTTTCTTCTTGTAAGATCCCTTGCTTTTCTGGCAGCCTCCCTTGCTCTCTGTGACTGTATTGACTTTTCACAGATGATTTTAGCAACATTAGGATTTTGCTCGAGATAATATGTCAGCTGTTCTGTGAATAAAGATTCAACTGCATTCCTTGCTTCTGTATTTCCAAGCTTCTGTTTTGTCTGTCCTTCAAACTGAGGATCCTCAATTTTGATAGAAACGATTGAAGTCAGTCCTTCTCGAATATCTTCACCTGAAAGATTATCTTCACTATCCTTAAGAATCTTATTCTTTCTGGCATACTCATTAAAAGTTTTAGTAATTGCGTTCCTAAATCCGGTAAGATGAGTACCACCCTCCGGAGTATTGATGTTATTTACGAAACTATATGAACTTTCGTTGTAGGAATCGTTATGCTGCATTGCAACTTCAACATAAACATTTCCACGTGAACCTTCACAGTAAATGATGTCGTCATAAAGAGATGTTGTACTCTTATTCAAGTACTTAACAAACTCCTTTATGCCGCCTTCATAGTGATACTTCTCATCTCTTTCCTGTCCCGGACGTTCATCATGAAGCTCAATTCTAAGATTTTTAGTAAGGAATGCCATTTCCCTGAGTCTCTGACGAAGAACTGAAAAATCATATACCTGTGTCTCTTTAAAAATCTCAGGATCGGGGAGGAAAGATACTCTTGTACCATGCTTTTCATGATCACATTCACCAACAACAGTAAGATCAGATAATTTCTGACCTCTTGCAAATTTTTCCTCGTATATTTTTCCCTCGTTGTAAACGTTTACAGTCAGCCATGTAGAAAGTGCATTAACAACAGATGCACCTACTCCGTGAAGACCACCGGAAACTTTATATCCTCCACCTCCGAATTTTCCACCGGCATGAAGGATCGTAAATACAACTTCAACACCCGGAAGACCGGACTTATGATTGATTCCTACCGGGATTCCACGTCCATCATCCTCTACAACGATAGAATTATCCGGTTTGATCCAAACATGGATATTTGTGCAGAATCCAGCCAATGCCTCATCTACAGAATTATCCACAATTTCATAGACCAAATGATGAAGACCTCTCGAAGAAGTTGATCCGATATACATACCGGGACGTTTTCTTACCGCTTCCAGTCCTTCCAGGATCTGAATCTGATCTGCTCCGTATTCCTGACTCATGTTTTAGCTGCCTTTCTTACTCTGTTCTGTTACCTTTGCATTTTCAACGTAGAAAACACGATCTATCTCAAACCTGTTACGGATAAATTCATCAAGTCCTGTACAGGTAATTACCGTTTGGATTTCTCCGATGCTATCAAGAAGATATTTTTGTCTGTTGCTGTCAAGTTCCGATAAAACGTCATCTAACAATAAAACAGGTGCTTCATGAATTTCCCGCTTAACAAGTTCTATTTCTGACAATTTAAGTGCCAGCGACACCGTTCGTTGTTGTCCCTGAGAACCAAATTTACGAATATCCACACCATCAAGCATGAAATTTATATCATCTCTTTGAGGACCAACAGAAACTGTTCCATATCGTAGCTCTTTTTCCCTGAAATTTTTTAATCTTTCAGCATAATCTTCAGCAGTTGTATCCGGTTCATAGCATATCCGAAAATCACCTGAATTACCTGTAAGACGTTTATGCTCGATATGTATTATCTCATTTAGCTCTTTTAAAAATTTCTCTCTCCTGCGTATCACACGACTGCCATAATTGAGCAGTTGTTCATCCCAGATATCAAGTGTATCAAGAAGTGAAGAACTACGCCGTCTGTCAGAAATAATATTCTTCAAAAGAGAATTTTTCTGACTCAGGCATTTATTATAATTTGTCAGATCTGAAAGATACATACGATCCAACTGACAAAGTTCCATATCGATAAATCTTCGTCTTTCAGCAGGACCATTTTTAATAATATTCAGATCTTCCGGAGAGAAAAAAACAACGTTAGCAATTCCCATAAGTTCAGATGCACGATGAAGCGGAAGTCCATTAACCGCAATAGACTTCTTTTTTGACTTTCTAAGATGCATATCAATTTTGTATGGGACATCTTTTTTTTTCAGATGAAGACAAATATGCGCCTCATCTGAACCGAAACGAATCATTTCACGATCCTTGCTCTTTTTATGGGACTTGGTAGTACACGCAACATAAAGTGACTCAAGAATATTCGTTTTTCCCTGAGCATTGTTGCCAAATAGAATATTAGTTCCATGACTTAGATCAAGATCTAATGATTCATAATTCCTGAAATGCTTAAGTTCAAGACGTTCAATGATCATTGAGTCACTTTAACTTCATTGCCATTGAAAGAAACAATATCACCACTGTGTATCTTTTTTCCTCTCATTTGGCAAATCTCACCATTAACGGAAACATTTCCGTTAAGAATTTCAATCTTTGCTTCTACACCTGATGAAACAAGATCAACAGCCTTTAAAAGCTGACCAAGTTTTATAAATTCATCATCGGGTCTTAATTTAAATTCTTTCACTTTATTTACTCGCTCCAAACGCAGAAAATATTATGTTAATAAAATATATTATGTAAACTAATAGACTTATGTAAACCGTTACACCATGCTATTGAAATTAACAGGGAGTACAAGATATACATACTTACCTTCTTCATCACGTATAATTCCAGGAGCCCTTGAATTTTCGAGATAAATAGTAATCGTTTCATCGCTGATCGCACGCAATGCGTCTATGATAAATTTTGGATTAAAACCAATCATAAGATCCTGTCCTGTTTTTTGAATGTCAATATCTTCATCCATAGAACCGATTACAGATCTTATCTTAAGATTGATAACATCATCATTGATTGAAATAACAACTGGTTTTTTATCTCCCTCTTTAATCATGAGAGTTGCACGATCAATACTATCTAAAAATTCTTTTTTATTTACAACGACCTTTGTTTCGTATGAATCACTCAGCATTTGATCAACATTAAAATATTCACCTTCGATAATTCTTGAAACAACAAGAGTATCATCAAATTCAAATGCAATGTGATTCTGCATGAAGAAAAGAGAAACCTCTTTTTCAACATCACCAGTAAGTATCTTACTAATATCGCTTAAAGTTTTTCCAGGAACAATAACTTTTTTTGAACCATAATCAGCTCTCAGTTCGATTTTTCTAATAGAAACACGATGACCATCAAGCGAAACGACGCGAAGTTTATCTCCTGTAATTTCAAAAAGTTCTCCTGTCATGATCTTATTATTTTCGTTGTCAGAAATCGAAAATATTGTCTGAAGGATGATTTCCTTGAGAGAAAACTCTGAAATTGCAATAGAATCGCTCCTATCAACATCCGGGAGATAAGGAAAATCTTCTCCACTTCGTCCCTGAAGATTAAATTTTGCTTTCATACAGGTAATCTGTGTCTGATAAGCAGAATCTGTAGCGATAGTAATGTCACCATTTGGAAGTCGACGAACAATATCATTAAAAAGTTTCGCATCAAGTGCGATTATTCCATTATCTTCAATTGTTCCGTTAATCTGAGTTTCAATTCCAAGTTCAGTATCGTTAGCTGCTAGTTTAATGATGCCATTAGTTGCAATGATAAGGATACATTGCAAAATATCCATTGTGGTTTTAGATGGAACAGCTTTTGAAACTATTGAAACACCATTCACCAGATCCGATTTGGAACATGTGATTTTCATGTGTGTAAAACTCTCCCTTCGCGCGTGTTTTATGTGTGTGAATAATTTAAATTCACAGTAGCCGTAATAGGTGGTGTGAATTTGTTAAAAACTCTTGAAAGCAAGAGTAGGAGCGGATTTGAGAAAATATAAACTCGGTTAAAAAAACGTTAAATCCATGTGAATCAGCTGGGATAAATCATTTTCTTGATCTTCTCAATATCGTCCTTAAGAGTAGGATCTGTGGACAAATCCTTAGCAACTTTGTCATGTCCGTGGATAACTGTTGTATGGTCACGATTACCCATAACCTTGCCAATCTCAGTAAGAGGCACATCTGTCTCCTCTCGGCAGATATACATTGCGACCTGTCTGGGGATAACTATCTGTTTATTTCTTTTTTGAGAAACAATAGCCTCTTTGGTAGTGTTGTAATATTTTGCAACTGTATCAAGAATCAGTTCCGGAGTAATTGTTCTCGGAGAATCAGGCGTGATCATATCTTTGATAGCCTGTTCTGCGGTGCTCATAGTAATCTCCTGATTATCAAGATTCTTTAAGGCAACTACTTTATTTAATGCACCTTCGAGCTCACGGATATTTGATCTGATATTAGAAGCAATATACTGAACGATCTCGTCATCAATAGTGATTCCTAATGTGTCAGCGTATTGTCTTAAAATGGCCATTCGTGTTTCGTAATCCGGAGGATTGATATCAACAGTAAGACCCCAGTCAAATCTGGAGCGAAGTCTCTCTTCCAAAGTTTCCATATCCTTTGGAGGTTTATCGGATGTAAGGATTATCGCTTTATTTTGAGAATGAAGTTCATTAAAAGTATTGAAGAATTCATTCTGTGTACTTTCCTTACCTATTATAAATTGCACGTCATCAAGAAGAAGTACATCAACTGATCTGTACTTCTCACGGAATTTTGACATTGCGGCAGCAGTGTCACCAAGACGGATAGACTCAATAACTTCATTAGTAAAAGTTTCGCTGGTAACGTATCTGACAATGGTATTAGGATTTTTTTGAATAATGTAATGACCTATGGAATGCATTAGATGCGTTTTTCCAAGACCTGGTCCACCATAAAGAAAAAGCGGATTGTATACTTTTCCAGGATCTTCTGCCACTGCAAGTGCAGCAGAATGGGCAAGTCTGTTATTAGGCCCGACAACAAAAGTATCAAATGTATATTTAGGATTCAGATTTGATTTTTGTATTGTCTGTTCGAGATTATTTACACTGACTTCTTTCTTATTATTAATAGAAGGAGTGCTCTTACTCTTTTCTTCTTTGGAAGCCTCTTCCTCAGTAATGAATTCAACATCATAACGTTTGTTCATTATTTCTGAAATCTTAACCTGAAAAGGAAGCTTATATTTCTTATCTATAATGGAAAAACCCATTGTAAGCTCCTGCGGTATAACGATCTTAACAATACCGTCATTCACAGAAAATAATTTTAAAGGAACAATCCAGGTATCATATGCAACATCCATTATATCGTACTCGATTTTTACCTGTTCGCGGATTAAATTCCATTTTTCCAAAAGAGCAAGTTTTTCGTCCATTTATCTAAATCTCCGGTCAATTATTTTTATCTGAAGGCAGACTCATCGAATTTATTCGATAAAATCTCGTTTATATATTAACTCAAATAAGAAAAATATTCAAATTAAAGACTTTAGATAATTTTTATGAAAAAAAATCATTCAAAATTTGTATTAAATTTAATACTTTTCCACTGAAATAATATTATGTGAACATTAATCACACACATATTAACATTTGTGGTGTTTATCCACATAGTTGTCAACAAATGTGTATAACGTGGTTAATACTGAAAAATATTATGTAAACTAAAATCACTTATCAAGATTTTTCGTGTGGATAAATGTGGATAACTTTTACACACAAATATTGTTGATAAAATCTGGATATGTTTAAAACTTTGTGGATTTATTAACTGGATTTTTAATCTTATCCCCAGGATATTCACATTATGTGGATAAAATTATGTTAAGTGATTATGCTTCCAGATTATGTGGAGAAATAGTGGATAAATGATTTTTATCCACATTTAAATAACGGCAGATATGAAAAAATGAACTATGTTTTTCACATTATCCACAGAGTTGTTCACATTTTATGACAACCGCTTTAAAACCTTGACGTTAATAGGTCTTACAATTATAATTGGACTGATGTTTTCCGGTATTTATACGCATTAATTTGTGAAAACAGGAGGAATTAAGTTATGTGGATGACATTTCAGCCTAAAAAGAGACAGAGATCCAAGGTACACGGATTTCGTGCAAGAATGAGCACACCGGGTGGACGTAAGGTGCTTGCAGCCAGAAGAGCAAAGGGCAGAGCTAAGCTTACAGTTTAAGACCACTTAACAGTGGTCTTTTTTCAACTGGGAAAACTTCCCGGTTGAAAAAAGACTCTGGAGATCAGCTTTATGCTGAAAAAAAGATGAAAAAGATTTCTTCTATTAAGAACAATTTAGATTTCAAGACGGTATACAGAAAACGTCGTTCCAAAGCAAATAAGTATTTTGTTATGTATGTACTGGAAAATCATCTGGAACACAACCGACTTGGAATATCGGTCAGCAAAAAGGTGGGTAACAGTGTTGTACGTCACCGGCTGACGAGGTTAATCAGAGAATCCATGAGACTGCATGGGGATATGTTCAATAGTGGTTTGGACATAGTAGTCGTAGCAAGGGCTTCCGCTAATCCCCCAAAAGATTCTGAAGAGAAGCCTTTAAAGTGTGCGGATGTGGACCGTGCATTGTTACATCTAGCAAAGCTACATAAAATTCTATCTGACTGATACATAAGAATGAAAATAATTTTAATTGCTTTGATACGTTTTTATCAGAAGTATATTTCTCCGTATAAGTCAACAAAGTGCCCATATATACCAAGCTGCTCACAGTATGGGATTGAGGCAATCGAGAAATACGGTGCTTTTAAGGGTGGTTTGTTGGCTGCCTGGAGGATTCTTAGATGTAATCCTTTTTCCAGGGGCGGATATGATCCGGTTCCCTGAATTTTCAGTTAGGAGGAAAATAACTTGGCAGGTTTAATGCTGACGCCTTATTCAGGAGCCTTTCTCGGACCGATTGCCAGAATCCTTGGTGTAATCCTGAATTTTATTTTTAACATCGTTCCGAACGTAGGTGTAGCTATTATCCTGTTCACCCTTGTAATATATATAGTCCTTTTGCCGCTTACATATCAGCAGCAGAAATTCAGTAAGCTTTCTGCGAAGATGAACCCGGAGCTTCAGGCTATCCAGGCTAAATACAAGGATAAACGTGATCAGGATTCTATGACGCGTCAAAATGAAGAGATGCAGCTTGTTTATAAAAAATATGGTGTATCTCCTACGGGAAGCTGTCTTCAGCTTGCTATTCAGATGCCGATACTTTTTGCTCTGTATAGAGTTATTTACAGTGTTCCGGCTTATGTTGATAAAGTATATAATTGTTTACAGACTTTAGCTGTAAATATCCAGTCATCTGAGGGTGGTCTGGCTGCATTAACAACATTGTCCATTACTTCAAAGGGTGAATATGCCAAGTATGTCAGTGATGGACAGTTTGTAGGTAAGGGTGGAGACATTGTTAATTCAATAATCGATATTCTTAACCGTGCATCATCTGCTGATTGGAAAATAATTGAGGGAATCAAAGGTTTAGATGTAAGTGTATTTGAATCTGTTCGTTCCCAGTTTGAGCAGTATTATACATTCCTTGGTTTGAACATTGCGTATTCACCGCTCAATATTATGAAGGAGTCTCTTGCTGACGGTAATTATCTTCTGATAGTTGGAGCAGCAATGGTTCCGATTCTTGCGGCAGCAACTCAGTGGATCAATTTTCTGTTTATGCCACAGTCAGCTGCGACATCCGGAAATAATTCTTCTGCAAGTATGATGAAATCAATGAATATCACAATGCCGGTTGTATCAGCAGTATTCTGTCTGACGCTGCCTTGTGGTATGGGTATATACTGGATCGCAGGTGCTGTGATAAGAAGTATTGAACAGGTTATCATCAATCGTAGAATTGATAGAATGGATATAGACGCACTTATTGAGAAGAATCTTAGTAAGGAAGGTGTTAAGAAGGCAAGTGCTGAACTTGCTTCTGCATCAGGTTCATCTATTTCTACAAATGCTTCTATGCGTACAAGCTCAATTTCTGCAAAGGCTCATGCTTCTAATCTCTCAGAAGAGGAGAGAGAGGCTGCTATAAAAAAAGCCGAAGCTTATTACAAAAAGAATTCGAACGTTGGAGGTATAGCTTCAAAAGCGAACCTTGTAAAAGAATATAACGAGCGTAATTCCAAGAAGTAAGGAGGGTATTTCTTATGGATTATACGGAGTTTTCCGGAAAATCACTGGAGAGTGCGATCAGTGAAGCCGGTAAAAGCTTTTCTGTACCGGTTGAGGGGCTTGACTATGAAATCGTGGATATGGGTACGTCTGGATTTCTTGGTTTTAACAGTAAGCCTACAGTGATTCGTGCAAAGATAAAGGATGAGTATTTGGCTGATATGAAGAAAGAGGAAGAAGCTGTAAAGCCTTCTTCATATACTTCTGAAGTTGAAAGCGTGGATTCTGATCCAGTAGAATCTGACAATTCATCTGAGGCAGATAAAAGCGTTAAAGTCGATGCAGATAATCAGAATGATATCATAGAAAGAGTTGACACATTCCTTTCTGACCTGTTTGAAGCTATGAATATGGAAGTTTCTTCTCAGGTTTCTTACGATTCATCTGAAAGATGTGTTGATATCGATCTTTCAGGCCCTGAAATGGGAATTCTGATAGGAAAAAGAGGACAGACTCTTGATTCTGTTCAGTATTTGGTTAGTCTTATTGTAAATAAGGGAACTGGCGATTACATCAGAGTTAAGGTTGATACCGAGGATTATCGAGCAAGAAGACAGAAAACACTTGAAAATCTGGCACACAATCTTTCATTTAAGGTTAAGAGAACAAGACGTCCTGTAACTCTTGAGCCTATGAATCCTTATGAAAGAAGGATCATACATTCTGCACTTCAGGGAGATCGTTATGTAACGACACATTCCGAGGGTGAAGAACCATTCAGAAGAGTTGTTATTACTCTTAAAAAGTGACGAATACTTGAGCCGCGAGGAAGTTGACGTTTCCAATACGTCTCCTTCACTCGCGGTTTTTAACTTATAGGAAATTCCGATGGAATTACTATAAGTTAAAAATGCACTGCGTGTATAAGATGCGATGTGCGCGGATAGGAAGAGAGTTCTTTTCTATTGAAAACATATTACCGTCTTTATTAATCTTTGCATTTTTGAATAGAGAGAGATTATTATGAATTATATTTCAGATGATACCATTGCTGCTGTTGCTACAGCACCTGGAGTTTCAGGAATTGGAATAGTTAGAATAAGTGGAAAAAATTCACTTAAGGTCATTGATAAAATATTTAGGAATATTAATGGTGAAACTACCGATATTATAAATGCAACTTCCCATACTATACACTATGGATTTATCTATGATAATGACGAAGTAATTGATGAAGTGCTGGTTTCTGTAATGCTGTCACCACGTTCCTATACTACAGAAAATACTATAGAGATTAATTGTCATGGTGGTCCATTTGTAATAAGGAGAGTTCTTAAAACTGTTTTAAAAAATGGTGCACGTCCTGCGGAGCCGGGGGAATTTACCAAACGAGCTTTCTTAAATGGTCGTATAGATCTTACTAAAGCTGAATCTGTTATGGATCTGATTTCTTCAGGAAATGAATTTGCCAGGAAAAATGCGCTTAAGACATTACGGGGCTCTGTGTATAAGAAGATTCATGATTATAGAGACAGGATCATTCATGAAACTGCATTTATCGAATCTGCTCTCGATGATCCGGAACATTATTCACTTGATGGATATCCTGAGATATTACGTCAGAAGATAATTGAACTGAAAAATGAAATAGAAAATTTGTTATCTAATTCAAGTGATGGAAAAGTATTATCAGAAGGTATTAATACCTGCCTTGTTGGAAAACCAAATGTTGGAAAATCTTCACTGCTGAATTTGCTTGCAGGAGAGGATAAAGCTATTGTTACAGATATTCCGGGAACAACAAGAGATGCTGTCGAGGTAAAGATTCAATTTGGCGGATTGACTCTCAATATGATGGATACGGCAGGTATAAGAGATACTGACGATACTGTTGAAAAAATTGGTGTTGAAAAAAGCCGTAATGCTATCGAAATTTCTGATCTCGTTCTTTTTGTAATTGATTCATCAACTGCACTTGATGAGGATGATATAGAAATATTTGGAAGTATACGTAATAAGAAAAGTATAATAATCCTTAATAAATCAGATCTTGAACCTGTTATTACTATTGATAATATTAAGAAGTTTTCAGATGCGCCGATTGTTGTAGTATCAGCTATGAATGAAGAAGGGATGAATCGGCTTCTTCATCTAGTTAGAGAGATGTTTCTTTCAGGTGAAATATCATCTAATGATCAGGTTTACATAACTAATGAGAGACAGCTTTCTGATCTTAGGAATGTTGATCAAAGTCTTTCTCTTGTAATTAATAGTATCGATAATGGTATGTCAGAGGATTTCTTTACTGTAGATCTAATGGATGCATATGATAAACTTGGCACAGTGATCGGTGAAGAAACTGGAGATGACCTGGCTGATCGAATATTTAGTGAATTTTGCATGGGAAAGTAATTTTGGAGGAATCCATGGTAAAGAATATTGATTACGATGTTGCGATTGTTGGTGCAGGACATGCAGGATGTGAAGCAGCTCTTGCATGTGCGAGAATGGGATTAAAAACAATAGTTTTCACTGTTAGTGTTAATAGTATTGCTTTAATGCCATGCAATCCAAATGTCGGTGGAAGTTCAAAAGGACATTTAGTTCGTGAAATTGATGCACTGGGTGGAGAAATGGGAAAAAATATCGACCGTACTTTTATCCAGTCTAAAATGCTCAATAGTTCAAAGGGTCCAGCGGTTCATTCACTTCGTGCACAGGCTGATAAGGATGAATATTCACGTTCAATGAGAGAAGTCCTTGAAAATCAGGAAAATCTGACGATTAAGCAGGCTGAAGTAACAGATCTTTTAGTTGAAGATGGGAAGGCTGTCGGCGTAAGAATATATACAAATATTGAATACTATACTAAAGCTGTTGTTCTCTGTACTGGTGTTTACTTAAAGGCAAGGTGTCTTTGTGGAGAAGCGATAACATATACAGGACCTAATGGTCTACAGGCGGCCAATAAGTTATCCGAATCACTTAAAAATGCAGGTGTTATTATACAAAGATTCAAGACAGGTACTCCTGCGCGTATTGATGTAAGATCCATAGATTTTTCAAAGATGGAACCTCAGTATGGTGACAATCCGATCGTGCCTTTTTCATTTTCTACTGATCCTGATTCAATCCAAAAAGAACAGGTGAAATGTTATCTTACTTATACCAACGAAAAAACACATGATATTATAAAAAGTAATCTTGATCGTTCACCTATGTATTCCGGTGTTATAGAAGGAAAGGGGCCCAGATATTGTCCTTCGATAGAAGATAAGGTAGTAAAGTTTGCTGATAAAACTCGACATCAGGTTTTTTTGGAGCCGGAAGGTCTTCGTACAAATGAATGGTATGTTGATGGTATGAGTAGTTCTATGCCGGAAGATGTTCAGATACAGATGTACAGATCAGTTCCCGGACTTGAAAATGCACATATTGTTAGAAATGCTTATGCAATTGAATATGATTGTTTTAAGGGTAAACAGTTAAAACCTTCTCTTGAGTTTAAAAAGGTTTCCGGACTTTTTTCTGGAGGTCAGAGTAACGGAAGCTCAGGTTACGAAGAGGCGGCTGCACAGGGATTGATTGCTGGAATTAATGCGGCCAGATATGTTCAAAATAAAGAACCGCTTGTTATTGATAGATCTGAAGGATATATCGGAGTACTAATTGATGATCTTGTAACAAAAGATAGCTTTGAACCTTATCGAATGATGACAAGCAGAGCGGAGTATCGTCTTTTACTCAGGCAGGATAATGCTGATATCAGGTTAAGGAGAAAAGGATACGAAGTTGGATTGATCTCTGACGAACAGTTGGAGGCTCTTATTTATAAAGAAGAGGAAATTAAATCTGAAATAAAGAGACTGCAGGGAATCAGAGTAGGTGCCTCTAAAAAAACGTCTGATATCTTAAACTCGTTAGGTAGTACTCCTCTTGGAACAGCCGCAACTTTGGAAGAATTGATTCGTCGTCCGGAATTGAACTATGATCTTATAGCTCCTCTTGATCAGGAACGTCCTATTGTTTCTCGTGCAGCAATTGAGCAAATTAACATTGAGATTAAATATCGTGGATATTTAGAAAGAGAGCAGAGACAGGTTGCTCAGTTTAAGAAAATTGAGGACAGAAGAATTCCTACAGATATTGATTTTAGTGAAATTAAAGGCATTCGTTTAGAGGCTCAGCAAAAGCTAAATGATTTTAAGCCTGTTAATCTTGGTCAGGCTTCAAGAATACAGGGAGTTTCACCTGCGGATATTCAGGTACTTACTGTGTATTTAAGTATGAGAGATAGGGAAAATTCTTTATAATCACGTATGTTATAAATAATTTTGAAGTAGTTTGATTTGAACAGAACTTGGAATAACTTGGATTTTAACATAAGAAAGGTATCGTATGGTTACGTAAATGTTCAATAACTTAGATTCTTGTTTTACACATCTTAGAAAACGGTGCTTTTATAAATAATGAGTGTTATCGAAGAGAGGTTTTTATGGAAGATATGAAGGTCCTTACAGAATGTCTTGATTCTATGAAGATTCCCTATACGGACTTACAGCTTGAGCAATTGTATCGATATTATGAGTTGCTTATAGAAAAGAATAAGGTAATGAATCTTACTGCAATCACTGATTTTAATGAGGTGATGATTAAGCATTTTGCAGATAGTATTTCTTTACTTAAATATACTCCCTTAAGAGAAAAGAGAATTCTTGATCTTGGAACAGGGGCAGGTTTCCCTGGAGTTCCTCTCAAGATTTTTTGTCCGGATTCTGAATTTATTCTTGTAGATTCGATTAATAAAAAACTTGCTTTTGTTGCAGATGTATGTGAAGAACTTGGTCTTAATGATATTTCAGTGTGTCATTCAAGAGCTGAGGACTTAGCACATTCTCCAGAGTTTAGAGAACAGTTTGACTTTGTAGTTTCACGTGCGGTTGCTAATCTTGCAACATTATCAGAACTAACATTAGGGTTCATTAAAAAGGGTGGATATTTTGTTTCATATAAATCAGTTGCTGCTGAAGAAGAAATTGAACAGGCAAAAAATGCGATTAGATTGATGGGAGGAAAGGTTCAAAAAACGGAAAGTTTTACGTTACCTGGATCTGACCTTGAACGTACGCTCATCTTTATTAAGAAGGGTGTTAATACACCTAAACAGTATCCAAGAAAAGCAGGTACTCCAGCTAAGACTCCATTATAATTATTATGGGTGCATTCTTAAATTTTAGATATATATAGTATTGAAATAGATGCAATTGTTTCACGTGAAACAATTGCATCTATTTTTATTATAGAACTTTTATTAAACTTAAAAATGAATTTTTGGATTATAGGTGACATTAAGTGAATACTTTAGTTATAAAAATACATTTAAAGTTTTATGGTTTTACTCATGTGACAAAACGTTATTGCCGGAATATGTAATTTATTAATGATGTTTTTGATAATTTGATAGACGATATACGTATAATTCGGATGTAAGTTTATATTAGGAATCAAAATAAATAGAATAGCATAATGTAAAATATAATTGACATTATGCTATTTTGATTTTATTATACAGTTATCAGTTGTGAGAAACATAATTTCAAATTTTGGAGGTGCAGAATGAACAATTCATTTTTAGGTGGTTTACTTTTTGGATTTGTTATCGTATTTGGGATTTTTTTAGTGGTGTCCTTTTTAGCTCGCAAAGGAAAAAACGCACATTATGATGAAAGACAGAAAATTATCAGAGGAGAAGGTTATAAGATCAGTTTTATAACAGTTTCAATTTTAAATTTTGTTTATGGCTGCATGGTATATGATAGTACTAGTAGTATTATTGCTCCTCAGTTAGTTGTGATTACAATTGCACTCATTGGACTTCTGATCTATACACTTTATTGTATTTTTAATGATGCATACCTTCAGGTGGGACAAAAGATTGGAAAGTGGATTGGATTAATCATTTTGGTAATAATTGGTAATGGATATGCTGCATTTTCAAACAGTAAAAGAGATTTTAATATAAAGGAACTGGCAAATGTGTCTTTATTAAATATCATAATCGTAATCTTTTTTAGTATTGTTTTAATATCTTTCTTAATTAAACAGTATATGTTGAGAAAGGATGAAAATAATGAAGAATCTTAAACTAAAATCTGCACGAGCTGCTAAGGATCTTTCACAACAGCAGTTAGCTGATCTATGTGAGGTTTCACGTCAGACCATTAGTGCTATTGAAAAGGGTGATTACAATCCTACAATTAATTTATGTATTGCAATCTGTAAAGCACTGGATAAAACTTTAGATGAGCTATTTTGGGAATGATAGAATTAGGATAGAAAATAACATATATAGAAATAAATGTTTCACGTGAAACATTTGAACTCAAAGTAGTACACTTGGGTGTGAAATAATGGTAGACATGCTGATTGAAAATATTGATAAAATACATAAGACAGCTATGGGATACGATCGAATTAGAAACAATCTTGATCTAGGTGAAGTAGATGTTGTTGTATGGTGTAAGAATAAAATACTAGATAATAGATCAGTAAAAGAAAAGGAAAGAACTGGTATATCTTATATAGATGGATGTGTGATTACTGTTAATGCAAGTAGTTACACTATAATTACTTGTCATAAAAATAAATAAGCCTAGTACAGTCAAAGAATGCGAGGCATGATTGGTAAATGTACTGGCAATAGAACCGTTCTAAGTCAGAAATTTACCGATGTTTATAGATGGGAAGAGCGATAAATATAGCAATGTCTAAAGAAAATAAAACATATTGATGAGATTGAATCTGCCAATAATTGTTTCACGTGAAACATCTATTGGCAGGTTTTTTCGCATACGTGATAATACGCGCACTGATAGGAAAATCCTAGTGATATTTGCAATGAAATCAATAATTCGTGAGTAGAAATGGTGAACGATTGGTAGCTGTACAGAAATAAATGCAATGTTTCACGTGAAACATTTATAGAAAAAGTGTAATACTGAAAAAATAGTGATATAATTTGTAAAGCATACTGTTGATAATAGGATAGTGATGATCGTTGAGATCTCACGGAGAGAAAGGCTGCAAATGAAGAAAGAACGGATGAGCAGAACTATAGCAATAGCAAATCAGAAGGGTGGAGTAGGTAAGTCAACGACAACGATAAACCTGGCAGCCTGCCTCGCAGAAAAAAATAGAAAAGTTTTGGTAATAGATAGTGATCCTCAGGGAAATACAACCAGTGGTTTTGGTGTAGATAAGAACGCTGTCGAATTAACAATATATGAAGCTTTGATCAGTGATGTAAAAGTTGAGGACTGTATTGTAAAAAATGTGATTAAAAATGTAGATATACTTCCATCAAATGTGGATCTTTCTGCAGCAGAAATCGAATTGATCGGGGTAAAGAATAAGGAATTTATTCTAGAAGAGAAGACACGGGAAATTAGAAATAACTATGATTATATCCTGATCGATTGTCCGCCGTCATTGAGCTTGCTCACTGTAAATGCAATGACAACAGCAGATAGTGTACTTGTTCCTATTCAGTGTGAGTACTATGCACTGGAGGGATTGTCACAGTTGATTCATACAGTAAATCTTGTAAGAGAAAGACTTAATGATAAGCTTGATATAGAAGGAATAGTATTTACAATGTACGATTCCAGAACAAATTTATCACAGCAGGTTGTTGAAAACGTGAAACAGCATCTTGGAGATGATATATATACGACTATCATTCCAAGAAGTATCCGCCTGGCGGAGGCACCGAGTTACGGACAACCGATCACTGTATATGATGCAAAGTCGAGTGGAGCAGAAGCGTATAGAAAACTTGCGAAGGCAGTAGAAGGATAAGGGAGACAGTAATGGCAAAAAAAGGACTCGGAGGACTTGGAAAAGGTCTTGATACAATGATTCCGGTTGGAATAAAGGTAGGAGAATCTGTAAACGTAAAAAACGACGGAGATGTAAATGTCGAGGATGAAGTAATAAAGGTTCGTTTGAATAAAATTGAGCCGGATAGAAATCAGCCAAGAAAGAATTTTAGCGAAGATGAGTTAAATGAACTGGCTGATTCGATTAAGAGTCATGGAATATTTCAGCCTTTGCTTGTACAGCAGAAGGATAAATATTA
The DNA here is from genome assembly GCA_000701625.1 of Lachnospiraceae bacterium MC2017. Classification (GTDB taxonomy): domain Bacteria; phylum Bacillota; class Clostridia; order Lachnospirales; family Lachnospiraceae; genus NK4A144. Next base: position 27,630 of record JNJK01000043.1, read on the forward strand.
TGAGATCGTTGCCGGTGAAAGAAGATGGCGAGCAGCAAAGATCGCCGGACTTACAGAAATCCCGGTAATAGTAAGAACATTTACTGAACAGGAAAAAGTTGAGATACAGCTTCTTGAAAATCTTCAGCGTGAAAAGCTCAATCCAATAGAGGAAGCGGAAGCGTATCAGAGACTATTAACTGAATTTGGAATGAAGCAGGATGAACTTGCTGAGAGTATAGGAAAGAATAGAACCACTATCACTAATACTCTTCGTCTGTTGAATCTTGATGAACGTGTACGTGAAATGATAATTGATGAAAAAATTTCACAGGGACATGCACGTGCATTGCTCGGAATAAAGGATGCTGATAAGCAGTATGAAACAGCTTGTCATGTCTTTGATCAGCAGCTTTCTGTAAGAGAAACAGAAAAACTTGTTAAAAACATTGATAAGCCAGAAAAAGTAAAACCTCAGACACCGGAAGCACTTACACTCATATATAGAGAAATGGAAGATAGCATTCGTGAAAAGATTGGAGCAAAGGTGGCTATCAAACCTAAAAATGATAAAAAGGGAAAAATCGAGATAGAGTATTTTTCTCAGGAAGAACTAGAAAATATTGTTAACTCATTTAAGTCAATGCAGTAAAAACTAGATTGACTATCAAATAAAATTGAAATGGGGAAGAAAAATGCAGAGCAATCTTCTGAATATGATTGGACTTGGCAATTTAGACATAGCTTATATTTTTATAGGAATCATAGTTGTAATTCTTATCCTAATCGTAATGCTTATAGTACAGGGGGTTAAATTTAAGAACCTCAGAAAAAAATACGAACAGTTCATGCAGGGGAAAGATGGAAAAAGTCTTGAGTCACAGTTTGCAGAGGTATTTGAAAAGATATCATATCTGACAGAGGTTGAGACAGAAGACAGATCTCAGATCAATATATTAATAGAAAAAATGAAGTCATCATACCAGAAAACAGGACTTGTTAAATATGATGCATTTCATGAAATGGGTGGAAAGCTCAGCTTCTCACTTTGCCTGTTGGATGAAGAGGATAATGGATATATCATTAACTCTGTACATTCAAACAATGGATGTTACGTATATACAAAAGAAATAATAAAGGGGGCTTCATATATTGATCTTGGGGATGAAGAAAAAGAAGCACTTCAACAGGCTGTTTCAAACAGTAAGTCAAAGGAAAATTCAGAGGCAGTAATAAAGGCTGCATCGGAAAAGGCTGAAAAGTCAAAAGAAAAGAAGGAAGAGAAAGAAAAAGAAGATGCATAAATATCTCAGAGCACTCGGATTCAGCAGAATGAAGACGAGAAGAGAATTAAAAAAAGTTCTGAATGATGTGCTTAAGAATCCAACAGAGAAGCAGTATGTCTCACTTGAGGATGATAGTATTGCTGTAGAGTATAGAAAAGAATTTGCAGATTCGTTAGGTATAACTGTTTGCGGAGCATATTCGGATGAAATAGAATTTGACTATGACTTTTATTATCCTTATTTTATTGGATCGAATATAAGTTCAACAGAGGATATATCTGTCGAACGGCATGCAGAAAAAGATTCATATGCGGGTATTTGTGATGATCTTAAGGTTGGAGTTACTTTAATCTTTTATCTTCAGAACAGAATGGATTATATAAAGAGGATTAATAAAAGTAATAGTCCGATACCACATACGTCTGTTAATTTATCTGGATTAAGTATATCCGGATCCATCATGCTCCCACTTAAGAAAAATCCTCAGCAGGAGAGAGCAGTAAAACAGGTTGAAAAAAATAGAAATGATCTGCTTGCTGCTGCGAGAAATGGTGATGAGGATGCCATAGAAGATCTGACTATGGATGATATCGATACATATAATGCTATCTCCAGAAAAATTATGAACGAAGATGTTTATTCGCTAGTGGATACATACTTTATGCCGTACGGAATTGAGTGTGATCATTATTCTGTTTTAGGTGAAATTGAAGATGTAAGAGAAGTGGAGAATAGCCTTACAAAAGAAAAGGTTTACATAATTACATTAAATTGTAATGATCTTATTTTTGATATCTGCATTAATAGAAATGACCTGGTTGGAGAACCGGCGCGTCACAGGAGATTTAAGGGAATAGTCTGGATGCAGGGACATATTAATTTCTAAGAATGAATTATCTATATAAACAGGCGGTGCTCAGAGAAAATATCTGAGCACCGCCTGTCTATTACTGTTCGCGACGCGATTCGAACGCGCGACCTTCCGCTTAGGAGGCGGACGCTCTATCCAGCTGAGCTACGCAAACATCACATATGAATGTCATATCAATAGTAGATACAACTTACTTATTATAATATGAAATTTTATTACAGGCAACCATGTTTTTTCGGATTCCCGTTAAATCCTATTGACGTTACGATGAGCCATTTATATAATACTTGCGCGGAGAATCCGAAAAAGTCGGATTCTTTATAATTATTCAGCCAGAAAACCCATGACCTTTAGGTCGTGGGATGAATGGCGTCACTACTAGATGCGTATATTTTACTGCAATATATATCTTGCAGTAAAATGTATGATATAATATACATACAGGAGTAATCCGAGTCTTAAGAAAGGAGAAAACTGTATGTATCTTACTGTAAAACAGCAGGTTAAACATCTGTCAAAAGACGATTACCGCTCAATAAAGGAATTGTGTCATTCAGCTAAAAATCTTGCTAATGAAGCTATCTATAATGTTCGACAGTATTACTTTGCAGAAGGCAAGTTCCTGAAGTATGAGAAAAACTATGCCCTGTTAAAGAACAGCTTTAATTACAAGACCTTAAATTCAAATATGGCACAGCAGATACTCAAAGAAGTAGATGGCAGTTTCAAGTCATTCTTTGGCTTACTTAAACTTGCAAAACAGGGCAAGTATGCTTTTAAGGATTGCAAGTTGCCGCATTATCTTCCAAAAGACGGGTATACCACGCTTGTTATTGGCTTTGTAAGACTTAACGGAAATAAGCTGATACTTCCGTTTTCAAACAGCTTTAAGAAAAACCACAAGCCTGTTGAGATCACAATACCGCCTATCCTGCTTGATAAAAAGGTTAAAGAGATACGCATCATACCAAAGGCTCATGCCAGGTTCTTTGAAATCCAGTACACTTACGAAGCTGAGTGCGTTCAGAGAAATCTTAACAAAAACAATGCACTGGCGCTCGATCTTGGTATAAACAATCTTGTAACCGCAGTATCAAGTAATGGCAGATCGTTCATAATCGATGGAAGAAGACTCAAGTCCATTAACCAGTGGTTTAACAAAGAGAATGCCCGCCTGCAGTCTATTAAAGATAAGCAGCATTTTGGCAAAAAGACTACAAACCGTCAGAAAGCCGTTGCTCGTGACCGCAACAATAAAGTAAATGACTATATGA
>KL370809.1:0-1024 GCA_000701625.1 Lachnospiraceae bacterium MC2017
TGCTTCATACAACATAGGAGCAAGATATTTTATACGTGAGATCATAAAGTCCCTTCCGGTGACGAAAGGGCAGCAGCTTTTGGCAAAAGTTCCAGAAGCTGTGTATAGGAGCACATGCACGTTGTCTACGTTAATTAGTCTGAATGCAGAGCTTTGCGCCGCGGCGTAAGTGTCTCGGTGTCAGACCATATATGTAGTCAATGAGTCCGCACCCCAGAAAAACGGGTATGGAAGCACGCGACTTTAGTCGTGTGAGGCTTCACTAAGTATTCACTCCCTTATTTTTTCAGGCGACTTCGTCTGCCCTGGATCAACAGGAACTATAAGGACAGCACTTTTAAACTCTTTTTTAATGACAAAAAAGCACTTTTGGAGCTCTACAATGCCATTAATGAGACCTCTTACAACGATCCGGATGCTCTGATCATTAATACTCTGGACAATGCAATTTTTCTTGGTATGGTTAATGATCTGTCCTTCATCATCGATACTTCGCTGAATATCTATGAACATCAGTCAACTAGATGTCCTCTGCGGAAGCTGTCGCTCACGCAATTGACTATTGCATTAAACACAACATCCTTCGTAACTTTTTCATAAAGGAAAGGAAGGCGATCACTATGGTAAGTTTATATGAATATGACCAGGCCGGTCACATGGAGCTCATCCGTGAAGAAGCACTAGAGCAAGGTATCGCTCAGGGCATCAAACAAGGAAGCCAAAAAACTCTCAACGATATCAACACTTTAAATGCATATCTGATAAAATCAAACCGTATGGATGACCTCGTACGTTCAACCCAAGATCCACAGTATCAGGCTCAACTACTTCAGGAAATGTACGGTAATGTAAAATAACATGTTGTTTTTTTATTTTTAATCATTAAATATAAAGATAAGCCCAGAACCGTTTCGCATTAAACGAAACATTCCTGGGCTTTTAGTTTTTACACCTTGAATCGATAAACCCGCGCTTCATACGGTCTCAAAAGATCTCTCGGCCTCTGCGACAGCGTGGTGGAAAT
>KL370809.1:1284-23344 GCA_000701625.1 Lachnospiraceae bacterium MC2017
TTTATCATTGCCTTACTGTGTCGTTTCATATCCACACACTTCCGATAAAAGTTAAGTATACTTCCCGGATCATTTTCTTCATCCTTCACATTGACCTTCATGGGGTCTGACCCCTGAATTGAGAATCCGGGGGTATACATGACGCTTACCTTTAACTTACTGTCAATAATACTACATCTTCACTTTAAGCTTTGTAGCATACTTCTTGCCAGATCCTGACTTTCCTTCTCCATATTCCGCAATTATCTTAACGTTGCCATTCTTATGGATGGTTATGATACCGGTTTCAGGATCAACACTCGCAACCGAGGGTTTTGAGGAAATCCATTTGTTCGGACGGTAAGTAGTATGGCCAAGATAACGAAATGCGTCAAATGATGATCCCTCCGACAATGACAAGTTATCTCTCTTACGCATCTCAGGAAGCTGAATATAGAAGTGTACAGGATTTCCAATCTTAATCCATCCGCTTCCCTTCACCCACTGTTCCATCTGTATGTTTATTTCTCCGCCTTTTTTCAGCTTCAGAACACCCTTTTTATTTATATTGGCTTTACTCTTATCATCAACCTTATAGCGATGTTTTGCTCTGGAATCGTATCCCTCTACATTTGAAAAGGCGTATTCTAATCTCTTGCTGGCATCCACTTGCTTCACAACAACAACTGTTTCTGACTTCTCAGCATCAAATGTCCACTTGGCGTTTCCTCTACTGATAGAACCTTCCACTGCATAACTTCCATCTGTAGCATGTATCGTGGAATATGGATTGCTTATGTCATCCCAATTAGTAGGATTATTTTTCTCATTCCCCTTTGCTGGAATGACTGTTTGTTCCTTTGAGATTTCTATCTTTCCCTCATAGTCAGAAAAATACTTATGACACTCCGAGCACTCCCAATATTCAATATTTCCATCTGTAGTCTCTGTTGCCTCCACTCTGAAATGATGTATAAGTGAATGCCCTTTTGCAGGGATTATCAACTCTTTTTCCGTTGTTTCCATTTCATAGTTTGGATCAGAATAGAGTTTGCCCGTAGCTGTGTCAATATAATGCCCCTTTATGCCGCTTTCTGAACATGTGGCAGGAACCTCCGCAACAGCTCTGCCTGTAGCATCTGTAAACGTATCTTTATAAGCGTCACCACAGTTCTCGCATTCATAAAGAGTATATCCCTGATGCAACGGAGTTGGAGGCACTATAGTCTTAACATAATTATGTCCAACAGCAGGTATTACCAGACTATCCATCGTCACTTCATTTGAGCAGTCTGAACTGTCATAGATTTTACCTGTCCTCTTTATGATCCAATAATCTTTACATCCATCAACAATACAACTAGGAGCTACCCCCGGTACCTTTGTAATGATTTCGTACTCAACAGGAACTATCATTCTTCCTGTATCATCAAAGAAGTATGTTCCCACCGGGAATTTACCCTTACCGTCAGGTCTCATAGCATTAATATTATCCACATAGTTTTCCCCTGTTAATACTTTTCCTCCGTCACCAACATAAAAATAATCATCATCAATTTGAATAAGTCCGGCATTTGAAATCCTGTTACCAGAAACGTAATAATACAGTCCATTGTTCTCTTTAAAGATACCGGTAGTTACTTGTGTTAAGTATTCATCGAGCCAGTTAAACCTTTCATTCTGCCATGCACGGTAATCAGAAATAACCGTATCATAATCTCCCCAGGCTGGCACCATATAACCGCCTTTGACTCCCCATAACGCAACATCTCTATTTATTGCTTCACCATAATTATTGAACTGTTCCTCAAACCATCCGCCATTGGTAAAACTATCACGATAAATGTCTTTTGTTTCATCCCATCTTTTCTTTACCTTAACCTTAAATGAAAGCTGCTGCATTAGAAGTTTAAAATAATGACTTTTTGCGGCTATAACCTGTCTTGGCGATCCTGCCGTATTAATATGGGCGTTTCCTGTCAAATCAAAATCCCAAGGTGGACCCGCATAAAATTTATCTTCACTTTCATCAAAATAAAAATAAACTGATAATCCTCCAAAATCGCTCGTTTGCATAAATTCATTAAGGAGGTAATACTCTACAAATGAGTTAACGTTTATAATTTTTTCGATTTCGTTATAATCCCCTGATTTTAATGCTTCTTCAAGCCTATTCATCGTACTTTGAGCTGCATTAAGCTGATCATCACTGCATTCATCTTCATCCGGCTCCCTTAGTCTGAAATAGTAGCCACTGTCAGTATAAAAGTACTTATTTCCTTCTTCCGTCCTACCTGGAGCATCAAGCTCAACCAAAAAATCACCATTATCAGGATCAATGTCCACCCTGTTTTTATCTGCCTCTATCTTCTCCGTCAAAAGATAAAGACCACGAAACTGACCATCAACCCATACTTCCACTCTTTTATGATCCATTACGGAAGATGCTCCGATTTTCTGACCTAAATCCAGAGCCTGATTATTCCTCATTAATGTTGGATCATAGTAATCAGCCAATAGAACCCATTTTTTCGACTTACCAAAACCAAACAAATTCTGCTTGGATGAAAACTTTATATTATATGGTTTCTTAGCACCCCCAGATGTAAGATTACCCCTAATCTTAATGTTTGCCTTATTATCACTTATGAGACCCAAACCGTCCTTATCCGTAAGAACAATGTCTGCATTCACATATCCGTCTCTCTTAGTCAGACTTGAACCGTAGGATTCACCCCCACCTTTGTCTGTTGTTATAAAAAACTGGTCAAGTGTTCCGAATGACTTATACCTTAAAGACCCTGTTGCCGCTTTAAGAGCGGCGAGATAATCGGATAATTCATCATCACTAAGATTATCTAATCCTCCCGCAGCAAGTGCATAAGCAGCTTCTATTTTTTCTATAGAATCATCAGTACAGTATTCGCTGTAATACTTAGGTATTAACGCTTTTTCAGCTGCAATATTATTAAGAATATCTTCCCTTGAAATAACAACTCCCCATTCTCCATCTGCCTGAGAACGAGGCTGATATGACGAGTAATCCCCCGTATAGTCAACAAATTCAGCATCATCTTCATTGTTGTCAGTGTCACAGAAATTCATTCTTCGTATGGCCTTTTTCTTAGTCTGACCTTTTGGAACACTCTTCTCATAAGCCGCTGGCTCCTCGTTTGTTCCTCCATCACCTGCTGCGGAAAGCATATCCACGTACCCATTTACCGATGGCTTCATTGTATCATTATCAAATACAGACTCGCTGCCTACGCTTGAACTCTGCGAAAGAAGTACAACGGACACACCCTTATTGAAGAGTACTTGATTCCATTCATCATCAAAATTATTAATATTCAGTTTTACATTTTTTGTATCAGACACACTACCGCACCTAATAAGGTATGATGTATGTGCTTTTATTTCACCTGAAAGAAGATGCTGTTGCCATTCCGTGACACCTCCTTTTTGTGAAGAGCAGTAATTCACACTCCATCCATCAAAATTCACTGTCAGATCTGTAGGATTATACAATTCTATGAATGAATGCGACACATACCCATCAGCATTGGCACCATATATCTGATTTATAATTATGTGTGGATCTGCAACATTGTAAGATTCAGCCGCAAAAGTATGATTTGCTTCAATATGCGGAAAGATGGTTAAAAAGACAAGTATAACAACAATAATGCCAGCAATTCTTCTTTTAAACATCACTTATAGTCCCCCTTTTAATTCAAAAAAGTGTACGTTAACTTCCTAAAATATTTCCACTCAACTTACATTTTTTAACGTCTTTTCACCATTTCTAACCACTTTAGAACATTCTCATCCACATTCCCTCTATGCTTGATCGATATGTTCTTTTGTTGCATCTCACGTCTATGTTTCTTTACTCAAGCATATAGCTTGTCCGCATTACACAAACACTTTTATTCTACCTGCGCCGTTTTTCGTTCCTGTCTGTTTCTTCATTTTCACTACGAGATCTCAGAAATTTCAAAACTTCATCATACGTCTTTCCGCTCTTGGTAAATGCCTCTATAAGTTCATCATTCTCGCCATTCTTCATACCTCCTGATTTTTCTTCTATTATTTCCAACTGCTCGCTTATTCTTGCTGCCCTTGACTTTATATATGCAGCATCCATATCAAACGCTTTTAAGATCATCTTCTGCGTTTTAGTCACCGCATGATCAAGTCGATACTTTCTGTCAAATCCTCGTATCAACTCTATCTTTTCCAACTCTCTTATCGCAGCAGGAACTGTCATGACGTTTGGCATCTTTTCTAGTTTTCCGGCTTCATCCTTAAGCCTCTTGTATATTCGATTTCTAACTATCAGCGCTATAAATTCAGCAAAGATCTTTGCTTCCAGTGATTCGTTAGTGTAAACCCCTGCACTCTTGTTTCCAAGATAGGATTTGTCTCCTCTGAACAGCTTCTCTGACGCATCTCTGCCCTCATGCAGATCGAGCGCCTCTTCAGCAGTCATTTTTTCTGATGTGATTATTACAAAGTAACCGCATAATCTAAGCTCACGCTGTACTACATCATTTTTCTCCTGAGCAACTGTAAACACTCCAGTCCGGTCAAAGAACATATCATAATACTTCTCAACTCCCGATCCTGGTTTATACGCTGTTCCATACTGTTTCTCAACAAACTCTCGGAGCCGTTCCAGTTTATCTTCTACCTGTTCCCTCTCGCCATGCTCTTTGCCCGTGTTATGATAGATATGAAAATATCTTTCATTTTCATCATCCGCATACAGCCGTCTTTTCTCATACTACCCACAATTCCCTTCTCCGGTTTCTAATGCTACTATCTCCAATGAATTCTTAGTTTTATCGCTATAAAACCCTTTCTTCATTCCGCACATAATCCCTGTACTTTCCCCATAATTTTTGTCTACTGTATAATAACAATAATAGCATTTATTTGCATAATTTGCTATTAAAAGTAGCGCAAGTCCTCGCATTCGTACATCTGTTTACAAAAACAGTTGTTCTAAGAACAAACGTATTGTATAATCACATCTAGAACAAAAGTTCTTGAAACAAATCTTTTGTTCTATTTTTTATTATGTTAAGATAAAGGAGAAATACCGTAATCAATGGGCGAAAAGGACATTACCGAGAAAACACTCGAGGATTACAATGATGTATTTGCCGACATCATGAATGTACTGCTATTTGATGGAAAACAACTCGTAAAAAAACACGAACTATCAAATACCAGAACAAAGTCACAGTTAAAAATCAATGGTACCATCCACGAACAGGAGCGTGACAACGTAAAGATCTGGCAACATAACCAAATCAGAATAGCAATGATCGGATTCGAAAATCAGACTGATGTAGATAAATATGAACCTGCCAGAGTCCTGAGCTACGACGGCTCATCGTATAAAGAGCAGCTTGTCGAAATTGATAGCTGTCGAAAGAAAAAGAAAGCCGTTCCACATCTGGTTCCCGTTGTAACACTTGTAATTCATTTCGGAAAAGACAATTGGCTCAATCACTCTTTGTACGACTGCATAAATATACCTGATTGTCTGAAAAAATACGTAAGTGATTATAAGATCAATGTCGTAAACATCAAGGATCTGTCACGAGATCAAGTAGATGAATTTAGGAGTGACTTCCATATAATCGCGGATTATTTTTACAAAATCAACCGTGGTCAAGAATACGTGCCAGATAACAAACAAATGGATCATCCAGATGCTGTTCTAAAACTCATGACAGCATTAACCGGCGATAACCGATTCGTAGAAACCAGCCGTATATTGTCTGCAGCAAGAAGGGAGAACGTAACTATGTGCGAAGCATTAGATATAATAGAAGCCCGAGGCGAAGCTAGAGGCGAAGCTAGAGGTGAAGCCCGAGGCGAAGCTAGAGGTGAGGCCAGAGGAATCCAAATTTTCATCGAAGACAAACTCGAAGATAATATCCCCGATGCCAAGATAATCGAGAAACTCAAGGCCAAATATGGCATGACAGAATCACTGGCAAAATCTAAAATCCAAGAGTGTCGAGATATGATGAAATCGATGCAATCCCAGTAAATTGAAACAACTCTAAGAACGGGCAGAAAATTGCTTACCTAGATTTAATAATAAGCCCAGGACCGTTTCACATTAAATGAAACAGTCCTGGGCTTTTAGTTTTTACACCTTGAATCGATAAACCCGCGCTTCATACGGTCTCAAAAGATCTCTCGGCCTCTGCGACAACGTGGTGGAAATCGGCATCGAGTAGTTGCAGAGTATGAGCTTTCCAACCCTGCCAACATACTCTTCCGGAAGTTTCCAATGTCTCCCGTGACTGGAAAACGAGCAGACGATCAGATACCTCGCATTATCCAATGCTCTTTCATAGGTATAAATATGCCTGTTCTTTGGGAAGAATTCCCTGTATGATCCGTTTATCATTGCCTTACTGTGTCGTTTCATATCCACACACTTCCGATAAAAGTTAAGTATACTTCCCGGATCATTTTCTTCATCCTTCACATTGACAGTCTTATAATTACGATTGATATAAAACCATGGTTTTACTCTTGAAAACCCGGCATATCTCGAACTGTCCCACTGCATGGGGGTACGCGATGAATCACGGCTCGACACATATATCCGTGCCATACGTTTATGCAGCGGATCCTTCGTATTAAAAGCTTCGAAATTCATGATAGACGATACATCAACATAATTTGCTATATCACTCAGATGTATATTGGTCATACCTATCTCCTGCCCTTGATAGATAAAAGGTGTACCCTTCTGAAACATATAGCAGACTGCCAGCATTTTTCCGCTTTCACTCCAGAATTTCTCACTTCCGTACCTGCTTATGATCCGGGGATGATCATGATTTTCCAGATACAACGTATTCCATGCCCTGCTATTCAGAGCTTTCTGCCACTTTGTAAAAGCAGTCTTTAATTTAACGAGATTAAACTTCTTATGCAGATATTCTGTATAAAAGCAGTCAGCCAGCATATGATCAAAGGAAAACATGAGATCCAGGCACTTATTTTTTCCCGTAAGATACCTTAGCGCCGAACGTACCGTAGTCATAGGTCCCTCACCTATCTGAACTGCATTATATTCATCGCTTACTTCCCTAAATTCCTTCAGATATTCGATAATATGCGGTCCGTCCTTATAGTAAGGCATGCCATTTACAATCGGCAAAAACGGCAATCCGTTCGGAAGTCCCTCTTTTTTCGATATAAAAGTGATCACATCTTCTCTAAAGCCATCCACCCCCATATCCAGCCAGAAACGCATGATCTTCTTCACTTCTTCACGAACTTTTGGATTGTCCATATTTAGATCAGGCTGTTTTTTTGCAAAGATATGCAGGTAATACTGTCCTCTCTCTGCATTGTATTCCCATGCCTTTCCTTCAAAAATCGAATTCCAGTTATTAGGCTTATCTCTCCATATATAATAGTCGCTGTAAGGATTATCCCTGCCCTTGCAGCTCTCTCTAAACCAGCGGTGCTCATCCGACGTATGATTGATCACCAGATCCATGACCACCTTCATACCAAGATCATGTGCACGCTGAAGCACCTTTTGAAAAGCCGCCAGATTACCATAATCCGGATGTATATCGCAATAATCCGAGATATCATAACCAAAATCAGCATTTGGCGATGGATAAAGAGGCGAAAACCAGATAGCATTTACTCCAAGTGACCTTATGTACGGCAATTTTTTGTACACACCATAAAGATCGCCTATTCCGTCGCCGTTTCCATCAGCAAAGCTTCTCACCCATATTTGATAAAAAACAGCTGTCTTATACCAATCCCTTCCTTGCATCATTTATCACATCCTTTATGCTCTGACGAAATGATTCCGTAAAATTTTCCTGCCTCTCGTACATTTCCATCATACTCTGCTCAGCATTGTCAGTGATCCCGCGCATCTCCTCATTCCTGCGTTCCTGCGCTTCTATGATGGTATCTACCATATCCAGAGCATTTTCTCTCATTCCCTCAAATGCTCTCATGGGAAGATCTATAAATGTCTTTTTCTGCAGATCGATGATCTTCTCTGTGTAATGAATGACATCCGCTGTCACATCCAGCATATGGTCTGTCATAGTCTTTCGTCTGATCTCCATCTTTCCGGATTTCACATCTTCAAGGATCTCACCATATCTGTTATAGGCCTCTCTCACCGAGTCATCCCACGATATGTATATTTCATCCATCGCATGCTGTCCAACATCCCTTGCATGTGAAATATCCCTGCTCACTCTCGTCATGAGTTCCGCAAGCGACTCCGCAGTTTCATCTATGATAAATCCATTCCTGTCATCTGTAATCCCCTCCGCTGCGCATGAATTACGGATAAGCGCACTTGCAAGACCGCATGCCGCTGCCTCACGGACAACTATGCCATTCGTATCATAAGTTGACGGAAATACAAAAAGATCCGCTCTTGTATTCCAGGCTCTTAATACTTCCCTGTCATATACCGCACCGATAAAAAAGGTCTTATCATCAATGCCGTACTCCCCTGCCTTTTCCTTAAAGCTATCGAGATCAGCACCTTTCCCCACAAAAACCATTCTGAAATCAGTTCCCTGCTCTGAAAGGATCTTTAATGCATCCAGGATCTGTGGTATTCCCTTATAAGCCATCATTCGTCCTACAAAGAGAAACACCGGTACATCTTTCGGAAGATCATATTCTTTTGTAGCTTCTTCAACTTTTTCTTCAGACGCCCGGCCTCTTTCAAAGTCCACTCCGTTTGAAACAACCCTGTAATCGCCCTCAAATCCCAGCGACTTCAGATTTTCTCCTGCGCCCTCGCTTACACACCAGACTTCATCGCAGGCTGATATCGTGCTCACCAGTGCTTTGATACTCTCCTGCTGCAAAAATTTGTCCTTAACAGCTCTCGCGATGTCTACATCAAACTTAGTATGATAGGTAAAAACCACCGGTGCTCCGGTCTCATTTCTGATGAGTCGAGCCAGCACATTTGAAGACACGGGACAATGCGAATGAATGATATCAGGCCTGAAATCTATCATCTTTGTGGCAGAACGCATTTCAAGCGGATTTCCTGCACGGTATCCTTTAACTATTTTTGTAGTGTCAAAACTTTTATACGGAACTACCTGAAATGGATAACTATCATAATCACCTCCCGGGTACTCCGGAGTCCCTACCAGTACTTCCGCACCATGCTTCTCTGTAAGTATATGCGCATAGTTAGTCACCACATTTGCTACACCGTCGATCACCGGCGGAAATGAATCATTTAATAAACAAACTTTCATATATTGTCTCCTCTAACCACAAATTGTTACTGTTCACTCGATCACAGCCGCTCACGTAACAGATTTTGCCAATTAAAACCAAGTATTTTTTCTTGCGTCATAAACCGTTTCAAGTCTATAATCTTATACATCGTCCACTAACACGCACGACTAAAAATAATTGCCGTACAACCTGGTGGTCTTAGTAATAACATCAATCGGAGCATTTATGAGTAGTAAAACTGACAAAAAGAATCTAATAAAATCAGTCTTGATGACTATCGTCGGCACTTTTCTTTACGCGCTGACAGTCAGACTTTTTCTGGAACCGTCAGGCCTTGTTACCGGCGGAACTACCGGTATCGCGCTGGCTCTTCAGCGTACATCCGGTATTCCTATCTCTGGATCCATCTTTATAATGGATGGTCTCCTGCTGCTCTGGGGATTATTTGATCTTGGAAAAAAATTTGCCGCGACAACAGTCCTCAGCACTTTATCTTATCCACTTTCCCTTGAGATCATAAAGCTCGTACTTGGCAATACCATTTTAACAAATGATATGTTTTTATGTACAATTTTTTCCGGTGTGGGCGTAGGAGTCTCTCTTGGTATAGTTATCCACGCCGGAGCATCTACAGGTGGTATGGATATTCCGCCACTGATCCTAAAAAAGCACTTCGGTCTTCCTCTGTCCCTTACGATGAATATCCTGGACTTCACCGTGATCATTGCTCAGGCACTTTTTATGCCCCTCGAAAATATTCTCTATGGCATAGTCATGGTTCTTCTTTACACAGTTATTCTCGACAAATTCCTCCTCATAGGACAGAGCCGGACTCAGATAACTATAGTAAGCGAACACGCAGAGGAAATCCGTCATAGTATCCTCACTGAACTGGATCACGGTGTCACAGTTCTCTATGGCGAAGGCGGATATTTGAAACAACCTCAAAATGTCCTTATAACCATCGTGCAAAACCGTGCACTTCCCCGTGTAGAAGCGACCATAAAAGAGATCGATCCCGTAAGTTTTATCGCCGTTAGCCGCGTAAATACAGTAGAGGGCCGCGGCTTCTCTCTAAAAAAGAAATATCGCTGATCAGAGCAAAGATCGGAATTTCCTCATATTATATGATCATATAAGTTAAAAAACAGCAAAACTCCCGCTTCAAAGGTACTTTACACTAACCTTGGTAACGGGAGTTTCTGCATCTATACGTATTTCTTAACGATACGGACATCCTGTATGAACTTTTTACCCCATCCTGAAGATCACGATCTTCTCTCTGGGATTTTCACCCGGAAACAGATCTTTACAGTCTATGTCATCCATAAATTCAAGCTCATCAACTGTCATCAGAAACGACATATATTCATCTGACGGATAGTAAAAAAATAAAAGAATTTCACGAGGACTTTCATAGTACGATTCTGTAACACGTGCTATCACTTTTCTTAAGATTTCTACCGAGAAAGGATTAAAAAATACCATTCGGTCTGCTTCCGCAGGAACTTTAAAATCCTCTGCGCATTGCTTTAGAAATTCAGTTCTCCTGCCGGAAACTCCGTTTTCCCTATTAGATTCCGCATCTGCATATATTCTGTCATCATACTCAACACCGATCGATCTGCAACGGGTCTGGTATGAAAGAAATAAACTTACTCTTCCTTTTCCGCAGCCATAATCTATCAAAACATTTTTCTTCCTTATGTAACCACTATTTGCAAGCCTTTCAAGAACGCTGTACGGCGTTGGTTCATATGGAAAACGGTACTGATCTGCATTTGTATCATCTCTGCCGGTTGTCTTTATCTTCAGCAATTTATCCCACTGAATTTCGTTATCTACCATCTAAATCTTTCTCCAACGGATCCCGCGTTGCACAGGTATCCCGGCAAAACGGATTTTACATCAAAACGTTAAAAACGGAATTCTCCGCTCTTACCGCCCACTTTCTCAACCAAATGAATATCCGTCATAATCATTCGTTTGTCAATAGCTTTACACATATCATAGATCGTGAGAAGTGCGATATGCACTCCGGTCAGGGCTTCCATCTCAACTCCGGTTTTTCCTTCAGTCTTAACCCTGCAATATGCATCTATTGTCATTTCCTCTTCATTCATCTGAAACCACACTTTTGCGTTGGTAAGATTTAGAATATGGCACATTGGTATCAGTTCATAAGTTTTCTTTGCCCCCATTATCCCGGCAACCTGCGCCACCGTCAGCACATCTCCTTTTTTTACCTTATGACCCTTTATTGCATCAAATACCTCTGCAGATACTCTGATGGTGCCTTTCGCAACAGCTTCTCTCTTTGTAACCATCTTATCAGAGACATCGACCATCACCGCATTTCCATTATCATCAAAATGCGTGAATTCTGACGTAGATGTATAGTTTTCACTCATCATGTATCTCCTCTCATCTAAAAACGCAAGTTTCACATCTTATATACGGATTTTGATCATTATTGATCATCTTAAAAAAAGCATATCCTCTTCCATAAGTTTAAGGTAATCAGGGCTTCCTTTATCTTTAAGCTCATCCCACTTATCTCTCTGCACAAACCATGTGATCACAGCATCTCTGTCAAAGTTTTCCTGTTCCGGCTTCACGTAAAAATTTTTTTCAAACTGAAGCTCAGCCTTTGACAGTAGTTCAAACCTGATACAATTATCTTCTCTGCACCCCCATATCGGTACAAAGTGATGCGCCCGATATCCGATATAACAGGTGTTCTTCGGCACTTCCTGCTTTATTTTTATCGTAATTCCCCAATCTGTTGCTCTGATCGTATGAACATCTAATATCTCTGCACGCGAAAAATTCTTGCATCCTGTAAGTACTGCTGCAGCCTTTGTTTCCGGTCGTGCAAAGATTTCTCTCGTACTTCCGTGATTAATGATCTTTCCTTCATCAACTATCAAAAGTGTATCGCTAAAACGATATATCTCATCCCGTGAGTGAGAAACCATAATGACCGTACCTTTATAATCAGAAAGCATTTCCATAAGTTCTTCCTGCATACGGTCTTTCAGATAAACATCCAGCGCAGAAAATGGTTCATCGAGAAGTATCATATCCGGTTCATATGCCATGATACGTGCGAGGGCTGTTCTCTGCTGCTGTCCTCCGGACAGCTTTCCCGGAAGAACATTCTCCAGTCCAATAAGTTGAAATTTTTGGATCATCTCACTTACTCTGCTTCGAACCTTTTCCTTGTCACCATTAAGCCCGGCCGCGATATTTTGAGAAACTGTCATGTTGGGAAAAAGAGCATAGTTCTGAAACAGATATCCTACATTTCTTTTTTGAGGTTTTAGATTAATATGTGCATCAGAGTCATACAGTTCTTTCCCATCTAAAGTGATCTTTCCACTATCCGGCTTTTCTATCCCTGCTATCATTTTCAGCATCATAGATTTACCTGCACCTGATGCACCCAGGACGCCTATTCTCCTGGAATCTTCTCTGAAAGACATATGAAGGCAGAAATTTGAAAGTCGTTTTTTTATTTCTATATCTATGCCCATTCATTCACCATATATACAAATTTTTGTTTGTCTTTCCTATTATAAGGTTAAACAAAAAAACGACAAAAAACGCAATGATCATTACAATTACCACCCATACCCCTGCTGTCAGATAATCCTGATCCTGTATGACCATCGCTATCCTCTGTGAGATCGTAGCCGTTTTCCCCGGTATATTTCCTGCAAGCATGGATGTAGCACCATATTCACCAAGTGCCCTCGCAAAAGTCAGTATCGTTCCCCCAGCAATCCCCGGTCCGGCTGTCGGCATTATTACCTTAAAGAAGATCTGTGTCTCAGACATTCCTAACGTTCTTCCGGCATAGATCAGGTTAATATCCACTAATTCAAATGCACTCCTTGCATTTCTATACATCAGAGGAAATGCTATCACTGAAGCTGCAATGACACATCCAAGCCAGTTCTGTATGACTTTTATTCCAAATCCTTCCCACAAAAAAATGCCCAACGGCCTTCTTTTTGAAAATAGCAGCAACAAAAAGAAACCTGCAACTGTTGGAGGTAATACCATCGGAAGTGTCAGTATTCCATCCACGATTGCTTTTGCCGTTCCTGTCATTTCCATTACTTTTCTGGCAGCGATCATTCCCAAAAAGAAGCAGATTATTGTCGCAGCAACCCCCGTCTTTAGAGAAATCCAAAGCGGGCTCCAATCAAGTTCCATTAAAAAAACCGAAAGATTATCCATACAGTTCACATTTATCCCAAAACATTTTCATGATCTTGCATCATCAAAATAGTATTTTTCAAATATCTCCTGAGCCTCATCTGAAATAATAAATTTTACAAAATCCTGCGCAGCAGCTTTCTCCGCATTGTCCGCTTCGTCATTTTTTATCTGGGCAACCGGATAGATCACATCCCCTGTCAGTTCATAAGGAACCTTTTCGATTATCTTTATATCATTTTCATATCCATACGTATCTGAATAATAGGTGGTTCCGACTTCACACGAACCCTCTACAACAGCCGCCAAAACTTTAGATACATTTGACTGCTCTGATATTTCTACTCCGTTAAGAGCCTCTGACACTTCTTTTGTTGTGATCTTTGATACATCATCTGCTGCTTTTAAGAGTCCTGATCTGACCATGGCTTCACGTGTATATTTTCCAACGGGAACTGACCCATCTGCCAGAGCTATCGAGGCTGCCTTAGATATATCTGCAAGTCCGGTAACATCTGTACTTGAATCATTCCGTGCAATTACACAAACCTGATTATTAACAACATTATGTCTCGTACCGTCTACAATAAATCCATCATCCTGAAGTGTATTCATCTGCTTTTGCGCTGCAGAAAAGAACACATCACACGCATACCCTTCTTCAATCTGTGTAAGTAAAGTTCCTGAAGAGTCAGCATTAAAAGTTATCGTAATATCCGGATTCTTCTCATTATACTTTTCTGCAATTTCCTGCATAACGTTACTAAGAGAAGCCGCGATGAATACCTGGATCTCAGCTTTTTCACCATTATGATCCGTCTCTGTGTCAGTACTCTTTTCTTCAGTGCCTGCTTCTTCCTCCACTGCTTTTTCTGCAACTTCTGAACTTTGAACTTCAGTACTCTCAGACTCATTCTCTCTTGAACCACATGCAGATAAACTTACCGCTAAAATTATCCCCATAACAATTACACTGATTTTTTTACCTATTTTTTTCATTTTAATATTCTCCTCTATAACGTTATTATGTAATTGATTTGTTACCACACCATTATTACTTAGTTTGTGTCTGTACCCCTTAAAATACCAAGACCGTGGCATAGCGGCTTCATTATAAATTCAAGATCTTCTCTACATGCCTTGGGGCTTCCCGGCAAATTAACAACAAGCGTTCTTTTTCTGATTCCCGCTGTCTGACGTGAAAGCATGGCATGCGATGTAAACTGCATACTATAATTCCTTAGAGCCTCTCCTATTCCCGGCACTTCCCTTTCACACACAGCCTTAGTCGCCTCAGGTGTAAGATCTCTTTCACTAAATCCCGTACCTCCCGTGGTAAATATCACATTCACCTGACGCTGATCAGCAAGTCTTTTTAATTCAGCTTCAAGTTTCGGTCTTCCATCCGGAAGAATAAACTGCTCAACGACCCGGTACCCCTCCTTTTCAAGCATTTCTCTTATCACCGGACCTGACTTATCTTCATATTCACCCTTTGATGCCCTGTCTGATAAAGTAATGATAGCAGCTGTAAACGGTCTGTCTTTTTCAGGTTCTATCATTTTTATTTCATCTCCCGGCTTCACGATTCCCGGTTTTAACACTATCGTGAAGACTCCTTCCCTCGGCATGATACAGTCTCCCATGGTCTTATAGATCTCACAATGAGAATGACATGCCTTACCGATCTGTGTTAATTCCAACAGCGCATCGCCTATCTGAAATCTTGTTCCTACTGTTAATCTGCTCAGATCAAAGCCTTCACATACGATATTTTCACCAAATGCACCGTATTCTACATCTGCACCTCTTTTTCTAAATTCATCTATTTTTTCAAAGGAAAGAAGGCTCACCTGCCTGTGCCAGTTTCCTGCATGTGCATCTCCAACTATCCCCCACTCCGGTTTTAGTTCGATCTTCTCTACAGTTTTTTTCTGCGTTCCTTTTTTTTCGCTTGTACAAACAGCTAATACTTTTCCCATTTTTACCCACCTATTTCGACCATCTTTTTCATTTCTGTTATTTTTGTTATATTTTCAAAACAGTGCTCTTTGGGTTTACTCAATATTGCTTCATGTATCACACCAACTAATCTCTGATGACGTTTATATATTGCCTGTTTCTCAGTCCTGTCATTATCACGCACAATTTTTTTTACATCAATAGTTTCTCCATAGCACAGGCAGGGCTTCAGCTTTCCTGTAGCCGTGAGCCTTATTCTATTGCATTCTCCGCAAAACTTCCCATGGATCGCACTGATAAATCCTATAGAGCAATTAAATCCGGGGATTTTAACATATCTTGCAGGTCCATTCCCGTGAATCGACGTATCATCTTTCATATCAGGATATATTTTCAGCAATTCTTTTCTCAGAAAATCATTTGATACAACTTCCATTCCCCTTCCATAACCAATAGGCATTATTTCTATAAATCGCACATCTATATTATATTTTTTTGCGAATAATATGATGTCATTCCACTCTCCGTCATTTACTCCCCTTTGCAGCACAGTATTTAGCTTAACTTTTACTCCAGAATCTATCGCAGCCTCTATTCCTCTGATTACTTCTGCGTGGCAATTTCTGCCTGTGATTTCCGAAAAAACATCTGCTTTTAATGTATCCAGACTTATATTAACCGCATCAAGACCTGCATCCATGAGCATTGGCAAATTTTCTTCAAGCGCTGCCCCGTTTGTAGTCATCGTCACCTGCTGAACCCCGGATATTTCCTTCAGCATTTTTATAAATCCCGGACAGTTCTTTCGTGCCAGTGGCTCTCCGCCTGTTATCTTGAATTTCGTTATGCCACACTCTACAGCTGCCTTAGCTACCTCGATCAGTTCTTCATATGTCAATATTTCTGCCATTGGCAGTTTCTGTACTCTCATACCATCCGGCATACAATACCTGCATCGCAGATTGCACAGATCCGTAATCGACATTCTCATATAGTCGATATTGCGATTGTATTTATCGATCATTTTCCAAACTCTTCCCCTATATCCATAATTACAATAATTCCATCAATACTTCCAACGTACCGCCGCATACCATTCCTTCTTCTGCAGCTGCATCTGCGGTCAGATCGATATGCTGTATTATTGCCTCGGTTTCATTTTCCATAAGCATTTCCCTGCCCCGTCGAATCACCTCAGCTTCTACACAACCGCCACCAATTGTTCCTACGCATCCTCCATCAGGTAAGATCAACATCTTTGTCCCAACTTCCCGGGGTGCAGATCCTTTTCTGGATACAATAGTTGCCAGTACCTTTCCTGAATTCCCGCAATTTTCTACTGACTTTTCTCCAATTATCATATCCAAGATTTCCTTCGGAAAATCCGTTTTCCTTTCATCCTGCCTCTTCACCTTTATGATCTCTGCCATAACCGCCACTGCAATTTCTTCCGGCGTCTCAGCACCTATATCCAATCCTATCGGTGTATAAACCCTGTCCAGAACTTCTCTTGGCGCTCCTTCACTGATAAGTTGCTCTTTTACTATCGCTACTCTTCGTCTGGAACCCATTAACCCTATATACGCATGCTTTTTTTCTGCAATGCTTTTTAAGCATTCCCGGTCTGAACGATGCCCTCTCGTGACGATTACAAAATAGGTATCATCATCACCTGATATTTTTTCCAACGCATTTACAAAATTATCGCATATGACCCTGTCTGCTCCCGCGTTTCTCGCATCATTTGCAAACATTGGTCTGTCTTCAATGCACACGACCGTAAATCCTGTCATTTTACCGATTTTTATTATCGGGATCGATACATGTCCTGCTCCGCATATGACTAACTTATGCTCATGTCCGATTTTTTCAGCGTATACCTTCTGTCCTGCAATAGTTACTATTTCTGAATCCGGATCATCAGGAAAAGTACGTATGTTATTTTCAAAAAATCTATTTTCGGATGAATCCAGTATTAATTCACTGTTAGAATAAAACGCCTTATCACCTATATTCTTCCCATCTATCACTGTTAAAATATAGTTTTCAAGATTGTCGTCTGTCTTTCTTATAAGCCTGTATATATCCGTTTTCATCATTCGGCACTCCCCATGGCACAATTCGGAAAATTACATGTAGGACAGTGCATACAGAAACCACCCATCCCCATCCTGTCTATTTCCTCTTTTGTTACGATTTCTCCGGCAAATAATCTTGGAAGGATCAGATCCAAAACTGTTCTGCCAGCAAACATAACGCATCCAGGAAGCCCCATAATCGGTATTTCATCATGTTCACCCTTATATGCCAGCATAAACATTGCTCCCGGCAGAACGGGTGCTCCATATGTCACAACTCTGTCTGCTGTTTTTCCTATTGCATACGGAGTCTTATCATCAGGGTCAACGCTCATACCACCGGTACACATGACCATATCTGCGCCTGCATTCAAAACCTTTTTTATACATTCTATTTCCATTTCCGGATCATCTGAACTTATCTCGTGTGCAATGACTTCTCCCCCAAGTTCAGCAATCTTATCTTCCACAACCGGAGTAAATGTATCCTCTATCCGCTTATAGTAAACCTCATTTCCCGTAGTCACTATTCCTACTTTTTTCTTTTTATATGGAAGCAGTTTCATGATAGGTTCTTCTCCGACTAACTGTCGTATCCCATCCATCTTTTCTTTCTCTATGATAAGCGGGATAATACGCATTCCTGCAACATGCTGACCTTTTTTTACCGGATAATTATTTCTTACCGTAGCGATCATCATCTGCCCAAAAGAATTTACTTTATACAATTTTTCCTTATTTATTTTTAAAAGGCCGTCACATTCGGCAATCAGTTCGACTTTTCCCTCTTTGATATCATCTGTTCTTCTTAAATGATCGTTTTTGCACATCTCATACAGAACAAGCGCTGCGTCATTTTCATGCATCATGTTCTCGTTTACTTCCCATATGTAAACGTGATCTTTTCCAACAGATAAAAGCACCGGTACGTCTTCTTCTTTTATGATATGCCCTTTTCTGAATACCGGTCCTTTCTTCTCATCTCTGATGATCTGCGTGATATCATGGCACAACATCTGTCCAACCGCATCCTCTGTCTTCATTAACTTCATTTTTTGATTTCTCCATTTATAAATATGATCATTCCAGGGTCAGTAGTTCGCCTTACCCTTTATCCTTGAGCCACGCTCCTTTATTAAAGATCTCATCAAACTTATTTTTTCCGATCTCGCTCATTTCCAGCTCAAATTTTTCATAGCGTTCAATGAGTTTCTTTCCTTTTTCGGAAAGTTCTGACATCCCGCCATCTTTACCGCCCTGTTGACGATCTACAACCCGGTATCCAAGCTGTTCTTCACATTCATGCAGTATCGCCCATCCCTTGCTGTACGATATCCCGCATTTCTCACATGCCTCCCTCACGCTTCCAAGCGTATCTATCTGCCTAAACAAAGTTGCTGTCTGCCTATCAAAAAAATTCTTAGTATTACACAAACTGACACTAATCTCAGGCCTTATCAATCGTGAATTATGTAATTCCAAAAGGCTCTGATAATCATCACGAGTATCAGCATCCATCAATGCTCCATCATCCTGAACCGTCACCGCGCCAACAGTACCTACTCCATTTTCTGACATTTTTTTGTACGCGCCCCGCATCCCGTTTTCTCCGTTATACGAAAGTATAAATTTGATAGCTGTACTGCTTAAAAGTATCGGATGTCCTGCCCTATCATTCGAATACGGAATTAAAACATCTGCTTTTTTACAGCTATTCATGAGACTTTTTACCGTCTCACTCATAAAAAACGGCACATCAACGGGACAAAAGAAAACTGCATCACACCTGTCATTCAGATATTGAATACCTATCACCGCAGAATCAAACATATGCGTGGTTTCATATCTTTCATTCCTCAGGAATACCACTCCCATGCCCTTCAAAGACTTTTCGAGCTCATCACCTCTGTAGCCTGTTACGATAGCTATATCGCGGACCCCGGCTCTTTGAAAATTTGTAATAACTCTTTCTGCAAAGGTCATATCACCGATCTTCATAAGCTGCTTAAACCCATTCATTCGAGTGGACATTCCCGCCGCAACTATTACTGCCCCGTATTTCATAAAATCCTCCGCTCCAGCGAATTATTTTTAAAAAGTATTCGTCAGACAGATTATAGCATAACAGCCATTTTTTTGCACATCTAATCAAAATTTTTATACCTGTTCAGCCTTCATTTAGTTACTGTTCACTCGCTTTTAGCCCGTTCACTTAACAAAAATCACCGGATCAGAAAAAATTCACCCTTTAATCATCAAATACAGAATCCGATTTCGTCGCATCTTATGCACGTAGTGCATTTCTTACCTTATAGTAATTCCAACGGAATTTACTATAAGATAAAAACACTGATTTGCATCAATTTTACACCGTATAATAACTCCCTATTTCAGTTCAAGACAGTATCTGATCATGTATAAGCAATATATTCCAATTCTTTTGTTCACCTTTTACAATCGGCTTCTCCCAGGTTTTTACACTAATTTCAAACATCACCAAATCTCGCAATATTCCTCCCATCTACTTGAACTAGCTAATTCAAGCGATATAATCAAAAATAGTCTGATTTCACTATATAACTACATTACAATTTAAATCAGTACTGAAAGGACAAGACATTGAAATACCTTCGACAATTTCTAATCATTATCGCAATCTCCTTCATTGGAGAACTCCTAAAAATGTTTCTCCCACTACCGGTACCTGCAAGTATCTATGGAATGCTCATACTTTTCATTTTGTTGCTAACCGGTGTACTCAAACTTGATTCAGTAAAAGAAACCGGTAAGTTTCTTATTGAAATCATGCCGGTAATGTTCATCCCGGCCGGAGTTGGTTTACTTGAATCCTGGGGAGTCCTGCAGCCTATGCTCGTTAAGGTTCTTTTAATTACAGTTATTACATCACTTACCGTTATGATCTTCAGCGGATGGATTACACAGGCTGTTATAAGAGCTGGTCAGAAAGGAGCAGGAAATAATGAGTGAAATATTTACAACCTCAACCTTTGCCGGCGTAACTATTAGTCTGATATCCTACGCCCTTGGCGCTTTTCTAAAAAGAAAGTTCAAACTTGCTATACTTAATCCACTCCTTATATCTATTGTTGTTACCATAGCACTTCTGGTTGCCGGAGATATAAATTATTCAACCTATAATGAAGGAGCAAAATATCTCAGTTACCTTCTGACACCGGCTACAGTTTGTCTGGCAATCCCGCTCTACGAACAGGTTGAGCTTTTGAAAAAAAACTTCCGTGCTATCGCAGCAGGTATAATTGCAGGTGTTCTCACAAGCATGACAACCGTTTTCGTATGCGCGCTTTTACTTAACCTTTCGCATCAGGAATATGTAACAATGCTTCCAAAATCTATTACAACCGCAATTGGTATGGGTGTGTCCGAAGAACTTGGTGGATATGTTACGATCACTGTTGCCGTTATTATTGTAACCGGTGTCCTTGGAAACATTATCGCCGAACCTGTTTGTAAACTCTTTCATATCGAAGAACCCATTGCAAAAGGAATCGCCATTGGTTCTTCTTCTCACGCAATTGGCACTGCAAAAGCTATGGAACTTGGTGAGATCGAAGGTGCGATGAGTAGTCTTTCTATTGCTGTTGCCGGACTTCTAACAGTTGTAGCCGCATCAATATATGCTATGTTCCTATAATTACTTTTGATGAGCTTTTAGCTAATATTCTTCACAGCATAGTTTCATTCCTGTAAATCATAGATTTGCTATTTCAGTCATGATCTAAAAGCACATTACATGTGCTCCGGACAAAAAAGAACGTCACGTGGATCAAATCTCCACATGACGTTTTCTTTTTTATCTCATTATTCTCTAGAGTGAGAGCCGTAGGGGCTCTCTTCCTATCCACTCACATCGCATCCAATGCACGCAGAAGTTTTACTTATAGTAATTCAAACAGAACTTCGTATAAGAAAAAAATGCAGGTCTCACGACCTGCAAATAAAAAGTGGGACCTACAGGGCTCGAACCTGTGACCCTCTGCTTGTAAGGCAGATGCTCTCCCAGCTGAGCTAAGATCCCACAGACGACCCACGACGGACTTGAACCGTCGACCTCCGCCGTGACAGGGCGGCGCTCTAACCAACTGAGCCAGTGGGCCATACATCTTTTATATTGTACAACATTTCGATCATATGTACAACAAAAACCGAACATCGAATCATTTTTTTCATCCAGGAATAACTCCCGATTTATCTTGGACAAGCACTCGACCTATTAGTAATGGTCAGCTGCACACCTCACGGTGCTTCCACCTCCATCCTATCTACCCTGTACTCTTCAGGGGGTCTCGCGGATCTTTAAGATCCCTGGATATCTCATCTTGAGGTCGGCTTCACGCTTAGATGCCTTCAGCGTTTATCCGATCCGGATTTGGCTACCCTGTTGTGGAATTGGTTTCCAGCAGGTGCACCAGTGATCCGTCCATCCCGGTCCTCTCGTACTAAGGACAGCTCCCCTCAGATATCCTACGCCTGCGCCGGATAGGGACCGAACT
>JNJK01000046.1 GCA_000701625.1 Lachnospiraceae bacterium MC2017
TCCCAGCAAGCTGTTCACTCTCTAAGGTCCGCTCGACTTGCATGTGTTAGGCACGCCGCCAGCGTTCATCCTGAGCCAGGATCGAACTCTCGAAAAAAGTTTGATCCGGTTTTTCAAGACAAGCTAGCTTTCGCTTCGCGTTTCTTAATTACCGTTATTTACTGTGAATCAGATCTCTCTGATCCAGAGTTTATTTTTTTGCATTTCTGAAATTTCTCATTTGAATTTTCAGGGTTGCATTGCTGTTTGTTTGTCAAGGTTCAGTTCTGAGCCAAATTGTTGACTCGAACGGAGAAGGAGGGATTTGAACCCTCGCGCCGCTATTAACGACCTGCACCCTTTCCAGGGGTGTCCCTTCAGCCTCTTGGGTACTTCTCCAAGCCTGAATTCATGCTGTAATGAGTACAGCCTCTTTTCAGTTGAGCGGAGAGGGTGGGGTTCGAACCCACGTGGCGTTGCCGCCAAACGGTTTTCAAGACCGCCTCGTTATGACCACTTCGATACCTCTCCGTATGTTCACAAAGCTGTTGCTTCGTGGCTTTTTGTGAGCCGCTCTTGCGCGGCGCAGGTATTATATTAACAAACCACCACACCTATGTCAACACTAAATTTCAAAAAATTTACTTTTTTTATTTTTCCAATAACAAAGCCGCTATTTTCAAGTCTTCCGGGGTTGTTATTTTTAAATTAGGATCCGGATTTTCCACAAGTTTCGCATCAACGTCACCATACATTTTAGCGACCATTGTATCGTCAGTGACATTAACCCCTGCATCAGCGAGTCTATCTCTATCCTGGATAAGTTTCTCATATGCTGATTTAATAAGTCCGTACTCAAATACCTGCGGTGTCTGCATGAGCCATACTTTGTTTCTGTCAGGGGAGCTCTCAATAAATCCATCTCCATCTTCCAGTTTTATCGTATCCTTTGCTTTTGCTCCTGCTACTGCTGCACGGTATTTTTCAACATAGTGCTGCAGTCTTTCAAGTATATACTGACCTACGAGGGGTCTTGCTCCATCATGAATATATACAAAGTCACAGCCGTCAGAGGCCTCAAGTCCGTTATATACGGAGTCAAATCTTTCTTTTCCTCCCGGAACGATCTTTACAACTTTTGAGAATCCATATTTTAATACGATTTCTTTTCGGCAATATTCTTCTTCGCCTTCGCCGCAAACGAGTATTACTTCATCTATAAACGAATCTTCAAATGCACGAAGAGAATAATAGAGTACCGGCTTATCATTTAACATAAGGTACTGTTTCGGAGTAGATCCACCCATTCTTCTACCTCTTCCGCCTGCAAGAACGATTGCCTGAGTTTTCATATCGCTACCTCCTGTTTCTTGTATAGCAAAACATGTGACGCTCCTTAAGAGCCGCCACATGATCACAATTTATTATGAATTATAACACTCTCAGCGCTCTCCAAGTCTGAGATTTGGAACTGCATTCAGATCAAGACCTGCCCGGCTTCCTGCCATAAAGTCGTAGTATGCCGCTGCACCGATCATTGCCGCATTATCTGTACAAAGAACAGGCGACGGATGACAGAAACGGATATTTCTTTCTTCACAAGCTTTTTCCATTGCTGCCCGCAGTGCCGAATTTGATGCTACTCCACCTGCAATAGCAAAGGTCTTATCGCCATAGCGCTCCAGAGCTTTCATGGAATTCTGAACAAGCACATCCACTACTGCTTTCTGGAAAGATGCAGCTACATCGGCCTGAACGATTTCTTCGTGCTTCATTTCCATGGAATTAAGATAATTTAATACTGCACTCTTAAGACCACTAAAGGAAAAATCGTACTCACTGTCACCCACATGGGCTCTTGGGAAATGAATAGCGTCCGGGTCACCTTCTTTTGACACTTTGTCGATCTTTGGTCCACCCGGATAGCCTAAACCTATAGCTCGTGCCACCTTATCAAAAGCTTCTCCGGCTGCGTCGTCCTGAGTCATTCCAAGGATTTCATATTTTCCATAATCATTTACACGAACAAGATGTGTATGTCCTCCGGATACCACAAGGCATAAAAAAGGTGGTTCCAGTTCCGGATTTTCTATGAAATTGGCTGAAATATGACCTTCAATATGATTTACACCAACAAGTGGAACATTTGCTGCGTACGAAAATGCCTTTGCAAAGGATACTCCGATAAGAAGCGGGCCGACCAACCCCGGACCGTAAGTTACTCCTACTGCATCCAGTTCTTCCGGTTTCATATCTGCTTCTTTAAGAGCTTCATCTACAACCTGATTGATCCTCTCTATATGCTTTCTGGATGCGATCTCCGGAACAACACCTCCATAGAGAGTATGAATGTCTATCTGAGACGATATGATATTGGACAATACTTCACGTCCATTTTTTACTACAGCCGCTGCCGTTTCATCGCAGGAGCTTTCTATTCCCAAAATATAATAATCTTTTTTGCTATCCATAATTCAATAATCTAATCTAGGGCTGTGCTGTATTTCTATTGGCAGACTGCCATCCTACGATCTTCCATCTGCCTTCTTCATTCTTTCGAAGAAGGAACTGTTCTGTGTCAATATAATTCAGCGAGTCCTTTTGCATTGTGTAATTACAGTATAGAGAAGCTGTTTCGCCAAGTTCAGTGGTAGCGTATTCTACCTCTGATGAAGCGGAAGTCGTATAGCTTATGATCTTTCGCTTATCTTGTATAAAGCTTGATATTGTGCTTCGCAGCGAAGCAATATACTGCGCGTCAGTCTGCTGAGCAACAAGTTTTTCATCAAGAAGGATTCTTGACTGGATTGCCAGTTGTTCTATTTCTTTATCCGTGTTATCCGGATTGTACATGCATTTACTGAGTTCTGCATAATATCTCACAACAGCCTTTGGTGTCTGCGGATAATTCACAGACAGATCCCTTTGGATCGCAGACTGAGTGTCTGTAAGAACAAGTTCTTCTTTTCGAGAATTGTTCTTATTTATCTGAAAGTAAAATACTGCCAGAAATATTAGAAGTATTACAACCAGCGCCAGAACAATCTTACCCTTCCCTGTCTTGCTCCTCATAGTCTAACTCCTTTGTTTTCCCGTCTTTGCCAGCATAGGCATTCGGAAAAATCTCCCTCACATCTTTCATATATTCTTTCGGATTAACGAGCGACGGACTAAAGTGTGTTAGCCACAGTTCTTTTACATTTGCCTTTTTTGCAAGTGTTGCCGCCTCTGAAAATGTCATATGTCGATGTTCTTTTGCTTTTGAAAGCTTTTCGTCTTCTCCGTACATTCCTTCACATATGAACAGATCCGAGCTTTCAGCATTTTTTACTATACTTTCTGTCGGACGTGTGTCTGTTGTATATGTGACTTTTATTCCTTTTCTAGCTTCCCCCATTACCAGATCAGGTGTATATGTTTTCCCGTTGTCATCTGTGACCGTCTCGCCTTTCTGCAGCCTCTTCCAAAATGGAAGCGGTATCTCAAGGCTTTTTGCCTTTTCTACGTCAAACTTTCCGGCGCGCTTGATATCTACTGTATAACCGTAACAGGTCACATTGTGATTTACACGGAATGCACTTATATGATAGCCTTCCCATTCAAATTCTGTATCTCCGGTGAGTTCCTTGTATTGAATCTCAAACGGAAGCTCCGGTGCTATCACCAATAGTGCCTTTACTACTCTTTCCAGTCCCTTTGGACCAACGAGCAGAAGCGGCTCTGTCCTCTCTGCGTTTCCCATTGTGAGAAGTAATCCCGGAAGACCACTTATATGATCGGCGTGATAATGTGTGAACATTATTAAACCGATCGGTTTCGGGCTCCATCCCTTTTCTTTCAGTGCTACCTGTGTTCCTTCTCCGCAATCGATAAGTGCGTTATTTCCATTGAAACGCAAGAGAAGTGACGTTAGCCAACGATAGGGGAGCGGCATCATTCCGCCTGAGCCCAATAAACATACATCTAGCATTAAATTTCCTCAAATCTAGTATTTCTTATTGTCGTTTCCACATGATTATGGCATCATCTGCCGGATCTGTGTAAAAATGCGGTCGCAGACCTTCTTCTGTAAAGCCAAGTTTTTTATACAAAGCTATTGCCGGATCATTTTTTGAACGCACTTCTAACGTAAAGTTCTTTACACCGATCTCACGTGTACGATCCATGAGTTCTGTAAGCATGCGGTATGCTACGCCTTTCCGTCGTGCCTCGGGGGCTATCATTACATTTGTGATCTCCCCGTCTCCACACATATTTCTGAGTCCGCAGCTGCCAAGAAGTGTGTCTCCTTCATATGCTACCAGATAGTAGGCATATGAGAGCCCCAAAACTTCCAGATAGTCTTTTTCTGTCCATGCTTCATTTCCAAAGGTTTCTTTTTCTAATCTGCTGACAGTTTGAATATCTTCTATATTAAGTCGTCTGAACTCAGGCATTTGCTGCTCCTGCCATTTTTTCCTCTCGTTCACGTTCTGCCTGTGATTTTCTGAGATAGTCAGGACGATGCTCTGAGGGATCTGTATATTTTCCTTCTTTATAATACTTTTGTGCTAAAGCTCCTACTGCACCTGCGCGCTGCCTTGATATATGAGCCGGTGCGAAAGTATACGGTACATTTAGTGTTTCCATGATCACTTTTTTAGATACCGGAACGCCATCCCCAAGGAAGGTTACTTTTTGGCCCATTTCATTTAATCTGGTAATGAGGTCAGTGATCGCTATGGCACATTGCTCCATATGAGTGATGAGCTCATTTTTTTCATCATATTCGAATATGCCTGTATATACCTGACTTCTCCTGGCATCCATTATGGGAACTACGAGCCCTGATGCTCCTGCCAGATTGTATGCAAGTGCGTCTACTGTTGGTACGGAGATCACGGGTATATGAAGCACATCCGCAAGTCCTTTTACCGTTGATGAACCGATCCTTAATCCGGTAAAGGATCCCGGACCTCCTGCTACTGCTATGGCATCAAGTGTATGCAGGTCAAGTTCTGTCATTCTCGCGATCTCATCTACCATTGGCATGAGTGTCTGGGAATGTGTTTTTTTGTAATTAACAGTGTACTCCGACAGGAGCACGTCATCCTCAAGTATTGCCACACTGGCTACTAATCCGGATGAATCAACTGCCAGTATCTTCATCTTTCTTTTGTCCAATCTATATTATTTATGCCTTGTTCCACAGTGATCCTGCGATAATCAAAACCTTTTTCGGGGTCTTTTTCTATCCTTACAGCGATCACATCCTGCGGTAGTATTTCTGTTATGAGTCCTGCCCACTCGACGAGACTTACTCCGTCTCCGTAGAAACAGTCTTCATAGCCTATTTCATCCATTTCTTCTACATCGCCTATGCGGTAGACGTCGAAATGATAAAGTGGTATCCTTCCAGAGTCATAACTCTGCAGGATCGTGAATGTGGGAGAGTTTATTGGTTCTGTGATCTCCAGACCTTCTGCGAAGCCTTTTGTGAATACGGTTTTTCCGACTCCGAGATCTCCGAGAAGTGCTATTACTTCTCCGCTTTTGGCTTCTTGTCCCATCTTTTTTCCAAACGCCCGGGTTTCCTCGGCACCGTTTGTTTCTATTATTGTCATTTGGAATCTCCAATCAAATACAGGAAATACCTTTCCTATATACAGTATAAAGAAAAGACGCATCTTCTGCATTTGAGCATAGATGCGCCTTTATTATATAAAACTATTTTCTTTTCTGCAACCAAGCCACCCCTGTTAAACTCGCTGTTTATGGGATTTTACGGTTGTGTTTTTGATTTTAGACATTCTGTTTTGGGCTTACATATTTCCCTTCAGGATCGGTGATAAGGGCTTATATATAAGGAATGTTATGGCTACTGAGCAAAGTCCTTTGAAGAATGTGAACGGTACATTGAATACAAGGAGGCAGTCCCATAGTGTGTTTACTTTACTGAAGATGACCTTGTATGCTCCTATGATTGCTTCCATTGGCATGAATGCTGTGTATACCGGATATACTATATAGTAGTTACTGAAAAGGCTGATGACTGCCATTACTGCTGCTCCGATCACTGATCCGATGATCGCACCTTTTTTGCTATGCATTTTGTGATAGATGATACCGGAGATGGTTACGAAGGTTGCTCCAAGGATGAAGTTTGAGAGTTCTCCTACTCCTCCGGACTGGGTATTCATGAGATGGAGCATATTTTTTACAAAGCACACTGCTATCCCGCTTAAGGGACCGTATGCAAAGGATGCAAGGAGTGCCGGCAGATCTGAGAAGTCCATTTTTATGAAGGACGGCACGAGCATCGGAAGCGGAAATTCAAGGAACATGAGGACGTATGCTACTGCTGAGAGCATGGCTGTTCCACACATTGTTCTGATCCTTGAGGATCTTGCTGTTTGCGGGTTCATTGTCATTTCGTTATGACTCATTTTGATCTCCTTTCGGAAATTCTTGGAAGAAAAAAAGTCCCATAGTCATAGACTACGGGACGTGATTGCATGCATAGTAAGCATTATTCTTCTACCATCCAGACTTTACTGTCGGCTCCGGAATTTAACCGGATCAATCTTTACAGACTCGCGGGCTTTACCGCCGGTGGGGAATTGCACCCCGCCCCGAAGAATTTCCATATAATTTATTTTTATGCTTGCATGATAGCTTTTATTTTTGGGATTGTCAATAGGGGGACATCATTAACACGGGAGGGACGCCGGAGGCAGGGGCAATATCATACACGCTCACCGTTGCCTCGTCGAAAGCGTTCCGGCTGGTTGTGGCTTTTGTAACAAAAAGAGGCTGGGTCTTAAATACTCTCGCCCCTCTTAAATTATTTTTATTCAAATTGATTTTAATAAAATCCATTTGAATTAACGGTTCATCCTAATAGACCCACGATACAGCTTTTCTTACAGAAACAGACTCCAAAGGACACTGCTCCGATATAGCCGTCTTCGAGGATTCCTTCTGCGTATTTCTTTTCTTTGATCTGGGCTAATGCCTCTTTAAGACCGGATTCCATCTCGTTGAATTTCTTTCTGACCTTTAGCTCGAAAATCATTGCCGGATCTTTGGGCCGTTCCGGATAGAGTATTATGTCCGGACGACCGTCTCCTGCTTCACGATTGGATCGCGTTGTATACCTCGGTATTCCATGAAGGAGCGATAGCAGCAGTCCATGATAAAAGCTTTCTGAACAATCGAATGTACTTATACTTTTCTCCATTAGATCTGTTAAATAGTTTTCCATGGTCTGTGTGTCCCTATCAAGGACGGCCTGCCGAAAAGCACTTTGGTCTGTCTGCTTTACCACATCTTCAAACCACAGTCTTATCTGATGGTCGTATATGGATGCGACTTCCTCGTTAGGTATGCGCATAGTCATATAAATGTCCCTGCCAGAACTTTTTTCGGATACTTTGCGTAAATATCCCGTGAAGAAAAGGAAATTCCAAAGGTTGTCCGGTTCCGCATGGATATCATTATAGGTAATGTCGTCATGTATACGCTTTTCTACAGTTCCACCATTGATCAGAAGATCGAGTTCTTCTTTTGCGGTTTCATCTGCATTATTTACCATATCCTTTATGATCGAATTAGAAGATGTATTTGACCAATATGGTTCTGCGAGTCGGTCAGGTGCGTTGATATGGTCATAAATATAATGTGTTACACTCCAGGGATTGTAAACTTCATTCTCTCCGAATAAGTATCCATCATACCATTTTCTGACTATATCGTTTTTTTCCCGAAGTCCGTAATAGTCGAGCATCTCCAGGTTTTCCTCCGGCGTAAAACCGAAGTATTCACCAAATTCCGTACTTCTGACAGAGTTGACCGTGAAGTTGTTTAGTCCTGTAAATATGCTTTCTTTACTTATTCTGAGACACCCTGTTACAACGGCTCGTTCAAGTGCATCATTGGTTTTTAATGCTGCCTCAAAAAGCGAACGTATGAAATCCGACATTTCTTCGTAGAATCCGTTATAGTAAGCGGTTTCTAAGGGAACATCATATTCATCGATCAGTATTATTGTTTTTTTTCCATGGTGTTTTTCAAGAAGCCGAGACAGAATTTTTAACGAATTAGAAAAGACACCACATTCTTCTGTCAGAGCATCCTGGTATTCTGCCTTATCGGTAATACCCATCCTCTTTTTATTCCAAAGGGTTTTTCCTCTGTAAAATCTTGTAAATATTTCTATATCTTCAGAGCTTAAGATGGTCGAATCCATTAGATATGAATGTCTGTCAAATTCATCGATTATATTGTCACGCAGTGCAAGAAAAGAGTTATTGAAATCCTGCTTTTTTGCAGATTTCAATGACAGCATTATTACAGGGTACTGTCCCATTTTTGAGAGAATTTCTTCCTCGCATTTTACTATTTTCTTTCCTTCAAAATAGTGTTTTTTTTCAATGACGTTTCCGTTCCTGTCGTATTCAAGTTCAAAGAAGGTTCGCAGCATTGATAGGGCAAGGGTTTTTCCGAAACGTCTTGGTCTGGTGAAGAGTGTGACCATTCCACCCTTGCCGATAACATCCTTTATTAGAAGGGTCTTATCAACAAAGTAACATCCATCGTCTATTATTCTTTTATAGTTTTCATAACCGATTCCGATTTTCAGCATTATGATATCCCCTTGGTGTGATGCTTAATATCTTTTTAACTCTATCATAATAATGATGCAAGGGTCAAAATGTACTTTTGCATGTTTTCATTGACATGTTAGGTGACGCCGGGGACAGTGGCAATATCATACACGCTCACCGTCGCCTCGGTTGAAGCGCTCCGCCGCCTATCTTCAGGTGCTTCGGTAACTCGGGTATTTTTGCTCCTATGCGCTCCGCGCGGAGCTCAAAAATACCCTCAGACAGTACCTCTCGCACCTGAGCTATGCTCGCGCTTCTGTCCTCGGCTTCCTAATTGTTCGCTTTGTATGATATTGCCCCTGCCCCCGGCTGGTTGTGGCTTTTGTAACATGAAAAGAGGGCTGGGTCTTATCGACCTTCGCCCTCGAGATATAGTTATTTGGTTACTTTGAGTTTTGTTGCGTATTTCTTTTTGGAGGAGTCTTTTCCTTCTCCGTAGACTGCGATTATCTTTGTGCTACCTTTTTTAAGGACTGTGATGATACCTTTTTCGTCTACTGTTTTGTAGCTAAAGCCAACGTTGCAATTGATGAAGCCAAAAGCTATTCAACAAACAGAATAGTATCAGCAATAGAAAAATCCGGCAGTCATAATTCACCAGCTGATGAAATAAAAAAATATAAAGAATTATTAGACATCGGTGCTATCACCTCCGCTGAGTTTAATGCTAAAAAGAAACAGCTATTAAATCTTTGAAAAAAGCATGAATTGTATCACTTTTGGATCACAATTCATGCTTTCTACATTTTTGATATTTAATTAGTGCTTCTGATGAGCGAGGATGTAGCCCCAAATAGTGCTTTTTTGTCAACGTTTTTTCCATCCCCGTCGTATTCAATTTCAAAAAATGTCACAGCATCAAAAGAGCAAGTTTTTTATACAGACGTTACCATGCCAAGAACAGCTTCCTTATAAACCTTTTTCTTATCCTCAGGGATATCTATCATATCCATGCACTTATCAATATCCCATCCCGAATTACTCATTAGATTTTTTATGCTTTCAATTTTGCCTTTATCAACGCCCTGACTAATGCCCTGATCAAAGCCCTTGTCATAAACACCTTTGCTCAGATTACACATAGCATCCACATCTCCTTCCAATTTCTTCGTCATAGGAATACCAAATTCCTCTCGGAGTGTTCGCTTCTTTTCTGCCGGCAGTGTTTCTTCTGAAAGAAGCACATCAAGCATTTTTAGAAGACCATCATAGTCCTTCTTGTTCTTGCCTCCCAAGCAAACAACAACTACCGTCATCAGATCGTAATTATCAGTATCCTCTTTTACATCACCGACGATCGTTTCTTCTTTTATACGATAGCAAGTAATCGTATTTTTTCTATGTTCCGGTGGATTCGGGCAAATCCACACGCTTGCTACTTTCTTGATCTTTTCATATTCTGAATTTTCAAATACTGTTCCGTACTCTCTCACTTTATTCAAATCATTTTTATTCAAATTAGTTTTAATGAAATTTATTTGAATTAATCGTGTCATGGGTGACGTTGATTTTCAGATTTTCAATGAGTTCACCTTAGAGAGCGAATTTGTTTTTTTATTTGCGCTATAGTGACGCCGGGGACAGGGGCAATATCATACACGCTCACCGTCGCCTCGTCGGAAGCGCTCCGCCATCTTTAGGCGCTTCTGGCATTCCTGAACAATCCGTCTCCAGTTTTCAGTTCGAATGACTAATGTACTTTGATCCATTTGAGCCTCCAAGTCTAAAAATTTGAAAAAACTAATAGTTTTTCGACTTTTCAGAGTATCTCACATTGGAATGCTCATGGATAGGCGAGTCATTTGACGCTTACGGTAATACATGACGCTTACCATAAAATCCCCTCCCTTTCAAGCTAGAGAATGGTCTAGCTCTTTGGACTAGACCGTTCTCTATTATTAGAATTATTCTGTTACCTTAAGAGTTGTCTTGTACATCTTCTTTGATGACATAGAGCCTGAACCGTAGTCAGCATAAATCTTAGCTGAGCCCTTCTTATGAAGTGTGATGTTACCATCTGCATCTACTGAGGCTACTGAATCATTTGAAGACTTCCAAGCTGTAGGCTTGTAGGTCGTCTTAGCGAGGAAGCCGAATGCACTGAGCTTTTCGCTTGAACCTACTGAAGCTGTTACCTTCTTCTCCATTTCAGGCTTCTGTACATAGAGCTTAACAGGAGCACCAACAGACGTCCAACCACCAGATAACTTCTGTTCCATCTGTACAGAGATTTCACCACTCTTCTTCAACTTGAGGTTACCCTTGTTGTCGACAGTAGCGACCTTCTTGGCTGAAGATGAGTAACGTGTCTTAGCTGAAGCATCATAGTTTGCTGCTGCCTTTGCTGCTTCAAAATGATCAGCAATATTGATCTTACCCTTCATAGCGACGAAAGAATCTGTATCCTTTGTGAGAGTCCAAGCTGCATTTCCACTGCTTACGCTACCCTTAGGAGCATCCTGTCCTGTGGTCTCGTGGTAGGTAGAGGTCGGCGATGACATGTCGTTTGCAGGTGTGACAACGACAGTAGGAGTCTCTTCATTTGGAACTTCATTCTCTGACGGTGTTGTGTTGTTGTCGTTATCCTCTTCATTAGAGTTGTTACCATCATCTGATGAGTTGTTGTCATCAGAGGAGTTGTCATCCTCAGAAGAGTTGTTGTCATCGTCTTCGTTACTACTAGGAGTGTTGTTATTGTCATCATCACCTGGTCTGTTATTGTTGTCTTCACCTCCTGGATTGTTGTTATTGTTATCATCCTCATTACCTGGATTGTTGTTATTGTTGTCGTCTTCACCTCCTGGATTGTTGTTATTATCATCTTCACCAGGAGTGTTGTTACCACCAGGTGTGTCGTTATTATCATTGCCGCCTGGGTTATTGTTATTGTTTCCTCCACCAGGTGTATTATTTTTATCATCACCACCTGGGTTATCATTATTACCACCAGGATTGTCGTTGTTATTGTCGTCATCACCGCCTGGGTTATCATCACCATTGTCTTCGTTTTCGTACAGGGTAGATGCTACCTTGTATACCTTAGCGTTTGTCTTACCTATACAGTATGACATCTCATCATCCTCAAACACAGAGTGATCACTCGGCATGACGAAAGCTACTTTATCCATAGTGTTTGAATCCTCATCATAAAGGTAGAGTTTATAGTCTCTTGTACTCAGTTCACTCCCACCTATACGCTTGAGCTTTGGATTGCTGCGAAGATGAATTCGACCTTTGTCAGTAGTGCCATTTTCGTCACTGTCATCGAAGACAACTGGAGCACCTACAACGTTTTCAGCATAGATATAGAACATGTCTTCGTCGTGTGTATCAGGAAGGTAGATAGAGTCTTCAGCATTGGAAGATCCTAACGCAAGAGTACCATCCACATATATGAATTTACCGTTATCCTTGTCTACATCAACAAGACCAGCAATGCTGATTTTGTCATCTCTTTCTCCACCTACTGTGAACTTAGATGTTGCGTAGACTGCATGATTCTCAGCGCTGCGTAATACGACATTACCTCTGAGAATACTTGAATCTAACTCATGTGTTGTTGTTTCAATCTCAAAATTTCTATGTGTATAGTTAGAGTCAAGAGTAGACCAATTCGACGGAGTAATGCCTGCAGTATAAATACCCTGATATGTTGTAGTGACATCTACAAGACCTGAGGTAAGCTCAATTGCAGGACACACAATACCTCTGTTACCTGTGAGAGTAAGGTCAGATCGATCGCCGTATATTTCTACACTCTTTCTAGCATTTATTGCTGTTTCAGCAGCATTTACTGTTACCTTACCTTGTGAAATAATTTTATCACACACAATGCCATCAGCTGGTAATCCTGTATTGTCGTCAAACACTACATGCTCTAAAAGCTTCGGCAGATAACCACTTTCTACCTTAACACCCTTACCAGTACCGTTCGTATCAACAGTGAGCTTAGTGCCAGCACCAACTGAGACATGACTCTTTACTGAAATACCAATGTGGTCCATAGGATCAAGATCTTCACGTAAATACAGATCTAAGCCTTTTTCAGTTAACTGATAACCATTACCACTTTCTGGAACACCATCCGATACTGTCCAAGTTGCGGCATCTTTAGTATCTTTATTTAGTGTCGTAGTAATGCTCATCTTAGCATTATGCACAGCAAATGAGTTAGCATAGATCCCCCCCTTCTCAGTCTTAAGAATTGATTCATCCTCAAGCATTTCATCCCGCTTGTAGTCATAATTATTCCACCGTACATCAGCATACTTGGCATCAATAATATTGTCCGTAAAAGGCTCAGTATTACTATAAGAAACACAAGCAATATCTAAATCGTCTATGTGGTCACCTTTTACAAGTCCAGCAGCACTTGTAATATCTGAATGGAAATGACCTTCAATTCTAACAGCAACAGCCTCAGCACTATCTGTAACATCAATAATATATGCAGACGGGCAGTTATATGTACCACCTAAATCATAGAGACCGAACTGGCGATAGCTATCATCATCAGATGCATTCTCTGGTAATTTCACCTGTATAAGTGGTGTGGTGCTCTCCTCATTATTAATATTACAGCTTTTCACTAAAGCTACATTATTAGAGGTTACTACAAAGTGTACACTATATTCTTCACCACCTGTTCGATTTATTCTATATACACCAGGCTTGCTTATCGTAATCGTAGCGTCATTATTTTCATAATTACATGTGACACCTATATCCCTGATATCATCATCAGTATCGAATGCAGTACTGCCTTTCTCTTTTACTTCCATAGGCCAACTATCGTGCTTTTTGTCTGAGTTAAGGTCTATCTCGATAGACTGTTCGAAACCATCCTCTTTGTACAAGGTTTCTAGTGTATCTTCCCATGAACCTTCGCCATAAGGCTGACTTATTGGACTACTTGCTCCTACTTCAGGTACATTCTGTTCAACCTGGATCACAGGTGTAGAGGCCATTGCTGTGAAAGCTGGTGAAGCTGTAGCAATAGCGAGACCAATTGAAAAAGCTGCGATAAGATTCTTTTTAAACATGTTTTAAATTCCCTCCATTAATTAAAAAATAAGTTTCTGTTTAGAGCTGTCTTTAATGGCGCACGCTATTCCATTTGATTAACATCCTCCCAGATGTGTTGCTCTCTCTGTTTTGTCCCCTAAGCAAGTATGTCTTGATTACGCAAAGGTTATGCTTAATTTCTTTTGTTCTTCACTTACTACGCTATGGCGGCTCAAGACCCGTATCTGCATATTCTAAAAAATCATACAAAAAGGATACCCTGCTCCTATTACATGCAATAAAAGCAAGATATCCTTCTGATAGTTCTTTTTTGATTTTTACAATATTTAAATCAGCAGACTTTACCTGTCTGTCTGTCTGTCTGTCTGTCTGTCTGTCTGTCAAATTATATCTCATGTTAACGCTTTGTCCTAATAATACAATGAGGTCGGGCTCAAAAATACTTTTGAACCTGAGATTAATGATCTCTTTTCAGCTATGATTGTGCATTGTATACATCTATTCTGTTAGCGTCAACCTGTTTGTGAAAAAAGTATGAATTGTGTCGTTTTTTGAACACAATTCATACTTTTTATGATCAGCTAAATAAATCTTCTAATGTGATAACATTTGAGAAAATCCCACTGTATTCATTTTTTCTCAGACCGTAGGTTGTGATCAGTGTGTTTCTGACCGTCTTTTTCTTTGGAACAAGCTCTGCGATCAGATTATCTCTGTGTTTTATCGTCTGCTCATATTTCCTATCTATCGAAAATTCTTCGCTATAAAACTTTATTTCGCAGATATTTACTACGTTATCAGCCCTATCGATTATCATATCTATCTGCGCTCCCGGCTCGTCATTTTCCCCGGTTTTTGTCCATGCAGATTGATTTGCTTCTATGCCACCGATCATAAGAGCATTCTTTATCTGCGCAAAATGCTGAAAACATATATTTTCAAATGCTATTCCCCGCCAGCTATTCAGCACATTGGAGTTCATATTATTCTGCCAGAAATTGCTTCCTGTCTTGTCTTTTTGTTTCAGAAAATGCAGATAGAAAATACAGAACGGATCTGATAATCTGTATCGTTCTTCACGCTTTCCGTCTCCAAAAGCAGTATATTTAATTGCAAAATCACTGGCTACTAAGGCTTCTAACGCTTTCGTCAATTCACTGCCTGAAGCAATACCGGTCCTATGTGATATTTCTTTCCTGGTATAGCCAATATTCCTTGTCGAAAGCATTTCTACTATCTTTCTGATCTTTTCAGGATTAGCGAAAGCAGAATTAAATAACCTGTCGTATTCTCCATCGAGCAATGG
Organism: Lachnospiraceae bacterium MC2017; assembly: GCA_000701625.1. Lineage (GTDB taxonomy): Bacteria > Bacillota > Clostridia > Lachnospirales > Lachnospiraceae > NK4A144. The sequence continues at coordinate 14,956 of JNJK01000046.1, forward strand.
TCTTTCTGCAAAAAGCATTTCATCGATGTTTTGTGCAAGGCTTCTGTCTTCACGCATATAACTTAAATAATACGGTATACCACCAAAAACCATGTAACTTTGAACAATGTCGTATCTGGAAAAACAGATATTTTGTGATCCAAAGTATTCTTCACATTCTTTTAAAGTGAACGGCGAAAGCTTCATTGTATATGTGACACGATTGTACAAACCGCCGTAGTTATTCAGGAGTTTGTCCTGAATCCAGGAATTTGCGCTTCCGCAAACGATCACCATCATATTACTTCTTGCGGAACACCATCCATTCCAAAATGCTTCGAATGCTGTAACAAATCCGGATCTCGGCGTATCCATCCACGGTAGTTCATCGATAAAAACCAATTGTCTTGATCCATCATCTTTTTCCATTAATAATAATTCTAAAAGATAGAAGGCTTCTAACCAATCCTTGGGTTTTTTTTGTGATTTTAATCCGTGCAGCTTTAACGAGAGATAAAAGTGATCCAGCTGCGCTCTTAATGCTCCGGTAGTATTCTCAAGTTCTACCGGAGACAAACCTGTATGGCGAAAAGTGAACCTCTTCTTGAAATTTTCGTTTACAAGGAACGTCTTTCCTACACGTCTTCTTCCGTAAATTACAACAAGTTCGGCTCTATCTCGCTCATATAATCTATTCAGTTCTTCTACTTCTTTTCTTCGTCCAATCATATTCTTATGATAGTTTTATTCATCCAGAATGTCAACTTTTTAGTTAATTCTGGATGAATAAAATGACTTTTTAATGGTTTATTCATCCAGAATATACTTATTTTTTCTGTTTCTGGATAAATAGTTGAGTTTTCACTAAAAAGTGACGCCGGTGGCTTTTGTAACATGAAAAGAGGGCGGGGTCTTGGTGACCTTCGCCCTCTTTTTTTAATTCTTTGGTACTATGATTTTGATCTTTGATTTGCTTTTTCCGTTGGAGAATACCGGTGATATTTTTGCTGTTCCTTGTCCTACTGCTGTGGCTATACCATCTGCTGTTACTGTTACGGCGCTGGTGTTTGATGATTCCCATGATACCGGTGTTTCATCTGAACCTGTGAGCTTTTCATTTAGATTTATTGTATTTCCAATGATTAGTGTTTCTTTCTTCGGCAGTGTTGGATTGTAGTTTATAACTGCGATACTGCCTGCTTCTGTCCAGGGCGACTTCTTTGTTTCCTTGATGTATTTTGTGATCGTAGCAGTTCCTGCCTGTTTTCCGCCGGTCGCTATACCTTTGTTGTTTATTCTTGCTACTTTCTTGTTGCTTGAGCTGTATTTTACTTTTTCACCTGTACCCTGTATAAGTGAACTTATATCAGTTTTTGTTTTATAGAACAGTTTGATTGAAGTTTTTTCATTGTTTGCAGAGACACTGGTTCCTCCCGGGGTATTCGGATCATCTGAGTTTCCAGGGTTATCTGAATTGCCCGGATTACCCGGATCGTACGGATTGTTCGGGTTATCAGAGTTGCCAGGGTTATCGGGATCTTCCTCTGTTGGCTCATCATCACCGGAGCCAGGCTCATCCGGGTCATCATCATGCTTCACGATCGTAACACTAATGGATTTAGGCGCTACGTCAAAATGTTCGCTATCCCCGACTACTCTGTACCATACGTAATACGTCTTTGCTTCCTTTCCCACGGGAATTGAAGTGCTATACTTATCGTCAGCCGGAGGAGTATCTAAATCATCTCCCAAAGCATATTGAAATTCTCCGCCTGTCACATCCCCGGCGATTACCAATGCTTGTTCTCTTCCAGTGTATGTCAGCTCTTCATTATATTCGACATTTTTATTTATTGTGACCGGAGAACGTGAGGTATCCAGGGCATAGATATATGCCTTATTAGAACTATCAAAGCTATCGCTAAATCTGTTTCCGGCCCAATAGATTGTGTTTCCAACACTTACAGGCATTTCACAAGGGTTAAGCAATGCATCATTTAAAAATAGTGTTGCAGGCTGAATTACCTCTCCGCTTTCATCAAGAATGATGTAATAAACTCCTTTTAAGCCACTCTCTTTGTCATATAATTCATAAAGCACGGCAAACTTATCCTCACCGACAGGAACTGTTTGAACGTTATTTATAAAGTATGTATTGCCATATGAAGTGAGCCATTTTACGCCATAATTAGTTTTTTCAGTTCTTCCATTATTGCCAGCGAGACCGCTTCTTGTTCCCTCTGTAACATACGAACTTTCTTCTTTTAGATCCTTCGATGGGTCAAATATCTGAACAAAGATCTCTTCACTTTCATTTTCGGCAGCATCGCTAAGCGACTGAGCAGACTGTGATACAAATGCAATATTTCCGTTTGACAGAGAAACAAGTCCGCCCATATGCGCAAAGTTTTCATTTACAATGTACATATTACCATTATCATAAGCGCCGTCTTCGACCCAGAAGTCAAAGACACTCTGTTCTTTGCTCTGAGCAACGGTATCCCCTGACATTTTTACCCAATACGAAGAAAAAGCCCTGTCAAAGCAGTCGCCCTCGCTCATATATACGAATCCGTTTGTCGTAGGTACTACTCTCTGTGCAAAGGAGTGGGACTCATAGAATGCTCCCACGTTGACATTTGACATATTATTTATATTTACAGAAAAAATAGAATTGCTTTGATGACCGCTATACATCTTACGGGCATAATTTACCGTTAGTATCGAACCTGATATAGCAGCATCACAGTTTCCTCCATTAAATGGTTCCATCGTATAAAATTTATCTGTATAACGGTCTGCGAGACTTGAACTGCCATTATCTCCGGTAGTACTGATATGATTACCATTGCTGTCATATTTGGAAATAAATACAGTTTCAGTATTTCTAGCCCCATCGGAAGTATTATTTTCTCCGGTCACCAGATAATAATTTCCATTGCTGTCACAGATGGCCGTTCCGAATACAGGGTGCTGCTTTTCAAGGGTTATCGTATCTGAAAGCGGCCTGCCCCCGTCAGTTTTATATACCGTTACCGATGTATCTGAATCTACCGCAAAATACGGATTGCCGTCGGAACCTTTGAACTGAGCCACGTTAGTCACACCATCCCAGTTCCAGTAACGCCCAACCGCTTCAATATATAAGTTATCTCTGAAATCGTATGACATCGGGTCTGCGTATACTTTTTGTATACTAAGAAATGAGAAAATGAATATCGCAGAAGATATAATAACCGCCGAATAGATTTTTCTTAATTTATGACCAGTATTATTCATTGTGTCCCCCTCCATATGCAATGGTTTCTGTTCGCAACATCCGTGGTAATGCTACGGCCAAGTATGAATATCGACTACATTTTATACATCGAGCATATCTGCGTCAATTTTTCTATGAAAAAGCATGAATTGTATCACTTTTTGATCACAATTCATGCTTTTCAGGGCGCTTGCCGTTATTGGGCTTACGATGGTTGTTGTTACGCTTGCCGTTGAGGGTGTTTTTCGTTGACTCATTGACATGGTTGGGGGACGCCGACGACAGGGGCAATATCATACACGCTCACCGTCGCCTCAGTTGAAGCGCTCCGCCGCCTATCTTCAGGTGCTTCGGTAACTCGGGTATTTTTGCTCCTATGCGCTCCGCGCGGAGCTCAAAAATACCCTCAGACAGTACCTCTCGCACCTGAGCTATGCTCGCGCTTCTGTCCTCGGCTTCCTAATTGTTCGCTTTGTATGATATTGCCCCTGTCCCCGGCTGGTTGTGGCTTTTGTACAACAAAAGAGAGGGCTGGGTCTTATCGACCTTCGCCCTCTAATAGATTCTTCATCACTAATTAATTTGCAAGTGATTTTTGTACATTTCCAAATAGTTCTTCTTCGGACTCTGCAAATGCGTACGGCGAATATTCACCATACGCTGACGGTCTGCTTATTAAAACCACCTGAGTGTCTTTATCTGCCATATCTTCAAGTTTTCTTTTTAACTCTACAAGCTTTTTACCATGGCGGGCTTTTAATGCGATACATCCTCGCTTATTTACGTTTTTTACTAAGATATAACACATTTCAGAATCTCCTTGAAATCTTCTTCCGTACGTATTTTTCCCATTTCGTACTGCTCTCTTAACTGTCTTCCCACTTCCTGCGGATATGATTTTTTATAAACATAATCATGAAGCCAGTTATTTAATTGCCTGTCAAATAATGTATTAAACTGTATCTCTATAGGATAGTGACTATTATCTATTTGGTAGTAAAGATGAACTCCTCGATATCCATCATCGTTACTTTTTCCATCAGACATATCAGCAACCCGATAAATGTCATTTTCCAATTCCAAAACCTGTTTATATGAATCACAAAAAGCCCTGAATCCGAGAATGTCATTGAATACTTTTCTCATCTGCTTATCGGGATAATACCTGTCAAATTTCATGCTGATAGATTGTAAACTTTTAATTCTATAGTCCAATGCTATATCATCAAGTACTTCTTTTTGATACAACCATTCTGTATATTGCTTCATCTCTTCCATTACATCTTCTTTAGAAAAATAATGGAGATTTTTCTTTAATGAAATGCCAAGATTACTATGATACGACAATTCATTCAACATATTTTCTGACAGACCATTATATGCCAAAATGTCTATTTGCAAAGCTTGTACCTCGCATTTTTGCTTAATTATAGCATATTTTCCAAACTGCTCAAGTGTTCGTTTACATTAACATTGGACACTGAACGCCGGAGGCAGGGGCAATATCATACACGCTCACCGTCGCCTCGGCTTCCTAATTGTTCACTTTGTATGATATTGCCCCTGTCCCCGGCTGGTTGTGGCTTTTGTACAACAAAAGAGAGGGCTGGGTCTTGGTGACCTTCGCCCTCTTTTTTTAGTTCTTTGGTACTTTGATCGTGATCTTTGCTTTGCTCTTTCCGGTGGAGAATACCGGTGAGATCTTTGCTGATCCTTTGCCTACTGCTGTGGCTATACCATCTGCTGTTACTGTTACGGCGCTGGTGTTTGATGATTCCCATGATACCGGTGTTTCATCTGAACCTGTGAGCTTTTCATTTAGATTTATTGTATTTCCAATGATTAGTGTTTCTTTCTTTGGCAGCGTTGGATTGTAGTTTGTAACTGTGATGCTGCCGGCCTCTGTCCAAGGTGACTTCTTTGTTTCCTTGATGTACTTTGTGATCGTAGCGGTACCTGCCAGCTTTCCGCCGGTCGCTATACCTTTGTTGTTTATTCTTGCTACTTTCTTGTTACTTGAGCTGTATTTTACTTTAACTCCTGTGCCCTGTATTAGTGAACTTATATCAGTTTTTGATTTATAAAACAGTTTGAGTGAAGTTTTTTCATTGTTTCCAGAAACACTGGAGCCTCCCGGAGTATTCGGATTATCTGAGTTGCCAGGATTATCTGAATTGCCCGGATTGTACGGATTGTACGGATTATTCGGGTTATCCGGATCGTCCTGGTTATCAGAATCGTCTGCTACTGCCTTACATCCCTCAGGGATATCCCAGTTAGGATCTCTGGGAGCTTCAACTAATGTTGCTCCCGGCGGAATTACAATCTGTCCCCTATCCCAGTAACTGTAATCATCTAATTCAGTACCTTTAATGACCTCAACTGTAAATGTCTCTGTATTAGACACATCTTCTCTGCCTGTTGGCTTTTTTGACATTACTATCACATTTAACTGATGACCTTCTACAAATGCTGATGCTGAACCTATGTACTTTAATTCTTCGTCCAGCATTGATCTTCTATCCCTCTGACCTATATAATCGCTTGCATTTTCCTGAATCCAACCATCAACAACTGTCTTTGCTGATACATGATTGTTTTTGTCACTAATATCATACCGTGATTCACATTCTGATATGTAAATATCATCATATATACCCGCATTTTCCATCTTATTAAATACGTCATAATATAAGCTGCCATCGGGTTTAAGACGTGACATGCTGTAATGAAATGCCATTTCAGCAATTCTCTGTTTCGCTATCTCCTCTAATCCGTTATCTTTCTTTAATGCTTTTAAACCCGTTACTGTGTTTTTACCAAACGTGTCATATATCCATGTGTCTGATGTTCTGAATTTATTTACCTCGTTCACTATGCCATCAAGATATGACTCACTAAAAAAGTCTGGTGAGTACTCATAATAATCATACTCCTGCTGCCGGTTTTGGTACTCATCACCAGTTTCTGTTATTTCCTTACCTTTATAATAAATGCATCCCCACTTAGGTATATTATTTATATAAGATGTATCAGCTGTTACAATCTGTGTCTTTAACCCGTTATAACCCTGGTCCTTTTTTATGCCTGTGGGTCTAGACGAGAACTGCTGTACGAGAATTGATACATCTCCATATCGTAAAACACCAATGCCCACATATCTTGCACTTTTTACAAGCATATTGCGTCTATGCCCTTGCCATTTATAGGGATTTTCTTCCTCTTCAAGTCCAGTTTGTGCTTCTACTACTACATCAAAATCCTCATCCCAGGACCCCGAACTATAATAGAAGTTCTCACCGAAACCCCATGTCAGCTCAGTGTATTTGTGGTATAGCGCAGAAAAGTCGGTTTTTCCATCCGGTCTACCGTGACTATTACAAAAAAGAATTTCTGCTGCCCTCTCCATGGCAATCTTTTCAAGACCGTAGTCATACTCAAGTGGCTCAAGTCCTGACACTGCTACTTTATCTGTTTTTTCGTATGGGTTAGCTGATTCCTCCGGTTCACTGTAATACCACGTATCTGATGTTCTAAACTTATTTAGTAATTCAGCCCCCCTCCTTGCTGCTTTTCTGTCATATTCGACCTTAATACTGAAGTCATGCATATTTTCATCATCTGCATACTCTTCAAGTGATGTATGCCCAAGGTCTTTAGGATCCCTATATGAAACTTCCGGCTGAATATCTACTGCCTCTGTTGGCTCCTCTATAATGTTTTCAGTCCTCTCTGTGCAATTTGCTATGGTAGGTATTTTTACGAATGTGTCAGCTGGACAAAGCCCATCGTAATTCCTAACAGCAGATGTATCTACTACTACAGTCTGTGTCTGTACTCCATCATAACCCTGATCTTCTGTTATACCTGTTGCTCCATTTGCAAATACCTGAACTACTGCTGTTAAATCTCCGTAGTGTACTACACCAATTCCTACATGTGTAAATCCTTCACGAAGCATATTACGTCTATGTGCCTGATCTTTGAAATTGCAAAACTCTTTCTCAAGAGAATCTTGTGCATTAGTAATTTCATACATCTTGCCTATATGAATATTTTCACTGCCATATCCTCTTGACTTATTTGTGTACTTGTAATATACCATACTGGCTACAGTTGAATCAGGATTTATATGTCCAAATCTAAACAAGCAGTTACGAGCTCTCTCCATTGCTACCTGCTCAAGACCGTAGTCATATTCGAGTGCATTGAGTCCTGATACTTCTATAATGCCTTCCGTTTCGCCTGATATGCTGTGCTCTGGTGTCTCAGTGTACGTACCAGTTGTAGGATTGTACATCTCTCCATGTGCAGACATCTGTCCTTTTGAGCCATCATCTCTATACCATGTATCTGATGTTCTGAATTTATTAAGTAATTCAGCTTCTTCACGTGCTGCATCTCTATCAAACTGTACTGTTATACTGTAATCATGAAAATTTTCTACTTCATCAACAGTTGCTTCCCCATTATCAATGTACCAAGCTTTCTCTTCATCTGATATTGGTCCAAGGTCTTTTGCATCCCAAGATGAATCTCCTACTGTTTCCCATTCATTATCAGATGTTTCTGTCTCCACTGAGGAGTTTAAACTCTGTGTTTCAAATGCAGTCTCATCTGCACCTTCTGTATTACTTGATGCCATTGCTGTTGTTGAAAACAACATTGATGTTGCTAATAAAGCCACTAGCAAGTTTCCTAAAAGTTTCTTAAGCTTCATTTCTCTTAATATCCCTTGTTATACTCGAATTAAATATTATTCAAAATCTATCTATTCACATTGCGAATAGATTTACTCGCCAACATTGC
>JNJK01000047.1 GCA_000701625.1 Lachnospiraceae bacterium MC2017
GGGGCATATATGACGCTTACAATTTTTCCAACCTTCCAATGTGGCAGATCGGATTTCGACACCATTATGAAGAAAAATCAGCTGCATGGGAATCCAGGGGCATATATGACGCTTACAGATCACCTATCGTAAAAAGAGATAAATGTATCTACCAGTTCGTTTTTTGTGATAACGGCATTCTCTCTGTCAATTATCCTGTACATCTCTTCCTTACCATTATCCCACCATATACAGGGGACCCCTTTTTCTGCAAAGCTTCCTACATAATATTTCAACCATTTTATTCTTTCATCATCTGATGGTTTTTTGTCGCACCCAAATTCCGTGATTACCACAGGAATCTTATTTGCCAGAAAATTTTCCTGTATCGCAGTCTTTAATTCCTGTAATGCTTCGTTTAAATTATTCACAACTTCTCTGCTTTCCTCAGAACCATCCGTCCACTCTTCCGATGTATCCTTCATTCTGGGTTCATTCATGCCTTCAAAGAAAAGTCGTTCATCATATTCCTTAAATTCCTCTGCAATCTGCTTCCACAGCTTTACGAGAGTCTCTTTTAAACTCTCCTCATGTTCATAATCCGGAATGATGAAATTTTCATGATGATTATTCAATATCACATACAGACCATTATCAAGCGCCATGTCTACTACTTCTCTAACCCTCGCCATCCATGCTTCTTCGATCATCCCTTTGCTGTCTGTATGTACATACCATGAAACCGGGATCCGTACAGTCTTGAACCCGGATTCAGACACGCATTTAAAAACATCTTTTGTTACAGGTACATTTCCCCAATAGGTTTACATCCTAATCATATCTGTTCATAAATAAATCCCCTCCGCCATTGAAAATCAGAACCACCCGTCCAACGGGTGGTTTGCACTAGGGCTATAAGCCCTTGATACTAGGCCAGCGTCTAAAGGCGCTGGCTTTCTCTTGACTCGTTGATACCCCTTAAGGGGTATTTGTACTACTTCACACTTAACCCTTAAAAGGGTCCTCATATTCCTTTACACTCAGTTTATCCATGGCTATATCGTGCTTTTCCTGTTCCTGAATGTACTTTCTTATTGTGGCTTCATTCAATCCTACCGTACTTACATAGTATCCTTCTGCCCAAAAGTGACGATTTCCAAACTTATATTTCAAGTTTGCATGTCTATCGAATATCATAAGCGCACTTTTACCCTTCAGATATCCCATAAACGACGATACACTCATCTTCGGTGGAATGCTCACCAACATGTGTATATGATCCGGCATTAAATGTCCCTCTATTATCTCAACGCCTTTATAACTACACAGTTGCTTGATGATATCTCTTATATCCACCTTGTATTGATTGTAAATTTTTTTTCACCTATACTTCGGAGTGAAGACGATATGATACTTGCACATCCATTTAGTATGCGCGAGCGAATATTCTTTCTTCGCCATAGCTACCTTTCCTTTCCGCAATATTGCCTGAACAACTTTATTGTCGGCGGAAAGGTAGCTTTTTTGTATAACACCTGACTCGCACCCGCATAGTATTGATTCGGTGCTTTCCATTTTTGATTCGCAAAAACTCCAAGCCCCGAATCAGGCTAAAGCCCATAATTTACAAAAACCACAATCCCGGCAAAAATTGCCGGAATTGTGGTTTTTACATCATATTCTTTTTAACGACTGATCACTCTGTTTCTTCCGCTTTCCTTTGCGACATAAAGTGCCTGGTCGGCGCGTTTTACAAATGAGTTTAGATCATCTCCTTTTTGGATACGGGTAACTCCGAAACTCATTGTTATATGCTGGACTATCACAAAACAGTTCTCTTCTATCTGCTTTCTGATACCCTCAGCAAATTCCAGCGCCTGGTTCAACTCCATATCAGGCAAGACACAGATAAACTCCTCTCCGCCCCATCGACCAAATACATACTGCGGTTCCAGATTATCCTTTATGATCTCGACGGAAGCCCGAAGGACCATGTCACCTATATCATGACCATACGTATCGTTTACATGCTTAAAATGATCGATGTCCATGAAAATAAGACACGCCGGAGAACCGTCCTCGTTACTGATACTCAGTATTTCATTTATTTTATGCTCAAGCTCCCACCTGTTATAAACGCGGGTGAGCTGATCCGTATAAGCTATCCTGCCAAGCTCCTTATTTACCGCATCAAGTTCAGACGAAGTCCTTTCAAGGAAATTAAGTATCCTGTCAACAAATGGGATATAGTCTCTTTCATCTTTTTGAATTTCTCCATCTTCAACAAAGTTGATACAGGACATTATCTCATTTTTAGCATCTTCATTTTCAGTGAGTCCCACTGCAACAGTAGCACTGTTTAGCACACCGCCGCTTCCGGAAGATGTGAAAAAGAGCTCCGCATAACCCACTGCCAGAGAAGCATTCGGAGCCAACTCTCTATAGCTTTCCGGCTCACATACAGCCTTATCTTTAAGAAATCTGACCCTATTTCCACATTCAAATAAAAATACAGCTTCAGGCTGAAATCTTTTTAGTGCCTCTACGGACTTTTTGATTATGTACAAAAGATTGTCCGCATTACCATAGGAAAGTCTTAGCGTCTCACCCTTTAACACATCGGCTGTAAAGTGGATCGATCCATCCTCTCCATAAGCTGACGGAACCCTTGCGACCACACAATCCCTTCTGTGAAATACCATAGGAAACTCACAGACATTCTGCACAAAATAATTATTGGGACGAACATTCAGATATTTAGAATAGACTTCTGTTGCCGGTCTGTGATCTATTTCCGAGATAATGTTGTCGCCTTCGGTCTTCGTTACGAGCATTTCTACTCCGATTTCCTTAAAGCCGAGACAGTTATCCATATGAAAATGAAGTTCTTTTCCCGAAAATACTATAGCAACTATCCGATTTTCTCCGGCTTTTTTGCCATATACCTTTGCCGTGTTCAGTTCTCTGATGCTCCGCCCGGCTTTTGCACCGAAAATCGGGATATTGTAGTGACTAAACTCATTTGTAAAGGAATGAATGACTGCACTTCCGCATGAATAACAGACCAGCATGCACTTTGCATCCGGTATATCAGGCAGTTCCTCATTTATAATACGTCCCGCCACAAAACCTGTTACAGATCTCATGTCAAACTCGTACTGCATGAGCTTTGTTTTCTTAAAGAATGTTACGTTAAGCTCGATAGGATTATCCTTGATATCATATTCCTTATCAGCTATGTTCGCACAGGTTATACCTGTAAGACATGCTTTACAGCAATTTGTATTGATATAATCTACTATCAGCTCATCATCTGCATCGATCTTTGGATTATATAACTGGATAAGGATTCCCGAAGCCTCGATATAATCATCGGATTTAACTATCCTATCAACTGTTGCTTTTAGCTCATCAAAAGTGTGAAAATCATATTTTTTTTGGATCATGCACAGCCAACCTCTCTGGGGTCAAACCACCGATCAAAAAAATGCTCTCTTTACACTTTCGTCATTTCACGTATTATTCTTTAGTGCTTCTGCATATTCTCCTTTAATAACCCGGTAACACAGAGATTATAAAGCTCATTATTTTTAAATACGGCATTCTTCATGAGTCCCTCATATTCGAACCCTGCTTTCTCAAGCACCCGGCCTGACGCCACGTTGGGCTCATAATAAAGACCTGTGATCCTCTCAATATCAAGTTCTTCAAAGGCGATCCTGCAGATCCTCATAACTGCCTCTGTCATGATTCCCTTTGACCAGTACTCTGTGCGGAGGAGATATCCGATCTCACTGTCCTTACGATAGACATCCTCTTTCTTTTCAACAGAAATATGTCCCACATCTCTGCCGTCAATACATATCAGGCGCCATATTCCGGTCTTTCCATCATTTTCCCTGATCATATTGATCCACCAGTCAGCAGAAGCCTCCGTATATGGATTCGGCATACGCTCCGAAAGATATGTCCTGTCAACATTGTTGCAAACGTCTACAATACTCTGCATGTCTTCTTTTGTTGGAACTTTAAGTGTAAAATCCATCCTGCCTCCTATATACCACCGAGTCGTCTTCCCTGCCTTTATTAGTTGCACACCTTTATTTTAACACGTCAGCGCGTGAATGCACGTGTTTGCGCACTTTTCTGTAAAGTGCTAGTGTATTATCGCTAAATCTCAAAGGCGGTAATCATATGACAAAAATTAGTACACCTATGGATATGGCCCACGGGCCTCTAATGAAAATATTAAATTATCTTAAACATCTTCTGTGGCATCTACTTCTTTATTGAATCTAAATCCGAGCATAGCCTCTCATAAGAAAACTATTTTCTCATTCTCCCAAAATTTAACTACCATTTTTACTATCTTGTAATAACAACTTGCCTCAGTTTGGTATAATGTACATAATTTTGTCGTTTTGAACCATAAATAACTATTCTCGAACCCTTGCATGGTGGCACAAAATGACGCAAAACAAGGCGAATCTTGTCCAAGAGACATGTTCGTACTACCAAATTATTGCGGTTCACTAACAACAAATAGCAAGTGCAATATTTGCACTTATGCTCGACATCAAAGTGCAAATATTGCATATTGTTTATAGTAGAGATGCAATATGAGTACTATCAAAGAATTAAGAACAGAAAAGAAACTGACCCAGCAGCAGGTGGCAGAAATACTTGGCATTTCTCTGAGGTCATATAAATCTTATGAAAATGATGCAGATAAGGTAGGTACACTAAAATATAATTACATTCTTGATAAACTTAATGCAATAAACCCGCTAGACGAAGAACACGGTATTTTGGAACTGGAATATATAAAAGAAAAATGCGAAAGTGTTTTCTCGGAATATCCCGTACATTATTGTGTTTTATTTGGGTCTTATGCAAAAGGAAAAGCCGTGGAAACCAGCGATGTGGATTTGCTGGTTTCTTCTGATGTAAAAGGACTAAAGTTTTATGGCATGGTTGAAAAACTCAGGACTTCTCTCCATAAGAAGGTAGATGTGCTAAGCCTAGAGCAACTTAAAGATAATCTGGAACTGACGGATGAGATTTTAAGGGATGGAATTAGAATATATGGATAACACGAAAAACGATAATTATTTTGAACATTGTTTTTGATACATTGAAGTATGATATTCCGGAACTTATGGAATGGAGCAAAAAATGAAAACAGTTGTATTATTATATGAGACATGCTGTATTTATGAAATCGTAATAACTAATTATTTCCTCCTGCAATAAACAGATAAATCCATTTCATTAGAAAACCTCCATATAATAAAATACGCCATTCCCTTACCTGCTAAGACCTAACGGCAAAGGAATGACGTTTATCCCACTACTCAGTAGCAATGGGCGTCTTTTTAATTCAACTGTTCTGATGTTACTTAATAATTCGGGTTATGTCAATCTACCAATATCCATACTTACTGGATTTTCAGATAATCCTCTTCTGCCACCGATTCACACCATTCATTACTTGTCTCCTCGCCTTCTATCTCAATGGCAAGATGTGAGAACCATGAGTCAGCAGCTGCACCATGCCAGTGCTTTACATTAGCAGGTATATTTACTACGTCCCCGGGATGAAGTTCTCGTGCTTCTTTTCCCTCTTCCTGGTAAAATCCTCTGCCTCCGACACAGATAAGCATCTGTCCTCCGCCACTCTTTGAATGATGTATATGCCAATGGTTCCTGCATCCAGGTTCAAAAGTCACATTGTAAATAGGAATCTGTTCTGTAGAAATCGGTGCAAGATAGCTCTGTCCATCAAAATACTGAGCATAAGCATCATTTGGATTCCCTATGGGAAAGAAAATAGTATTCTGATAACGATCCTTGTCTGTAATCTCAGTGACAGGCTCATTATATACTTCCTTTGCAAGGTTAAACACAGCCCATGCCTTCGGCCATCCGGCATAAAAAGCAACATGTGTAATAACAGCAGCCATTTCCTTTTGCGTAACGCCATGATTTTTAGCGTTCATGATATGATATTTCAGACTGTTGTCTGTAATCCCCTGAGACATTAGTGCCACAACTGTAATGATACTCCTTGTCTTTACATCAATGTCCTGATTATTCCAGTTCTCTCCAAATAAAACATCATCATTAAAATGCGCAAAATCCGGTGCAAATTCTCCAAGCTGTTCTCTTCCAGCTGTCTGTACAATCTTTTCGCTCATATTCCTCACTCCTTAGGTTTTCCATCTACCATTGCTCCTACTACGATTACAGGTGCTGGGTATAATGCAAGTGTTGCTCCAATATTCTTCTTCATTTTAAATTCCTTTCTTCAATCATAAGATCAGCCTTAAAAACTGATAAGTCATTTCATAAATTGTCACATCCATATGAGAGAGTTTTACCTCATCCATTGCTGATATCTGCTTATCTGTAGGATATGAGTATGGATATATCCCGTACATATAAGGAAAGAATGCATATCTTATCTGTGCGCTTTTCTCTTCCGACACACCCAGATGTTTTTTCAGGCATTCATCAAACAGCTCTACGGAATCCTTAAAAACTTTCTTGTATTCTACAAGGAGCTCAGCCCTGCTGTTTTCCTCTATCTCATACAGATTCATGGCAGAAATTTTCAGAAGTGTCTTACGTTCCTCCATAGATTTTGCTATTGCTCTCGCCAAGGTATCTTTATCCATATCAGCGTTTCTTCTGATAATGCTTTTAAGAGCTTCATTCCACTTCATATATTCACGGGTCAAAAGTCCTAAAAAGATTTCTTCCTTAGTCTGAAAATAATTGTATATAGAAGGTCTGGAAAAACTGGTCTCTGTGCTGATAACCTTTATGTTAATGCTCTGAAAGCCCATTGTTTCATAAAGCTTCTCACAGGCATCCATTATTTCCTCTCTTCTTTTGTCAATTGTTTCTTTATTTTCTACTGCCATGATTTTACTCCTTAAACTGTGTATCAATACTTTTATAATATCGTCTGGTTGACACACAGTCAATCTCAGGACAAAAAAATTATTCCATCTTCTTCTCCCACATGCGGATAAGATTCAGTTCCAGACTATCTGCTGTATTCTCAAGTACCTTTATTTCATCCTGGGTAAGCTCTACATTGCAGGCTTTCACAGCATCCTCAACATGGCTGACCTTTGTAACACCGATGATAGGTAATGCCCCTTTTGCAATCGCCCATGCAACGGGAATCTGTGCCGGAGCTACATTGTACTTATCTGCTACTTCCTTAAGCTTCGCGTTCATGATCTCAAGTTTATCAAGTACCGGATTGTAAGTTTCTGCTCTTCCCGATCCTGCAGGCATAGGGTTCTTTGTATCATATTTTCCTGAAAGAGCTCCTTGTTCCAGAACCATGTATGCCCAGAACTGAATTCCATTTTCTTTGCAGTAATCAACAATACCTGAATCCTCTGAGGATCTGTTGAGTAAGCTGTAATGATTCTGTACAGCGCCAAGTTTAAGACCGTGCACTTTTAGGATTTTATCTGCTTCTTTTATCTCGGCAAGATTGTGATTTGAAACACCAATCACAGGTACGTTTTCTTTTCCTTCGAAATACTTTGCAACTTCTGTAATCCACTTTGGAGCATCAACAGGGTTATGCACCCAGTAAATATCCATGTTGTCGATACCAAGCATTTCATATTCAGTCGTTAACATGTCCTCAACCGGAGTTTTGGAAGTGTAATCCGCACACTGAGGAGTCAGTTTGTCTGAAATGATATATGAATCTCTCGGGAGATCTTTTATAAAACTTCCAAGTGTCTTTTCTGATGTTCCCATCCCATAAACATAAGCTGTATCCCAGAGGTTAAGCCCAGCCTTCATTGCTGCATCAAATATAGGCTTAAGCGAATCTGCTGTTAAATTTCCACCAAAGGTTCCATCGTTGCCCCAGGCCCATGCGCCAAGTACAATTTTCGGTAATCCTTTTACCATTTTAAGTTCTCCTTTCTGTTGACATTGTGTCAGTTGATGTTTGGATAATATCACCGATTTGACACAGTGTCAACCCTTTTTTATAAAAGAGATTTTCCAAATTCTTACCAACGCATTTATCTGGGCCAGCAGTATTTCCTTTGTCCTATCATCTTTAATCTGGCGAAGGGGCTGTGACTCGCTTGATTTCCACTACTTTATTCTCCCTTAATCTGATAAGCAATAGATTAAATTTCTTTTTCCCAATAATATATTTATCACAAAACAAAAAACAGCCTCAAATTTACACTCATTTGAGGCTGTTTTACACTATATTTAAGTCAAAAATCATTCTTCAGTATATCTATATTTTTTCATGATCTGACCGGAGATTATACATATGACTGTTCCTGTCACACCAAGAATGAACATCATCATTGCGGCGCCTGATCCCTTTCCGCTTCCGAAAAGAAAAGTCCAGAACGGATCATTACTTTTCAATGCCATAAACGGTTCGCAGATCTTGTCTACAAAGAGTCCGCCAAGGAAAAGTCCGATTGGAATAGTAAAGAACTGCAGAGTATTTCTGCAAGCATATACTCTTCCCTGAAGCTCTATTGGAATAACATTGCGCATTATTACATTCTGGTTGGCTGCCATGAGTGGAACAAACACCCATCCTATTATCTGGCCTATGCACCATAAAACAGAGCTTCTTGCAAAGGACAGTAAAAAGTTCTCTATCCCCAGCGCAAAAAGCATCGTGAGATATATGACTCTTACCCTGTCCTTGGGCTTTGGCAGGATCATTGGAAGGAAACTTCCTGCCACCATGGCCAGTCCTGAGCATGCTGTTACGATCCCATAAACATTGTTACCTTTTTGAGGTATAACAAGGGCCGGAAGTACAGCATCAAAGGCTGAAGCTGTGAGGTTAACCCCCGCCATAAACAGTATTACAGTAAGTATGAGCGGAGTTTCCTTTAGGAACTTTAGTCCCTCCTTAGCCAGTTTGATCACGTTTTCGTCCTTACTTGTTCCGTCCTTGATCTCTGGCAATTTTATAAAGAACATTAATGCCACAAATGCTATGGCAAAAGACAGAAGATCTACCGCAATAACCGTATCCAACCCTGCCAGTCCATAGAGTGCTGCAGCTATGAGCGGATTGCCAATTGAAATAAGCGAACGGGACAATTGCTGAAAGCCACTGGTCTTCTGATAATGCTCTTTTGGAACGATAAGTGAATATGCCACTTCTGAAGCGGGCTGCTGAACAGTGTTCATGAGACCCGAAAAGGCATTGATGGCATATAGGTGCCACATGGTCAGCGTATCAGTTTTGTACAGTACAAATACAACAACCGTTGTAAGTGCCGCTAAAAGATCGCATATGAGCATGGTTTTCTTTTTATCGAATTTATCTGTTATTGCTCCGGCAAAAATGCTCATAATGACATATGGCGCATATGTACAGATTGTAAGTGCTGCAGTACTCAGCGCTGATCCAGTCTTTTCATACATCCACAGTGTCAGCGCAAATCCAGTTATTGCACTTCCAAGCTGTGATAGACTCTGTGTGATCCAGATTATGTAAAAATCTCTTAATTCCTTTATTCTGTTTTTCATTATTATTTAACCTCCATACAAATATTTTTCATCTGCATGGAGCATATACACTGCAATTGATCATGTCCTTCCTCCTTCTTGTTATTTTAAACGGATATCATTCTTTTGACATCACATTCTTTTTCCAACATATCAGCGCAATAATCACTATGTATATTGCTGACAGTACAACATAAAACCAGATATCAACCTGTAAGAAACAATACAGAAAATTAAAGCAAAAGTGTATCACTATGCCAGTACTCACCAAATGCCTTCCCCTGAATCAAGGACAAAACAAATACTGTAATAATAGTAGCTCCAAGAGTAAGTATAGCTGAAGCTACCAGCGTTACTATGCTTATCTTTCCACCAAAAGCTTTTTTGTAAAAATGAGCAATACTACGACCAGAACAAAAAAACTTAAAGCCTATTAGCAGCACAATTGTCGGTGCCCACGCGCAGATATTAGATAAAATCCTCATTACAACCGGCGGGCAATGGAATACCATACTTGCAGTCCCGCACAATCCAAGCACCATATCTGTTTCCATTTTAATTCTCCAATTGTTACGTCAAAATTCCTGTCAATGCCCTTTATGTTTTTCTCTTCTCTTTTCCTGTTTTAGTTCAAACCAATGTTCTCCATAAGTCTAATCATTTTGCTGTCCCACCAAGATATGTTCTTGAAGCGACTTGCACAAAGCCGCCGCATCTCCATTTACTCCATCAAATCTGTAATCCACAGCTTCAGAATCAAACAATCCATGTTTCCTCTCAAGCATCTGCTCAACAGGTGCCGGCAAGTTTCCATGCATTCTCTCCTTCTGTTCGTTCATCACTTCTGCTAAAGCATTTTCTTCAGTATTTCCCGCGTCCTTATTCCATCCTCATAGATAGGACTGTGAGCGCATCCTTTATATAAAAAGAACTCTTTTTCCGGTGCTTGTATTGTCTCGTAGTATTCCTTCTGCACCGATGTGGCGCATGTCATATCATGCTCACCGGCAAAGAACCAGATCGGTATATCAATGCTCCTGACGCTTTCAAACGCATTAAACATCCTAGATTCATTATGAACCACAAACTTACCGGAAGAAGCCTTCCCTCTCCACAGATTTATCCTCTCAAGCGGAGTATAAGCTGTTACCCGAAGGCTTGGGAAAAAGAGGCCTGTTATCACATTATCCATGTCCGATGTCGTCCCGACACCAAGTTCATGCATGGCCTTGTCCCTGAGACCTGAGCCGGAATATTTTGCATAATCCTCCTGCGACTCGTGTATCCTGTATTTATCAAACTTCTTAACCATCGAGTTGTTGCCCTGTGCCTCATACTGAGAACGCATGTAATCATAAGCCAGAAGTTCTGAGCGATGCTGATCACAGCACTGTGACATAGCCATATATGCGATATATTTCTCCGGGTGAAGCGAAACCACATTTAACGCAATATAGGTCCCAAACGAATGGCCCATGATATATATCTTTTCCTGTCCAAAGCGGTCTCTGAGATAGTCTGTCACCAAAATGGCATCATCGATAAATCTCTCTGTCGTCATATCATCAGGATTGGCATCACTTTCAAAAGACAGGCCGGTTCCCTTGTAATCGAAATAGCACACGGTAAAATACTCGGGGAGTATCGATGGATATAAACTCTCTACCAGATACTGCGGAATTCCCGGGCCGCCTCCGCAGACAAGCAGCACAGGGTTGTCAACATTATCAGATAAGATGATCGTCCCTATATTGGTGCCATTTATGTCTAATTTTGTCTTCTCACTTATCGCATGGCCCTTAGGCAGTTGCCCGGTACTTGGAGGAATTAAGACACATATGATAGTGATCAGTATTAAAGGTATTATGATATACATATATTTCAATTAAATCACCCACTATTCTCATGATTTTATGCTCTTACTTAATAATACATTCCATATAACAAATGTGCTCCTTCGTGAATCATGTAATATGAAATTATAGCTACAATCAATCCAAGGTATTGTCTCGTCCTTTTGCTCAAAACAGGTCTCCCTCGACTAATCTAAAGTCTGATTTTATATTAGTCTTAGCCTATCATCCAAAATTCTTTATTACCATTGCGAAACTGGTATCATGTTTGTTAATGAGAGAAGAATCGGTCGCCCGATTCTTCTCTCCAAGACATGCATCAGTTATTTCCATCTTTCTTCTTCACGGGGATCCAGATTGCACTGTGATAATCCTTATCCGTCATTTCGCCATTTACACAGTCATACCATTCTGCAGATGCATTCCCGCAAAGTTCATAGTCCGGATTACCCGGAAGCCACTCATTGAAAATCTGTGTATTCAGGCTCTGCAGTGCCTCAGGAATAGGGCCGATGCAGTCAAATACTGCCCAGTCACCCATCGGAAACTCATAGACCACCATTCCTTCAGGAACTTCCCCTCCGGCATACTTCCCAGCCACAAGATACCTAAACTTTCCCTCTCCAATATCATCGATGCAGACTCCATACTCTCCAATGCAGTTCTCTACGATAGCCTTCTCATAAGGATTGGCCGGAGCATTCCCGGCATAAACATTTGCTGCATACTTCTCGCAAATCTCGTCCCAGAACTTTGGAATCTCCTGATAAGCAGTATCATTATCAAATATCTTTTGAAAACCGATAACCTTAAACTGGAACATTTTTGTAATTTTACAATTCATTTGATTGCCTCCTTGAACCTGTAGTTTTATAGTCAGTGGAAGGAACGTCCTCACAGCCGCCCCATCACGGACCTGTGATGGTGTTACACCGTGAAAGCGAGAAAATGCCTTTGTGAAGCTCTCAGGCGTCTCATAGCAATAAGCGTATGCAATATCGATTACCTTATCATCCGTATTCTTCAGATCCAATGCTGCCTGATACAGCCTGCGGTTTCTGATATACTCCCCGATTCCGTATCCGGTCATCAAGGAGAATCCCTTCTGAAGAAAGAACGGAGAAATATACACCAACGACTCGAAACAGCCTTTCCTTTACCCTGACACAATTAGTATATCTGGTCAGTAAGTACTCATCCTGTCATTTTCTGTTCAAATCTGTCCTATTTTCAGTCCGATTAACTTAAAATTGCTGATTTCTTTGTGCCAAATAGAAAGGTATTGACGCTCTCTATAACTATTTCCGGTTCCGTCAGGTGAATATAATGAGTGCTTTTCTTAGCCTGGATCCATATTGCTCTTTTCGAATACCCTAAATACTCTTTCATGATCTCCTGCCACAGTTGTTCGATCCTGGCGGCAAAAGGACGGCTGTTTCCACCAAATTCCATGTTTTCCTTGATTGCTTCCTCAGATGAATGAGTCACAAGAATTATCGGAATATCAGGATATTTTTCCTTAGATACCATATTTTTTAACGATGCACCATCGTGAGCTAGCCTATACTCTTCCCTGCATGTGCGTAGATGCGTGGTATTTACAAGCGAATTAAGGATATCCTCATTTTGCTCCTTGGAAAAATTGGCGTAATAAAAAGGCGGTGCCTGACACATCACTTTCTTTACAAAGCCTTTCATTCCAAGCTTAGTAAGCGTTTCTAAAAAAATAAAGTTTTTACTCTTATCTACTCCGGATTTTTTAAACTCCTTCGCAGTTAATTCCTTCTTAAATCTATTATCTTCTGTAGTTAATGGGTCCAAAAGAATTAGTCCCTTTACCATCTCCGGATAGAGACCACAGAACTCGATGGCATACAGTCCTCCCTGCGAATGTCCTATTATCACCAGCTTTTCATCATGCGGGATTTCATCTAGGAGATTCATTAATTCTTTAGCAATATTCGTAGGCGTTCTTTCTTTATCACTCTTATCACTGTGATTTATCCCGGCTCTTTCATAGACAAGCACACCGTGATTCTCTCCAAGCTCTCTTGCAAGCGCTTCCCATTCAGCTATGCATGCTCCAAGGCCCATTTCTATTACGATATCTACAGTTTTACTTCCAAAAATCTTATAATTCATGATAGCATTCCTCTTTCCGATTCATCCTATCATCCTCAAAATAAAACAGACCCAAATACACTTATTTGAGCCTGTTCTGCACTTATAATAATTCATTTCAATGGAAAACAAATATCTATCTCCATATATCCGTCTTCCCTTATGCCCTTTCTCTTTTTCCCACTCCGTACGCGAAATTGCATACGCGTAAGATATTTCATTCTTGGGATCAGGGTATTCTTTCACTTTTTTCATACCATTGGCCATAGCCGTTGAGTAGGAGCCGATATTGGTATACTTCATATAAGATTAAATCTTATCATAAACTAATCAATTATTTTATTTGGCCATTTACAGATTCCCACCTCAAGAGCTCTTTCTTCCTTCAGATGAAAATCTGCATATTTACAGTACCAGCAGCCTTTCAAGCTTGGAATTGCATCCTCTCTTGGGGTGTATGCAGGACAGATATCTTCTGGCCACACACTTCCGTCTCTCTTGGGAATATCATAATTGTTTGTTTTATTATCCATTATCAGTACCTTTCAAAACCTAGTCCTGAAGAAGGACATGTACCTTTTCCCGATCAGACTTGTCATCATCACATATAGCAATACGTAATTCAGAATCCTCAATAATGTCCTTGTTTTCCATAAATCCCCCTGTCATAGCGTGAATTTCTTTAACTACAACACATTATATCAAAGTCCTGAGCTTTATTTACCCTCAAGTCTACGCTTGGCATCAGGATTATTACCGATTATTTCAGAAAGCTTGGAACATGATGTCATTTCAGTGCAGTCTCCGCAAGTATCAACCTTTCTGCCCAATGCACATTGCCTGATCTTACACAAAGACTGGCAAAAAGGCGTCTTCACTCCTGTAAGCCTGCAGCCTACGCAATTTATCATATCGGAGGTTATCTCTACACCATTTAGCTTAGACCATTCTTCAGCAACCTTTGCTCTAAGCTCGTTGTCATCATTAACCGTTGCTTTACGCGCGTCACACTGTTCACAATCAAGTCCGCAGAATGCGATATAATCCGTCATGGTTAATCTCCTTTTCCATATATGTTTTACACAGATTTATCCCAAAATACTACTTTATATGTGGGGATACAAACCGGCTGAACAGGCAGTACACCTGAATGTGTCTCAACCGTATATCCCTGCTCTATCAAGGAATCTGCCCGTCTGTTCATTTCTCTTTCGCTATTACATATAATTTCATGTTTTCTTTTCATTTTTGACTCCTTTCAATAACCATACCAAAGCTTTACTTGATGCCACTCCCCTTTCACACCCTAATCTATCACTATAAAAAACAGACCCTATCAGTTACACTGATAAAGGTCTGTTTTACACTTGCTTTTTTGTGCGAATCATGCATGCGTTATAGCCTGCAGTGCTGTAAGAGCCGTCAGTGGTACACAGACTGCTTCTTCATCAGAAAGATACTCCGGCACCTTGGCGATTGACGAAGCATCAATTGCAGCATATTCCGCAAATGCCCCAATCTTCTGAAGCTCATTCCCTCGATGCCTCTGGCCTCGAAGTTTTCCTTCAAACCTTCAATCAGCTCTTCTTTGAAATTTTCGTAATCCATGTTTACCTCCGTTTTTCTGAAATAGAAAAAGCGCCAGACTCAGGACACGTTATCCTGAGCTGACGCTCACTATAAGTTCTATTCTTTTGCAAAAGAAAATGGACTCGGCTTCCGGGAAGCTTTTTGTTTTCCTCATTTCTTTGTCCATTGTAAATATAACACACCCAAAATCACTTGAAAACAGACATCAAGCCGACATTTTGCAGACATTTAAAGAATCTGCGTTTCAAATACTTCTCCTATATCACCATCAATGCATATACTTCTATCTGCAATTTTCTCTGGGCAGAATGATTCACCATAATTTAAGCAGGCATATACCGCTTTATCATTTGCCAGCGTCATCTGCCAGAATGGATACTTTATTATAACAGGGGTGTTGGCTCCCACTCCAAGTTCAAGATAAAGAACGTGAAGATTCTCATGTCTACGAATAAAATCAGAATATGCTGCAGATGCCCTATGCCATCCTTCATCTTCGACAAAAGAATCATCAGCTCTCAAATTCATTGTCATATCAGAGCCGTCATCAGGACACTTTGGAATCATTTCAGAAGGAATCTTCATCAGTAGCTTACCATCAATCGGTACCTGAAATACTCCCTGATCATCTCTTACAAAACCTTGTGCTTCCATAGCTTTCATTACCCACTCTTCATTATCAAAGGTTTTCTGAATAGCAGGATTCACGCTCTGAAACAAACCATAATCACCCTGAGTATAGAATAGTCTTTTCTTATCAACCCCTGCTCTCTGAAACTGGTGATCTACATTTGTTGTGATAACAAAATAATCCTTATCGGAAACTATCTTAAGAAGATCCCTATACACTGGCTTTGGAGCATCAATATATCTGTTAAAATAAATATGTCTCGCCCACCAAGCCCAGCGTATTTCTTCGCTCGGAAACGGGTAGAAACCACCTGAATACATATCTCTAATCCCATATTTTTGGGCAAAGTCATAAAAGTATTTTTCAAAACGCTTGCCACTATATGTCAAACCAGCGGATGTAGAAAGCCCAGCACCTGCACCAAGGACAATTGCGTCTGCTTCCTTGATTTCTTGCAAAAGCCTTTTTATTTGCTCTTCTTTGCTTCCCTTCCCATATGACATACTTCTGTTAAAACATCTCACGGCGTTCATTCCTTTTTCTATGGTTTCCTGATAGCCATTTGGCATATCATCATATAAGTTTTTCATAAATGGTCTTATCTTCGTCTTTGAAAACATTGAATATCACCCTTTCTATCTTATCAGGATTTTCACTGAGCCAATCTGATACAGTCTTAACCGCAATCTCGGCAGCCTTTTTGTTTGGAAAACGAAATACTCCTGTTGAAATACAGCAAAAAGCTACGCTCCTAAGACCATTTTCCGCACACATATCCAAGGTGTTTTTATAGCAATTCTCCAGATTTTTTTCCAATTCCGGAGTAAGTTTGTACTGTACGATTGGACCAACTATATGAATAACTTTCCTAGCTGGAAGATTATACGCATCTGTAAGCATCGGGACAGCAGTCGGCTGTTCGTAGTCTCGTCCATATCTGATTCGGAGTTCATTCATCTGCTTGTTGCACTCGGCTCTCAACTGCACTCCTGAAAAAGTATGGATACAGTTATCTATGCAAGTATGCATCGGGACAAAACAACCGAGCATCTGCGAATTTGCAGCATTCACAATAGCATCCACCGAAAGTCTCGTAATATCACCCTGCCAGATGGATAGTCCGTCCCTGATAACCGGGATGTCTGACAGATTCACCACACCCTTTTCAGCCGCTCTTTCAGTCAGATATTCATCCTGTACTTTCATGACCTCAGAAGATAATTCTTTTGGCATACGAATATTCATAAGTGACCTTAAGATTCGTCTTTTATCTTCCGTACTATTTGGAGTCTTTAAATCCTTATATTCAGCAGAATCTGCCTTAAACTCTTCTACGAGATAATCAAGGCGTTCTTCCTGTGTTGATTTTTTAGCCTTAGTTTCCATATTACACATCCTTCTAAAAAAGACTCTGAAGTAAACACCTCAGAGTCTCATTGTTAAGCTTCTTTTGCCAACAGTTCTTGCATTCCGGATCTTAAATCATTAAGAGTGTATTTTTTCATCTCTGATTCCATCGCTTCCTGGATGCTTTTCAACTTATCATCCAAAAGTAAATGGATATTCCTACCAACAGGGCACTCTGGATTTGGTGATTCATGAAATCTAAATAAATCTCCATCCTCCAAAGGCTCAATTGCCTGATACACATCATAAAAAGTTATATCTTTAAGATCTCTTGTAAGCTCTATTCCGCCTGTTCCTCTGATAACATTTATTAGCCCTGCGTTCTTAAGCTGAGTAAGTATCTTTCTAATGATGACAGGATTCGTATTTATACTGGCTGCAAGAAAATCGCTCGTTACCTTGTGTTCATCCTTAAATGTATCCACACATGTAAAAATATGAAGTGCAACCGTAAATCTGCTTGATATCTGCATTTTTAATCTCTCCATTCAATTTCGGTCGGCGCAGAACAATCGTCCACTGGACGGTTTGCGCCCTCCTGCCATCATTTTACGTCGTGACAGATGTAGTTGCAATGGTTACAGTCAAGACTCGCTCGCGAGTCTTGCGCGCCGGATTCGGGTCTGCTTCAGCAGACAAATTCCTGTCCGAATCCGTGCGCATCCTCGCGGAGCGTTTAACTCAGTCGGAGCTTGTACTCCGACTGAGTTAAAACTTTCCGTTTTCATTAGCCCATGTAGACTTATCAGCTAATGTCTCCATTACATCCCAGTGCTCTGCGATAAATCCGTTCTCAATACGGAACAGATCATAGTAGGTTGTAGGTACACCGCCAAAGGTTCCTTCCGAGCAGGCAAGAGCATAATCTCCATCTGCAAGAACCATATGTGTCTTGTTGTAAACCATCGAAATACCTTGCTTAGCCATAGCTTCAAGTGCAGCTCCAAGACCGGAAAGACCATCTGCTATTGCTGTGTTATGCTGAATGTACTTGTCTCCGTCATAATATGAAGTAAGCTTATCCGGATTCTCCCCGCGGAGTACATCGCCTACAAATCCGGCAACAACCTTACGTGTTTCTTCCTTGTCTACATCTTTCTTCTCAAGAGTTCCATCAATCTGAGTATGTCCTGAAGGATTAGGAGCTGCCTTGTCTGCCAGATTATCCCAGTGCTCTGCAATTTTCCCGTCTGCATCGAATCTGAAAACATCGAATCCGACCTGCTCTCCTGCTCCTGCAAAATTATATACTGTCTGAAGGAAAACCTTATCTCCATCCTCGAATGCACGAATGTTATTAACTGTTGTTTTTACAGGTGCCTGTACAAGTCCTTCAACTGCTGCTACAAATGCATCTGCCCCTGTTCCAAATGCGAGGTTATGCTGAATATAACCTGGTGCAAGAAGTTCCTTTGCCTTTGCTGTGTCTCCTGATACGAATGTTCCGATGAGTGCTAATGCTTTTTCCTTATTTGTCATGATTATTTTCCTTTCCGGGCTCTGCCCTGCGAGGTAATTATCCTCGAATGTTAAAAAGTTCATTGATGTAACCGTTGTGGTTTCATCTGATGGCGCAAATATATCATCCCAGAGATGTAATGTCAATAGTTACATCAAAATCAGCATTGTCCTCTTCCGTTCCCCCGGCTTCACTCCGATGATATTTCTAATCTGTTCATCGTACTATGAACAACTTCCTTTTAATCACGCCTCTCACTTATAGTCTTCTGATACCTCAAAAAACGATCATTTATCTCCGGTGCACTTTTAAACCATAAATAACTATTCCCGAAACCCTGCGTAGCAGTGGTTTTTTTGGTGCAAAAAGGAGTAAATAATACCAATGATACGTCTGCTTTTCGTTTGCCACGGCAATATTTGAAACAACCTAAAGAAATGGTGTAAATAAGCCATTTACAGGCAAGGAAGTATCTGATTTACACCCCGTTTACACCTTTTGAAGATGAACTACCCGATGAATGATAAGAGCACTCTGCGTGATGAAAATCTACAGCTTGTGGACTCAGCAGAAAAATCAAGTCCACAACTTGTGGACTACCATAAAATGGGCATTTTCAGCATTCCATGAGGACATAACTTGAAATATTTGTACCTCCATGTCCATCCCGGATACAACGTTTTTTCTATGCGGAATAATTCATACTAAAAAGGAGCCTTACATGATCGTAACGCTCCTTCAAAAACCCTTTTTATACAGTTGTAATACCTTTCTAACAATTTAAAATGGGAATGTCATTGCCGCAGCAATGAACATTCCCATTTAGTGGTTGATTTTTCCGTTGTCTGCCAACCTCCAGCACCTACGTCTGGATAATATCAGGTTTTTCCGTTGCCTGCCAACCTCCAGCACCTACGTCTGGAAAAAATATCAGATTTTAGGTGTCAACCCACCAAGGCTTTTGCCTTTTCTTATCTATATCATATATCGGCTCATCCATAAAAACAATGTACAATTTCTCCAAAACGATTACGCCTCCGAACTCTCTTTTTAGACTTTCATGATACTTAAGGCAAAATATTAATAAAGTTCCGATCTACCGCTTCAACTTCAAAGCGAAAAGACCTTATTCTGTAATATCATTCCTTAATGAAGAAATGCTTGAGTTTTATTTCTGGCTCGGCGGAGAGATTTATAGTTTAAAAGAAAAAGGAAATGAAGGTAGTTCTTTATATCAAAAATTGAGCAATGACCTTGTTTCGGAATTTCCGGATGTGAAATCATTTTCGGTGACAAATTTAAAATACATGCAGTATTTTTATGAATTATATGTAAGTCCACAGCTTGTGGACTCAGAGAAAAAATCAAGTCCACAGCTTGTGGACTACCATAAAATGGGCATTTTCAGCATTCCGTGGGGACATAACAGAACAATAATTGATAAGTGTAAGGGCGACAAGAACTGAAAGATGCTCTAATGGACAATATCGAGAATTTCTTATTTCTCTTTTCCGTAATCAGACCATTCTTCTATGATTTCATCCGAAGCGTTATTCTCAGTCAGTGCCTTATCTACGTCATCGTAAAGATTCTCAAAACAATCCATAAACGTTTCTTCAAATTCTGAAAAAAGCTTGTTCCTGTCTCCGGTTTTTGCCGTTATGACCGAATCAACAAACATTTTCAAAATAGCTTGTTTATGTCTCTCCGTCAGCTCCATACTCATATCTCACAATTTTATTATTCCGCCAATTTAATTACATTAATCAGCGGTTCTTCATAAGGATGGACTTTTCTAATGGCTTCCACAGTCTTGTCCTTGTTGGAATCTTCTACGTT
>JNJK01000048.1 GCA_000701625.1 Lachnospiraceae bacterium MC2017
AAGGTGAATGGAGTGAAGAACCTGAGCTGAAGGTAGAAGTAAACGTAGAAGATTCCAACAAGGACAAGACTGTGGAAGCCATTAGAAAAGTCCATCCTTATGAAGAACCGCTGATTAATGTAATTAAATTGGCGGAATAATAAAATTGGGAGATATGAGTATGGAGCTGACGGAGAGACATAAACAAGCTATTTTGAAAATGTTTGTTGATTCGGTCATAACGGCAAAAACCGGAGACAGGAACAAGCTTTTTTCAGAATTTGAAGAAACGTTTATGGATTGTTTTGAGAATCTTTACGATGACGTAGATAAGGCACTGACTGAGAATAACGCTTCGGATGAAATCATAGAAGAATGGTCTGATTACGGAAAAGAGAAAAGTGAATGTGATAATAACCTTCCTGTTGAATTTTGCCCTATGGTTCTAGAGGATGAGGAGGAGATAACGCAGTTATTAAGGCGTGAATTAGATGTTTTGGCACTACCCTCAGACTTTATGGACACAGGAACGGTTAGGGAATTTTCGCAAACAGGGTATTCGTTTGTTGTAAAAAATAGCGGAGTGATAATAGGCGTAATGATGGCTCAAAAAATGTTAGAGCTTGGGAATGATGTTATTTACATTAATGATTTTGCTGTGGATGGCGATTTTCAGGGAAAAGGGATGGGAAAACAGATGCTTGAACATTTGAAGGATATTATCCGCGAAGATTGCAAATGTGATGCCGTTCAGATTCTCCTTTGCACCGATAGAAATCGAAAGGCATACGACATCTATCATAAGCTGGGATTTTCTGATCAGAGCTCTTCTGCAGTATATATGCATAAATATGTGGGCACGGGTTATTCGCTTAGGAAGCTGGGGCTGAGTTAATGAGGGACAGGATATTTTGCTCAGTATCGAAAAATCGGTGATCGTGAAAAAGATCACCGATTTTGATAAAACTTAGCGAGCCTTTTTGCGTCAAAAAGAGTATTGACTTTGTTGTAAATGAAAATTTAGGATAAATTGTAATCAAGAATCTCTTTTAAGATATAATTCTGCATCCTGTGAATAGGCATGTTGAAATCATTTTGATCAAAGAGGAGCGCTACAGCGAAAAGATTAGCCTCGTGTTCGATATTGTTTTTAATTGCATCAAATGAATCATTAAATGCATTTACTCCATCATGGAGAAAATAGTGACCAAGTTCATGTGCACACAGAACAATCTTACCGGTGTCGCTGGAGCATCCTGATATCATCATTAGTGTTCTCAATATGTCATTTAATATATGGAATCGTTAATTATATAATTCGGTAACAGCGTATATAATAAGGGAAATGATTAGTGCGAGTGTGATAAAGAACGTAGCGCAAAATAGCATGAACACAGTTACTATGAGCGATGATTGAAATGCTCTTTGTTGTAAATGTTTTTCCGATTTGTTACATTTTAATCAACTTGAGGTCTGGAGCAGGAAATGTAAGGATTATCTTACATTTCCTGCTTTTTTCTGTATATCTTGAAGTTCCTATCGAAAGAAGCATCGCAGTCGAGTGAGCTGTTGTAGCTTACCTATCCAATTTATCAACTACGAGTTAATAGCCAGAGAACCATTTTGAGATTACAATATCATTGAGTACAGGAGAAAAAGAGGTATATTTCTGATGGATTATGTTGCAATCTGGGAAGTATAAGGGGATGCCTTCGACTGACACATTTTTTTTGGGGCAAATGTGTTAGGGGTATCTGTATACGATATAGTTGTTTTTAATGACATAAATATTTAAGTGAATGCAGACAACTTTTTTAACAGAAGATAGATAGCATGAGAAAAATAGAAGAATTAAAAGAATTTGAAATGGATAATCTGATTAAAGACTATATAAGTCCTTCATCCGAAATTACATTAGCTCAGATTATTGATAAATATGATTTGGATATCAAAGCAAACCAGCTTGTAAAATCTTTGCCAGCTCAGATTACAGATAAAAGATGTCGGTATTGTGATGATTTAATGGTTGCAAAAATAAAGAACCGGACAGGAGAAAGGGATAGTCCTTATTGCAAAAAATGTGGACACACTTTGTACAAAGAACAAGGATGGCTTCGAACGAAAATAATATGCGAATGCGAAAACTGTCAAAGAGTTAGGAAAGAGGAACAAGAGAAAAAGAAAATAATAATAGATAAAGTTTACTCAAATGAAAAGGAGTTATTTGATGTTGCCGACCTGTCGTTAAAGGATAAAGTGAGTTTGCTAAAAATCATTAAAGAATGTTCGCATGAAAAATCAAATATTTTGTTAGGAAACAAATACGATAAGTACCAATCAGAAGTTGATGAATTTTACAAAAATGGTGTGATAAGCGTATCACCAATGAGTCCGATTGATGCATTCACAAATGAAAAATTTCCCTTTAGATTTTATCCATCAAGAGTAATTTTTAACGTTAATATAAAATTAAATAATGAAGAAAACATAGATGTTTATATTGAGAATGAAATCGTAAAAGCATCAGCAGAAGAGAAATATAATTTGTTTATTGAAGTAATGCACCATGATATTTTAGCGCGTATGGAATCAATGATGAACGAAAGAGGACTTGACTTTATAATACTTTCGAATGCAGAAGATTCTTTAAAAGCCTTATATAGCAAATTGAGTTATGCTCAGATAATTTCTTTATGTTTTAGAGTGGCACGATATTATTTGGATAAAACAAAAACAGGAAAAATATATAAGACTGTTGCTGCTAGAGGGGCATTAAAAAGTGTTGTAACGTTCTATGATAATTGTGTTAAAAAAGGATGGCAGATATATAATTCAGAAGTTGATTATGCGGGTCAAGAATTAAAAGATTTTATTACAAAAACTATGAAACAAGATATGCGAATACTTAGAGACATAGTTACGATAAAAGATTTTGAGTAGGATTAGAGCTGTTAATGAGAAACATGATGCATACAAATTTCACAGTAGAAACAAAGGCATATGATCGCACGATCAATATGCTTAGTATCTGTGCGCTTGATTTGGTGATATTAGCGAGCAAAAGATATTGGAAAGCAATAAAAGGATAGATTATAAAGTCCGATGTTAGACTGATAATAAGTACATTGGAATAATAATCAGGGTTTTAGGATCTATCCGGAAAAAGGGTAGGTCCTTTTTTGATACATGGATTGTGCGCCGCCACATTAATCCGGAGGTGGTGTGGAAATCAGATGGTGTCCACCTATCGGGCGTTGCCGTAACAGTCGGATTTACAAAAGTTTGAAAATATGCATGTATAACAGGGAGGGTAAAAAAGATGAGAAAATTAGCTTCAATACAGAAGATAAAGGCTGTAATGCCGATACCGGATGCGGACAGACTGGAACTGGTCCAGGTTCTTGGATGGAAGTGCGTTGGCGGAAAAGGTGAGTTTCATGTGGGGGATATGGTGGTCTATTTTGAGATAGATTCATTTCTTCCGATATGTGAGGAGTTTGAATTCTTAAGAAAGAGCTCTTATAAAAGTAATGACTTCATGGGTGAGGGGTTTAGGCTAAAGACAATGAAGTTCAGAGGAGAGATATCTCAGGGATTATGTCTTGGAATAAACAAGCTCTCTAAACTGCAGGGAATGGCAGTTGAGGAAGGAATGGATGTTACAGAAATCCTTGGAGTACGTGAGTGGGAAATGCCTGAGCGGGCAGGCTCTGGAGGAACTATGATAGGTGACCGCCCAGGATATATTCCAAAGACTGACGAGACGAGGATACAGTCTGCGCCGGAACTGCTTAATGAGTTTAAGGGACTGCCATATTACATAACTACGAAGATGGATGGTTCGAGTCATTCAATAGGTGTAAGGGATGGAGAAATCTCTTTTACCGGACATAACTTCACTTATAAGGATGATGGAAAGTCAACATTTGTGAAGCATGTAAAAGCATCTGGTATTCCTGAGAAGATGAAGGCATATGCTGATGAGCATGGACTTAGCACTATAGTACTTCAGGGTGAGTGGTGCGGTGAAGGAATACAGAAGAACAGGCTTAAGTTAAAGAAGCCGGAGTGGTTTGTATTTACGGCCAGAATTGATGACAAGAGAACTGACCTGACAACACTTAGGGAAATATGTGAGTATGTTGGGTGCCAGATGGTTCCCGTAGAAGAGGAAGGTGATGACCTTCTGGCAAGGTATCCTGATGAATCAGCTCTTTTAGAAAGAGCAGAAGGAGTCGGATATAACGGAACAACAAGAGAAGGAATAGTAATTCGTCCTGTCACACCCGTACATTCTTATATACTTAGCGGCCCTTTATCAATGAAAGTAATTAATAACAAGTATCTAATGAAGAATGATGAGTGATAGAACATGTATAGGCTTTAGACCATTGCCTGATGGCGTTGCGCATACAATAAGCAGGAAATATGAAAGTTGAATTGAATATCGATGGTGAAGAGTATTACATAATGGTTCCATTGTATGAAAAAGAGAAGATGATGAAAATCGCATATTTGACGGACTATGGCGAATACATGGCGGTTGGAGAAGGACAACGGTCATGGGAGCAGGAGATGTAGGGATTAGCTTACATTTCCTGCTCTTTCTGTATATCTTGAAGTTTCTATCGAAAGAATGATCGCAGTTGAGTAAGCTGTTGAAGCTTACCTATCCAATCTATCAACCACGAGTTAATAGCCAGAGAATCACTATGAGATTACAATATTATTGAGTATATTGTGACAGATACGGGAGATGATTCTGGAGATGAAGAATGAGCACAAGAGGTAATTTTATATTACGCAAAAAGTGTACTGATAAAGAACTGAAAATAAGACATGATGCTTATCCGGATGGAGCAGGCCTTGATATTGTAGAGCTTATAAAAACTGTGGATATAAAGGTTCTTTATGATAATATCGAGGACTATGAGGAGGCATCGTTTGATGAAACGATATTCGATAAGCCTGATTTTCCAGATGGACCGGAGGCTTTTTCCTTTGAAAAATGCAAACAGGCTGTAAGGAAAAACATCATCCTATATGGGACAGTGAGCAATGCCAAAAATTTCAATAAGAGTGGCTTTTTTGATGAATATGAATACAGAATTGATTTTGATAAAGGAAAGTTGTTTTTCTATAGGTCTGTATTTATAAAATCATATTGTTCAGATGACAATAATTGTAAAAATGCAGCTGAAGATGATATAGAAAAGTATAATCGATGTTTTATAAATAAGTTGGCCGCAGTTTTTGATTTAGAATACATAAGAATGGCAGATATTGACCATATTGTTGATCTAATGAACAAGGCTGTACGGAATGACAATAAAGAAGCGTTTATTTATAGTGCGGAGAGCTTTAAGCAGTGTGAGGGGATAGCATCAGATTTCGATAAGCAGAAGTACCAGGCAATAGCGACTGTGCAGCAGATCATTGAAAAGCTTGACTCGATCAAAACTGGAATACCGGGATTAGCGATTATTAGTAATAGACGGGCAGATGATCTTTTACACAGCTGCGTGGATCTTGTAAAGATCACAAAGGAGTTGGAAAACATGGTCGATTTGTTGAGGTGAAAGTTTGAGTCCACTGCGTGGCATTGGTTATGGAGAAAAATATGGAAAAGATTAAGAAGACGGGTGCTTCATGTTGGTATAAAAAGAACTATAAAAGAGAAAACGTAAGCGACAAGCTGCATCGTTGGAGAATGAATATTAAGTACATTTATCAGCGTGCAAAGTACGGATATTGTGATAGGGATATATGGTCCATTGATTTTTGGTTTTTGGAAGTGATGCCGGGAATGCTGCAGCAGTTAATGGAGAATACAGACAGCTATCCGTGTACAGCAGATTTTTCTGCCCATGCAATTTTGGGAACGAAGTCGCAGAAGGATATTGATACCGAGGGAATGCAGAACTGGCATGATATTCTGTCAGAGATGATTTTTCTTTTCAAAGAAGCAAATGAGGATACATGCAGCAGAAAGAATAAATATGAGGAAAAGTACAATAAAGCACAAGCTGGGTTTGAAGCCAAGTACGGATTGTTTGGCGAAAAGTTGAAAACTGAGGAAGATAAAGAAAGAGAGAAGGATACAAGTTCACACATCGTATATATGCTGGGGGATGCCTCGGAGTATAAAGAAATATCAGATTTATATTTTGATGAGCAAAAGAATATAGAGAAATATCGCGATGAGTGTAAGGATAAAGCTTTTGTGTTGTTTGCCAAATGGTTCTGGCATCTATGGGATTAATGCTTTTAACCTATGCAAGTGTAGAACGGAATTTTGGAAGCGGGACAAATAGTGCGGTCTATCTAATCTATCAACCACGAGTTAATAGCTAGAGAACTGTTTTGAGATTACAATATTATTGAGCACAAGCAAAAGAGGTATATTTCTGATGGATTATGTTGCAATTTGGGAAGAGCCTGACAGGGAAAAAGGGCTGGATTTGGAAGCTACAAAGAAAAAAGTATGTGAGTTGATAAAAGAAAAGGGATTAAAGGATAAGACCATAGCCGATAAACTGGGGATTACTCCACAGGCTGTAAATAAATGGAGACATAAAGGAACATTTTTTGTTCTTGAAAACTTGTATGTTCTCAGCGGACTTTTGGGAGTAAGTGTTGATGAGTTGTTGGTTCCGATAGCTGTTAAAAAATGGGACGTTTTTGTAGAGGAATATGGCAGGCAGAATAGATAGGAATACTACGGAAGGTTAATTAAAAGAAAGTTCAAGTGTGGTGCATGTCACAAAGAATTTGAAAAGAATGTAGTGGTATATAAATCACGGGCAGTAAAAAAGCTTAGCTTTAGGCAGTAATAGGGTTGGAAGTGATTATATGGATGGGAGCTGATGGTAATGATCTATTTCACAGCAGACCTGCATTTTGGACATAAAGCCATAATATCAATGCAGAACAGACCATTCGGATCTGTGGAAGAGATGGATAGGGTGCTTTTGCAGAATTATAATTCCGTTGTCCGTAAGGAGGATACAGTTTATATATTGGGAGATATCTGCCATCATATGAGCGTTGAAGGTGCGGACGCTCTAATCAAGAAACTTAACGGTAAAAAATATCTCATTAAAGGAAATCATGATAAGAATTATGATCCTAGGTTGTTTGTTGATATACAGGATTTTTTGAAAATTTCAATTGACGGAAATCATTTTTCTCTGATGCATTATCCTATGCTCTCATGGCCAAAGAAAGGAAGCGGAGGATATCAGTTGCATGGTCATATCCATGCAAGGATGGATTATAATGAAGCAAACAGGGCAGATGGACAGAGAAGATATGATGTGGGAGTTGATGCAAACAATTTCTTTCCGGTGTCGTCAAAGCAGATTGTGAGTTTTTTCGAAGAGTACCGGTAGTGAGACGATCCTATATCAAGAGAATCGTAGAGAAGGTGCTTATATGTTTAATGTTAATTGGATAAGAATTCAGTTGTAAAGGAATTCTTTACAACTGTCGCTGATGGAAAGAAATACAAGATAAAATACTATATAAAGCCTTTTCGCTACAAAAATGTAAAATTATAGCGAAAAGGGGTCAGTTTTATGGATGAAAGGATTATCCTTGATAAGCTACTTGAAGAAAAAAAGTAGCGGAGAAAAGTAGCGGAGAAAAGTTCAAAAGCGAGGTAAAGTGTACATTAAAAGAAAGTAATGTGCAAAAAATGCACATTGCCGGCTTTGTTGTAAAAGAAGCATAGGGGCAGAATAGAAGCGAACATTCAGAGAGGTAGTTAGGTGGTTTGTGCATCAGACGCTGAAAGTTAGATCTGGAGAGGTTTTTGATGTGATAAAATTATAGAAAATATATTTCTTCTCACTGTACTTTATGTATAATGGAATACAGTGAGGAGAAGTATTTCAAATAAAACTTATAAGGAGCGTAGGAGAATAAACTATGGAAACAAAAGGACAGACATTTGCTGAAAAGCATCCCAAGTTAAATACTTTGTTTGGGTTAGTTTTTTTTTATTGCTTGTAGCAGGGGGCATATATCTCCTAAATATAATACTGATTTTTTTGAAAAATCTTTTTATAACCTTTGGTTCTTTTTTAAGTAATTTTGTTACATCAACAGACAAAGTTATTGTTGTAGCAATGATAACAGGAACAGTATCTATTGTTGGTGTGGTCATAAGTTCGATTATCGCGAAAATTGTAGATTATAGGTTTAATGTCAGGAAGCTTTTATATGATAAGCGGGAAGTTCCCTATGAACAATTTATTGAAATGGTATATT
Organism: Lachnospiraceae bacterium MC2017; assembly: GCA_000701625.1. Lineage (GTDB taxonomy): Bacteria > Bacillota > Clostridia > Lachnospirales > Lachnospiraceae > NK4A144. Next base: position 8,251 of record JNJK01000048.1, read on the forward strand.
CTATAATGGAAGATACTAAAAAACCTGAAAATAAACGAATGACTGAAGAAGAAATAAATAAAAAGGTCTCAGAGTTTTCTAGAGGGTTAACATTGTGGGGATCTAATAAAGTAGTAAAAAAATGGATAAAATATAGAAAAAATGCTGCTCAGAATCCCGATAAAGAGAATTTATTTCTATTAGAACAGATACTATATGAGATGCGTAAAGATGTGGGGTTAAGAAGAAAAATGAAAAAAGGGGTAATGTTATCCTTTTTTATCAATGATATCGAGAATGCATTAAAAAAGTAACTACAAATTAAGAAAACTATTTTGATAATACATAGTGTTATATTAGCGTTGTAGTGTTTGTTTTTGATAATGATTATGGCTTGACAGATAAAGGCAATCTATCTATAATATAAGCATAAGATTAGGTCAGGAAGCGTACGCCGCCCTGGCCATTTTTTTTTGAGAAAATATGAAAGAATACAAAACTTTTAATCAGCAATTAACTATATTAAGGCAAAGAGGGATGATTGTTCCAACTGATGGAACACCAAAGCGTTTTCTTGAACAAATATAACCTGGATTATAAGATAGGTTTTTCAAAATTATTTACGCCTCCTGAGCAGGATGTCAAGATAATACGTCATGACTATGAAGTTATCGTATCAAAGATAAAGGCAGGACTCGCGCATGAATTATCTGAAGGAGATACATTATATCTCGGAGCGGCACCGAAGGCTTCTACTTCTAAAGACCGTAGAAAACAACCTTTTAGTGATATACCGGCAAAGCCGAGAGCGTTTGCCTTTAAGAATTCCTATATGACATATGTCCTGAACAATTATATTGCTTAGGACAATGAAGAGCATGAGGAGATAGTTAAAGGGAATGCTGTTGATTCAGTTGATGATCTCTGTGTTGAATTTGAAATCAATCCGGAAAAACGTCCTAAAAATCTTGAAGCTATGCTTGCATATAGAATCTTGGGGATAAAAGGGAATCATGCAGAAGAATTTGAAAAAGCTAATATTGTGGTAAAGACAATACGTATATCTAAAAATGATCGAATCAAGGAGAGCATGTCGTTCCCTGCATTTAAGTTCAAGGAGCCCATAAAAGAGAATTGGGATGATTCGACGTTTGGTAATTATTTAAGGGGCACGAGATTCCTTTTAGTAGTTTATAAATTTGATGACAAGGATGTCTTAAGGCTAAGAGGATGTCAGTTTTGGAATATTCCATATCATGACCTCGAAAATCAGGTTAGAACGGTGTGGGAAAAGACGAGGCAGCAGTTCTTTCTGCATACCATAGAAAATGCTGTATTACAGGTGTTTCAGATTCTAAATTGCTTATTGCAAGTCATATAAAACCGTGGAGAGACAGTGATATAGGTAAAGAGCGTACAAATCCAAGAAATGGATTATGCTTAAATGCATTTCATGATAAAGCTTTTGATCAGGGTTGATTACACTTAACGATAATTACGAACTGATACTTTCGGACAGGATTAAGGACTGCGAGATGGATGATAAAACTCGAGAGTGGTTCAAATCATATTCAGGAAAGCAGATAAATCTTCCGGATAATTTTTTGCCTGATAAAGAGTTTATACACTATCACAACGATGTGATTTTTATGCATTGATATAGGAGTTATTGTGTTTGAGTAAAAAGGGGAGGGCTTGATATGGCATTTTAATGAGAAAAAAAGAGGATTTTTCCTATAATTCACCACAAGAAATGTATCAGGATAATAAGTTAAAAAAAATACTTGGACCTTTGGATTATCAATCAGCAATGTTAGAAGCATACATGAAAAAAATAAATAGTAAAAACATTGCATTAGAATTACCAACAGGTAGTGGAAAAACTTTAATTGGGTTATTGATAGCAGAGTACAGAAGAAGAAAAAATAAGGAAAAGGTATTATTCTTATGTCCGACAACTCAGTTGGTAAATCAGGTAGTAGAACAAGCTACAAAAAAATATGGAATAAATGTCCTCTCATTTTGTGGAAAGCAGAAAGAGTATTCACAAAATGATAAGAGTAAATTTAGCATGGCTGAGGCGGTCGGAGTAACAACGTATAGCTCATTTTTTGCAAGTCATTCTTTTTTTGATGATGTAGATGTTGTTATTATGGATGATGTGCATTCATCGGAAGATTATATTATTTCAAACTGGACGATAAGAATCAATGGCGATGAAAAGGTGTTATTTGACAGATTGGTATCGTTGTTACGACCGCATATTTCTGAGAATGATTATATTAACTTGTTGGATGATAGATGCAGTCTGGAAAATGAAATTTGGAGCGATATAGTTCCTAGCCCGATAATAGCGGAAATAATAAATGAAATATATACAATATTAAGTTCTTCGATAGAAAGTGGAACGTCCAATTATTATGCCTTCAATAGGATAAGAGAGAATTTACAAGACTGTAATTTTATATTGTCGAATCATTGCATATTGATCAGACCTTGGATTGCACCTACGATGACTCATATACCATTTGAAAATTTAAAGCAGAGAGTATTAATGTCTGCGACTTTAGGAAAAAATGGTGAGCTGGAAAGGATTACTGGAATAGAAAAAATTACGCGGCTTCCAATTGTAAACGACTGGGATAAGAAGGGGATTGGAAGAAAATTTTTTGTATTCCCTGATTTGTCGTTTGATAAAAGTATGCAATGGAGCGTTGTAGAATGCCTACAAGCTATCTGTAAAAAAAGTGTTTTTCTTGTTCCTGATAGACGAAGCCGTGAGGAAATAAAAAACTATTTTGAGGAGAATTTGCAGAAGATAGCTGTATATGATGCAAGAGATATAGAGAAATCGAAGTCTTGTTTTATTGATTGCGAAGATGCCACGGTTATACTGGCTAATAGGTTTGACGGAGTTGATTTTACAAATGACGAGTGCAGGTTGTTGTTTATTGTTAATTTGCCGAGGACTACAAATGCTCAAGAAAAGTTTCTTATATATAAAATGGGGGCATCAAAGCTATATGAGGAACGAATAAGAACAAGGATAGTTCAAGCTGTAGGAAGGTGTTCAAGAAATGCTAGTGATTACTCAATTGTCTGCATTTTGGGGGACACTGTACAAAACTATCTTACCAAACCGGATAAATTGAATAAGTATTCTCCGGAATTGCGTGCTGAGATTCAATTTGGATTAGATAATTCCTTTGAATGTAAAAGTATCGATGAAATAAAGGAAAATGCAATTGCTTTTTTGAACAGAACTGAAGAATGGCAGATGGCAGATGAACACATAGTCAGTTTACGAAATGAATACTGTAACGAGGAAGACTCGATTGAAGAAGTAAATAGAAGGTTACAGGAAACAGCAATTGAAGAAGTCAAATTTCAGTATGCAATATGGAGAAAGGATTATAAAAATGCATTTGAATATGTGAGTAAAATTATCGAGTTACTAAACCATACTAAATTGAAAGGCTATAAGAGTTATTGGCAAATCACGTTAGGGATACTTGCATATAATTTGAATGTCGAAGGAAAAGAAGAGTATAGGTTGAAGGGATGCTCAAACATTGAAGAAGCTATTCGAAATTCTAATGGTGTGTCATGGTTGCCTAGGCTCTTAGAAAAAATTTATGGCGTAATTTCTGAATCGGTAACAAATGTTGATGATTACTTTGATGAAATAATTGGTGGAATAGAGAATACTTTTAGCAAAATTCATTCAGTAGCTAAACTAGAGGAACGAATAAATGATATTTTAACAGCATTAAATAGTGAAGATGGAGAAAAATTCGAGCGTGGTCATAAAGAATTGGGAACTTTGCTGGGATATATTTCAGAAAATCCTGAAACGCAAGGGGCACCAGATCCGTATTGGATTGTTAAAGGGAAGCTGGCGATAGTTTCTGAAGACAAGATATACAAGAAAAAAAATGAAGCTGTTAAGGCAATCCCTATATGTGATGTCAGAGAGTCTGCATCACATAAAACGTGGATGATAGAAAGAGTAGAGAATTTGTCACCGAGTACAAAAATTGTGTCCATATTTATTACTACATCTGACACAATAGAAGAGGAAGCAAGGATGTATGCGGATGACATTTATTATGTTTCGAGAGAAAACTTTGTAAAATGGGCTACAGATGCTCTTTCCGTGATAAGAAACTTGTGGTCTTCATTTACTGACTTGGGTGATTTTGAATGGAGAGAAGCTGCACATCTTTTGTTTAAGCAACGAAAAATCACACCGAAAGATTATTTGGAGTTTATTACAGAAAATAAATTGAGAGACATATGATGATGCTTTTGCTAATGAAAATATAATATTGAGAGGATGGATATGGATAATGCAAATGTTTTTGTAAAAAGCGATGTATATCCGATAAAGGTGTTATTTCTTGAGAAATTTGATGTGGATTTTTATCAGAGAGAATATGTTTGGGAGAAAAAGCAGATTGAGGATTTGATAGAAGATCTTACAATTGAATTTCTTAAAAACTGGAAAGAAGGGGATAAGCTTCAGAAAGTAAGCGAATACTCACCTTATTATATGGGAGAGATAGTTCTTTCTGAAAAAGGCGGCACGCGTAGTGCAATTATCGATGGTCAGCAGCGTATTACAACCATTACATTGCTGCTGATTTATTTACAACGCAGATTTGGTTCGGTACAGGGATTCCCATCAGATATAAGTAAGCTCATTTATGATGATTATTTTGGAGAGCAGCTATTTAACCTTGATATTGAAGAGAGAAAACCCTGTATGCTTTCGCTATATGAAAATGGAACATATACAGTGAAAGATACAGATCCTATATCTGTGCATAATTTGGTCGGAAGATATCAGGATATAGATGAATGCTGGCATGCGGAAATAAATGAAAACAATGTTGTTCATTTCATGTATTGGCTTAAAGAAAAAGTCATGTTTTCGAAAGTATGGACAAATAGTGATGATTTTGCCTATGTTATTTTCGAAACTATGAATGATAGAGGGCTGTCGCTTACACAGGTCGAGATGCTTCGAAGCTATATGCTTGCCAATATTGAAGTTGATAAGCGTGATCAGATTATGAAGGAGTTTGACGGAACAGTTAAGCGGCTTGCAGCGATTAGCTTATCCTCAAAATCAAAAGCCGAGTTTGAATTTTTTAAGGTATATTTTAGATCACATTATGCTGTTAATTTATCACAGGCGAAGAATAGCACCTCTGATTTTGTAAGGATTGGTAAAGAATTCCATAGATGGTTACGCGATGAAAGTGAGAAGCTAGGGATTAGATCATCTTCTGATTATATAGAATTCATGGACAGGATATTATATTTTGCGAAAAAATATATATACATCATGGAGCTGATCGAAAGTCGAAATGTATCAGATTATTTTTACTTAATTGTAAATTCTGATTATGGTTTTACACTTCAGCCGGCTTTGATCATGGCAGCCATAGCATACAATGATAGCTTGGAAACTGTGAATGAGAAAATAAAAGTTGTCACAAAGTATCTGACAAAGATTTTGTCATGGAGAGTATGGAACCATTGGTTGATTTCACAGAATCAGATGGAGACAAAGATTTATGAGCTTTGTAAGCAAATTAGAGATATGTCTTTGAATAATTTGAAATCATTCCTTGAGACATATTCTATGGATGAAAATAGTCTTGAAAAGAATTCTCCTCATTTGAATCAGCAGAATCGACCTAAGTTAAAGGTACTTTTAGCACTGATTACCGAGATAGTAGCGAAAGAGTCCGGAACATCTGACTATATGCTTAATAAAAAGGAAATTGAAGTAGAGCATATATGGGCAAATCATTTCGAACAGCATACAGATGAATTCGACAATGAAAGTGACTTTTCGACAGCAAGAAATAATATTGGAGATCTTTTGGTACTTCCGAAGAGTTTTAATGCGTCATATGGAGATGCACCATATGATGTAAAAGTAAAGCAGTATTTTTCACAGAATATCTTGGCTCAAACCTTAAACTCTCAAAAATATGAGAACAATCCGGGATTTTTAGCATATGTGGGTAAATCGGGATTGCCTTTCAGATCATATGATGTATTTAAAAAAGTTGCGATAGATGAGAGAACGGATCTTTATAGAAAAATTCTTGAATACGAATTTAAGGAGTTCATGATGTGATAAAACGATTCAACGAAGTCAACGGAATTTACATCGAGAAAATAGTTGGTCAGGACAGGCTGGCTTACGCTATGTCGGACACTGAGGATATATATGATCTTATAGAGTATGCAGAGCGTGGCGGCTATCAGGGTTCTGTTATAAAGTTCTATGATTTTGACAACGGTAATGTTTATATGCCTTTTGAAAAGAAAAGGGATGTAATTTATGGTAAGCCGGAATATACAGATGGATTTTACTATTTTCTTCAGGCTGATTATGGTCTGAAGAAAGTGACATTATATAAGTATTTCCCGGAGACTGTTCTTGAGACTGTTACGGAGTTCAGTACAGATGAGGTCGATTTGTATAATCTTATGATAATCGGCGAAAAGGTTCATGTTACAAGTCATGATGGTAGTGAGTTTCGCTGCTATTATCCAGAAAGAATTTCCTTGACACTTAGAGACCATGAAACGGTGAACTTGATCTCAGAGGATAAAATCATCTCAGAAGAATGGGTTGAAGAAGGTTGGGATGATGAGAATGATTGTGCCACTGATAGTTACAAGCTTTATTACATGGTAATCATAAGAGATTTTGACGGTAATATTATCTCTGAAGAAATCGGTTCGATACATCAGGCACCAGACGGAACTTATTGGATATCATAACTGCAATAGATAATCAGATAAGGAAAAATTATATGGGTTTAGAGTTGCTGCAAATTGAAAACAAGGATTTACCTGTATTCAAACAAGATATGCAGGAGGCATTTCAATTAGGAGCTGCTGCCTGGGAAGAGGATTTGGATGAGGAGATCCTTCCTGAATCACATATAGACAGATCGCTTAATGCAAAGGGTTCAATTGCATATAAGGCGGTAGTCGATGGGGAACTTTTAGGCGGAGCTATTATCGTTATAAACGGCGCTCATGGTCATTTGGATTTTTTATATGTTAAGAGTGGGATCCAGAGCAAAGGTATCGGACAGCAGATTTGGAATTCAATTGAGGCAATGCATCCGGAAGTTGTACTTTGGGAGACCTGTACACCGTATTTCGATGTTCGAAATCTTCATTTTTACATCAATTGCTGCGGTTTCTCGGCAGTGGAGTTTTATAATCCAAAGCATATGGATCATAATGCTCCTGACGGGGATGATGGTAAGGATTTGTTTTTCAGATTTGAGAAATATATAAAACGAGATGAATAATATATGAGTAAGCATATAAAAGTTGATGGCAAGCTCCTTCAGGTGAATAAAAGCTACAAACAGCTTAAGAATAAACAGAAGATAAAGATCAGTGATTGGATGTTTGAAGCATATAAAAATCAGATTGCCACCGGAATTTCTGACGAAGAAGCTGCCTGGTATGTCAGCGATAAGATTGATGAAGCTGAGATATGGGTTCCGAACTTTAATATTGAGAAGAAATATAAGTCGATGAAAAGCCGGTTTAAGAACAGGCTTGCAGCAGAGAAAGTACCGCAGCATATTTATCAGATGGAGTCATTGCTGGATAAGGCGAAAGCTCGCTTGGATATGCTTGAGAAGATGATCGCAGAATATAGAGAATTTCAATCGGAGATTCAAAAGCTGGATGAGTATTATACCAGCCAGCAGTGGAAGGATGATTTTGCGATGGACGAAGCTGGTGAGTTTCCGGATAAGCTCAAGCGTGGAGTGCTTTCACAGGACGGGATTTATAACCTGCTTGAACGCAATAAGGAAATGATGGACTGGATAAATGAGTTTTATAGTTAAGCATTTTAAGGAGCTCAGCACCACTGAGCTTTACGAGATATAAAAAACAAGATTTGAGATCTTTGTTACTGAGCAGGAATGTATTTATCAGGATCTTGATGATAAAGATCAGGATGCATACCATGTTTTTTGTTGGAATGATTCCGGCAGAGTTGCAGGATGTCTCCGGGTATTCTGGAAAGATCATGATGAGGCAGCGGGTGTAGCTCAGATAGGCAGAGTGGTAACATTGGAACATGGTAAAGGAATAGGCGGTAAGATGCTTCATGAGGGTGTCAGGATTGCCACAGAAATACTGAAAGCAAAGAAAATATACCTTGAAGCACAGGAATATGCTATCGGATACTACGCAAAAGAAGGATTTGAGGTAGTATCCGATCCGTTTATGGAGGATGGTATTCCTCATGTGAAGATGGAGAGGATATTGGATTAGTCAGGTGGTCAAAAATGCCGAATGAAAGTGGAACATGGATCATGTATGGTGTTTCCTGGGATGATCCGGAATGCCTTCATACCGTGGAAGAAGCAAGTGAATATATAGATAAGATCGGTTTTCTGCCATTATTCAAGAATGATATTCCCGGATTTTCTTTGGAAGAGCGCACAGTTCCCGAGTTTTGGTGGTCGGGAGATGTGAAAGTGGATCCATGGGAGTGGCGTGAGATTATTGCAAGAGAGGGCAAAATCGCATACGGCAAGTTTTTTGATAAAAAAGCCGGATTCATTTCTAAGAAATGGCTGCCGTATTTTGTGAATTTTCGCAGAGATGGATATGATTTTGATGCTCTGTGGGAAGATGGAAAGGCTTCTTTCAGTCAAAAGAAGATCATGGATCTTTACGCTGATGAGCTGATGGATGAGGAATACTTTTCAAATGAACTGAAGAAAAAAGCTGGTTTTGGAAAGGGCGGAGAAAAGGGATTCGATGGAATAATGACCTCTTTGCAGATGGAGATGTATCTGTGTACCCGTGATTTTCGTCAGCGAAAGAACAAAAAAGGCGAGAGTTACGGATGGCCGATAGCAGTCTATGCCACACCGGAACACTTGTGGGGATATGACTATGTGACATCAGCTTACAAGGAAGATCCGGAAGAGTCTGCTAAGCGAATTACGAAGCATATCATGGATACGTATCCAATTGCCACTGACAAACAAATTAGAAATATTATCGGAGTGAAGCCGGGGGAACGGAAGAATACAAAAAATGTCAGATAAGAGAGCTATGATTAATAACGGTAAGAGGATTATATTTTTAGGTTCTTCAGTAACTTACGGTTCGGCAGCGGGAGGAATATCTTTCGCTGATATAATTTGCGAAAAGTATGGCTATGAAATGATAAAAGAGGCAGTTTCCGGAACAACGCTGGTCGATGAGGATGATGAATCATACGTAAAGAGAATAATGGGAATTAAGGCTGATTCGGCGGATTTATTTGTATGCCAACTCTCGACAAATGATGCGTCGCATGACAGCCAGTTGGGAAATATCGCTGAGGGGAATTCACGAGATTCATTTGATCTAAGCACTATTGCAGGAGCAATAGAGTATATTATTGCCTATGCTAGAAAAAAATGGAAATGTCCCATAGCATTCTACACAGGTATAAAATACGATTCTGAGAAGTATGCGAATATGGTTTTGCTTTTAAAGCGTATTGCCCGGAAATGGGATATTGAGATTATAAATCTTTGGGATGATCCTGAGCTCAATGCTGTAAGTTCCGAAGACTATAAAAGATTTATGGCAGATCCTATCCATCCTACATTGGAAGGGTATCGTGAGTGGTGGTCGCCTTTTATTGAGGAAAGGATTAACAAAATTTTGGAGTTACAGGCAGATTTAACAGGCATTTGGAGTATGAATCAGGAGTATGAGAGAACTGCCTTTTCGGGGATTCGTCCTGTTTTTCAAATCATGGATAATTACATGACTTCTGGGGTTATTGAAGGTAATGACAGGATTGAAAATGGTGATATTGTAAGAGTTAAGCTGATTACCCCGAAGTATTATGCAAATTCTGTATGGGTTGGAAAAGAAATTGATGCATTTGATGGAAGTAAAAGAATTGGAACTGTTACTGTACAGGAGATTTTAAATCCGATACTTGATGCTGACGGTGATAAATGGGTATTGATTGATGGAAGAGATATTGAAACAACAGATGATTTTTTCAATATGATGCGTGCAAAATTAACGGATGGTACGGATGATTTATTGGGGAGTAACTTTAATGGATTCAATGATCTGTTATGGGGAGGATTTGGCTTTCATGATTATGAAGAACCTCTGAATATAGTATGGATCTTTTCTGAAATGAGCAGAGAGAAATTAGGCGCGGATTTTGAAACGATAGTTGAAATAATAGATCAGCATGAATCAGGGAAAATCAGGTTAGAGTTATATAAAGAGCATGTGTTGGAGTAAGAATCATGAGCAAGGGGGGATGAGTAAGCATGAATCTTGATGATTTTTATGAAAAAATAGCAGAATTCTATCCCAAAAGCAGATCATTGGTGGATGAACATATTTTGGAGTATGAGGAAAGACTCGATACAGTGATATTTGAGGATATATTATTTCCGTTTATTCATGATGACCTGATGCGTGATGAGCCAGACAGGCTGAGGGAGCTGTTTGATTATTTTGAACAGGTCTCCGAAAAGGCAGATGCTCATTTAATGAATGTATTTCAGATCACAATTCTTGAAAAAATTGGAGATGATAAAGAAATACTGAATACAGCAAAGAAATATATGGGCGTACTTACTACAAAATATCAGTGGGAAGCCGATAGAGATCTTGGACGGGACGTATGATATGAATGATTTTCAGAATGCTATGAAGCGTTTGAAAGCCCTATTAGACACGAGTCATTGAATCTATCTTGCAGCCTATCGACAAAACGTTTTCTTTTCTAACTTAACAAGGCAATGCGTCAAAAAGTGCATTGCCTTTGTTTTAAATGAAAAACTCAGGATAAATTGTAATCAATTAGAAAACTTTATGATGAGCAGATTGGGAGTCTCATAGAAGCGGATCGCAGGGTGTTTGTTAAGTATCTCAATCATGAAAAGACCTTGACAGAGTTAGCTGTGGATGAAGGGGTTGAATACAAC
>JNJK01000049.1 GCA_000701625.1 Lachnospiraceae bacterium MC2017
TTGATGTGACACTATAGCTCTCCGCCAGGTTCACAGCCTTGTTCTGATTTGAACATACAGAAAACTCATCCCATTCTTTAAGCATCACATCAATATAAAAATCAACAGCTCTGCGATAAAGTATGATCGTATCCTTGAAAATGTGATTATATTCTTTTATTTTTACCGAATATGTGGACATTATCTTCATATCACAGAGCCTCCTTTCGCCTTAACGTTCTTTTTGTGAGTCGATGTAATGCTTTACCTGCTCAAAACTTCTGTCACTGACAGTAACAATGCAATAGGATGGATTCCAAAGATGTCCTCCCCACAACTGTTTTTTAATTCAGGATGTTTCATGAACAGCCATCGTGCCGTATTTCCCTTTAGGATTTTTATCATATCTGAAGGAAAAAACTGCGGTTTGCAGTCTACGAGAATATGTATATGATCCGGCATAACTTCCATTGCAAGTATTGAAAAGGAATACTCCTTTGCCAGCACGTTAAGATATCCCTTAATATCATCATCAATACCATTAGAAAGAACTTTTTTCCGATACTTGGTACACCATACAATGTGATACTGTAAAGAATATACATAACCTCTACCATATGTAAGTTTGGAGTAATTTGTATTATAAATAGATTTATCCATGTAACCATTATACCATATGTGGGCATAAAGAAAAAGAAGCGGCGGCTAACTCACGACTAAAGTCACGAGAATGCGCCGCCGCAGTTATTCAATTCGATATAAACACAAATCTTCCTTAGTTCCGCAATCCTGATCATGCTGCTCCATATAGAATCACTCCATCCCTGTTTATATTATTAAAAAACGGATACGCATCTATCCATTTCAAAAATAATTCTTCACTATGAGCTATCGGGTTAATTTCAACATCATTATCCATATTAAAATCATAAGTGAAGTCAAAAAGTTTAGTCTGATACTCTTTTGCCTCCAGATCCGAAATATCCAACAATATCATGATATCAATATCGGATTCACTGTTAAAATCGCCCCTAGCATAAGACCCAAATAAAATAACTTTTTTCACATGTGAACCATATATATTTTTTATACGTTCAATATATTCCTTTAATAAATCCATTTTATTCTCCATAGACGTTCCCCTTCCCCACTTAACGCCTACCTGCGTGCACCTCTTAATTATATCATCTCATATTTTTTATTTACTTCACCTGTAAAATTATTCTTAAATTTTATTATAAATCCTTCAGATGCTGAACCTGTACAAGAATAGTCCCTCTTTGTCGCCTTTATCATATGTCCGTTAACATCAACTGTCACTTTCCTGACTGCTCCCTTTCCATTCAGATAAATGCTTACCATATTATCGGAAACAGTTCTCGGCAGGATAGTAAATGTCTCAGATGTCTTTTTTACACCTGTCGTGAAAGGTTCACTTCCCTTTTTCCACTTGATCAAGGCAGTGGCCGTTCCCCTCTTTTTATTCTTTCTGTACGAAACCTTATAATCCGAACCGTAACTATATATGACACCATTATAAACTACATAACTGTCTTTTCCGGGAGTGATCTTTTTACCCGTATATTGATATCGTGCCTCGCCATCCTGGGAACCATCCGAACGGCTGATCATTAAGACTTCTTTTCCATCAGTTGTTCTATATGTATTGTCACTAAGATCGTGTGTTAACAAAACCTCTTTTCCTGATGGGTCTGATACCACTATTTTTTCTTCAGAATTCTGTACTCCCGATCCTTCTTTTTCACTACCTGAAATGGTCAATACACCGCTTACATAAGAAATACCCTCATAGTAATCTTCGTTATCTACTTCAGCCCCACTTATGTCTATATCATAAGTACCTGCTGTTGAAGTATCAGCTGCGCTGCATTTTATTACCGGCTCCTTAGTAAAAGAATCTCTCATATCCATTCCGGATACATGATAAGAAAATTCGGGCATTTCGTCATTACATGCAACCCAGACATCATTTGCTGTTATAACGATCTCGCCCTTTTCGGTCGTAACGGTAAATGTCTCAGAGTCGGATTCAGCATAATCCTGATCCGCCTCACGATACACCTTAACTGTGGCAATTCCAGGCTTATTAATGGTCGCCCATCCGTTCTGCGACACAGAAAGAATATCTTCTGTAAGTGACTCAAAGATAAATGAACCCGTTCCTGATCCACCGGATGCACTCAACATAAAGCCACCGGAACCATATTTCTTCCCTGTGACATTTTCTACTGTCAAAGGAGCCTGAGCCTCATTTAAAACATTAATCGTAAGAGTCGCCCTCTCAGCATCATGGTAATTATCGTCCCCTTCTTTGTATGCGATTATTTCTGCACTTCCTGCGCCTCTTATTGTGACTATACCTTCGTCATCTACTGTCAGTACAGATGTATCACTTGAATAATAATGGAAACTTCCGCTTCCCGAGCCTCCTGATGCTGTTACCTTAAACTGGCTGTCTTCACGTTTTTTTACCGTATCACCGGAAAGAGTCACCGCTGCCTGGTCCGCTTTTCCGATTTCGATAAGCTTTCTGGTCAAACCAGAATCAACGTAGTTTTCATCGCCCCTGCGGTATACACTTATTGTCGCCGATCCGGCACCGTTAATGGTAACCTGTCCCTCTGCATCAACTGATAGAATTGATTCATCATCCGATGAGAACACATACTCTCCTGTGCCGGAACCTCCTGAAACCTCAAGACCAAACTTTGGATCGCCATAAATCTTTGTGCCGGGGTCTGAAATCACAACTGCATCCTGACCACCTTTTACAATAGAAAATGTCCAGCTGCTGCTCGTGATCCCGCGTCTTCCGTCATATGCATCACTTCCATCCGCTTTGATCTTTACTTTGTATTTTCCTAAATTAACCGGTGCTGAAGTAGTGAAGTTACCTTGTTCATCACCATAATACAAAGTGATCCTTCCCGCATCTATGCCACTTTTAGCAGTGACACTTGCCGGATGCGGATTTCCATCATAGGCAAATGAAGCAGGCGCAGAAAACGTAAATTTGTCTGCAGTCAGAATATCCCCTATGTTTTTGGTATGTGCAGAAATGCAGAAATTTCCATACCCCGACGAAAGAATATCTGAAGAATCCTTCCAAACTTCATCTTTCAGAAAACTTTGTTCCTCTTTCATGCCACAGGTTACTATTGCATTTACCAATTGAAAACCGAGTTCGATTACTACGCTGGAATTATTGGTTGTCACGACAACCGAAAACGCTGTTCCTCCCTCTAAAATGATGCTGTCAGAAACAGGGATCGTATATATTCCCGGAAAAGACAATGTTCCGCTAAGCGTTGCGCAAAGTTCTCCGCTTTCCGGATCCGACATATCTGTAAGATCCGTATAGATCTTTGCCTCGTAATCGTTATTGTCCAAAACTTCAAAACTGATCTCCGTTAATTTTTCGTTTTTCCCCTCCGGTACTTTAAAAACATTTGCTACTGTTGAACCGACTGGAACTCTTGCATCCTTGTGTATTTGTGTATCATAGTAGTAATTGTTATCATACGCAGCAGTGTCATTTGTTATATCAAAAATATATGCAGCACTCTGAATTCCAACATCTTCATAGGACATCCAGAAATATTTATATATGCTGTAAAAATCTGTATTTTCTACTCCCCAACTGTTTCGTATGAGCCATGCACCGGGATTCTGCGGTCTGTGATCTACATCAAAATTATCCACGGCAAAAGAATCATCCCATCCAACTATACACACAGCATGGTTTGAATTCGTCTTACTATAGTTGAAATAAGAGTTTCCCGCACTGTTATAGTAGGCATCGTCATGATAAAAGAGGATACTAACTATTCCGTTCTGCATTATTGCTTCTTTGACAATATTTCTACCATTATCTCTTTTTATATCAACCGCATACGAATTTGACAGGTGTGATACGACTTTGTCTGGATAACATTTTTCCACATCTTCTATTGTGTCTATCTGATCATATGAATATACATATGGCTGATCGCTTTCATTTACAAAACCAAACCCTCTTGAAAGATACTGAGATGCAAATCTGAAATTTCCACCATTATTAAGCATTTCTATATCGGTTCCATTAAATGAAACACCACCTGCCGCATCATCATTTCCCACTACAGGATTTGTTCTGGTTCTATATATTCCATAGGCCAGATTCATCTCGCTATAATCAATATTTTTTTCGGCTCCACCTTTATTGATCTGTGTAAATTCAGCATTTGCCATGGTTGCAAAAGACCAGCAGGTTCCGAAAGGATTCTGATTTCTGGTTGCCGGATATTTATCCTCCAGATAGGTTTGAAGGGCATCCAGATCTGACTCCCCATTTTCCGGATACTTTGCAGGAATATCTGCTCTCGGAGAGTAATCGGTGATCTTAACATTATGATATTCACTATCCGGTGAATCTTCATCAACTACCCTGTCCAGTGCCTCTGCAAATGATATGTCTTCGTCAGTCATTTCAACATCACGATCCCACGGCATACACTGATAGCCATATGATTTTTCAGGAATATACTGCTCATCATCACTCACACTGTTTTCCGCTGCACTGACATGAGATGCGATAATAATCGAAACTATTAAAGCAACTGACAGAACCTTTCTAACTACCACGTTTTTCATAAATCACCTCATTGGGATCTATCAACACGCCAATTTATCTACATTGATATTACTTTGACTGTTACACGCAGTAAACACCGGTACAGAAAAAAGTTCACGTCAAAACCACAAACATTTATCACTTATTTTTGTTCACTTCGTCCATTAATACATTTTATCAAATGTCACAAGCCTTATAAAAGCCCTGTGACGTGAACTACTCCGACTTAATGCTACGCATTTGAAGTCGGAGCTTCCTGCTTCAACCACTACTGCATTGGCTACGATGATACGCAACTCAATGTCTTACACAATGTCCACAGGCGTATAAGTTAGGGCTATTCCATCCCTACTGTATATTTAGTTTTTTAGGCTACTGCAAAAGATTCTTTTAGTATGCGTAATCCCTCACGTAAGATATTGATAGCAGCGTTCTGGTCACGGCTTATTACAAGACCGCAATCACATTTCATTGTACGAATTGTGAGATTTTTCATCTCAGGATGTACCTCTCCACAACAATGACATATCTGTGATGACGGAAACCACTTATCTACTTTTACAAGATATTTGTTTCTCTCTGATAACTTATATTCAAGCATCGACAGAAACATACCGTATCCGTTATCAAGAGTAGCTTTGCCATTACCAAAACCTTTATTTGACATAGATTTCATGTTCAGAGATTCTACGCATACAACATCATACAAATTGGCTATCTTCGTAGATATTTGATGTAGGTTATCAAGTCTCTGATTTGCTATGTGCCGATGGATTTTATTTACTTTACGGAGCTGTTTTATGTAATTATTGGACTTGGCTTCATGTTTTTTCGAGCCTTGCCTACGTGATAGTTTACGTTGCGCTTTGGAAAGTTTACCATGGCTTTCACGATAGTATTTATGGTTAGTACCTACGTTACCATTATTATCTACATACAGACCGTCAGAAGCATAATCTAGACCAATACAGTTATTCGTGTCTGCTACATAGGTATTTATACTATCTGCAATCTCAAACAATACGGAAATATAGAACTTTCCATCAGATTCCTGTGATACAGTAGCTGATTTGACTATCCAGCTATCATCAGGCTTACGATGGATAACTGTCTTCACATGACCGATTTTAGGGAGTCTAATGCTGTTATCAGTAATGGCAACAGTACCATGCTGATTGTTTGTAGTATATGACTTACGGCTGCGTTTTGCAGATTTGAATTTAGGAAATCCGTTGTTTTTCTTACGGGATTTGCTAAAGCGGTTCTTGAAAGCGCTTTGTAAGTTTAGTTGTACATTCGCTAAAGCAAGACTATCTACTTCCTTGAGATATAGATAATCCTTTTTGTATTTGGCAGGTGTTACAGTAACAAACTTACCTGTAGACTTGTAGCTCTCAATTTTATCGGAAAGCATGAGATTATAGACCTTGCGGCAACAGCCGAAGGTCTTGGCAAACATAACACTTTGTTCAGTTGTAGGATATGCTCTATACTTAATGGCTCTGTTTGTCATCTTTCTTACCTTGGGATTGTATATATTGCTTGATAATATCTACGGTAGCACCGCCTGTGGTCAGCAGACAAAAACTCTGTGACCAGAACATCTCTTTCCAAAGAGATTTACGTATCTGAGGAAACTCTTTCTTGATAAGTCTGCTGCTTGCAGATTTATACGCATTGATAAATTTACTTATCTCTGTGTTAGGCTGTCCTCGGAACAGGATGTGAACATGGTCAATGTCGTGATTCCATTCTTCTAACGTAATGTTATATGTAGGAGCAATCTTCTCAAATATTTCTTTGAGACGGACTGAGATTTTGTCATCTATCACCTTGTTGCGGTACTTTACGCACATAATAAGGTGATAATGCAGCATGAACACTGAATGATTATTATTATCTAATTTCACGACATTTATAACCTTTATTATACACACGACTGATTTATAATTAGATTATAATATCATCAGATACAAAAGTCAAGAAACGCCGTGTTTATCGCAATTCATCCCGCCACCTATAGAGGCAATGTCATTAAGTTAAGGTGAAGAAAATAAGACTCTTATACCAGAAATGGTATAGGGGTCTTTTTTTTCTGCGAAAAGAGTTGACAGAAAAGTATAAAAGTGCGGCCGCTTTCGCTACTGATTATATTTAGAAGTAGCGAAAGCGGCCCTTGAAATTGTAAGCATACGTTTCGATTTCAAGGAGGTGCACATGAAACCCGAACAGGTTAAAGATTTATTGATTTCTCAGATAAGAACTATTTCCGCTAATGCAAAGTCTTTTTGCGCTAATCCTAATAAGGATTTTTCGAGAAAAAGGAAGTTGACTATGGAAAAAGTCATCGCCGGAGTTATTGGCATGGGAAGTGGCAGTCTTACAAATGAACTGATTGATCTATTTAATGACAGTGTTGAAACGCCCACTTCTTCAGCTTTTTGTCAACAACGATGCAAAATAGATTTGGAAGCATTTGAAACCGTATTCCGTCTTTTTTCAAAAAAATTATATGATTCTTTTGATGATAAATTACCTATACTTGCTGTAGATGGCTCGAAAATACAAATTCCAACTAATCCAGATGACGTGGATTCATTCTTACCTGGTAAAAATGGGAAAAAGCCATACAATCTCTTACATTTGAACGCTCTATATAGCCTCAAACATCAAATCTATCAGGATGCAATTATACAAAAGATTAAGTCAGCTAATGAACATCTAGCTCTTATAGAGATGGTTGATCGTTCTTTATTGCACAGTGCTATTTTAATGGCGGACAGAGGATATGAAAGTTACAACAATCTTGCTCACGTACAGGAAAAAGGATGGTATTTTCTGTTCCGAATCAAAGATGGGGATTATGGCATTAAACGAGGACTAACATTACCAGATGAAGATTCTTATGATATTAGCTTTGAGCTTAATCTTACGCGAAAACAAACTAAAGAGGTGAAGGAATTGACAAAAGACAGAAATCATTACAGACGGATTCCAAGCGACATGATTTTCGATTACCTTCCGACTAAA
Source organism: Lachnospiraceae bacterium MC2017 (assembly GCA_000701625.1). Classification (GTDB taxonomy): domain Bacteria; phylum Bacillota; class Clostridia; order Lachnospirales; family Lachnospiraceae; genus NK4A144. The sequence continues at coordinate 7,643 of JNJK01000049.1, forward strand.
AGTAGAAAAAACGATCCGGTGAAATTCTATAAATTATCATTCAGGATTGTGAGATTTGCTATATCCAAGGATACATATGAAACAATCATAACCAATCTTCCTAACGATAAATATCCACAGGATGAGCTAAAGAAACTGTATGCATCACGATGGGGAATAGAAACCTCTTTTAGAGACTTGAAATACACTATGGGAATGCTGGATTTTCACTCAAAAAAGGTGGGATGCATACAGCAAGAAATCTATGCACATTTGACAATGTATAACTTTGCAGAAATGATTACCTCGCACGTAGTCATTAAGAAAAAGCAAAGAAAATATACATATAAAGCCAATTTTTCGATTGCTGCTCACATGTGCAGAAAATTTTACCGCGGTATAACACCGCCACCAAATTTGGAAACCATCATTTCAAGAAATCTTGTACCTATTAGACCAGACAGGCATCGTGTCAGATACCCGACTGCAAGAATCTTTCGAGGCTTCCTTTATAGAGTAGCATAAAGAATTAAAATTTACACGTTATCAGCAGGCGGATTTCAATCCGTCTTTTTGGCATGAAAAAAAACATAGAAAAAGAGGATGAAGAATCGATTTCAACATCCTCTTTTATTCTTTCGCCACCGGTTCAATGTTAACTTAATGACATTGCCTATAGAGGTGGGGGATTTCTTGCTCACGGCGTGTTAAATGTATCTCTCTTCCTAATCAAATAATTAAAGACTATCCTGCAAACACTTTTCTGTTATTTGACGCTCGTCAAATAACATTCTTATCATCTTCCTTCATTTTAATACCGTCATAATGTATACATTGTTCAAAAATTGTTTTAATCACTGTACAATTTTGAAAAAAAGTGGTAACATCAATATCGTTTGTTTTGAATTTTGTACATTGTATTATGTATCACGAATTACAAATAAACATCCGTGTTAACTAGTCAGATATAAACTAGAGAGGAAAGAGTTATTATGAGGAGCTCAAAGTTTGTGAAGTGTGTTGCAGCACTAAGTGCCGCGGCGCTCATGTCCGGAAATATACATGGGGGTATATTTCTGACAAATGTTTATGCAGCAGAAGCCTCGGAATCACCAGCTTCATTAGAAGATGTTGATCTCAGCAAAGCAGAGGATCACACATGGGATTTCGGAAGCGACAGCCTTACTGCCCACATCGAGGGTAGTACATACCTTTATAAAAATATGTTTATTGATGCATCAGCAAATGGTGCAAAGGCTGCTCCGAACAGTGACCAGTATACACAGGTAAATACCGGTACAAAGTTTTATTTCCCGGTTAAAGGATCTGCTGTGATCACACTCAAGGCATACTACAACGATGCAGATCAGCTTGAAATAACAGATCAGTTTGAAATAAATGGAGACAAATTTGAAGTTTCCGGAACTTATAACCCTTTTAAATATACCTATAAGTATAATGGTGAAGCAAAGGTTATCGAACTTGATGCATTAAATAATACTTATTTTGAGTCACTCTCCGTGAAGCACGTGAATGAATCCGGTTCTGAAAGCGGCGACGATAATAAGGAAGATATCGACAACAAAGAAGACATTGGTAACAAAGAAGATGTCGATAACAAAGAAGACATTGATAATAAAGACGATGTCGATAATAAGGAAGATTCCAGCGATTATTCATCAAAGTTTGAGTATCCGGTTGAGTATAATGTCTGGGATTTCACAGATTATGATGCGATAAAGAACGATGCAGAAAAACTCGAGGGAAAAGACGACTTTTTCCATTCTCTGTATGTAGATGCACGTAATGGTAAGTTCAATCCCAGAGAAAATGGCGGGGTAGACGACGTGCAGGTAAATGCCGGTACAAAGATCGTCGTTCCGTTAAATAAGTCTACAAACGGCAAGGCTGAGATCAAGGTAAAGTATACTCAGGGCGCGATCACCATAAACGGCGAAGCGTATTCATCCGGAAGCACCTTCTCTTATGAATATGAGGGTTACGGATATGCTGTGATCGAATGTACTGCAAACACCTATATTTACAGCATCAGTACTTCCTATCCAAAGTCTGTTTTCGATACTCAGGAATCAGGCGAGATCGATGTCTGGGACTTTGGTGGAGAAGCTTCTGATATATCAGGTGCAAAAGATCATATAAGCGCAGACCAGTACGAAAAAGCAACAGACCTCGTTGCTGAATACAACAAGACTAAAACAGATAAAACTACAGGCGAAACTGTTGTTGTAAAGACTGTCAGTGAAGCATTTGCCGGAAACGGAAGACTTGGTATAGATGATCTGACTCTCAATTACGCTACCGGAGACAGGATCTATACAGCAAGCGGAATCGGAAATACCCAGCCTGCAACTGCTAAAAAGGGTAAGTACACATTTGAAGACGGTTATTCTTCAAACGGATATTACTACACAAACGGTAATGGTGGTTCTGACAGAAGATATATCGAGATTGCAAATGTTAAGGCCGGAAATATCATTGATATTTACATGGACTCAAAAAACAATTCAGAAACAGCACATTTTGTAAACACTGCGTCTGACCAGGATGAGATATTTACTGTCTCAACCACACCTGCAAAGTATGAGTTCATCGCACAGAATGACGGCACATACAAGATTTATACAGAAACAGCAAATAACGGTAAGATCGATGTATTCAGAGTAGTAAGACGCACCGATACCGTGGTTCAGGGTAAGATTGACTTCGGATCAATCTCTGCACCTGAAAATTACAAGATCATTCTTAAAGATACTGCTTCCGGCGAAGAAAGCGTAGCGGAGGTAGACATAGACAATAATAAATATGCTGCATATATTAAGGCCGGACATACATATAAAGCATTCATCAGAAATGTATCTGGCTTAGCTGTTACAGATGCAACATCTACAGTTAAAGCTAATGCATCAGATGCAGCAGTACGTACTACACACGATCTCTCAGTTGAGAGCAAAACTACAGTAACAGTATCCGGCAACATCACAGGATTTGACGATAGTTTTGACACAGCAAAATCCGGTATTGTATTTAGAGACAATTCAGGAAGTGAGATCACAGCTCTTTTTGATAAAGACGGAAATTTCACTGCAGAGCTTAATGCAAATACCGATAATACAGTTTCTCTGTATAACTGCTATGACTATATTCTCCTTGGTGACTGTAAGATCAAGGCCGATTCAAACAAGACTATTGAACTTAAAGTTGATAAAGCTGACGTTTATAATGTTTTTGGTAAACTCCTTAATATTCCTCAGGATAAAAATGTGACAAATATCACATTTACAAATACTGCCGATAAGCAGACCTACGTTGGAGATGTTAAGGACCAGAAGTACACTGCCAACCTTAGAAACGGCATATATACTGCATCTGTAGACAGCAGCGATTTAACTACAAAAACAAAGATTGTTGTAAATAATTCATTTACAGAAAAAGATCTGTTTTTTAATGCTGCTAAGACTTATACATCTATCGGGGATGCTTCGGATGTATACGTAGGATATTCTGTCCAGGCATTAAATTTTGATTCTGTACAGGAAGCTATTGATGCAATAACCGCAACACGAAAAGGTACAGGCAGGATCACTCTTCATATAGCTCCCGGCACTTACAGAGAGCAGATCGTTATCAATACTCCTTATCTGACACTTAAGGCTGATGACGGAAACGTAAAGCTCACCTGGTACTACGGTATCGGCTATGTTTATTACAGTGCAAAAGAAGGATTTTATGATCCGGAATCTGCTTATAATAAGCAGAACAAGGGAAGCGTTGATAAGTGGGGTTCTTCCGTTTATGTAACGAGCAAGGCGACCGACTTTGCTGCTGACGGTATCACTTTTGAAAACTCTTTTAACAGATATGTTACTGAAGAAGAGATCTCAGATGGCGTAGAAGCTTCAAAAGATGCATATCCTGATACAAAGATCACATTAAAAAGAACTGCCGGAACAGATGTAAGAACAACGGCAGCTACCGAACGAGCAACAGCTCTTGCTGTAGATGCTACAAATACAGAATTTACAAATTGCACCTTCCTTGGAAGTCAGGACACTCTGTACACCCACAAGGGAACAACAGGCTACTTCAAGAATTGTACTATCGCCGGAAATACCGATTTTATTTTCGGATATGGAGACTATGTTTTTGAAAGCTGTGTACTTAAGTATGAAGGATACAGCGATGCAAACAAAAAGCATGCTTACATCACCGCGAACAGAGGCGAGGCTGCGAAATACGGTTATCTCTTTAATAATTGCCTGATCACAGGTCCTTCAGATGGATTATCACTTAGCGGAAATTATTTAGGAAGACCTTGGGATGGCCAGGCAAAGGTAACTTTCAAGAATACCAACATTGTAAAAGACGGTCTGGTTCTGGATCAGGGCTGGACAAGCATGAGTGGTCGTATGCCTCAGGATGTATCTTACAGAGAGTATGATACAGAAGAAGCAGGCAAAGTCGTAACTCAGGCCAAGCGTGTTATCAAGAATAAAGATAAGAATACAAAGCTGGTTCTCTCAACCGCTAACAGTGGAAAGATCTATGATAAGGAGATCGATCTCGGCTTTACTGCTGATGCTTACTTCCCTTCTACTTCATGGAGACCTGCAAGTTTTGTAGAAGATGAGATCGAAGACACCATTTCAAAGGGAAAAGCCAAGGATTATCAGTCCTATACGGTTTATTTCAGAGATGAAAACGGTAATGACATCATTATGCCGGAAACTCATCTTGGTAAAGTAAACTCCAAGATAGATGCAGCCGATGTTGCAGATGTGATCGATGGTTATTCCTTTGTAAAGGGAAATCCTGTGACACTTTCATCTGCTAAGGCTGAGAATTTGATCTGCACATATAAGAATGCTGATACAACCTATACAGTTGTGCAGGCTGATAGAAGAAGCGGAAAGATACTTGCAGAGAAGCACTATACCGGAGCATATGGCACAACAGTTTCTGTAAATCCTTCTTCTCTTGAGAAGATCAGCGGATACAAACTTTGCAGCAACAGTGAGAAGACCCTGGCTCTGAAGTACTCTGCATCAAATGTCGTTATCTTCTATTATGACGAGGGCGAAGAAGATCCGACACAGCCGGAAAACCCTGTAGAGCCAAGTGAACCGACTCCGTCGGAAAACTCTGCAGAGCCGAGTAATCCGACTCAGTCTGAAAACTCTGCAGAGCCGAGTAATCCGACTCAGTCTGAAAACTCTGCAAAGCCAAGTGAGCCGACTCAGCCTGTAAATCCTACAACTCCTACAGAGTCAAACGATCCAGCTCAGCCTGAGAATCCTACAACTCCTACAGAGTCAAACGATCCTACTCAGCCTGAGAATCCTACAACTCCTACAGAGTCAAACGATCCGGTTCAGCCCGAGACCCCTACAGAGCCGAGTAATCCGACTCAGCCTGAGAATCCTGCAGAACCGAGCAATCCGACTCAGCCTTCTAAAGTTGAGACTACATTTACATCTGATCTCGGAAACGGAGTTATCGTAACCAGACCTGCCAGTCTGCCGTATATAGGCAAGAAGTACAGCCATAACGAAGATCTTGGAATCATCATTAACTATAATGGTCAGACCTATACAGGAAAAGATATTAACCTCAAGGTTACAGGAAGTAAGAATGTTGGAACCATAAAAGTACATCTGACATCCATAAAGGGTGTAAAAACTTCCAGAAAGGTTTTCAAGGGAACTGAATCCTTCGATATCACTATAGATGCTTTCAAAGTAACCGACAGTAATATCGCATCAAAGAAGGTTTCAAGAGGAAAACTTAAAAACATCAAAGTAAAGATCAACGGAAAGACAAAGAGCATACCAAGAAAAATGTTCTCTCAAGATGGAAACATCATCACTTTCAGAGGCAACTTTGCCGGACAGATCACAATAAAATAATATGATGTCAGAGTCAGGGCGACTTTTGACCCTGTCATCATAAAAAATAACTCTTAATACAAAAGCCTGCCAGATGGATTCCTATAACTATCTCATCTGGCAGGCTTTTTACTTATAATTTATCTTGAGTTTACGGATTACATCTCTTACATGGCACATATCCCGCTGCCACAGCTTCATCTCGCGTGTCATAAGGCACCTTATTTGATTCTTTCATATCACTTACAGAACTGCATCCTGAATAGTGGAATTTTCCGGTATTTCTGTTTGCGATATAGTTCGCACCACCGGATGTATCTGAAGGTGCAGGTGTCAGATTTGAAGCAGTCTCTGTAGGAGCAGCATTTGTTGCCGGAGCAGTTACCGCAGTCTCGTTTGCGGTATTTGACGTGCCAGTGACAGCAGTTCCATCTACCGAATTTGATCCGTCCTTGTAATTGATACTTATCCCCGGCTGAACGTTGTAGCAATATACGCAGAATGAAATGCCTTTTCCTTTATCCTCTACAGAAGACGCCTCCATAAGAACACCATTTGCCAGGAGATTATCCCCATCAAATATCGGCGTTACTCTGTACAGTACGTGATTTCCGGTGTATCTCAGGTAATCCGCCACCTTATTTTCAAATGGCAGCATTCCATCCACATTCATATATCTCGTACCGGTTATGAGATTTTTAGGATTCGCATTTTCTCCTGCAAGCTGAAAACCTATGAGGTGGCATCTGTTGTACAAATACGGCGGCTCCGAATTAACGATTCCCGGATACTTCGCCTGGTTCCAGCCTGTAGGCTTTATCATACCGATCTGTCCGCGTTCCTCTGTTGGCATGATGTCTTTTCCAAGCACCGCATAAGCCGTGCCGCACCGCCCAAGCTTATCAAGTGTCGCATAATTTTCCACGGACTGAGTAACATACTCGTTATCCTTGAAAAACGGCTTATTGCCATTGACTTCAACATATGCCCTTTTTACTTCCTCATACGCAGGTATCTGTGATCTACCATAAACCGGAACCTGATTTTTCTCATGAACCGCAAACGGAAGTAAACACAGCAATAACCCCAGTACAAAAACCGATAACCATTTCTTCATAAGACGTACCCTTAATCCCTACCATTTACTCAGAACAGATTATCTATATATCTTCTTTATGTTCTGCGTCCCCATTATAGAATGGAACATTTTTCTCTTCAATGGAGTGATGGCTGACATTATCTGGTGTATTAACTCCGGCAGGCAAATTTGCACATCCAGCCAGAAGAGATGCCGAAAGAAGAAATGCTATTGTCATCCTGAGTTTTCTTTTCATGATCGTCCTCCTTATAATAATCCTATAATTCATTGATCAGTTCTGTCAGAAACTCTCTGTTATAATCTCTTTCTCCATTCCTCATTAGTATGCTGTTCGATATACTGTTGTACACGATTTATTGAATTATCGATACTTAGTGAAGCCTCACACGACTAAAGTCGCGTGCTTCCATACCCGTTTTTCTGGGGTGCGGACTCATTGACTACATATATGGTCTGACACCGAGACACTTACGCCGCAGCGCAAAGCTCTGCATTCAGACTAATTAACGTAGACAACGTGCATGTGCTCCTATACACAGCTTCTGGAACTTTTGCCAAAAGCTGCTGCCCTTTCGTCACCGGAAGGGACTTTATGATCTCACGTATAAAATATCTTGCTCCTATGTTGTATGAAGCATTTAGATCACAGTTATATATTTTTCCTGTGCTGAACTCACACAGACTGTATTTTCCCTTAGTTTTTGCCGATTC
>JNJK01000050.1 GCA_000701625.1 Lachnospiraceae bacterium MC2017
CATAGTGAGGAGCAAGAGAATAAAATCCTTAAAACAAAGTTTGCGGTTACGCGTGAAATCTTTGCCGGGATGAACAGCAAATTTTTCTGGATTTTTTGCCAGTTTATCAATGGATGATAAAAGCGTCGTTTTTACTACATCTGAGTATGCCATAAGTGTCTCCTTAATTAGGTTGTTAATAGGAACCAATCCTAATTAATTGGCATTTTTCTGATTAATAATCAGAAAAATGCCGCACATTTACAGCGTATTGTCAAGAATATATTTATTTTTTGAGTTACTGGTAATAAAAAAGGGAATCCTATATTTTTCATAGAATTCCGTTAAGTGAATGACATTGGTTCACTCGCTTCCAGCTCGCTCACGTAACGGATTTTGCCAATTAAATCGCCTCCGGCGATGGGCAAAATCCAATGGCTTTTCATCTTTCTTGGTCGTAAACTCCGCAGCGTAGTGCTCCGTTTACGTGTGAACTGTTACCTAAGTTTTACTTTTCGTATTTAGCAAAATAAAAATTTCTTGACATTAAAATTACGATGGATTAGAATTCTGACTCATAGAGACAAGGGCGTCTTGGAAAGTTTGATCTTTCTAAGGCGCTTTTTCTGTATAATAGATGTCTATTAAAAAATAAGCGATGCAATGGAGCATAAAAATGAACAGTGCTCTACTGCATCGCTTTTTACTTACAGAGAACAGTGCTGCAGCTGTTGTGAGTAAATTATCTGAGTAAAAAGTTACGACTGGTTCATGGAGGAGAGAACATGAGTGAAGAAATCATGACTGCGGTAAACAGCAGTGTGTTTGGTGTGTGGTTTTTGATAGGCGCCGCTTTAGTATTTTGGATGCAGGCCGGTTTTGCCATGTGTGAAGCAGGCTTTACAAGAGCGAAGAATACAGGAAATATCATAATGAAAAATCTAATGGATTTTTGCATAGGAACAGTGGTATTTATCCTGATCGGTTTTGGTCTTTTCCTCGGTGAAGATATGGTCGGAATCATTGGAAAGCCGGGATTTGATATTTTTACAAACTATGCGTCTTTTGACTGGTCCAATTTTGTGTTTAATCTGGTTTTTTGCGCTACAACAGCGACTATCGTATCAGGTTCAATGGCTGAGAGGACAAAGTTTTTATCATACTGTGTGTACTCGGCGGTGATATCAGCTGTCATATATCCTGTTGAGGCACATTGGACATGGGGCGGTGGATGGCTTTCGCAGATAGGCTTCCATGATTTTGCAGGTTCAAACTGCATCCACATGGTCGGAGGTATCTCAGCACTCATCGGAGCGGCAATTCTTGGTCCCCGTATCGGTAAGTTTGAGAAAGATGCATCCGGAAAGATTACAAAAGTAAATGCGTTTCCGGGTCATAATCTTGTAGCAGCATCGCTCGGAGTATTTATCCTGTGGCTTGGATGGTATGGATTTAACGGTGCTGCATGTACATCGATTGAGCAGCTTGGATCGGTATTTGTAACAACAACTATTGCACCGGCTCTGGCAACAGTTACATGTATGATATTTACTTGGGTTAAGTACGGTAAGCCTGATGTTTCAATGTGTCTCAATGCTTCCCTTGCAGGACTTGTAGCTATCACAGCACCGTGTGATGTAACAGACGCTTTTGGTGCGATAGTTATCGGTGTGGTAGCGGGACTACTGGTGTGCTTCGGTGTATGGTTTCTTGATTACAAGCTTCATGTGGATGATCCTGTAGGCGCGGTTGCAGTTCATTGTCTGAATGGTATCTGGGGTACGGTAGCGGTAGGTCTTTTTGCGACAGCAACAGCACCGGGATACAGTATTGCAGATGCAGACGGAAACCAAATGTTGGGACTATTTTACGGCGGTGGAGTGAAACTTCTAGGAATACAGCTTGTTGGTATGCTTTCAACAGCAGTATGGACGGCTGTCACTATTACTATTACATTCCTTGCAATAAAGGCTGTAATGGGACTTCGTGTATCAGAGGAAGAAGAAATACTTGGACTTGATTCTACCGAGCATGGTCTTGCGTCCGCGTATTCCGGATTTGCGATCATGGATGTATCAAATACTCTGAATATGTCTGTAAATGAGAATACAGATCTTGGTGTCAGTGAGTATGAAGCTGCATCCGAAGTGCAGAGAAGGGCAGCGGTGCCGGTGGTTTCTGCACCGGTACATACAGAGTCCGGTATACACAAAGTAGTCATCCTTGCAAAGCTTTCACGCTATGACAAGATCAGACGTGCTTTGAATGATCTTGGCGTCACAGGAATGACAGTAACTCAGGTTATGGGATGTGGTATCCAGAAAGGCTCCGGTGAAATGTATCGTGGAGTAGAGATGGATGCAACGCTTTTACCTAAGATAAAGATTGAAGTTGTTGTGAGCAAGATCCCGGTTAAGGATGTCATTGAGGCAGCAAAGAAAACTCTTTATACAGGTCATATCGGTGACGGAAAGATCTTTGTTTACAGCCTCGATAACGTAGTAAAGATCAGGACAGGAGAAGAAGGTGCAGCCGCGCTTGCGGATGTTGAATAGACTGATACTATATGTACCGGGTCTTAACGGAAATAGGGATTTATAGAACTTTTAATGGGAGTAAGTTTAGGCAATATGCCTTTGCTTACTCCCATTAAGCGATTTTTAAACTGAATTCTTTCTTAAAAGACTTTTTTCAAAATGGTGGCATAAACCGCGTAAAATCGTGTAATATTAGTAGAAAAGTTTTATAGTTATTTTTGGCTTATGTACATGGAGGGGGAAATGGACATTGGACAAGAATGCAGGGAATATGTTGAGCAGATCACGAAAATTCGTGAGTTGTCAACACCGTCTCTTGATGGGATTGATAACAAAGATGATTATAGTAAAGTCCTGCGAAATAATTTCATTAGCATCGGAAAGATAGCGGAAAATATCAGAGAACGTTTGGAGAATGAACTATATCCTTTATTGAATTCAGACGACCTTTTGACGAAAAGGGAGATTGATGTCATGAATTCCTTCAGCGAGGCAATGCTGGATGCTGAAGCATTGGAGAGTGTAGATCTGCCCGTTACTGCAATGGTAGTAGACCGCCTGATGAAAAATGCGGTAGTAAGTGAAGATTTTCCGGAACAGATCCGTCAGATGGATTCGCAGATGTCAATCCTTTACTCTCTGACCAATATGACTGGGCGAATTTGCACAAATCCTGAGATTTCTGCTATCTATCGTGACAGGGGAGTAGAATTGGGGAAACTGTTTCGTGAACTTCGGGAACCGGAACATTTCAAGGAAATTGAAGATATAGAGTGTAGGGAACTGGTTTTGACCAATTCCCGATTTTTGCCGGCATTCTTTGAGAATGTCCGTTATGACAGTGAAGTGAACCAGAAATTGATCGATATGATGATTGATGATCTGACAATTTCTGAAAGCGATTTTTATCGTTCTATGGTGCCGGGTTACGATTGGAGTTATTATCGGCTCCGTGTTCTCGAATACTTTGCACTGTGCACAGATGGGTGTAATGCCAGAGGTTTCAACAGTGAGCAGCTGAAAGAGATTCTGACAAGAACAGAAGAACTCTGGAATTTATGGCATTCTGATCCTGAAAAGTATAAGGAAGTAGAAGATGAGCGATATCTGAAGTTCCTGTTGATGAGGAATCGTTTCCTTGCAGGGGGTATCGGGGTACTGACGTACAGAGATGCTCTGATCCAGCTGTTCCGTGAGAGACAAAAGGGGAACTATGATTTTTATGGGGGGATTGTGAATGTCCTGCTGCCGGCAGAGGCTTTATGTCTTTTGAAGGATAAGCGGCTGTGTGAAGCGGAAAAGGATATGCTCACTGAGTTTTACAATAATATCATTGATTATACCTTTCATATGTCAAATTCCGGGCTAATGCCATTCATGTTGGAATACAATTCCTATTTTATCCGAAGTTTCAGGGAAATTCCCGATGGGATACGGTTTGAGGATATTTTGCTGAATTTTTTGGCAGCGATGCATCCGCCAACTTATGTGCATTCGAAGATGGTAGCCCAGTTCACGCTTCGTCTGTGCGATCACCTCATTGATCAGAAGCCGGAACTTCTTATAGGCTGCGCCGGCTGTGAAACGAAGGAAGACGTTTTAAGGAAGCGCAGTAATATTCTTTATTTTGCTTATCATGCTGCTTTGTGCCATGATGCAGGCAAGCTTTTTATTATCGATACAGTATTTGTGTATGGTAGAAAACTTATGGATATGGAGTTTGACCTTATCAAGACCCACCCTCAAATGGGCGCTATGGTTTTACGTCGGCATCCTTCAACAAGGCAATACGCGGATATAGCTCTGGGACATCACAAATGGTACGATAATTCCAAAGGCTACCCGGAAGAATTTGACACATCAACGAGTCCGGTAAAGACCATGATCGATCTGGTAATGTGCTGTGACTGTCTGGATGCTGCCACGGATACGGTGGGACGTAGCTACAGTCGTGGAAAAACTTTGGATGAATATCTGGAAGAAGTCAGAGAGGGAAGCGGTACGCGCTATGCACCCTGGCTTGTAGAGCTTTTGGAACGTGAAGAAGTGAGGGAAGATATTAATTTCTTACTTCAGAAAGAACGTGAACATAACTATCAGGATACATATGAGCTGTTGAAAAAAATGCAGGAAATTGTATGACGGATAGATAGGACTGTTAAATGAATCCGACTTTGTCGGATTCTCAGCGCAAGCGCGGGAGCCGTAGGGTCTTCCTATAAGTTGAAAGAGAGTTGAAGCAGGAGAATGTCTCCTTTTTCAACTCTCTTTTACTGTTGTTGATCAACTTATGCTTAGAAAGAATCCCGATAGATCAGATTAGTTTCTGTGTGTACTATCCTGAAGTTCATGGACGGTTCCTTGATCCTTGACAAAAGAAGTTCAACAGCTTCATGTCCCATCAGCTGACTATGGATATGCACTGTAGTCATTGCAGGATTAACTATAGTAGACTCCTGAGAATCGTCAAAACCACATAATTTCACCTCATCGGGTACGGAAATATTATTTTTTCGGGCTATTTTCAGAAAATCGAAGGCAACAAAATCATTTGCGCATATGAAAATATCGGGAAGTTTTTTGATCTTTTTTATTCCTGATTCAAGGTAGCCCTGATAATTTATTGCTTCACCGGTTTTGGAATTAATCTCAGATTCTGTGAGACACATACTATCATCATATTTTAGTCCGTAATAATTCAAAGCATTTCTAAAAGCAGCATATCTTTCATAAAAAGAACGGCAGTGATATTTATCACCGATAAATCCTATCCTTGAAAATCCCTTTTCACAGCACTTTTTTATAACAGAATAAGCGTAAGCTTCATTTTCCATTAGCAGAATATCTGCATTTAACGGTTCTTCTCCCATTAAGCATGGAGAGTCGATGAAAAGCACCGGAACGGGGAGGGATGAGAGCATTCTGCAATAGGCGATATCAAATATCTCTGCGCAGAATATCCCGGCTATCCGGTCCAGGCTCAGGCTGCCGGGAAGTCTGCATTCTGCAATCTCAGATGGAAGTACCCTGTAAATGGTCAGACTGCATCCGATCTCGGAGAGTTCCTGCTGGATCTTATCGATCATAGTGGAACCAAAGTGAGAGTTGTCAAGCTTGGAAGTGGTGATAAAAGCCAGATCCATAGGTTTGTCTGTTGTGACATTGCCCTTGATCTTTTTGGTCGTTACATCTATATAGGAAAACTGCTTGTACCCCATTTCTGCAGCTTTTTGCAGAACCATATCACGTGTTGAATCAGCGATAGTGCCGGTATTGTTAATAGCTTTAGAAACAGTATTTCGGGATAAGTTAAGTGCATCGGCAATATCCTGAATGGTTACTCTAGTATTCATTCTAAATCCTCATAAGAAAGTTTTAAGTGTCAAATACATATGATGTCACGGATTGCTTCATTGCTACGCAATTCCCGCAATCCTAAAACACTCGCATTCCGCGTAATAACGCTACTTGCTCGTGTTTTGCGGGTCCCAAGGTCTCAATCCTCTTTGTGCAAGCACAATCGGATTTTGACCTTTTGACCCTGACATCATACATATGACTCCTTATCGATAAACTAATCTTAATTTATATTTTGTAATGTGTCAAATGTAAAAGTGACAAATGTCATAATGTAACATAAACAAATGTAATTGGATAATTAGGAGAAAAGCCGAGGTTGTAGTTGATTATCGACAAAAAAGGACATTTGATCATGTGACATTTAAATAAATATATGTGCAAATGCACAAATATTATTGACGTATGCACAACAATAGAATACTATTGGTTTCGGAAAAAAGAAACAGGATTGTGCAAATGTAAACATGAGGCTTTTATGGATAGAAATATAAGTGAAATAAAGAAGACATTTACTTATGTAAAAAAACACTGGCAGTTATATGTGATATTTCTGATGCCGGCACTTTTATTAACAATTATCTTTAAGTATCTGCCGATGGGAGGCATACTTATAGGATTTATGGACTATAACCCGATAAAGGGAATACTTGGGAGCAGGTGGATCGGATTTAAGAATTTCAGCAGATTTCTTTCTTCTCCGGATTTCATGAGTTACCTGTTAAACACCCTAAAGCTTAGTATATTTGGACTGGCATGGGGATTTCCGGTTCCGATAATCCTTGCTTTGACACTTAACAGGGTGAGAAGCAAAGGAGTGAGGCAGAAATTACAGACGGTGTTATATCTTCCAAACTTCATATCGGTAATAGTCCTTTGCGGTCTGGTGAGAATCCTTCTTTCGGTAACAGGACCTATAAATCAGCTTTTAGGTTCACAGATCAATTTTATGACAATGCCGGGGGCTTTCAGAACTATCTATATTGCGTCCGGAATCTGGCAGGGAGCCGGCTGGGCATCGATCATGTACACAGCAGCACTTGCAGGAGCAAGTCAGGAACTTAGAGAAGCGGCAGTAATGGATGGAGCGAACCTCTGGCAGCAGATAAAGGTAGTTGAATGGCCTGCGATCAAGGATATGGTCGTGATCCAGTTCATACTTCAGGCCGGAAACATTATGAGTATTGGATTTGAAAAAGCATATGCGCTTCAAACAGACTTAAATATGGCAAGTTCCGAGATCATAGCGACCTATGTTTATAAGAAGGGTCTTCTTGACGGAGATTACAGTTTTTCAACTGCGGTAGGTCTTTTTAATACGATTATCAATGTCATTCTTCTTCTGATCGTAAATAAGGCAGTTGAAAAAATGAATGACGGAAAGGGTCTTTGATCATGAGGAAAAGAAAATTTGCAAATATACCGTTTTCGGACAAGGTACTGTTGAGCTTTAGCTTCGTTTTTCTTGGATTATTTGTAGTTGCGGTCATAGTTCCGATAGTTTACATCATCATTGCTTCCTTCATGGATCCGGTAACGCTGCAAAATAGCGGAATATCTTTTGACATGAGTAAATGGACAACTACAGCCTATGAGAGAGTTCTGTCAAATCCTCAGATATGGACAGGATTCAGAAATGCGATCGTTTATTCCGTGTTATTCACGGTCATATCCGTAGGTGTAACACTTCTCGCAGCATATCCTATGTCGAGAAAAGACTTTAAGGGCAGAAAATTTTTCAATCTGATATTTGTCATAACGATGTTTTTTGGAGGCGGTCTGATACCTACATATCTCCTGATAAGTGATATGGGATTATTGAACAGTATGTGGGCTGTGATCCTTCCGGGAGCATTCAGCGTATGGAATATGATAATCGCCCGCACATATTATCAAAATATACCGTCGGAGTTAAGGGAAGCGGCAGAGGTTGATGGAGCAAGTGATCTGGTTTATTTTTTCAAGATCCTGCTTCCTGTATGTACGCCTGTAATAACAGTTTTGGCTCTCTGGCAGTTTGTTGGTATGTGGAATAGTTACTTTGACGCAATGATCTATCTGAACGATGCTGCAAAACAGCCGCTTCAGCTGGTGCTTCGTTCGATACTTATACAAAATCAGCCTGAATCGGGAATGATAGCTGATATGCAGAGTACGGCAGCCAGAGCTCAGCTCGCTGAGCTTTTGAAATATGCAACCATCATTATATCAAGCTTACCGCTTCTTATAATGTATCCATTTTTCCAGAAGTATTTTGACAGCGGAATAATGGTTGGATCTGTAAAAGGTTAAAGGGAAAGGCAAAGGAGAGGAACAATGAAAAAGAGGATGTTGAAAATCTTCATGACATCAGTGCTGGCATTGTCTATGGCCGTTACAAGCGTTGGATGCGGCAAAAAGGCAGCACTTAGCAATGGAGAGATGCAGGTGGTAGACAAGGCAAGTCTTGAATTTCCGTTAAAGGAGAAAAAGACAATAAAGGGACTTACGAGCTATCCTGCTAATACAGAGTCGGATCCGAATAATAGAACGATCTTTAAGCGACTTGAGGAAGAAACAAATGTGCATGTGGATTGGAACGCTATCCAGTCAGATCAGTGGGCAGATAAGATTTCTCTTGAAATGGCTAACGTAAATACTCTTCCGGATTTTGTATTTACGGCATCCTTTAATGACAGTGATCTCTTAAAGTATGCAGATCAGGGTGTGATCATCAATCTTGAGGAATACATTGATAACTACATGCCAAATCTCAGGGCGGTTTTTGATAAGTATCCTGAATATCGTGCTATGTGCACGGATGTCAACGGACATATCTGGGCTTTGCCGTGGATAGAGCAGCTTGGAAGTGAAAAGACAGCTATTCAGACCATCGACAATATGAGCTTTATTAATAAAAAGTGGCTGGATTTCCTTGGACTTGAGGTTCCGGAAACAACTGATGATCTTGAAAAAGTCCTCATTGCATTTAGAGACCATGCTTCTGAACTTCAGAAAGAGTTTGGTATCGAGGGATCGATCATTCCCATGTCCTGCATAGTTAATGATGGTGGACAGGATCCTGCGATCATCATTAACGGATTTGGCGAAGGCATCGGAGATCCTGATAAGGGCAGACATATCGCTGTAAATGATGATCAGAAGGTAGTGTGCAGTGCGACTCAGGAAGGCTATAAGAAAGGCATCACCTGGCTTCATAAGCTCTATGAGGAAAATCTGATCGATCCTGAAGCATTTACTCAGGAATGGTCAACCTACGTATCAAAGGGAAAGTCAGGCAGATACGGAGTTTGCTTCAGTTGGGACGTTGCAAATATCGCAAATCTGGAAGACTGGGTTCCGCTTCCGGCACTTACTGCAGATGTTAGAAATATCACACCTCAGAACGGTTCGTATACGAGTGGTTTTGACAGAGGACGCTGCGTGGTAACTGCTGCAGCTAAGGAACCGGCACTGGTATGCGCATGGCTTGATAAGATGTATGATCCGTTCCAGTCTCCGCAGAATAACTGGGGAACTTACGGAGAAAATGATGATTTTGACATTTTTGAACTTGGCGAAAACGAGAATGGTGAAAAGATGCTGAAACATGCACCGCTCGGTGACGCATCTCCTGTTGAAGTAAGAGAGGCAGAATGTGTTGGCGGACCTCTTGCAGTCTTAGATGAGTACTATGGCAAATATGTAACCTGCCCTGATGACGCGCAGTACAGACTTGACTGGATTAAGGATATTTATACACCGGATATGCACACTAAGTATATTTATCCGAATGTATTCATGACCAGAGAGGATAATGAAGAAATTTCAAATATCCAGGCAGATGTAGTTAAATCAATCAATGCACATAAGTCAGACTGGATAATGAATGGTTTCACTGATGCAGATTGGGATGCATATCTTTCTGAGCTTGAGGGTTATAAGCTTGGTAAGATGCTGGAAATCTATCAGAAGTACTATGATGCAAGAGTAAAAAAATAAGCAGGCATTAAAAAAACATACAAAAAGGGAGAGAGTATGAAAAACAGAAAAATGGTCCGCTCATTATGCGGAGTATTAGGAACAACGGTAATGTTAAGCGGCGCTGCGGTAAATAATGTTCAGGTTTTTGCCGCTCCGACCGTAAAGGAACAGGAAATGGTAGCAACACAGACTTCTAAAAAGCTTGAGAATTATAAAAATAACATTGGTGAGCTGACATATTTTGGTGACGGCGAATGGAATGTTACGGATGAGGGGCTTTTAAGTGATGCGATCGGAAAGGGTGACTGCTTTGCCTTTTCAAAGACGCATGGAACAAATTTCGTATATTCAACAGACGTATGCTTTAAGGAAAATCAGGGAGCTGCAGCACTTCTTTTTAGAAGCAATGCGAAGGCAGATGACAAAGAGAGCTATGCTGTAAATATCGATGCCTCAAATCATAAATGCAAGTTTTTTAGATGGCAGAGGAATGATGCTCTTCAGCTTATTGATGAGAAGGAAGTTAAGGCTAATGAAGACGGTCGTTATACACTTAAGGTAGTTGCCATAGATTCCTGGATACTCTATTACGTTAATGATGAACTCGTTGCAAGCTCAGGCGATTACACATTGCAGCCGGGAGATCTTGGACAGGATACAGTTATTCCGGAAGGTGTATTTGGACTTCTGAACTGGAACAGCAAGGTTGTATTCCAGAATACCTATTATAAAGAGCTGAATGATAGCTTTTCTCCATTACTTGATGATATAAAGGTAACTTCAGACAAGGGAACAGTTGAAAAAGAAGCGAGATTTGTTCCTACTGAGCCGATGATGCTTCAGTATGTAAAAAATGATGCATCAGAAGTAAATATCGAAGTTGAGAAGAGAGATAAAAATGCAGCTGTAGAGATTTCCGATGCTGACGGAAAGATCTATGAAGACGGAGAAGGCATACCTGTTAAAGAGGGCAAAAACTATATTACAGTTAAGACTACAGTTTCTGATAAAGATGGAAATGAGGCATCGGCTGTATATAAGGTAAATGTTCACAGATTTAAGCAGGATGTAGAGTATTACAATGAGGTTTATCGTGATCAGTATCACTATTCTGTAAAGGAAGGCTGGGCGAACGATCCTAACGGTCTTGTTTATTACAATGGAAAATATCATCTGTTTTATCAGTTCTATGATGATATCAAATGGGGCCCCATGCACTGGGCACATGCGACAAGTAAAGACCTGCTTCACTGGGAAGAGGAACCGATCGCATTTTATCCTGATGCAAACGGAGCAATGTTCTCAGGCTGTATAGTTGCAGATAGCAACAATAGCTCAGGACTTTTCAAATCAGATAAGGGTGGTCTGGTAGCTCTTATCACAGCAGATGGAAACGGTCAGAGAATAAAGGTAGCTTACAGCGAGGATGAAGGAAAGACCTGGAATAAGCTCGATAAGGTTGCAGCTGACTGGACAAATGACCCGTTAAATAATCGTGACTTCAGAGATCCCAAGGTATTCAGATGGGAGGGAAAATGGTTCATGGTTGTTGCCGGTGGTCCGCTTAGAATCTATTCCTCCGAAAATCTCCTGAAATGGAAGTGCGAGTCAGCATATGGTGATCTGCATACAGAATGTCCGGATCTCTATCCGATCAAAGCAAATGATGGAAAACTTAAGTGGGTTCTGTCCAGAGGCGGAAGATTATACAAAGTCGGATCCTTTAAAGAGACGAACGGTAAATGGGCATTTATTCCTGATGAGGAATATAAGAACAAAGACGGCATTATGAACTTTGGCAGGGATTCCTATGCAGCCATGACCTACTATGTTCAGGACTTTGGCACAGAAGAAAATCCGGAGATCCCGGAGATCACAGAAATAAACTGGATGAATACCTGGGAAGACTACTGCAATTCTGTTGCAGAGAAGACAGGTCAGGACTTCAACGGAACCTTTAACCTCAATCTTAATCTTGGATTAAAGAAGGATGGTTCCTCATATCTTCTGACTCAGACACCGATAATGGCTTATGAGAAACTCAGAAAGACTTCTGAAGCAATAAAGATCAAGGATGCAAAGGTAACTGCTGACAACAATGTTCTTAAAGATTTCAGCGGTGATACTTATGAAATCTGCGCAAAATTCCTGCCTGATAAGAATACTAAAAAGGTTGGATTTAAGCTTAGAAAGGGCGCTGGCGAAGAGACTGTCGTTGCTTATGATGTAGACAGCAAGAAGCTGTATATCGACAGAAGTGAATCCGGAATCGCTATCAGCAACAAGTTCAAAGAAGTTTCCTCTCAGGATATGAAGGTAAATGCTGATGGAAGTATAGAGCTTCATATCTATGTTGATAAGGCAAGTGTCGAGGTATTCTCCGGAGATAATACAGTATGCGGAGCTGCACAGATTTTTGCTAATCCTTTAAGTCTCGGAGCAGAGGCGTTTGCAGAGGGTGGTTCAGCAAAGGCAGATATAGACATTTATCCGATGGAGAGCATCTGGACAGATAAGAAGGTTGCTGATAAGGCATATGCAGTAGGTTCAACATCTTCCGCAACTACATATCTGAATTGCGGTGAGAGCACAAAGCTCAATGCTTATGTACTGCCTCTTGATTCTGATCAGGACATAGAGTGGAGCCTTGAGTCAGGAGAGGGTGTTATAGAACTTTCCGGTGATGGCGAGATCAAGGCACTGCAGAAGGGAAATGCAGTAGTAGTTGCTGCAGCTAAGGCAGATCCTTCTCTGATAAGAAAGTTTGCGATAAATGTTTATCGCAATACTTTCAAGACAAATGTTAAAGAATTTGTAAATCTCAACGGTAACTGGACTGTAGATGATGACACACTTTTTGTATCAAATTCCGGTCAGAATGACTACTATATGGCGAAGGAAATGGTACACGGTGATTATGTCTGGGATACAGATATCAAGTTCACAAAGGGACTCATAAATCTCTTTATCCTTTCTGAGCAGCAGAATCCGATAGATGGAGACGGAGCTTATTCGATCCAGTTTGCACCTGACAATAAGGCTGTGAGACTCTTCAGATTTGGAAGAGATGATATGTTCAGAGGCGAGCTTAAGGAGACTATCGGTGATGGAAAGTATCATCATGTAAAGGTTAAGAAGGCAGGACAGTCTCTGTCAGTATATGTAGATGATGAGAGCTGCCTTGAGTATACTTTTGCAGATGATGTAAAGTTCTCTGATGGATTTGTTGGTCTGGGATTATGGGATGGAGCACTTGAAGTGCAGAATTTCTATGTAAATGCCGGAGAAAATGAAGATCCGGGAACAGAGGATCCGACACCGGAGAATCCTACACCTGAGAATCCTACTCCGGAGAATCCTACACCTGAGAATCCGACACCGGAGAATCCTACACCTGAGAATCCGACACCTGAGAATCCTACACCGGTGAATCCGACACCGGAGAATCCGACACCTGAGAATCCTACACCGGAGAATCCTACACCGGAGAATCCTACACCGGAGAATCCGACTCCGGAGAATCCGACTCCTGAGAATCCTACACCGGAACAGCCTGAGGTTGTAGTTCCGAAAGAGGAAAAGGTTCATGCAAAAACTGTAAGTCAGGTCAGTGTGGACGTAGATGATAATTATAAGGCAGTTATAAACTACAACCGTAACCTGTCTTATACAGGCAAAAAACTCAGCGATAAAGATGCAGATGCTACTCTGTATGTTTACGATGCAAAGGCTGCTAATACAGCTGAGCCTATCGCATCAGCAAAGGTGCAGGGCAAGTTTGATGCGTCACAGGCTGCAAAGGGAACAGCTGCAGGAAGTGCAGTATTTACAATTACTTCCGTTAAGGGTAAGTCAGCAGATAAGAAACTTATCAACTCTGTGTCTAAAGCTGTTAAGGGCACAAAGCTCGATGTAAGCGTAGCACCTTTACAGCTCTCTGCAGAGGGAGTTTCTGCGGATCTCAAGGGTGTATCCAAGAAGAACGTGAAGCTTTCCAAAGATGGTGTTCAGTACCATCTGACAGTGAAGGTTAATAGTAAGAAGCCTGAAAAGTCAAAGGTTACTCTCTATTATCTGCAGGACAATAAGGTAAAATCTTCAACTCTTAAGAATGGCAAAAACGGATTCCGTATGACATACGAAAACGGTAAATTCGTATTTACAGGTGTAGTTGAAGGAACAATGTAATATATAGGTGATCAAACCCCCCGGTCAGCGATATCCGGTTATGAATATGCTGATCGGGGGGATTTTGTTTTA
Source organism: Lachnospiraceae bacterium MC2017 (assembly GCA_000701625.1). GTDB lineage: Bacteria > Bacillota > Clostridia > Lachnospirales > Lachnospiraceae > NK4A144. The sequence continues at coordinate 14,097 of JNJK01000050.1, forward strand.
AAAGGTACTATATAATGCCGAATATATATGTGATAAGGTGAATATAGATATAGTGAATTTGCACCGGAAGGAGTATTCATGAGTTCGGCCAATAAGAAAATCATTATAGGCATAGTTTTAGTTATTTTCGTGCTGGGAGTTATAGCAGTTTTCGAAAAAATGCTTACAGGATTTGATTATAAGGATCATTTAGATGACACGGTTATTTCTGTTGACAGGGAATGTATTACGCTTCGTGAGTTTGGTTATTATATTTATGAAGTAGAGGAATTTGTGCAGAATCAGGCACTTTTGTATGATCCTGAAAATCCGAGGCTTTGGTGGAATACACATTTTTCAGCAGGGGCTGATTCACAGTTCGTTTGCGAGTATGCAAAAAACGTGGCTTTGAATGTTTGTATATGTGACCAGATATATTACAAGGAAGCAATTAAAGCCGGCTTTATCCTTGATGCGGAAACTGAAACACAGAACCGTGTGGAATCAAGAGAATTATTTATGGAGATGGATCCGTCACAGATCGAAGCAACGGGACTAAATGAAGAAATCATAGATAAAATGTATAGAAAGCATATGATCGCTTCGAAATATGTTGAAACTCTTTCAAAAAGGCAGGATTTGTACGGATATGGTAAAAAGCCGGAGGAAGTACTGAATTGGGACGGAGAATACTACCGGGAAAAAATTCTTCCGAAACATGAAGTGGAATTAAACGATAAAATTATGGATGAAATTATATTGGGTAGAATAACGGTGAATCAGGAAGAATAAAGATTTGAATAACTGCGGCGGCGCATTCTCGTGACTTTAGTCGTGAGTTAGCCGCCGCTTCTTTTTCTTTATAACCACATATGGTATAATGGTTACATGGATAAATCTGTTTATAATACAAATTACTCCAAACTTACATATGGTAGAGGTTATGTATATTCTTTACAGTATCACATTGTATGGTGTACCAAGTATCGGAAAAAAGTTCTTTC
>JNJK01000051.1 GCA_000701625.1 Lachnospiraceae bacterium MC2017
GGAGGCTTGCTCTACAGATCAGAAAAAAGCAGCTGAAAAATAAAAGCGAAATGCACTTCCGGAGATTTCTACCCGGTGTAATACATTTCGCTTACTCAATAAACAACGAAAGAGTGAAAAAAGGATTATCAAATTTCTCAACTTGATAATCCTTTATATCAATTTGACGTATGAACGCAACCATTTTATTGAATATTCTCCGACGTTCATCTATTTCCATTTCCTTATATACTTCTTCTTTTCGGATTATAGGCCCTGTATGTATACATAAATCATTCAGTTTAAGATATCCAAGTTCTTGATTAAGCTTCGAAATTGCAATATTAATATCCTCATGTTGATCATGAAAAATCATTGTAATTATATAATATGGCGAATGCGTCGAGTACTCTCCAAAATCACCGGATTCATCGATAAATATACTGAGTTCTTTCAATATGATACACCTCAAAGTTACATTATAATCAAGGGAACTATGAAATCGTCCCCTGTTCTTTGCCAGACATAGAAAAGATTCAAAGCTAATGTCTTTTCAACAATTTCGCGGCAAAAAAATGGCGGGGAACTTCCCCGCCCATGATGGACCTGGGTCTTTCGACCAGCCCAAAACGTATTTATCGTTATCATTATACAACTGATTGATAATAAAATCAATATACCCAAACTTATCCCATTCGTTATCCAAATGTCATTTCCATCAACTCTTGTGCCGCATCTATACTTTTTATTCGCATCAGATTATCTTCAACTTTGGCTCTCGAAAGAAGATTCATACTTCCATACCCCACTATTTCGCCATCGATTATTGCGAAATGCTCATGCATATGCACTTGTAACTTAACTCGTATACCACACTCCTCTAATGCATGCACAAGTTTTTTTGTATCTTCAATCTTTTCTTCCGGATAACCTTCAGGGTCAAGTGTCACGATCGTAATCTTCACTCCGTCTTCTTGCCTTCTTTTTATCAATCTCAGAAACGCATTGACTTTCATCTGATTTAATCCTGGGCTGGAAATGATTATTTCTTTATTCGCCTCCAATAAATCTCTTTCGTATACACCCTCATAAGTATCTATACCAAATATTGCATTTGCATTCTGTTTTTCTACAATAACATTATTGCAAATCTCATAACCAATCTTCCTATATGTTCTAAGACGTTTATGATACATTTTTTCAAGTACGCGTATATGAGAGTCCACATAATCGTATATGATCACTTCCTTTTTAGTCTCATAGTCTCTATGTAAACGACCTGCAAATTGTTCAATATTTCCTTCAGATGCCGCTGGCATCGTAAGCATCATTGTATCAAGTCTTGGGAAGTTAAAGCCCTCTCCAATATACTTGTCGATTGCTACAAGAATTACAGATCCATCAGCTGGAACAGACTTCATTTGATTTCGCATTTCATCCTTGGCTTTTCTGCTTCCACCACCTTGAAGAAGATAAACATGATCAGCCTTACCTTGTAATCTCTGATAAAGCATTTCTGCATGTTCTTTATATTTTGTCAGTACCAAAGGTGTTCTTCCGTTTGTAACACAATTTTCAACATCAGCTATTATCTGATCATTTCTGGAATCGCATTCTATAACCGCTCTATTAGCCTCGATAACCTTGAGATCCGTAGTACTCACTAATCTTGTAAATCTCGGGTATACAAAATGGTCTATTCCCTGTTTCTGCGCTCTTTCTTTTGCAGTATATCGAAATCTCACCGGACCGAACTGCATAAATACTTTCTTTTCCAGTCCATCTTCACGCTTCGGAGTAGCTGTCAGACCATATACATATTTCGCCTTTGCTGATCCAATAACATCCTCCACTGTTTGAGCTGCCCCATGATGACATTCATCAGCTTATGTCAAGGGTAGACTAACAAATTTTTTACTTTTTTTGATGGCTAAACATCAAGTCCTCCACCCCTCTATAAGCTCTATTTTTCAATTTTATCTTTCTCAGCAATTCCATATGCCACCCAGTCAAATCTAGTAATCATAAGCAACATCATAAATACCAGATACGCCGTATTTTTATCAAAATCCTCTCTTTCACACAACCCATGCGCTATGTTATTTCTTAAATTCAATCCAAGCTCATCGGTAAATATAACCTCTGACATATCGACTAAGCATTTTGGCATATATTCTTTAACCATTTCGCTTCGGATAAATACTCCAAATATTTTTTCCTGCTGAGATCCATCATTCATGTCAATATGCGTGGTTGCTAAATCATGGAAAGAAAACTGTCTTCTAAAAATGCATTCATATAATGGTATTGCGACATGCATAAATGCAGCATACCTTTCCTCCCATAATAGCTTCACTGCTTCTATAATCAAAAATTTATTTGTATCAGAAAGCCACTCTGAAGATACAAGTTGTTCACTAATATCAGCATCACTTAATCCTTCTGTCCTCGCCTGATACATAACCTGCTCAAACCAAATATTGGTTATAATTTTTAAATGTGTTACGTAGTCTTCATATTGAAAATATCTAATCTGCTCTTCATCTTTAGATGCTTCAGCAATCTTCCTTTCAGTAGACATCTTAGCTATGGAAACAAATTTCCAAATCCAATTACTCTGTCTTGTCTTGCCCTTTTTATACGATTCTTCCATATCCGGAAAAAAGCCTTTCTGATTATCCAGAACATTAGCTAAAGCAAACCCAGTAATATTTCTAAAATCCTTAGGCGGATTACCTGTAATAAATTTATTTATTTCATTCCAATAAGCCTCTCTATCAGGAATCTCATAACGAAACGAGGTACTTTTAACAGTTTCTCCAATACTTACATTAGCAATTTTTAATTTGGACAATATATCATTCATGCTACTATGCATACCGTAATTATTACTATATCCAGCAGCCTTTTCATAAAAAACTGCTGCTTTATAATATTCTCCAGCCATCATAGCTTCATCGCCAAGTTTTATTTGTTTTTCAATTCTTAGTTTTTTGAGTTGTTTACACATTTCTTCATCTTGTATTTTATTTGCAATGTAAAGCAGTCTATCAAAAATATACTCCGCTGTAGTCGCATATGCATCATTACATACATCTATTGCCGCGATACCACGATTCAATAGTTCTTTTATTTTATCTTCTGAGTCATATACATTCTTTTTTATAAAAACTAATTTAGAATATAAGCCTATTTGGAACGGTAAAAATATCACTTGATTTTCTTCCAGTGCAGCATCCGAAAGTATATATTCTCGTATCCTGTTAATGTACTTTTTTATAACATCTATTTTTTGATACATTACTGAGAGGTGAACTATTCGCGAGCAATAATGCCGTGATCTACTGTCTTCAAGAAATTCGCACAGTTTGTCCATGACTGCAATTGCTGAATCTACATATTGGTATCCATTTTTCTTATCACATTGAATTAACACATTATAATATCTTGATAAAACTTCATATGAATACATACGTGCATTATTGTCCACAAGATCTCTATAAAAAATGATCCTGTCCTCAGAAAAAGATGCAATATCTGGATATTTGAAGCCATTTGTAAATGTGCAGGCATCTACCAACCCATTGTTTTCCATATCAATATAATTTTCTGCAAGATCTAATGCCTCAATCTCCCACTTTAAATATTCTGTCCAATTGGCCTGATCAGCTTCATCCTTTAAAGCTATCATACGTTCCCTTAATTCCGAAACTCCAAGAGAGCTTATATCACCAGCAAGCCCCTCCTTAAACTCAACATATTTTTCTATATTTGTCATCTGCTATCATCCTCAAAAAAAACTTTCGGTTTTTGCCTATTGTTTTTATTCTTCCCTCTTCACATAATGCAGCTCAATATCATACCCCAGCGCCTCCATCATCTGCACAAACGTATTGTTCACCACTCCGTTAGGCTTCTTGATGACGCGGTTCACATATGACTTGGTGGTCTCAATCTGCTCAGCCACCGCTGCCTGTGTAGTCCCTTCTTCTATGCATTTTACTTTTACATCTATTTCAATATTGTTTCTTACCATATTCGTTCTTACCCTGTTCTCAATCAGTTTCACAAAACAGATAACTTATTGTACCATGAATTATGCTTTTTTCAATGAAAAAAGAGCCGGTCAGATCACTCCAACCGACTCCAATCTCACTCCTGCAGCAGCTTCAGAACCTCATCTGAGAACTTCCAGCGTATCTCCACATGCCTTGGATCGTAAACAACCACCTTATCTACCAACGCCTGCACAATCTTCTGATCAAGCGCCGTGGCTCCGGAAAACTTATCCAGCGTCTCCAAAGCATCCTGCATTCCATCATCCTGTACAACCTCAGCCTCATGAACGCCTACTTCATCAACGCCAACAGCGCAACGGCTCCTGGTATTGTGGATGCGGACAGACAGCCGATCCTGGAACGTTCCGAAGTGTACTCCGGCGTGTATGGCAGAGCCAGCATCAACCTGTACGCCTTCAACAGCAACGGCAACAAGGGTATCGCCTGCGGTCTGAACAACCTTCAGAAGATCCGCGACGGTGAACCTCTCGGAGGCAAGTCCAGAGCAGAGGATGACTTTGCAACAGCAGACGATGAGTATGATTTCCTCGACTAACCTGACAACCAATGCAGGTGGCGGCAATATCGCCGCTGCCTGCGACAATCTACAGAAAGAATGAGGTATGGAATTTGCAAACAGTGTAGTAACTCTTATTGGTAACATCTTCAGCTGCGGCCTTATCCTGGCTTTCCTGATCGGCGTTATCTACGGCATCCGCTTTATGCTTCAGATCAAGCAGCAGGACAAGGAAGAATATGAACGCAAGAAGGCAAAGGATGAGCTAGAACGCAAGGAAACAGAGCTCAGATACCAGAAAATGCTGGAAGACAGACGTTAAACAGACGGGGAGGCGGCAGGTACGATCTGCCGCTTCTCTTTTCATGGAAAGGACAATGATGATGAAAGAAATGTCAATCGACTTAGAGACCTACAGCGACGTGAACATCACAAAGTGTGGTGCCTACAAGTACGCTGAGTCTGATGAATTTGAGATACTGCTCTTCAGAGTCTCTGTTGATGGTGGTCCCGTCACGGTCTACGACCTAGCCTGCGGCGATACTATCCCGAAAGAGATTCTTGCAACATTATCTGATGAGGATGTAACCAAGTGGGCTTTCAACGCTTCCTTTGAGCGCATCAGTCTCTCCAACTGGCTGAAGAAGCATCGCCCGGAGTATTTCACCGGCTACACATCCCGAAGGATCCCGCCGGTCAGTATCTGGATCCAGCATCCTGGAAATGCACCATGATCTGGTCAGCCTATATGGGACTGCCGCTCTCGCTGGAAGATGTCGGATCCGTCCTGAAGCTGCAGGATCAGAAGCTGAAGGAAGGCAAAGACCTGATCCGCTACTTCTGCAGTCCCTGCAAACCGACCAAAAGCAATGGCGGACGCACCCGAAATCTTCCGGAACATGATCCGGAGAAGTGGTCACTCTTCAAATCCTACAATAAACGCGATGTGGAAGTAGAAATGGCGATACAGAAGCGCCTGTCGAAATATCCTGTTCCGGACTTCATTTGGGATGAATATCATCTCGACCAGGAGATCAATGACAGAGGCATCGCCCTGGATATGGATGTGGTGGAGAATGCCATTACCTTTGATGAACGCTCAAAGACTGCCCTCTCCGAAACCATGCAGGATATCACCGGTGTAGAGAACCCGAACAGCGTGATGCAGATGAAAGCCTGGCTCTCTGAGAACGGTGTGGAAGCAGAATCCCTCGGAAAGAAGGATGTGGCAAAGCTGATCGATGATACTGACGGTCAGGTAGAAGAAGCACTCCGACTCCGCCTGCAGCTTGCAAAATCATCGGTTAAGAAGTATTAGGCCATGCAGAATGCTGTCTGCAAAGACGGCAGAGCCCACGGTATGTTCCAGTTCTACAGAGCCAACCGCTCCGGCAGGTGGGCAGGTAGGCTGATCCAGTTGCAGAATCTTCCGCAGAACCACATGCCGGATCTTGCAGAAGCCAGAGCCATTGTGAAAGCCGGCGATTATGATACCATGCAGCTTCTCTATGATGATATCCCGGATACACTGTCGCAGCTGATCCGTACAGCTTTCGTGCCCCGTCCCGGATATAAGTTCATCGTCAGCGACTTCTCCGCCATCGAAGCCAGAGTGCTGGCCTACCTTGCCGGTGAGACCTGGCGTTCCAAGGTATTTGCAAAAGGAAAAGATATCTACTGTGCCTCTGCCAGCCAGATGTTCGGCGTCCCGGTTGAAAAGCACGGTATCAACGGTCATCTCCGTCAGAAAGGCAAAATCGCAGAATTAGCTCTCGGTTACGGCGGCAGTGTCGGGGCACTGAAATCAATGGGAGCCTTGGAAATGGGACTGACCGAAGAAGAACTGCAGCCGTTGGTCAACTCCTGGCGAAGCTCCAACCCGATGATCACCGCCTTCTGGTGGGACATCGACCGTGCGGTCAAGACCACCATTACACAGCGCATCCACACTGAAGTGCGCGGAATCCGCTTCTTTTATAAGAGCGGAATGCTCTTCATCAAGCTTCCATCAGGCCGACTGCTCTCCTACGTGAAGCCCCGCATTGGAGAAAACCAATATGGCGGAGAATCCGTCACCTACGAAGGGGTTGGCTCCACCAAGAAGTGGGAACACATCGAATCCTACGGTTCGAAATTCGTGGAGAACATCGTCCAGGCCGTCAGCCGTGACATCCTCTGTTACGCCATGAAGACTCTCCGGCACTGCTTTATCGTCGGTCACGTTCATGATGAACTGATCATCGAATGCAGCCCTGACGTTGACCTGAGTGTGATTTGCAAGCAGATGGGCAGATCTCCGGACTGGATGCCGGACATCCTTCTCCGCGCCGACGGCTACGAAACCAATTTTTACAAAAAAGACTGAAAAAAATAGCGGATTACCGGAACTTCTGGTAAGCCGCCATTTCTAAAACTGTCCTTACTTAAAAAGGTCATCTATTATCTTCTGTACTTCTTCCGAATCTATGCTTCCGTTCTTGTCTTCGGTAACAATTAGATTTTTCCCTTCTTCAATACCGTTCTTTTTATACAAAGCCTTTTTATCAAGCCATCTCTTCTTGTACTTTGGATCATCCATCATACCACAATGTTCCCAGTACCAGGTAATACCTAAATCCGCATCCTCGATCATGAAGTCAGGCTTTTTTACATGCCCTTCAACTTCAAAATCAGGTTCATATACATAGGGAATATCATTATAAAATAAGGCATTGGCAATAATTACTTCGGATTTACTCCTTACCATTTCACCTCTTGCAGTCCTATGGATAAGTTTGTCTTCATAAAATGCTCCGCCATTCTCAACTATTTGAGGCTTATAATCCGGAAAAACATCTGCAAACAAATCCGTAAACCGCTTTACAATATCAGAGTGCGATACATAAGAGTACTTCATCAACTCAATCGGATCCTTATTATACAGAATATAAATCTTATTCTTCTGCCTTGTTAGTGCTGTATATAACATTTCCCTTGAAAGGATCCGACAAGGTTCAGCAATTACAAGTATAACTGTATCAAATTGGCTTCCCTGAGATTTATGAACAGTAAGGGCATATGCCAATTCAAGGATGATATCCGAATCTTCCCCGAATTCGTTTGCTGTATAAGAATAACTGTAATCTGTTTGCGATGAGAATTCTACATTCAAAAAATCATGCTGCTTTCCAAACGCCCCGCAAGCAATTCCAATCTCACCGTTAGCAATATAATTTCTGCCACCATCTGGCCATGCTGGTCTTCTGTGATTGACAATATTGATTACCTTATCACCATAGATTATTCCTTCTGGTCCAAAAGGTTTAGCAATCTTTTTATACCTATCGCGCTTGGCTAATGCAGTTAATGCCTCTCTGTAACGCATATGAACAAGATGGTTGATATTCATCACCCCCTGAGCATCATTTCTCACAGGAGCAAGCATCTGCCATTTTTCAGCGTTTTTAGCTATACCACGATTAAAATATGTACCATTTTTCGTGACCACGCCACCAAGAGAAATATCAAATGAATCCTGTTCATCGAATCCGTCAGCAGCAACAACCTCATTTAATACGCTGAAGATTTCGCTCTCCAGTTCTTCTCTGGTCTCCCACTTTTTGAATGCTATATTCTGCTGCTTTCCAAGTTTAATCTCACTGATAATATTTTCATCAGATGGGTTTTCGGTACTTGTATATAACCTTGATAACTCAACGTCCATTCGTTCTGTATCTGATTGCTGTCTTCTGTTTACTGTTAGTTCTCCATAACAGTTGCACACCTTCGGAAATACTCCAGGATGAAGCTCCATACGTAAAAGTTCCACCAGATCCACAAATGGCCTGCCCGCTCCAATGGGTGGAAGCTGATTAGGATCTCCAACAAAAATGATTCTCTCGGCTCCGGTCAACGCACTCATCAAGGCGCCAAACATTTCTTCAGTGAGCATGGAAGACTCATCAATGATCACAGTTTTGGGAATTGTTGTTTTTACTGCTTTGCAAGTTCTATATCGCATGCTGCTCCAGTCGAAACCTCCGTTTCGAGCCAAAAATTGAGCAACATTCATAGAATCAAATTCATCTGCCAAGTTGCCCATGCTTTCCATTAGGCGAACTGTAGCTTTTCCTGTGGGAGCAAGCAGTAATGCCCCACCAGCTCTTATCGAGTCCTCCGTACATAAAGAAGCTAGAACAGTCGTCTTTCCTGTCCCTGCATCTCCGATAAGCACCGATATTCTTGATTCAGCCAATACTTTTAAAACCGCTGCCTTCTCTGTTCGTGCTCTTTCCTCATCCTCTGTAAGCTTTGAATCAGAAAATCCTTGACTCTTAAGGAATTTATCAAGAATAGATCTCCAATCTGCATTGACGCTTATTTTAGGAGCCCTAAGCCTCCTACTAATACGCTTTTCTATAATTTGATCAAATTCATTCATTCTGACCATCTTATAGTATTCAGTTCCGTCCTTCATTTCACGGCGTATTAGTTCGGAACGAAGAAGAGGATCAATAGCGTCCATGATGTCACTCGTTACTGTACACTCCGGTTCCAGCACAAGTGCCTTTATCCTATCTATCAGCATTGTGCACGGCATAATAGTGTGACCTTCAAGTGCTGCCTTCTCCATCGTGTCAACGGCCATAGCACGCACTCTTCTCCAGTCATTATCTGAAGTTAGTGCAGAAGGTGCCTCTATCGGATATTTAGATATTATCTCTGGCACAGGAAATATAGCCCTGTCTACTCGCTTAACAGAGATAACCAAATCAGCATTCAGCAGCCGTGTTTTTTCGTAAATAATATATGGATTCTCTACAATTTCATTATCTGAGCAAATAATCCCCGCTTTTTCTCTTGCACTCAAATCAAACAAAGTTGAAGCCTGGAGCAAAGTCAAGGCAAACCTCGACAGAAGCTTAAAAAGACTCTTTCTGTCTGGTTTCATTTTCTTCCATGCAGCTTGAATAATAGGAGATATACCTTTGCTTAATGATTCATCCAAGTAATTATTGGGCTGATCAAAAATACTATCTATGTACTTCCAAAAATCGCCTTCATCTTCTTTATATTGGTTTCGGACTTCTTTAGCAATCACTACGCCCAAGGGCACACCCAGAGCGCAAAGCATTTCTCCTAATCCTGGGAAAGCACCTCTATCTTCCCAAACTTCAGCTAATCTTGCATTAAGCCATGCAAGCACATCAGCATAGCCGCCCAAACACTCATTGATTATTCGGAATGATTTGATGCAGCTTTGAATCACATCAATCATTGCATCATGTGTTATATGTTCTGTCGCAAAAGAGAATTCTTCAAAAGCATCATCCGGGTTAAACACGACGATTGATGAAAAATCAAAATCCTCATGTTCCTCTGCATATTCCAACATTCTTTGATATGGAATTATAAAGCCATCTTTATGATCATCCCTTATACTATGGCAGAGCATCGTTTCCCATGTCATTGAGCGAAGTTTTCCTTGCCCGTTATGGCGATGTTCAACAGCCGGAATTATGTTTGTAATATGCCCCATGCCCAAAACAACCCTTCTGCTGTCTTCGACAAAAGGAACCTGCTTAGCATAGATTACACACACTGATTTATCGCGTTCAACATCACGATAAAATTCATCAAAAATTGCTCTGTGATTATCTGCTTCCTGAACCCACCCCTCTTGATTGTTCTTCATCCACTCAAAAGTTGGCTCTATTGACGGATCATAATCTATTCCGTATATATCTTTTAGGCCAACCGTGTTTTTATTACCCGTGACGATTTCTTTTCTCATCCATCTGTATGGTCTTCCCGGAAGAGAAAACGGTGGATACACAACATCTGTTGGCATAAAATGGCCATGCGTGTTTGGATTATTCTTCTTATACGGATGTATCTGTTCTTTATGCAGCCCGACGGATGACATAAAAGCTGCTCCCTCGCTTATGCAAGGGAGTTGTTCTTCTGCTCCTGCCATACACTGACCGCAAATAGCACATTCTTTCACATCGTCCTTATTCTCAAATATGTTTTTAAGCCTTAAGCACGACGTGTTATATTCAGGTGATGTACATACCGTGCCATCCCAACCATGATCATGCCATGGTACACGAACTGATATATGCTGCGGCATAGCATCTACCTCCTTCAGTACTTATTTCATAACCTTCTCCATCAGCGACGTATAGCTGTCCACCACATCGTAGACAACATTGCCGTTGGAGATGGCCTTAAAGTGCTCTCGCGCACAATGGATCTTCGACTCTTCAATCAGCCTCAGCTGCATGGAATTCATAGATCCCTTTGTCTCTGCTACAAAGTAAATATGCTTCACGCTGCCTTCATAGAAAGCAATCGCCCAGTCCGGATTGTAATGTCCGGCCGGCGTTGAAATATAGAACCCGTCAGGCAGCTTCACATATACTGCAACATCCGTGTTGGTATCCAGATCGGTAGCAAAATCACGCTCATTAGATGAATCATATACGATGTGATCATACAGATGCTTCTTGGCCTTCATCGCGTTGACACCCAGCTTGCCCTTGATTGTCGGATCCGTAAAGATATCCGTACCATACTGCTCATCCAGCACATCATAGGTAATATGCTCTATGATAGCAGTCGCTTTCTGATCATTGATCAGCTGTGCTGCCTTCGTGATAAATTCCTCCGGATTATCTTTGAACTGATTGAATACATACGGCTGGATCCCCTGCAGTATAGCGATAATCGCCTTACGTGTAAGCCCGGTCTCATCCACCAGTTTCCCAATCAGATCATATTTCACATTGGAGTTGGCTGCCACAGACACGCCATAGCTTCCGGACTCTTCCTTCACAAACGAAGCCCCGGCAATCAGGTCTTCCTTGGAATTGATGGAGTCCATCGCTCCCGTCTCTACTTTGAAATAGATCTTTGCGACACGCAGCTTAGAATCCAGCGATGCAATTGACTTCCGGATCAACTCATCTGTATCAAAATCCACTACATAAACAGACTTGGCATTGATCTTTGACCACAAAGCCTTAAATTCCTTGCTGTTCAGCTTTTCATCGTCCACCTGCAGCTCAACATTATTGCTACGGGCATTCTCCGGCTTCATTGCCTTACTGTCATAGATAGAATCAATGATCTCAATTACTCCTGAAGCAATATCTTTCGCTTCTTCTGCAATCTTGATTTCTCCGTTCGCTTTATCTTCATAGTACTTATCAGTAAGCTCTCCCAGCTTATTGATGTATCCATTTACGATTAGATCATAATGGATAGCAGATGCCACGTCACTTGTGATCAGGAATTCATTGCCCTGATCATCCTTAACCAGTTTATCGACAAATAGATCTCTGGTGACCGCCTTCGGCCTATCAGCAACAGCCTCTGCCATTTCAGTCTGCAAGCCTTTCGCAAAGGAATCGTAGCTTTCACCTTATAGACGAAATCTCATTTACCAATAGTATAGCAAAAAATATTTCTAATGTCCTCTTATGCTTCACGCAAGTTCCGCCTGTCGCTGATGGTTACACTATAAGAAATCCTCTAAATTTGGCAGACTCGTCTGCCAAATTATGCGCCTTATTCTGCGCTTTAAATTACATTTTATATCTTAAATCTTTCCTTGAAATAAAACGCCTGATCTGTTCAGCTGTCGACAAATGCTCCTAGCTTTCTTCAACATACTGCTGAAGTTTTGAAGAAATTGTATATCCCACCAATAATGCATTAAATATGAGCTATCCCCATTCCATCAACGATCAATATAAGACTTATAATGATCACTTCCATCATAATGAATTATTGGTCTTTCCGTTAACCCAAAACATTCCATAATCCTCGGAATATGTTCTTCACCTATGTTGATATTCATATAGATGATCGGCTTTCCCTTGTTGCTGATCTCCACTCTGCCTCTGGGATAATAATCAAATGACTTATTACATTTTTTAGGCTTCACATAATCCCATAGCAACCTATGATTATAATTGTCGCCTGATTTTGCAATTCCAAATGTTGCATTCTCCTCGAAAGGAACCGCAAGTAACTCACTATCTATAAGCCAAAATACACCTCTTTTATGGTTTCCCATAACATCTCCTAGGAATTCATGGCAAATTTTCTTACTTCTTCAAGTAAATATCTCTGATAAACTTCTTTATTTAGTCTATGCTCACCAACAACCTCGTAAGTTTTCGCCTTACCAATCACCTTTTTCGTAATAGAGTGATCTAAGACCTCATCATTTTTTCCGAGAATGAATATTCCGTTTTCCCAGTTCTTCACATACGCCTCATCTCTCAGCCTGTAATAAGGTGTTTCTTTCATACAATACTCCGGAGAAATATTGTGTAGACTCACAGCTGGAGATACACATGGATTAGTAGCTATAAACGGAATATCATACTTTGCAGATAAAATATTGGCAAAATAGCTTCCATACGAAGTTGCCACGATCAGATCGATATTATAGACCTTGACCGCTGCCGTAAGAAATTCTTCCACATCTATGGCAGAACAACTATCATAATCGATTGTAAACCCCGTCACGTTATATCCTGCCTCGTGTAAAATCGTAAAATTTGTATTCTCTGCCTTCCCGGCATATCCATGTATGTTAAGTATGTTCATCCCACAACGTCCTTTAATATTGTCTTCGCCGTAGCAAGCGATATTACAGGTCTATACATTTCCACATATACTGCGATACTGATCACTGCACCTTCTATCTCACCAACATTGGAATCGATATTTGCTGAGATATACTCCACAACCTCATCATTCAGTAGAACCTCATGTTCTTTTGCTTTCATTTGTATAAGCGTTCTTTTCATAAAAATGTCCGGCTCTTGCAACTCCACTATAAGCCCCTGCCCCAGCTTGTAACTGATTTCTTTGTCCATCTTCAATTTTTTCGGAGGCTTATCCGCCGAAAAAACAATCTGCTTCCCTTCCTTGATCAAAATGTCGATTGTATGAGTTATTTCATCCAGCACCTCTTTATTCCCAATCAGGAACTGAAAATCATCTACAAGAATCACATCCGGTGATCTGTAGATTTCTCTGATCATAGACATATTGTAGTAATCACTGCTTCTTAGTGCGGCAATCACGTCACTAGCAAATTCCTCCGCTGTAGTATATAAAACATTCAACGTCGGCTCATTGATCGTTAAAGTATTCTCTATCGCCTTTAAAAGGTGTGTTTTTCCGGTACCCGGTCCACCATATATAAACAAAGGATTATATGCATTTCTCGTCATAAAAGCCACATTTTTAGCCGCATTATACGCGATCATATTTTCTTCAAAGGTGATAAAATTTTCAAAACTATACATTGCTCGTCTTCGCATTCTATATGCTTCAAAATAAAATCTTCGTTGTCATTTCCACAATCTATCTCTTCCGGTACTTATAATTGTTCACCTCCTCGAGCAGATAATATTCATATACTTCTTTGCGATATTTCCTTTCTTATACCGCCCCTTTAACTTGCATATTATCGATTTCTTTCAATTTAAAATTAAAAGAAGCGATGCGCGTTTTTTGGCACATCGCTTCTTTTTTCATACTTTCTTTTATCAAACAGTAACACTTTCAACGTAATATAAATTCTCAATCAAAAACAGCTCATATAAAGTCCGACATATGCAACTTCAAAATTTTCATACTCAAAATCAACTTTAGCTTCTATACGTAATTTCTCAGTTATATTGCGGTTCAATCCATAATCCTCCATATCAAAAACTTCGATGCTAGCCTCTACTACTATTTCCATTATCTTTGTTCCCTGATCCATTACAAAATTTAGCTCAACAATCTTGTAATCACATAATCCAAGCTCATACCAATACAGATAATAATAATCCCCATCAAACCAGAACGCTTCAGGATTTTCCTGAAGGCACTTGTTTATAGCATCGAATATAGCAAAATAATACTTGCTCTCAATGATAATCTTTGCCTTCTCTAACTCATTCATAAAAACTCCTAAAAGCGCCATTGTGTTTCTATATTAAAAGAAGCAATGCGCTGTTTTTAGCACATTGCCTCGTTTTTTAATCATTAACTGAAACTTCGCAGTTATAAAACTGCAGCTGAATCTTGATAATTCAATAAAAATTGGCAATTAAGTACCAATCACGCTACCTGTAAATGACGTTGCATGGAAGGTGTGAGTGCAGATATAAACTTGTCTATCATTGCAGATATTTTTTCTTCATCGAGATCAAATTCTTCAATCATCATGTTTGAAAAAATCTCCATGATGATGTTGAAAGCATAAGTAAATGTGACATCAGCTACCTCGTCCATGAAATATGCAAACAGTTCGCCTAAGGTTCGGGGATCCTCCGATTCTC
>JNJK01000052.1 GCA_000701625.1 Lachnospiraceae bacterium MC2017
TATACCTTTGACGGATGGTACACCGCCGCAAACGGCGGTTCTAAGATTGCGACCACCACAACGATAGGCGCAGGAAACGTTACTTACTATGCTCATTGGAAAGCTAAAACTTATACAATTACCCTTAATGGTAACGCCGGAAAAATAAACGGAAGTGTATCAAAAACTCAGACTGTGACATATAACGCAAGCTACTCTCTCCCCGAACCTACATTCGTGATAGGCTCAGGTAGCAATAAACTTACAGGAACCTTCCTCGGATGGTACACTGCTCAGACTGGTGGAACCAAGTGGAATGAGTCAGGAACTTATGCAAATGCCGGAAATGTAACACTTTATGCACATTGGGGCGGCGACGTTTCAGATGTCATTGATTTTGGCTCTACATGGGTTGTTGGTGTAAATAAGCCGATGAACTGGACTGATGCCAGAGCTTACGCAAGAGTATTAGGCGGGGATCTTGCAATTATCAATACTAAAGCTAAGCAGGAAGCCGTTAATGAAAAAGTATCAACCATAGGTGAATCATGGATCGGCTGTACTGACGAAGCTAATGAAGGCGTATGGAAGTGGGTTGATGGAACACTTCTTTCAAGTGGTTACACCAACTGGGCGCCGGGAGAACCTAACGATACCGGCGGCAATGAAGATTATGGATATATCTACAACAGGACAAATTTCCAGTGGAACGATTATTCAAATAGTCATACGCATTCATTCCTTGTTGAAATAAGAAAATAAGCTGTAAAACCTCAGCAAATAAAAAGGAGAAAAAAGTGAGTCTGAACATAAAAAAACTTGTTCTTGCTGCTTCAATAGCAATGGGCGTTATAAGCGCAGGAACCACTGCGTACGCCTCAAGCTTTACAATAACCCTTAATCCGGGTGCAGGTGAAATGAGCTCACCAAAGATCATCGAAACAGATGCAAACGGTGTTATCCCGGCACTTCCCGAACCTACCTACCCCGGATCAATAAAGGCGGGAGATCGAGACTTTACCGGATGGTATGACACTCAGTGGAAAGAAAATACCCAGTCAGGAACAAAATACAACGAAGGGACAAAACTTAACTCAAATATCACACTCTACGCCCATTACAGTAACCGTTCCGGCTCTTACACCGAGGGACACACCTATCGTCCTGACACCTCCGTTATCCCGGAGGGTTGGGATCTGACAGGTTATACCTGCATCGACGATTCCTATAACGGAGGGTATCTCTTTGTCGCAAATGCTTCAACAGGCGGCGCTGTCATTCCAAATGCCGCCTATGACGATGAGAAAAGTACCTATGCGGGCTCTGATATGGACGTAACACTCTCACAAAAGTTCCAGGGAATACTACCTGAGACAGTACAGAAAAAGCTCGCTAACGTTAAGATCGAAACGGAATCCGGGCCAATATCCCGTCGGATCTTTGCACTTTCGAAGGAAGATGTTTCAACTTACAATCTTGGAAAAGCGACTTCAAAGCCATGGTGGACAAGAACTGCCAACACTGCCGCCGGAGCTTATGCCGTGTCTTCAACAGGCAAAATAAAAGCTACTGAAGTAACCAATAAACAGGCAGGCTATCGTCCCGCTTTCGTAATCCTAAACGAAACAGCAAATCTAGTTAAATTTGATGCAGGAAAAAATGCCAAAGCAACGCCACTTACTCTTACCGTGGAATCCGGCCAGAAGTTAGGATCTTTGCCAACAGTAAATCCTAAACAGTTTGTTGCCGATGCTTCATCAAAGATTAATGCGGTCTTTGCCTCATGGAATACAAAATCCGATGGAACAGGGAATAATGTAACAACAAATACAAGACCTGCAGGCGATACAACATACTATGCAAAATGGAACCAGAAATCCTTTGACTACCTTGTAACCATGATAAATGGCAAAAATAAAAGCTATTATGGCGCAATGGCAGGAGAAAAGATCTCTTCCCTTCCTGCACCAGATGCCAATGAACTCGATTCAGATTATATTGGCGCAATTTTCAAAGGATGGTATTCCGCTCCAACCGGCGGCACATCATATTATTCAACATCACCTATCACAGGCGATATGACAGTATATGCGCATTGGGAAAAGCGTTCAGAAAATGGTGATCTTGGTGGAGATACCGGCTATGATCCTAATTCAGAAGATAACAACCAGACAACAACTTATAAGGTAACTTTTGATACTAACGGCGGCAGTAATGCTCCCTTAGTACAAACAGTAAAAAAAGGCGAATCTGCAAAAAAGCCTGAAGCACCGTCTAAAGAAGGATGTATATTTGATGGTTGGTATCTTAACGGCTCACAGTATGACTTCACAACCCCTGTAACGGCCGACATTACGCTTAAAGCTAAATGGAATGAAGATAGCAATGTTACCACAAGTGAAAACAATGCTATTAAAACATTTAAGGTTTCTTTCGATTCCGAAGGTGGAAATTATACTCCCCTGGCTCAGATAATTCAGTCAGGTAAAACAGCAACAAAACCCGAAAATCCGACTAAAAAAGGCTATTCCTTTAGTGGATGGTATCTTAATGGCTCACAGTATGACTTTTCATCTCCTGTGACAGCCAACATTACGCTTAGAGCAGACTGGACTGATGATAGCAACTCTACAACGAGCGAAAACACAGCCGTTAAAACATTTACCGTTTCCTTTGACTCCGCAGGAGGAAACTATACCCCTCTGACTCAGAAGGTTCAGCCAGGAGAAACTGCAGAAAAGCCCGAAAATCCGACTAAAAAAGGCTTTACCTTTAATGGATGGTATCTTAACGACTCAAAGTACGACTTTTCATCTCCGGTGACAGCCAACATTACGCTTAAAGCAGACTGGATTGATGATAGCAATTCTACAACGAGTGAAAACACAGCCGTTAAAACATTTACCGTTTCCTTTGACTCCGCAGGAGGAAACTATACCCCTCTGACTCAGAAGGTTCAGCCAGGAGAAACTGTAGAAAAGCCTGTAAATCCGAGTAAAAAAGGCTTTACCTTTAATGGTTGGTATCTTAACGACTCGCAGTATGACTTTTCATCTCCGGTGACAGCCGACATTACACTTAAGGCAAACTGGACTGATGAAAGCAGTACTACAACAAGCGAAAACACAGCTGTTAAAACATTTACCGTCTACTTTGATTCCGCAGGAGGAAATTATACTCCCAAAGCCCAAAAGGTCCAAACTGGAAAAACTGTAACAAAGCCCACTGATCCTACAAATGACGGTCACTCCATTAAGGGATGGTATCTGAACAATACAAAATGGGACTTTACCAAAGCTGTCACATCAGATATGACCCTTGTTGCTAAATATAAAACCTCCTATACTGTAAAATTCTCATCAGGTTTTGATAAGAAGATCTCATCACAGACAATAGAAGAGGGCGGTCATGCTAAAAAGCCAGATGTTACCCGTTCCGGCTATGAACTCAAAGGATGGTATCTCGTAAACAGCAATAAAAAAGTCTCAAATAAAATATGGGACTTCGATAAAAACGAAATTACATCGAATACACATCTGAAGGCCGTATGGACTGCAATTGACAGTTCAGAAACACAGAGCGATGCATCCGACTCAACCACAACTGATAATGAATCAGATAGCGACGATGTAAACAGCTCCAACATCGCTGAAAATGCTGTTAATTCTATAAGTAACTTTATCTCTCCTGAGACAGGAGACAACAACAATCTGCTTTTCGGTGCATCTCTCATACTCATGGGGATAATGATCATCACTGTTTTATTCCGATTTGCAGGAAAAAAAGCATTTAGAAATGATACGAAAGAGTAAACAAAAGTATAAAAATACTGCATATATAACCTTTCTCTCCATTGCAGCTATTATTCTTTCCATTCTGATCGTCCTTTGTATAAGGCAGATTATCCAATATCATTCAGCCTGGAAAGAATATACTGCACTGAACAGATCATTCTTTGTAGACGATACCGCTAATCCGGGAATTAACGCTACAAATGAAAATATAAAAAACATTGAAAAAAATGCTGTTAATCTGAAAAATCAAAACAATGGCTACATTGGATGGCTTTATATTCCCGGAATGGGAATAAGCTATCCTGTGTGTCAGGCTTCTGACAATGAATACTATCTAAACCATACATTTGATGGGAATATTAATCACAGCGGATGCCTGTTCATGGACTATAACCGTTCTATAAATGACCTAAATACTTTCATATACGGTCATAATATGTTAAATGACACAATGTTTGGAAAGCTTGAAGATATCATCGAATCCCCGGCAGATATTTTTGTATTTGTTACTCCGGAAAGGACATACAAATATCAGATCTTTTCAGCGCATGAAACAGCCAAAGACTCAAGTACCTACGCATATCTTAACGATGGTAACGAACTAAAAGACTATATGGAACACGAGTTAGAAGTATCAGAAAAGGATTATGGAATTTCAGATATATCAGATTCTTCAATTCTAACTTTATCTACTTGCTCCGGCTTTGGCACAACAAAGAAACGATTTGTCGTACAGGGACGATTGATCAATCCATGACGTACACTTACTTAGAAAAGAGGATCTAATGACTCAATTTTTGAGAAATACTAAATTGCGGACGCATTTCGCAGTCGGTCTGCTTTTAATGATGGTGATTTCAACCATAGCGGGGTTCTTTGCCTCTGCTCTTACTGCTCATGCAGCAAACGAAATATCACAGGTCAAAAGTGCGTACGTTCTCCAGGCGAATGATATGCACGTCTAAATTTATACGCAAAGAACATTTACAGGCTCGCTCGTATTTCTACATCGGGCGAGTCTTTCCTTTTGTTTTTGGAGGAAAAATGAAAAATCTAATCATCACAGAAAAACCAAGTGTCGGACGACAATTTGCCGATGCACTTCATGTTTATGATAAACATGAAGGATATATCGAGAATGAGAGATGGGTTATCACATGGGCGTTAGGTCACCTTGTAGAACTTGCATATCCCGAAAAATACGATGAAAAATACAGAAAATGGAATCTGAATGACCTTCCTTTCATCCCCTCAGAGTGGAAATACCAGATCATCAAATCTTCATCAGAACAGTTCAAAATAGTAAAAAACTTACTAAACAGATCAGACATCCATACTATCTATAATGCAGGTGACTCTGGAAGAGAAGGAGAGCTGATTCAGCGCCTTATCTTTGAACAGGCTGACATCATAGGGACGAAGAGTATAAAGCGTATCTGGATAGACTCTCAGACGGATGCAGAGATCATCAGAGGAATAAGAGAGGCAAAGCCTTCCTGTTTCTATGACAACCTTGCAACTGCTGCAAAAGACCGTTCTTTCGCTGATTATCTTGTGGGGATCAATCTTTCACGTGCTCTATCCTGTAAATTTGGCTATGAGTTTAATAAATCCATAGATTCAAAAAAATATGTTCCAATATCCGTAGGGCGAGTAATGACCTGTGTTCTCGGAATGATAGTTGAAAGAGAAGAGGTAATAAAAAACTTCACACCCACAGACTTCTATAAGATCGATGCCGTACATGATGAACACGGCTTCAAATCTCACTGGAAAGCCGTAGACGGGACGAAGTACTTTAATTCTCCTTTGTTATATAACATTTCCGGTCTGAAAAATGAAGCTGACGCGTCAGAACTGATAAACAACCTTAACACGGATCCATTTCTGTCGGTAGCTGATATAAATACACAGAAAGAGCTAAAAAATCCGCCTCTGCTATTCAATCTCGCAGAATTACAGGCAGAATGTTCAAAGCGTTATAAGATTTCTCCGGATGAAACACTTGCAGTCGCTCAGAAGCTATATGAATCAAAGCTCACGACTTATCCCAGAACGGATGCCCGAGTTCTTTCAACTGCTGTCTCAGCGGAGATTAAGACGAACCTTGATGGCATAAAGGATATTCTCCCGGAGATGTCAGTATTCATAGACGCTATCTATAAGCTCAAGAGCCACGAAAAAATCGCTAAAACCAAATACTGTGATAACTCCAAGATCACAGATCACTATGCAATAATCCCTACAGGAGAAGGTAATATCAGTGGCTTAACGGATCTGCAAAAAAGCATCTATGACCTTATAACAAGGCGTTTCATTTCAATATTCTGCCCCCCTGCAGAATATGAGAAAACAGAAATCAGCCTGAAACATTCCACAGGAGAAAGATTCTTTAGCGGAAGTAAAATTCTGAAAAAGAAAGGCTTTCTTGCTGTAACCGGTATGGACGCAAACAACGAATCTGAAGAAAAAGAGCCCAATATCAGCCTGGCATCACTTACAACCGGACAGAAGATTCATGCTGCATTTGAACTTATTGCATCCAAAACGCAACCTCCAAAACGATATTCATCCGGTTCAATGATCCTTGCAATGGAAAATGCAGGTAAACTCATAGAAGACGAAGAACTTCGTTCTCAGATAAAGGGAAGTGGGATAGGAACATCTGCGACAAGAGCGGAGACGATAAAAAAGCTCATAGGAAATGAATATATCACTCTGACAAAGAAAACCCAGATCCTCACTCCCACAAAAATCGGTGAAAGCCTTGTAGGTATCATTCGTGAAAATCTCCCCGAGCTACTCAATCCCAAAATGACCGCAAGTTGGGAAAAAGGGCTTTCTCAAGTAGAAACGGGCATTATAACCGGTGAAAAATTTATGGATGTGTTTAATAACTTTATCATAAAGCATGTAAATTCCATAAAACAGAAAGAGGCAGAACAGGCTCCGGAGATCAAACATGAAGTGAAAGGTATCTGTCCTGTCTGTGGTAAAGACGTTATTACAACAAGATTCGGTTTACTCTGTACCGGGTATAAAAAAGATGATGACGAGTCCTGTCACTTTGGCATCCCCTATGAATTTGGTGGGGTTCGCCTTACTGAAGAAGATATAAATACCTTACTCACTGGGAAAACCACTAATGTCCTTCACGGACTTCAGCCAAAAGATCCGAAGAAAAAGCCTTATGATGCTGCGCTTACGGTACGAAACGGTCGTGTTGTACTGGATCTTCCGGAAGAAGAAACCATGCCAACTAACCTGATCTGCCCTTCATGCAAGTCTCCGCTCCGGAAAGGAAAGTATTCCTACAAGTGTTTAGACCACAAATGCGGATTCAAGGTTTTTCACACTATGTCAGGACATGAAATAAATGAGCATGAAGCTGAATCACTTTTCAAAGATAGAGTTATCGGACCTGTTTCAGACTTTGAAAACAAGAACGGCGAAGCTTTCGATGCCTACCTTATATTTGATAAAAAATCGTTTATCCTTGTGAAGACAACGCTCTCTGGTCGGACTTTTGAGTTTGAAGAAATCAAGACACTCGCGCTGAAAAAGAAACTACCCACAATTGACGGATTTATCGGAAAAAAAGGCGCTTTTTCTGCCGGAATCAGAATAAAAGATGGCAAAATCGCTTTTGCCTTTGAGAAAAAGAAAAAATGTAGTTAAACCACAACAACGCAGAAATGGAGAATTATATGATACCTATAACCCTTGCCGCATCAGATTCCATGCGAAATATAAAAGAAAACGCACACTTCTCGACCATGGAACCTGAAATAATCAAATTCATCCTTGTTGCAATCGCTTTCGTTGTCGCATGGCTCATAGCAAAAACCGGACTCTCATCGAAAAATCCGGCTGCTAAATACTTCATGATCTCTGCCCTTGCAGCAGAGATGCTTGTAATAATTGGCGTTGTACACGTGATCTTGCCTATTGTGGGATGATCAAAAAATCCTGCTGAAAAGTAAACTAGTGCAATCGCTTAATGTTATTATCTGTCTTTCGCTTGAAATCCTCACCTGCGAAAGTATAAAATATAATTACAAACGATATTTCAGTTTTTCTTTCAATGATTTATTTTTGCATTAGATGCTGGTTTTCTGCCGATATAATAAAAAAGAAGAAAAGAAGTATGTTCTAACATATTAATTAAGAAAAACAGATAAGAATAGAATAAGTTATGGGTCTATCGCCCTGTGAGAGCAATCAATCAGGGCGAGGTTTATCCTTTCCCTGTTTATATAGATGTAACATATTAACTTAAGCAGAGAAAGGAAAGTGTTTTGGAAAAAGTAGACATAGCTCAGGAATCCTCTGTCTATCGCATATTGAACAATGCTATAGACACTGATAGAGAAATCCTGGAGAAAATTTTATTAAAACATCTGTCAGAAGAAGACCGCAATGATTATGAAGCTATTATTAAGGGCGAAAAACTGCCGTCTTTTATTTCAGATGTAGTTGCAAAGAAATTATTCGATGCGGATGCTCACAGGGAAAGATTACAGAATCTGTTTCGAAATCTTTCCGGTGATAATACTATCGACGTGGATTCTTCTTTTAGAAATGAAGGTTATATTCAGTCTGCCAGTGCTAAGAAAACTATCTTTGACATAGCAGCACGTTTTCGCGATGGCAGACTTGGTGATGCCGAATTTCAGGTAATGGCTCAGAATTTCACACTTGAACGCGGTGATATATACGGCTCGGATCTTCTCATGATCCAGTATAGCGTTGATCCGGGCGTCAAGAAGTCTGAAATAGATTATGAAAGTGTTAAGGGTGTCCTTATCATTTATCTGATGAAGAACAGCCCTGAACCCTTCAGATCATACGATTCAGAACGGTATATTCATCGATTTAAGGTACAACAGTCGGAATCCGGATTAAAATATACTCCGTTGGTACAGAAAGTATATGTTCAGTTGGACAAATGCCTGAAACAGTTCATCAATGGGATTGATGGTGAGAACAATGCTAAACTGCAGTTGTTGCTATCTTTACTTGCTGATTCAAACAATGAAAAAGTAGTGTCGAAAGCATATGCTGATGATGAATTACAAAATATGATTGATGAGGCGAAAACTTTTGTTCAAAACAAGGAGGTGCTGGCTATGTTGTTAGCAGAAAAATATGCAGAGGCTGATCTTAACGCTGTAAAATCTTTTGAAAGGCAGGAGGCTCAGACTGAGGCATTGAATAATGTCATTCTGTCACTTATGGAATCAAATCCAGAACTGAATAGGCAAGATGCTGAAAAACAGGCTCGCAACCTTTTACGGATGTCATAAACTCAATTGTTTGTATAAGCTGTAGTTCCTTATGGGGATTTACAGCTTTTTATTTTGTGTTTGGAGTTGCATTAAGCGATTGCCAAAAAATATCCAGTTCTTCCCCAAAGAGAAGATGAGCATCGCCAAGAACATATGTTCGCATAATAAACATTATGCGAACATATTGCCCGAACAAAGGAAATATGAATATTCTTGAAGCATATATTTAGGACAAAGAGCGGGAATCCTCGGTAATTCAATTGCCGAGTAGTTCACAACCTGTAAAAAAACGATATTTGTGTTAAATTGTCAACACTTGCATTTTTCTGCAAAAAAATCCCACAGGCAAACTGCGGGAAATCACGATTATTATTATTCTTATTCGTTTACTGTATCCTTGAGCGCCTTACCTGCCTTGAACTTAGGCACCCTAGACGCAGGAATTGTTATATCCGTTCCAGTGATAGGATTTTTTCCAGTTCTTTCCGATCTTTCCACAACCTCGAATGTTCCAAAGCCAACAAGCTGCACCTTATCGCCTTTTTCAAGTGATTCCGATACCGTTTCAGTAAAAGCCTTTACGACTGCCTCTGAATCCTTCTTAGTAAGACCTGCATTCTTTGCAACCGCATCAACCAATTCTTTTCTATTCATAAAATACTCCTCTCCGTAAACAACGTCTTCTGTATCTTACAAATATTATAATAGCACCTTTTCCTGCTGATAAGAAATCCAAAATATTGTTATTCCTTTCTTGTCAGATCGACATATAATCCATCATCATCCTCGTCATAATCCTCAATTCGTTCGTCATATATTTCCTCAATCGCGCCTGTGGATTTTCTTACATCTGCAAATTCATGTGTTCTGCACCAATCCAGTGCCTCTTCATCACTTTCTGCTTTGATATTGAAGAAAAAATTTCTGAACTCTTCTCATTTTCATAATAGCAAAAATTGTAGAATTCTACATTTTTTTCGATTAGCGTTTTGAAAATGTTCATCACTGTCCGAAACACTTGATTCTGAGGACGTGAAAACATGAAAAAGTTTGCGCATTCCCTTCGACGAATAAAAATTTTCATCGAAAATAAAAAAATTTTGACTCTCGATAAGTTGTATATATAAAATCTCATTTTTTACGGTATGCAATAATGAATAATGAAAAGATCATCTTGGAAAAAACTATTGTTCTTTCACAAAGATGATTCTTGATATTACAAACAAAACACGAACAAATGGCGTAATTACGCAGAGTTCATATGTTTTTGAATTGCTGAGACTTCATCATCCGAATTGAAGCAATCCGAGGCAGCAGTAAGAACAAACATGCTTTTGAAATTTACTAAAAAAACAAAGTAAATGTAAACTGCATTTTGATCGTACATATTAAATCAGAAATAAATTTTTTTCTTCAAAAAAGGAGGCCTTTAATGGAAAACGAAAGATTTGATAAAATCATTAACAAGTATCAGAGAATACGCAACAAGCTTGATATTATGTGGGATAATAGCATGTATCTTGATGGGCCTATAACTTATCATAATATGATAACTGAGGCCCAGAATGTTATTTACTGCTATACGGATCTTCTCTCTGAATATCTTCCGGATCGGGAGATATTTTATGAAAAACAGCAACTATATCTGTCAAGTCTTTGTGAACTGCTTAAAAGCTATGTACCTCTTCACGCTAATGATGCCGATGTGAACGATGGGCTTAACGATCCTCTTGTCAGCACGCTTATGCTCGATTTGAATGAATTCTACTTCCTTACCTGTAAAGCGATGGATGAAAACATCAAACAGGGGACATTCGAAAAAGAGACTTCTGGTTATCAGGCTTCTCGCCCCAAGATAATTAGCTTTGCTGACAAGCACGATGTTTCAGCAGAATTGGACGGCAATGAATTCGCAGAGCTTAATAAACGTCGTGAGTTTGTAGTTATTATGAAGGAAATGTATGATAATTTTTTCAAATTTAACGAATTCTTCTTTGAAAAGGCCTGTGAGCAGTCTGATGACGAGCAAGCAAAAGAATCCCGCAAAGCAAATAAGATTTATGATGACGCATTCGAAAGACAGCGTAAATTCTTTGAAAATATCATCGAGGATTTTGCTGACGAGGATATCGCAACACTAGACCATCTCGGAGGACTTGCTGATATATTGTCTGGGCGATTGGTTCATTTTTTGCACTACTTTGGGGAAGCCCTTACAGATAAAAGAGAAAGAGCCAGGATTCCAGAAAAATTAATCAATCTGCATCCAGATAATGATAATCCCAAAGATTGATACCTTCTAGAAAACGAGGATGATGGAACTATTCCAACATCCTCTTCTATTCTTTGCCTACAAGAGGACATGTTGGCAAAACTCGCATCATCACCTTATATATTTTTCAAGATAAGGGGGTCAATTTTATAAAAAATGAAACGAAGCCCCCCTTATCTCAAAAAACGTCTACAATTCCTTCATAAAATTGTTATAAATGTCATTTTATTCCTTCATAAAAATGTAAAAAAACGAAGAAGTATATTAGTAAAACAGATGATTTCTTATTATAAAATATTGGCAAATCAGATATTTTTATATAGCATATTAATAGCAGAACAGATTTCTATTACAGATATAGTTGCCGGAGGTTTCCTGTGCCCATATTTAAGAGAAAAGCATATAACCGAATTTTAGAATGGAAAAACGACTCCAAGGGAACGTCTGCTCTTTTGATCGAAGGCGCCAGACGTGTTGGAAAAAGTACCTTAGTAAAGGGATTTGCTAAAAACGAATACAAATCATATATACTGATAGATTTTTCCAATGCATCTGACAATATAAAAAAATGTTTTGAGGAAGTATCAGATCTGGATATGTTCTTTCTAATGCTCCAGACATATACAGGTGTTAAGCTTATAGAACGAAACTCCGTCATAATATTCGATGACGTTCAGCTATTTCCAAAGGCGCGACAGGCAATCAAGTATCTTGTTGCCGATGGCAGATATGACTATATAGAAACTGGCTCATTTATCAGTATAAAAAAGAATGTGAAGGATATATTGATTCCGTCCGAAGAGCAGAAACTTACACTGTATCCCTTGGATTACGAAGAGTTTATGTGGGCAATAGGCAATGATACATATCAATTGCTCAAATACTTTTTAGAGAAACAACAGACTACCTTTATAAACAAAAAACTTATGCGTGACTTTAGGATATACATGGCAGTAGGCGGAATGCCTCAGGCCGTAAAAGCATATCTTGGAAAAAAGACGTTTTGGGAAATAGATAAGGTCAAACGCTCGATTATAAAGCTTTATGAAGATGATTTCAGAAAAATAGATGCTTCAGGATTTACTGAAAGGATTTATAAAGATATTCCGGCGCAGTTATCTCATAATAAAAAGAGATATGTCATTTCAAGCGCAACCGGAAGAAAGACTCAGAAAAAAGACTTTGAAAGGCTCTTTAATGTAATCGACTCGCAAACGGCTTTGGTTTCCTATAATGTGACAGCACCGGATATTAAACTATCAAGTACAAAGGATCCCGACTGCTATAAGATGTATATCGCTGATATTGGACTTCTTGTAACGCTAATGTATATTGACAGACCTGCAAAAGAGAACGTCCTATATGAACAGCTGCTCGCAGACAAACTTCCCGCAAATTTGGGATATCTTTACGAAAACGTTGCTGCCCAGATGATTGCTGCATCAGGAAAACCACTTTACCATCATACCTGGCTGAAAAATGAAGGAACACACTATTACGATATTGACTTTCTGATTAGAAGGAAACAAAAAGTCATTCCTGTAGATATTAAACCTGCGGCAATAAAGTCCCATAAATCTATTGGAGCATTCTGCGAGAAATACTCACAGATCGCTGACAGACCTTATATCTTCTCACAAAATGACATCTCCAAGGATGGACAGACATTGTTGTTGCCGATCTATATGCTACCATTTCTGCTAGAACCATAGCTCTATAGAAGCAGTTCAACAGTTACTTCAATATACTTCAATAAAAACTTCAATACTACTTCAATAAGGATCTGTGTTATAATATTCATTTTCATAACGAAGGATGGTTCTAATCTACGACAGTAGAAATTCATTACTCCTATTAGAAATTCATATTTCCTATTAGAGTCTGATGCAGCGCGTAATCCGTTCATAGTTCTACAAAAGTAGAAATTTACATCTCTTATTAGATCAAGCAGGTGAACTACCCATCACCTAAAGGTAATGGGCTTCTAAGAACCAAATGGCTCTATTTAAGAAGTTTGATATTTAAGTCTCCACCTAACAAGTTAGGCAATCCTTATTCTTACAGGCGTGTCCACTTCGCCTCTACCGTATAGGATACTGAGATCCACAACGCTACTTTTACGCATTATATTTAATGCCCCATTAATATCGGCATTAAATTTAATCCCACTGGCAGTCTTGTACATTCCACGATGTATCCTGTTACCACTGAACTGATATTCCTTTGGGTTATCATCATTGTAAACAGGGATATCATCTTTATCCCAGAATGATGCCTTTGATGTATAGCTTTCTTCCTGTTCAACATATGTAAT
>JNJK01000053.1 GCA_000701625.1 Lachnospiraceae bacterium MC2017
AAGAATCCTGTTGATTTGATGTTTGATGAATTAAAAGAAAAGAATCCGAACCACTTTGCTGTCAGAGAATATGCCAAGTTTAAGTTAAGTGCCGGAGTTATAAATTATAAGAGGTTTCTTATACAATCTTATGAACGACAGCCGATGGCTGCATAAAACGAGGGAAAGGAGGGATTGTACATGAAACAGAAAGCTTCACAAAAAATAACAGCTCTTTATGAAAGGCTGAGCCACGATGATGAATTGCAGGGTGAGTCCAACAGTATCTCAAATCAGAAAGCGCTTCTTGAAACGTTTGCTGAAAAGAACGGCTTTACGGGGATCCGGCACTTTACGGACGATGGTATATCCGGCACCACCTTTGATCGCCCTGGGCTTCAAGCACTCATTACAGAAATCAAGCAGGGCAACATCGGGACCGTCATTGTAAAGGACAACAGCCGAATCGGCAGAAACTACATTCTGACCGGAAATTTTAGAGAGTTACTGAGACAGAACAATGTCAGACTTATTGCCGTGAACGAAGGAACCGACACCGGATCCGGCATGGAAGATGACTTCCTTCCCTTCCGAGATGTTATCAATGAATACTACGCAAAGGATATTAGCAAGAAGATAAGATCAACCTTCAAGTCCAAGGGTGATTCCGGTAAGCACGTTGCAAGCTCACCACCTTACGGATATATCAAGGATCCGAATGATAAGAACCATTGGATCGTGGATGAAGAGGCTGCCGAGATAGTAAGACGGATGTTCCGTCTGACACTTGAAGGCAAGGGACCGTATCAGATATGCAAGATATTTGAAAGCGAGAAGATAGAGATTCCTGCGGTTCATCAGAAAAAGCAGGGACTTGGTTTGTGGCAGAACAGAGAAATCAAGGATCCGTACAGATGGACAAGCTCAACCATAGCGGGCATACTTGCAAAGCCGGAGTACCTTGGTCACACTGTAAACTTCAAGACAAGAAAGCACTTTAAGGATAAAAAGAGCCATTATGTTGATAAATCCGAGTGGCAGATTTTCAAGAATACGCAGGAGCCTATCGTTGATCAAGAGACCTTTGATAACGTCCAGAGGATAAGGAGCAGGGTTAAGAGATATCCTGACGGATGGGGAGAGGCGCATCCGCTGACAGGCATATTGTATTGTGCCGATTGCGGTCATACGCTTTATGTTCACAGGGTAAATAACGGTAAAAGAGAAGCGTATTTCACTTGTGGCAGATATAACAAAGCGAAAGATACAGACAGATGTCTTTCCCCGCATAGGATAAAGGCTGATGATGTGATGCAGATACTTTCAAAGACCATTAAAGGAATCATTGACTATGCGAACTTTGACAGAGAGGCATTTGTTGCGGAGATCGAGTCTGTTGTCGGGGAGCAGAAAGAGGCAGACCATAGCGGGGCAATGTTGGAGATTGAAACTGCAGAGAAGCGCATTGATGAACTTGAAACGCTGATCATGAAGATCTATGAGGATCAGGCGCTTGGTAAACTGAATGCACAGCGGTACACAGCACTGTATAACAAGTATCAAGAAGAGCAGAACGCACTTAAACAGAGAGTCAGAGAATTAAGGGTAACTATCGCAGATGAAAAGAAAGAAGTCCGATCAGCAAGTAAATTCATCAAGCTTGTAGACAGATACGCAGACTTCACGGTACTTACCCCGATAATAATCAATGAATTCGTGGATAAAGTGATCGTTCATGAGCGTGATCGGAAGAATAGCATACAGACCACACAGAAGCTTGAAATCTATTTTAACTTTATCGGTGAATACAAACCGTCCACCATGAAGGAGCCGGAGCTTACCGAGGAAGAAAAGGCTGAACTTGCGAGGAAAGAAGCCTTGAAGGACAAGCGCCATCAGCAGTATATGATCCGCAAAGCCGAAGGCAGGGATGCCAACTACAACAAGCAGGTGGCACGGCGCAGGGCACAGCAGCGTGAGGACAGACGAAAGACAAGACGTTGGGAGGATATACAAGCAGGGATTTATCATATTGCCGGTACAACGGTAATTAACGCAAAGAACGGGACGGAAGATGCCGAACCCATATTAGTGTCGGCAAGCAGACCAAGAGCCTAAGTCCATACGATAATTAACGAGCGTACTGAACAAGAAAGGGCATCCGAAGAGATCAGTAGAGATACAGATCCCAGAGGGTGCCTTTTGGTATGTCGAAATGTGGATAAGTGGTATGCCGGACATACCCGAGAGGGAGCCTTCCCTTGCCCTGCTTGCCAAGAGTGCGTTCCCTCATAATGGTACAAATAAGCATTGACCGTTTCGGTTATTTGTGCTATACTGTTCGTTGATGACCGAAACGGTTATTTAGAAAGGGGTGCTACCATGGAAAAATTTCTTGCTCTATCAAATGAAAAGCAGGATACCATACGCAACGCGGCTCTGGCCTGTTTCGCAAAACATGGATATGAAAAAGCGTCGATCAATGATATTGCGGTAGCGGCAGGTATCTCAAAGGCGTCTATATTCCAGTATTTTGGAAATAAGCAGACACTTTACCAGTATTTATTTGATTACTGCGCTGCCCAAATGAAGCAAGCCTATAACACGAGTGCATTGGAGGAAACTACGGATTTCTTTGACCGTGTATGGGAAGCCAGCGTTATGAAAGTGGAAAACTTAAAAAAGCACCCGCATATTGCGTCGTTTATTGCAAGTGTGGCAGCGGAACCAACGCCTGAATTGAAAAGTGCCATATTTTCAGAAGCAAATGAAAAATATATCGCATCGCTTGTTCTGCATGAGCGGGATTATAAAAAATTCAGACACCCGGAGGATGCAGAATTAGTGTTTCAGATGCTTATGATGCTTGCAAAGGGTATGTCCGTTCAGTTGGAAAGTGGAGTGGATTATGACAGCATGATGAAAGAGTTTCGAAACATCCTAGATATGTTAAAACACAACTTTTACAAGGAGGAATATTTGCCATGAGCAAGCCGGTAATTGTCCTAAACGAACTTACAAAAAGCTATGGAAAACATCGAGGAATTGAAAACATTAGCTTTACTGTTGAACAAGGCGAGGTTTTCGGCTTTATTGGCCCCAATGGAGCAGGAAAATCTACCACAATCCGTACTCTAATGGGCCTGCTGAAACCCACCAACGGAGGAGCCTCTATCTTTGGGTTAGATTGTAGTCGGGAGCCCGCCCGTATCGCAAAGGATGTGGGGTATCTTCCCAGCGAAAACTGTTACTACAACAATATGAAAGTAAAAGAAATGCTTTTCTACACAGCAGAACTCTATGGTGTGAATGCCCACAGCCGGATGGAAGAATTAGCGGAGCGGTTGAATTTAGACTTATCCAGGCGAATTGGCGATTTGTCTTTAGGGAACAAGAAAAAAGTTGGCATTGTGTCGGCTCTGTTACCCTCTCCGAAGTTGCTGATTATGGACGAGCCTACCAGTGGCCTTGACCCGCTCATCCAGCAGGCTTTCTATGATATTCTGAAAGAAGAAAACAAACGAGGTGTGACCATTTTTCTGTCCTCCCACGTTTTGAGTGAGGTGCAAAGACTTTGTGACCGTGTAGCCATTCTGCGGGAGGGGAAGCTGATCAGTGTTCAATCCATGAAGGAACTGCGGGAAAACGGATACAAGAAAATCTCGCTGACAGCAAAAAGCGCCATTCCAGAGGATTTCTTTTCTGTTCCCGGTACGGCTAATTTAGAGTGGGACAAGAGCAAGACTTCTGTATCCTTTATGTTCAGCGGACCAGTTATGATGATTATGAACCAGCTTCATCGGCTGGAGCTGGAGGATATTTTAATTGAGGAACCGTCATTGGAAGAAGTATTCCTCCACTACTACGAATAGGAGGCCCGTCATGCAGATTTTTCGATTTGAATGGAAACGGTCACAAAAATATATTCTGATTTGGGCCACTGCTCTTGCGGTATGTATTTTTTTCATGACGCCGGTTTACTATGGCATGGTGGAAACAGCGGGGACGCTGCCAGCAGGATTTGCACAGGGAGGCTTTTTTGAAACTGTTGGCATTTCCATTGAGCTTCTTACAAAGCCTATGGGAATGTATTCCTTTCTCACAGGATTTTTCATGATTGCTGGAGGCATTTTCGGGATGCACCTGGGTCTGTCCTTACATACCAAGGAATGTACGGAAAACACAGCGGAATATTTGTATACGAAACCTTGTGGGCGGAAAGTGATATACAAAGAGAAACTATTGTGCGCCCTTGCCGGGGTATGTGTAACAGGAATTTTTTATGTGATGGCGTCTTTTTTCACGATGACGCTGTTTCGCCCCGGATTTCCCACAGGAGAATTTTTGCTGGTGGCTGGCTCCTTTGTCCTTCTTACTCTCTTTTTTGCACTGATGGGGACAATGGCGGGAGTATTCCGGCCCAATAACCGCTCTCCGCTTCTGACATCTGGACTGGTCGTGTTTATGGAATACTGCATTACCTCTTTTTCGAGAACTGTCGGTATTCGGGCTATTGGCTTTTTATCTCCGTTTTCCTTTTTCAGCCCGGCGGAGATCCACAGCTCCGGGGCTTATTCGTGGGATTATATGATCTGGTATCTGCTTCTGCTGTTTGGGTTTGCGCTGCTGGCATACTGGAAAATCTTGAAGCGGGATGTTGCGTTGGCTGTGTAAAGGAGGAAACGAATGAAGACGTTAGTGAAAAACGAGCTGCGCTTAACAAGAAAACTACTGCTGATCTGGATGGGAATTGTCTTGATTTTGTGTGGCTTCGCTTACTTTGAGTATTTGTCACTAAAGGAAAGCCTCAATGAGCTGACAGGGCTAATATCGAATTTTCCGAAAATTCTGAAAGCTATGTTTGGTGTGAGCGGTGATCTGACTTCTGCTTTGGGCTGGTATGGCTGTATGTATTATTGGGTCACGATGCTAACCAACAGCTATGCGGTCTATCTCGGTGTTTCGTGTGTAGCGAAAGAACAGGCGCAGGGAACGGCAGAATATCTATTTACAAAACCAGTGGGTCGCAACAAGGTTGTCTGTGCCAAAGCAGTTGCCTGTGTATGTAATTTGCTTGCACTTGCGGTGTTCAGCGGGTTATGTAATTATTTTACCGCCATTTTACCGCTGGGCGGTTTAGAGCAAAGAAAAGCTGCTTTTACCACCACATTGGGCCTGTTTTTGACAGGGTTGACTTTGTTTGCAATCACGCTTCTGGCCTCCAGCCTGACGAGAACCTATAAAGGGGCTGTTCGGATAGGCGCGGGAATATTATTGCTCTTTTATGGCATCAGCATCACCGCCGAATATCTTGAAGCTCCAATGCTGTACTGCTTAACGCCATTAAAATTCTTCGATGTTTACACAGTGGCAATAAGTGGAATACAGTTTTCGTTCTTCCTATTGGCTATGATAATTGCGATTGGTTCTGTTATCACAGCTCAAAGAGTTTGGACGCTCAGGGAAATTTGAAATGA
Organism: Lachnospiraceae bacterium MC2017; assembly: GCA_000701625.1. Classification (GTDB taxonomy): domain Bacteria; phylum Bacillota; class Clostridia; order Lachnospirales; family Lachnospiraceae; genus NK4A144. The sequence goes on from JNJK01000053.1 coordinate 5,457, forward strand.
ACGATATGGATAGCTTCGAGTGGCTGCTATGTCCTGTCTGTAACAGTAAAACTCGTATCAAGCTGCGGTTAGATACTGAGCTGAAAAACTTCCCTTTGTTTTGTCCTAAATGCAAACAAGAAACTTTAATCAGCGTAGAAAAATTTAAGATTTTAGTTATCACAGAGCCAGACGCACAGATGCAGAGCCGATAACACGCAGATTGAAAATGCGGTTATCGGCTTTTTCTTTGGAAGGTACGGCAACCGTTAGGAGGTAACGCTGTGCTTTTCTTTTTTATCTATCCATCTGACTTGTCAAAAAAAGCCCTACTCCTATAAAGAGTAGCCCTACCCAAAACTGCGAAAATTGTAATATTCAGTCGCCCCGACACGTCCGTGTAGCCTTGCGCTATGCGGACGTTTTTCTATCCGGGCGGCACATCTGGACACGGTGTCCAGATGTTCGGAGCCCCGGCTGCCGTTCCCCGCCTGACCCTCCATTTCGATCTGTCTTTTTCCGCCCCGTATCGAAATGGAGGTTACTTATGACGACCATCAAATTGAATAACTACTACCCCCACCTGACCGAGTGTATCACCCTGGAAGTGTCGGAGGAGATCGCCGTGACCCTCTCCATCGGGGGCCGCCTGTGTGACAGCTACAAGCGGCGCAAGCGGGAGCATGACGAGTGCTCCCTGGACGGGACCCCCGGCTTCGAGTCCGATGTGACCCGGCCCCCGCTGACCCCGGAGGAGATCATGGAGCAGACCGAGGAGCGGGACAACCTCTACACCGCTCTCGACCAGCTTCCGCCTGTCCAGGCACGCCGGGTGTATGCTCATTACATCTTGGGCAAAAGCAAGAGCGATATTGCCAGAGCTGAAAATGTGTCGGAGAACGCTGTCCGGGACAGTATCAGCCGGGGCATGGAAATGATGAAAAATATTTTGAAAAAATTTTTTTATCCCCAAATCGCCGGAAACGGCACATCAAAGAAAGGAGATTTTCAAAATGGAACAGCAACAGATTTCACCCAAAAAACAGAAAGCATTGGAGAAGGTGAAGAGAGCCAATGCGGAGCTTGCCAAGGTAGTGCGTGAGGAGAAGGAGCAACTCAGAAAGGCTCAGGATCGTCATAAGTACATGATGGGCGGTTGTGTAGTGAAATACTTCCCCGAAGCTTATGACTTTAGTGAGCAGGAAATGAACCGGATCATAGCGTGTGCTTTTTCACTTAAGGATGTGAAGAACATGATTAATACGGTTTTGAAAGAGCGACCGGATTCTGCAGTAATTAACGATGAAGAGGAGGTTGAAAACGATGATTTTGATTCTGATGAAACCGAGGAAAATGATCCCGAAGAAAGTGACGATGACGAGGGCGGAGATTCCTAAGGTCTTTCACCGAGATTTTCTCGGTGCGCACAGATATACCACCGGAGGTGGTACTGCGCGTCCTGCCGGAGGCGTCCTGCGGACAGCTGTTGTCTGCCGAGGGCAGCCAAGAGGGGACACTACGTTTCCCCTCCGGTGCTTTCGCACCTACCCCTATGTGTACTTTGCGCTTGGCAAAGCTCTAAAGAGCAGAGCTTCACCAGGCACAAAGTCTGTCCTGTCAGTCCGTCCATGTTTTGGTATGCAGTCAAGGTGGAAAGTGAGGTGCGGACATGACAGTTAAAAACATCAGCACCCGTGCCAAGATATGTGGCAGGAGTGCCAAATGTACAGGCGGTCATTCTGCCGTTGAGCAATCCTCATACATCAGCAGGGAGAAGATGTACTGCGAGTATGACGGTCAGACATATTATCCCAAGTATTCCGAGGATCTTGTTCATTGTGAAGTTTTGCTACCGGAGAATGCACCCAAAGAATACAAGGATCCCTACGTTTTATGGAATAGTGTGGAGCTTGTCGAAAAGTCAAAGGATGCTCAGCTTGCACGCACCTTCCGCATAGAGCTGCCGAACGAGTGGAGCTATGATCTTGCCAAGGAAGTGTTGAAGGATTATTGCGAGCGGAATTTTGTCAGCAAAGGTATGTGTGTTCAGTATGCCATCCATGATTCTGAAAATGAGCAGGGACAACGAAATCTGCACGCTCATATCATGCTCACTTTACGGGGCATTGATGAACAGGGGAAGTGGATGCCGAAACAGAAGAAAGTGTATAAGAGGGATGAGAACGGAGAGCGTATCCCAGACATTGATGAAAAGACCGGACAGCAGAAGGTTGATAAGCAGAACCGTAAGCAATGGAAATGCACAAACATTCAGACCAACGATTGGAACAGCAGGGAGAATACGAAGATATGGAGAAAGGATCTTGCTGACACCATAAATGCAGTCAATTCAAAGATAGGTATGACGGATAAGTTTTGGGAATATCGTTCCTTCAAAGAGCAGGGCCTTGATATCATCCCGCAGATCCATCTTGGAGAGAAAGCAAGTGCGATGGAGCGTGCAGGGATTCGGACAATCCGAGGCGATATCAACCGAGAGATCATAGCAAAGAATGCTGTTATAAATGCTGCCCGTGCTGCTTATGAAAAAGCCAAGGAAGAACTTGCGGAAGTCATGGCTATTCCGGTTACCGTTGCAAAGGCATTCAAGAGTGAGATCATTGATGTGATCCGTAAGATAGCGGAGCGTAACAATAACCGTCTTACATTGCCGATAATGAAGGGCAAGTTTATCGGTGCCGTTTCTGATCGTGCATCACTGCAGGATAAGACAAAAATGGAGGCATATGTTCAGAGTAAAGGTTGGACTACCTTTGATGAAATGCAGGCTGACAGAAAGGCAATGCAGGGCAGATATGACGAGCTTCAAAAGAGCAGAGGTGATATGACCGAGCGCATGGATTATCTTGAAAAGCTTCTTGCTTTCCATGAGCAGTATGAACCATATCAGCAAGTCAATGCCGAGTATTGGAAACTGAAAAAGGCAGAGGATAAGAACGGCAAACCTCTTGGATTCTTTAAGAAGAGTCAGGCGGAAGAGTTTAAGAAAAAGCATCAGACAGAGCTTAACACTTATAAGATTCACCGTGATGTACTGAAAGATATGATTAAGGAGCCGGACAAGAAGATCACACCCAAAGCATGGCAGAAGGAGCTTGATGGTCTGAAAGAAAGGTATCAGAAAACTGAAAGATCGTTATCGGATGCCACCTTGGATCTTGCCAAGATGGAAGTGCTTAATCACAACAAGCGGGATCTTGAGAGAATGCTTGAAAACGAGAGCCACAAGAGAACGGTTAGCAGAGACAGAAATATTACGCTTTGAGAAAGGAGATTATATGGCGGAAGAATTGAATATTGTAACACCGGAGGGAGCCGAAACAACGGCCCCCTCTTTTCATGAGAAAATCGGAAATATGAAGTATAACGTGGTGGTTCATTTTGCTGAGAAAGGCAGTCAGACCGTGAAGGACAGGCTGAAGCGGGTGATTCTGCACGAAGCGAATGCCAAGAGTGGTACAACAAACCCTTGACAATTAGCAACAGGCAAAACAGCAAAATCGATACTTGTGAGCTGCGGAGCCAGATTAGCTCCATTTGATATTCAGGAAGTTCGGGATATCACAAGCTATGATGAGCT
>JNJK01000054.1 GCA_000701625.1 Lachnospiraceae bacterium MC2017
TGATTCCAATTGATGTCAGAGCTGTATTTGACAGGTTACCTGTCTCAAGAGCTGTATCTCCTCTAAATGCTTCTGTTCCTATGGTCTTAAGCTCATTTGGCCATGCCACAGTTTTCAGTTTTGCAGAATTATATGCAAACCTATACGAAAGGTTCTGACATTGATTTGAAAGGGTTATTGATAATAACTGCGGACACTCACCAAATGGACCTGGATTTGATAAAACTCCATTTGTCGTAAATGTTATTGCGGCAGGATCTCCGACACCCGTATAGTTCTCAAATGTCACTTCCTTAAGGTACGGGCTGTAGGCAAACGCTTCATAGCCTATCTTGTTAACGCTTGATGGGATTGTTAACGACCCATAAACATTTTGTGTTCCAAAAGACACCCCCTTAAAAGCTCCGTGCCCTATGGTTTCAAGTGTATTTGGAAATTCAACAGAAGTGATCTCTGTATGGTCCTTAAAAGCCTCGTCTCCAATAGCTTTAACAGCCGTTCCCGATATTTTTGAGGGAATCTCTATTTCTGCAATATCAGTTCGATTGTATTTAGTTATAGTCTGAGTAGTACTGTCAAAAATTACATAAGACGCTATATTTGTCCCCGCAAAAACAGGAACTGCAAATGCCAACGTGAAAACCATACAAACAGCTAACAGCATCCCATTCTTTATATGTGATAAAAATTTAGACATGTAAAATCTCCTGTTCTCTATATCTATCTTTTGAAATGTAAGTATTTCAAAAAATACGAATAATCTACTGTTTTTTAGTCAATTTTTTCGATATCACTTTCATTCCTCCTTCATTTCTCCCTCCTATTCCAAACCGCTACTCTGAAATACAACCTCGTTCGAAAAGTAATACTTTTTCGAATATCGTTTTGAAACAAAAAAGGCTAACATAATTACAAGAACCAACGCAGCAAATTTATTGCAAAACAGCTATATTTTAATGCATGTTTTGTTTACATACAATATTTTAAAGGCACTTTATCGCATACATTTTATCTGTTCGAAAAAGTATATGTTTTACATATCCCTCTTTATCTGTTTTAACAAAAAATGTGGGAAGCAAAGCTTCCCACTCAATAAAGTTCATCTCTTTACGGATTTATCCGAAGGTTAATGGAGACCTTTCTGTTATTTATCTGCTTAAACCCTTTATCTCTTAGCTCAGCGACAGCTCTGATGTCGTCCGGGGAAGTTCTGCAGCATCCTCCGATGAAACTTGCTCCGACTCTTTCCCAGTCTTTTGCACGATCAACGTAGCTCTTGCCGTCGGGCGCGCCGTTCCAGACTTTCTTTATACCGTCATATACTTCGCCGCTGTTTGGATATACACAAACAGGTATGTCTGTATATTTCCTGTAATTCAGGATAATGTCAGAAACGATCTCCGGAGGTGTACAGTTTACACCGATAGCCTTGAGATGTGAAAACTTAGACATTGTCTTTGCAACTTCTTCTATGTCAGTTCCGTCACTTATCTTTGTCGGCGTCTTAAATGTAAAGCTGGCCCAGAAGTCGCATCCCATCTCTTCTAAGAGTTCTCCGACTGCCTCTGCTTCTGCAAGCTTAGGGCAAGTCTCTACTGCAAATATCTCTGCGCCGGAATCTTTAAGGATCTCAATCCTTTTTCTGTGAAAGTCCTTGTACTCGTCCTTAGTAAGCTCATATGAACCGCTGTACTCCGAACCATCAGCCAAGTATGCGCCATAAGGTCCGATGTCGCCTGCAATAACAGGATACTCAGCCCCCTTCTTTTCACCGGACTCTTTCCACCATTGCTCTCTGGTTTCTTTTACGATCTCGATAGACTTACGGATGAGAGCCTCTGCTTCCTCTTCACTGTAGCCGGCTTCTACAAATCCGGGAATCGTTGCCTGATAACTGCAGCAGGTGATAACATTTGCACCGGCTTCCATATAGTCTCTGTGAATCGCTGCGATCGCATCAGGATTCTCACTAAGAAATTTTGCACTCCACAACGCGTCACTTACATTGTATCCACGTTTCTCAAGCTCAGTCCCCATTGCACCATCCATGACGATGAGCTTTCCATTCTTTATAAAATCGTCTATTCTTCCCATTTTATCTCTCCGTCTTTCACTTCTCGGCCTTGCAGTCAAACGACACAAATTCCGGTTCCTCACCACGTTCTTTTGCCGGCAGATATCTCTTCCAGAAATCATCAAAAAGCCTGAAAATCTCTTTATGCTTTGCTGCTATTATAAATATTGTGATGAGCACATATACAGCAGACAGTATATCTGTAAATGCCCACAGAATATCTGCCTGAATATTATAGAAAATAACGCACGGAACCATGTAATAGATCATATATACCGGCATCATTTTTTTGTTTACTTCTGAGTCTCCAAAAGCGTAGTTTACACTCTTCTCACAGGTGTAGTACATACCGATGATAGTCGTCCACGCAAATACAGCTATGGCTATGGCTGTGAGCTGTCCTCCAATCTTTCCGTACGCAGAAGTAAACGCGTAAGTCGTGAGAGCTCCGCTGGTCGCATCACTTTCATAGAAAGAACCTGTCATGATGATCGTAAACGCTGTGATCGAGCAGACAACCATCGTATCGAGGAAGATCTCTCCCCAGCCCCAAAGTGACTGACGCACAGGATGATCCGTTTTTGCACTGGCATGAGCTATCATTCCATAGCCTGTACCTGCATCATTTGAGTAAATGCCTCGGGCAACACCGTACTGGATTGCATCGCGCACAGTTGCTCCTGCAAAACCGCCCATAGCAGCAGTAGGAGAAAATGCACTCTTTACGATAAGCATCACAACCCTCGGTATCTCCTGATAGTTAAATATGATAACTCCGAGTCCCATGATTATGTAAAGAACTGCCATTATCGGAACAGCCTTGCTCATTACATCCGAGATTCTTCTAAGTCCGCCCCAGATAGTTACGATACAGGTTACACCGATCACGATATCCGTGATAAGTGGATTTATACCAAAAGCCTGATTTATCGAACTAGTAACAGCTTCTGTCTGCACGCAGCAGGTCCATGGACCAAAAACAAAGCAAAATACAGCCAGTACAACCGCGCCCTTTTTCCAGCCAAAAGCATTCTTCAGCACAAATGAGCGGTCGCAGACATACTCATCCATGGATTTCTCATAATGCTCTCTGTACCTCTGACCTATGATGATCTCGCAAGCCTTCGTAGACATTCCGAAAAATGCCGAGATCCACATCCAGATAAGCGCTCCGGGACCTCCACTCACGATAGCAGTAGCAACACCACTGATATTTCCTGTTCCAATAGTATTTGCAAGTGCCGTACAAGCCGCACGGAATCCGGATATCGTTCCAGTTCCTTCGCTTTGCTTAAACATCGTGCCGTAGGTATTCTTAAAGTTAAATACCGCTTTTCTCTGATACCTGAAAGCAAAACGCACCGAAAGAATGATCCCTGTGGCAAGAACCAGATATGTCATCCAGTTTCCCCACATAAAATCATCGATCGCATATAAAATTTCTGTAATTCTCTCCATGACATTTTCCCCATTCAACGTAATAAAGTATATCGTATGATAGCTTAATTTTTCATACTATGTCAATAGGGATTGTTTATATTTATTCCGATACTCGTTTTCCCATGAAATGCGCCATCACAGTATGCAGCTCTGAAAGTCCCTCGGCAGTTACTTTGTCTCCACTTTCAAAGGTCATCATCTGTTTGAGATACCCCTGTTCTCTCGTGATCCTGAAGCTCTCCGGATATACCAATCCAAACGTCAGTGAAATATGAGTAAAGAGATGATCTATCGGCTGCTTCACATGTGCTCTGTCTACATTTCTGCATCTAAGCGCATCTGCCAGAACTTCCGGTGTCACACGATCAACTTTAAGATTATCAATAGGACAATCATAGATCTCATCCATTGGAATCTCACAATTAACTCTGAGAATATCGATTTTGTCCGCATCTCGAAGGATATCCGTGAACATCTTCTCCCGTTCAGTCATTTTTTCCGGGAGCTTAAAAACATTATGCAGACGGATAGCTTTCTCAATAATGGCATCCTCTGATGAATCTGCCGCATAATCCCTTATTCTCAGCTGCTCCGGTGCGTCTTCATCTTCAGCATCATATTTATTGAAAAGCACGTCCGCACTCATCGCAGCATGATTTACTGATATAGAATCAATAAAAGTGTGATATTTTCTCAGCTGTTCAAAACGCCCCACATCGTGAAGCATTCCGAGAAGCCACGCCAGATCTGCGTCTTCTTCCGATAAGTTGATGGATCTGGCGATCCTGTCCGCGATATCTGCAACCTTATAGGTATGCTCTATCTTCAAAGCAACTTTTATATCAGATGAATCATACTGATCCGTATATTTCTTAAAAACTGCGCGAACATTTTCTCTATTAATCTTCATTAAAAAACAAACCTCCAAAAACTCAGCCTGCCAGATGCAATCAAAATATTATCACATCCGCCAGGCTGAGTTTACTAATTTATATTGTTTTAAGGATTTGTTCCTTAGATTCTATCAAAGAGTTATCGCGCCCTTTAAGATCGTTCCATCAAAAATGAGCTTTTTTGTACTCTTATCATACGTGTACGTGCCTTTTTTCACCTTTATTCTCTTGGCTTTGGAATCACCTGAGTAGACGCCCTTACTTGGTGTAAGCACCTTTACATCAGCTATATCTCCATTTTTCTTTGTCTTTACAATTATCTGTCCTTCTTTTTGATAACGAGAAGCCGATGTAACTACATCGCTCACAACGATCGGACGGATAGTCACGGTTCCGATTTCCATTCCCTTGATCTGTTTAGCTGTAGCCTTATCAATACTATGATCTTTTATCTTCTGGATAGATATCTTTACCTGCGAACCAACTTTCTTTCCGCCCTCTGCCTTTATCTTTACTTTTTTCAGATCAATTTCCTGACCATTTACCTTAAAACTCGAGATCAGATCACTTGCTCTAAGCTTTCCACCTGTAAATGCCGGTTTTTCGTTCAATTTGATCTCAAAACCAACATTATTCACTGATATGACTTTCTCCACGATAACATCATTTGAAGAAATAGTCTTATCTGTATTCGGATTGTGCGGTGCATCCGGATAGTCTGGTGTATCCGGATTGTCTGGTGTATCCGGATTGTCTGGTGTATCCGGATTATCTGGTGTATCCGGATTGTTTGGTGTATCCGGATTATCTGGTGTATCCGGATTGTTTGGTGTATCCGGATTATCTGGTTCATCCGGATCATTTGGTGTTTCACATGCATAAAGCACTTTAGAAGTCAACGGAAGATGTGTGTATATATTACCATCCTCATCTTGCATCGCAGAACAAAGATCGATATCAGCTCTCCCAACTTTTGGCGTTATCAATTTCTTTAAGTTACTCCTGCCATAGCCACCAGTCGCAAACATACTATACCCCTTAAGGACTGCAGACATATCTAAAGATCCCAAATCTAATTCTTTTAACGATTGACAATTGTAAAACATGCACTCCGCCTCAGCGACCCCATCACGGGTAATATTAAACGAAGACAGATTCAAAGATGTTAAACTGCGACAGTCATAAAACATATAGTTCATATTACTAGCACAAAAAAAGCTTAAATCCAAGGATGCTAAGCTGCTACACCCGTAAAACATCCCCTGCATAACCGGAGCATCGTAAGTATCAAATGAAGACAAATTTAACGATGATAAGCTTTTACAGTCTTTAAACATATACCCCATATCACGAACATCGGAAGTATCAAATGAACTTAAATCCAAAGATGTTAAACTGCTACATCCACTAAACATCTTCTCCATATACACAACATTGGAAGTGTCAAATGAACTTAAATCCAAAGATGTTAAACTGCTACATCCACTAAACATATCCCACATATCACTAACATGGGAAGTATCAAATGAACTTAATTCCAAAGATGTTAAACTGCTACATCCACTAAACATCTTCTCCATATACACAACATTGGAAGTGTCAAATGAACTTAAATCCAAAGATGTTAAACTGCTGCATCCACTAAACATATCCTCCATATACACAACATTGGAAGTGTCAAATGAACTTAAGTCCAAAGATACTAAACTGCTACATTCCTTAAACATATAGTGCATAACGCAAACTTTAGAAGTATCAAATGAACTTAAGTCCAAAGATGTTAAACTGCTACATCCACTAAACATATCCTCCATATTCGTAACATTGGAAGTGTCAAATGAACTTAACTTCAAAGATGTTAAACTGCTACATCCAGCAAACATCCCCCTCATACTCGTAACATTAGAAGTATCAAATGAACTTAAATCCAAAGATGTTAAACTGCTGCATCCAATAAACATATACTCCATATTCGTAACATTGGAAGTATCAAATGAACTTAAGTCCAAAGATGTCAAACTGCTGCATCCACTAAAACTCATATACTTAACATTGAAAGTATCAAATGAATTTAAATCCAAAGATGCTAAACTTTTACATCCACTAAAACTCACATACTCAACATTGGAAGTATCAAGGTCAGACCAATCTATTCTTTCAACATTTCTAAATCCGTTAAATCCAATACTTTCTGCCGCAATTACTCCTCTTTTAACGGTTATCACTCTGGTTCTTATTCTGGTAGCGTCACCAATCATTTCTTTCCAATCCCTAGAAAGAATTCCAGGAGTTTTCCCACTTGGAACATATATTTTTAGTTCTCCGGTTGATGCAATATAATCTGCAGAAACTGAACCATCCCTACTCTCTGATACATCCATTCCTGTAAAACCAGCAGACTGAATTTCGATCGAATCATCATCTATTCCCACTTCATCAGTACTAAGGTCTACATCATCCTGTTTTGTCTCAGCTGCCATTACAGGCGCAGCAAACGACAGATTGCTTACTGCCAGTGCAGCTACCAAAACTTTTGCAATATTACAATTTTTTATCAAGCTAGCAAACTTCATAAAATCCCCATTTCCTTATGCTCTAAAATCTCTCCACTAATCTCTCTTGTTACCTGTCTATAAAAATCCTTATAATCTCCAGAACGGCTTGTGCAATCTTTCACATCAACGTTATATGTTTTAGCCATCCAAAATTTGGCCTGCTGTTCAATTTCTTTTTTCTTAGGGATCTGCTCAAAAAAATGTACTCTTGATCCATTTTTTGTGTGTCTTTTTCTCCAGTTCAAAAGCCACCATACATCTATTTCATCAAATCCTAATCCAAATCCCACAAAATATATTTCACTGATCAAAAAATAATCAACCCATGAATGTGGAATAAAACTCTTTCGTTCTTTATTGCACATGCTATACCGCTTTTGAAATGATTCAGTTTCTTTAGGGAATTTTGATAACAACTTTCCATAGTAATAGTGTCCCAATACCATAGTCCCCGGCTTTGCACATTCACCATGTACATGCCAAATTGAAGGATCATTTTCAGATACTTTCATGTACTGATGCAAGCACATGTCATTTGACAATTTTCTATCAACTGCCGAAAACCTGTATTTACTTGCTTTACCTACTTCTATGGAGAACTCTTCTGATAACGACTGTTCAATCTCATATGTATAGTTCGATGTTAGTATTGCATCAAATCCAATACCGCATAAATCACGATACTGATCTTTTAATTTTTCATCAATGGTTGAATTAACTATATCCCCAGCCTTTTCCTTCAGTGTCGCATCTACGTGATCTTCTGTAATTACTACAGGCCGTAATTGATATGGTAATTTTTGATACTTTTTCTCGTCCTCATCACTTAGCTCTTTATCAGAAAGACTTTTTATAAAGTCATCCCATGACTCATTAGAATATGCCCTATTAATTCCATTTCCGACAAATAGAACTTTAGGAATATAACCATACGGAATCTCTTCCAATCTTTTATACACTTCTCTTCTCTCCCACTTAACATTTTTGCATCAATCATTGTCTTATCATCCATCCATGCTGATAAATCTCCTTATCCACGGTCTGACATATATCTTCACTCCAAATTTCACATACATAGACCGTCAGCTCTACATTCATACTACCGATTCATATACTTATTTTAGCACAATATTAATCGTCCCTCGATCATTTCTCGGCACCAAAAAAAAACTCATAAAGAAAAAGGAGCAATCAAACTGATCGCTCCTTCTTAAACTACATGGATGAATTTTCCTTTCCCACTAAACGCTTATTTGTAGAAATCAAATTAATTTTCTGCTTTATTTATTCGATCTATGCAATATTTCTCTACCTTGTTTATGAATTCTTCTGCAACCTCTACCTGCGTGCTTGCCTCTGCCTTATTTGCAATATAAAAATCATCATAGTCACTCGCGTGCCTTATTTTTTCTGCTTCGTTTATTTTCCGACCAAGCATCTTATCAAAGACCTCGGTCTTAACATAATTCTTATTGAAATTAGCTATTGCATCCTTATGCTTTTTATATGACTGTCCATCCAAAGCATGAACTGCATTTATTGCATGAAATATTCCATAGTATGCCCTATTATTTGCACCTCTGTAATCCTCTATTCCTATCAATGTTTTTGCAGAAAACACGTCTTTCTTAGCTAGGTGAAGCCTCACACGACTAAAGTCGCGTGCTTCCATACCCGTTTTTCTGGGGTGCGGACTCATTGACTACATATACGGTCTGACACCGAGACACTTACGCCGCAGCGCAAAGCTCTGCATTCAGACTAATTAACGTAGACAACGTGCATGTGCTCCTATACACAGCTTCTGGAACTTTTGCCAAAAGCTGCTGCCCTTTCGTCGTCGGAAGGGACTTTATGATCTCACGTATAAAATATCTTGCCCCTATGTTGTATGAAGCATTTAGATCACAGTTATATATCTTTCCTGTGCTGAACTCACACAGACTGTATTTTCCCTTAGTTTT
>JNJK01000055.1 GCA_000701625.1 Lachnospiraceae bacterium MC2017
CCCATCCATCTGACTCTGCCTTATTAGAAACATATTCACCAATGTTCCAATATAAATCTATAACAGTGGAATTAATCTGAAATTCAGCTTTTTTCTTCGCTGAATAAATCATATTGAGTATATCATCAAACATTTCTGTTTTAAGTATTTCATCCAAGCTATTCGCCTCCAAAACTCCTTAAATCTGTGCACGCACATTATCACAATTATAACAAAATCACGTTGATAATGTATATATCGTTTTTTCCCTATTATTGAGCTTTATCGGCTCTTTACAATCTTCAATGGCATATCTTTCAGCTGATCATCAGCTTTTATAAAAAATTCCAATCTGGTTGTAAAAATATTCCTCCCATCGGCTACCAAGTGAGAGGAATACATCAAAAAAGATGAATGACTCTCAGTGAACATTGATAACTGAATAAGTCATTCATCAAGCACATTACCTGCACGGATCCGGTTTGCTTCCGGATCGTAGCCAATGGAACACACGCGAAGAAGCGAAAGCTGAGCGGTCATGTCACCTCCGAAACTTCTTACATTTATATTAGGGAAGAAGGGCGATGAAAAAGTGCGGAGATACTTCTGTCCAGCCACAACTACCGTAATGGGGGCAGCCCGGCGAGACCCGCGGGGAGCCAAACTAAGCTATGGAGTCGTTATGCAGACGACCACTTGATGACTTCCCGTGATTCAGGGGTGTTGAGAACAAATATGGATCAATACATAGAATATAGTTCCGGCAGGGAATCCGAGGATTATCCTGCCGGATTTGCATATCAAAAACATATATGCAGAAAGTGAGGAAACTAGGATGAAAAATGATGTTAAGCAGATTACCACTATGATTTCATCACTTCCGGATGGAATGATGCTCAGTATTATCCCGGAGAATACGGAAGAAGATCAGCAGACCAGACTTAAGAAAGTTGCAGTCTATATTGAGACAAACCTTGAAAAGAAAGTGTAAGAGATGGATAAGGATGGGCAGAAGAAAAAAGAAAGATATAAGCTGGGCAAAGTTGAAGTAAGATTAAAACTTACGAAAAATGGTGGTTTATATTCGACAGAGCCAATCAATTCACCATCTGCAGCAGTAAAGGTCATGGCAAAAGCGATGGCACAACTTGATAGGGAATATGTCTGCGTTGTAAATCTAAACAGTCAGACACAGCCGATCAACTACAACATAGTGAGTATCGGTACACTGGATAGCGCAGCTGCTAGCAGGGCAAATATCTTCAAGAGTGCGATACTGTCAAATGCCAGCTCAATCATATTACTGCACTGTCATCCATCAGGTAGCCTTAAACCTTCAATGGATGATGCAAAGCTGACGATCAGTTTGATACAGGCAGGAAAGCTGATGGATATTAAAGTCCTAGATCATATTATTGTTGCCGGAGGATCCGGCAAGACTTTCAGTTTTAGGGAAAAGACAGGACTTTTCAATCAGGAATATGCAGTGGTGGCGGAAGACTTTGCCAGAGAAGGATCAAAACTGAATATGGGAAAGATACAAACTGATGGCATCCGAGAGGATGTCATTTTTCATGTAAAGGAGGACTCGATGGATTTCAAGGAATTCAGAGATGAGATAAAACAGTCGCTTGCAGAAAAAATGGAAAGCGGAACAAGTATTGAAGATACTGATGTTAAAAAGCTTCAGGGTGAATCGTATCAGGGAATTATAGTCAGACCGGAAGATTCGATTATCGGCGTGACTATTTCAATAGAGGATGCCTATAAAGCAGTAGAATCAGGCAGCAAAACTGTCGATGAAGTTGCAGGCGAAATTGTGAAGAGACTGGAGACAGCTTTTGAGGACAGACCTGCTAATATCGATATAAATGCCCTCGCTAGTTATGAAGCAATGAAGGACAAGCTTTTCCTTGAAGTTGTAAATACGGATATGAATAAGGAAATGCTTGCAGATGTTCCTCACAAAGAAATTGAGGATCTTTCCGTAGTATGTCGTTTTGAAGTAGACAGGGACAACGGTGCAACAATCCTTATCACAAACAATATGCTGGAAAGATATAACATTTCTGAGGAACAGCTCTTTGCCGATGCGGAAGCAAATGCTCCTGAAATTGCGCCCGTTGTGATCAATGGTCTCGGAGATGTTATATCAGATCTTACCGGAACGGATATGCCGGATATAACACCATCTGTACTTGTCGCAACAAATGACAGAAAGTGCATGGGAGCAGCTGTCATTGATTATCCTGGATTCATGGATGATGTTGCTGATAAGGTCGGCGGAGATTTCTTCGTACTCCCTTCATCAATTCACGAACTGCTGATCATAAAAGATGACGGAGCACAGAACTTCAGAGATCTTGAGACTATGGTTCACGAAGTAAATGCTACTGTTGTAGATTCGAGTGATCGCCTCTCAGATAATGTATATCATTTCGACAATGATAATAAGATCTTTGAGCTCGCTTCAAAGCATAATGAAAGGGAAAACTCAAAGGAAAAGGATTCCAAGTCAAAGGAAAAGAGGAATTCTGTCCTTGGTGATCTCGATGAAAAGAAGGATGCCTGCAGAGCTGAAGTCAGATTTGCAGAAACTCCCAAGAAGTATCAGGGGCAGGAATTATGATGCCCACTGTACAGAAGAAGTACAGGGAAGAAAAGCCGAAAAACTGCAAATACTGCTATTTTTGGGAAAAGAAGGCTTGCAGCAGAGGTGTTGAGAACTGCTACTATCTGATTAAGGAGTCTTCCAAGACCAAGGCTGAATGCACGGATTGTCCTTACAAAAAGGCGGGACCGTGTCTTGGTCACTGCACGCAGAAGATCTTAAAAGAACTTCATATGAAATAATATCAAAATGACGGAGCCGGGAAGAATAAGATCCCGGCTCTTTTCATGTAGGAGGAAATGATGTCAAAAGCTGAAATTACGGCTATATGTAATCAGAAAGGTGGGACAGCAAAAACAACTACTGCGGTTAATCTCGGTGTAGGTCTTGCTGATGAAGGGAAAAAGGTTCTGATCGTAGATATGGATCCGCAGGCAAGTGCCACTATCTGTCTCGGCTTTCCAAGACCTGATTTTCTTGAAAAGACAGTAGCTGACATGATGGACAAAGTTATTCTTGATGAGCCAATCGCTTCAAAGGAAGGAATCCTGCATCATGACGAAGGTGTAGATCTCATGCCTTCAAATATCTCATTGTCAGGTATGGAAGTGTCGTTAGTAAATGCAATGAGCAGGGAAAGTGTATTAAGGCAATACCTTGATACTGTGAAAAGAGACTATGACCATATTTTAATTGACTGTTCGCCGTCTCTTGGAATGCTTACGGTCAATGCACTTGCCGCAGCAGATAATGTAATCGTTCCGGTACAGGCACAGTATTTATCCGCTAAAGGTCTGGAGCAATTGCTTGGAACTGTAAATAAGGTGAAGAAGCAGATAAATCCAAAGCTGAAAATCGAAGGAATCCTTCTTACTATGGTCGATTCCAGGACAAACAACAGCAGGGAAATTGCAAATCTTATCCGTGAAACCTATGGTGGAAAGCTCAAGGTTTATGAAACCGATATTCCCCGGTCAATCCGAGCAGCAGAAATGAGTGTTGAAGGACAGAGCATTTATAAACATGATCCGAACGGTAAAGTAGCCGAAGCATACAGAAATCTTACGAAGGAGGTGATAGCGAGTGCAGAAAAAAGGCGTAAACATCAGCTTAGCCAGTTACGATGACATTTTCTCGACTGATGAAAACCGAGAAAAAAACAAAGGTGAGCAGATTCAGGAGGTTCCTTTGTCTGAACTTCATCCATTTAAGAATCATCCCTTCAAAGTCATCGATGATGAAGCTATGGAAAAAACTGTTGAAAGTATCAGAGAATATGGTGTTCTGACTCCGGCGATAGTACGTCCGAGAGAAGAAGGCGGATATGAGTTGATTTCAGGTCATCGAAGGGCTCATGCGTCAGAGCTTGCAGGAAAGGAAACGCTTCCGGTTATCGTAAGAAATCTTGATGATGATGCCGCGGTAATTTTGATGGTTGATTCGAATTTGCAGAGAGAAAATATACTGCCGAGTGAAAGGGCTTTTGCCCTTAAGATGAAGCTGGATGCTATAAAACACCAAGGAAAACGGGCAGAAGTAACTTCTATGCAAATTGCACAGAAGTTATCTGTAGAAAAAGTGGGGGATGACGTTGGTCTTAGTAAAGATAATGTGAGACGTTATATCCGCCTGACAAACCTTTCTTCGGAACTTTTGGATATGGTCGATAACAAGGTCATTTCCTTTAATCCCGCAGTTGAGCTTTCATATCTTAAGCCTGATGAGCAGAAACAGTTCATTGAAGCAATGGATTACGGACAGACGACTCCATCTTTATCCCAGGCACAGAGAATTAAAAAGTTTTCTCAGGAAGGAAAGTGCACTCTTGAGGCTATGTGTGCCATCATGAGCGAGGAAAAGAAGTCTGATCTTGACCGGATAACGATAAAAAACGATGTGCTGAAAAAGTATTTTCCAAAGAGTTATACTCCGAAGCAAATGGAAGATACTATCATCAAGCTTTTAGATCAGTGGCAGAAACGCCGAAGCAGAGAACAGAGTTTATAAATTTTGCAGGCATCCTTCGGGGTGCCTGTTTTACTGAAAGGAACTGAGCATGAATATTCCTATGGTGTATGTGACGGCTGCATGGCCCAAAAATGAAATGATGCGTCAGAGGCAGGCGGCAAAATACTGTCGGATCCTTTATGATGCGGGATGCTTTCCGATATGTCCTGTTCTTGCAGTAGAGCCGTTCCTTAACGATGCAGTCAAAGAAGATCATCACAAAAGACGCGAATATGCTGAAGAACTTATCCGCAGATCACACCTTATCGTATGCTGTGGAGATGACGAAGACTCTGAGATGAACTATGAACTTGCCTTTGGCAAGAAACGTGGAATTATATCCACCACACTGGACGGAATTCAGGAAATAAATTGGAAGAAATTCCTCGATAGTTAAGGAGCCGGATATGGAGTATGAAGATAAATACCATTATCTGCAGGAATCGGAACAATATTCTTTTTACCGGATTCCCAAAGCTCTGTTTGAAAATGATAGATACAGAGATATCTCAACTGATTCCAAGCTGCTGTATGGACTGATGCTGGACAGGATGGATCTTTCCATCAAAAACAGCTGGGTTGATGAAAAAGGCAGAGTCTATATCTTTTTCACCGTAAAAGGAATAATGGATATTCTGAAATGCTCCAATCGTAAGGTCGCAAAAATTCTTTCGGAACTTGATACTGAAAAAGGTGTCGGGCTTATAAAAAGAGTAAGACAGGGACAGGGGAATCCGGACCGGATATATGTGATGAAGTTCATACAAAATCATCACTTCAAGAAATGTAAAATCGTCATCTCTGCAAATGAAGAAAAATCACTTCAAGAGATGAAAAAAGGTCACACTAATCATACTAATATAAATCAAACTGATAAGAACGATACTGAGAGTATTATTAAGCACACCTTCGGTGAACAGAAAAATGTTCTTCTGACAGATGATGAATACCGTAAACTCAGGATCCAGTTCCCTAATGATTATAAAGAGCGCATAGAAAACCTGTCTGATTATCTGGCAGCTACCGGAAAAAGATATAAAAGCCATTACGCTACAATCCGCATGTGGAACAGAATGGATCAAAAGAAAAATAATAGACCTGCAGCTGCGAAAAAGAACTATACCGGTGCAGGTAACGAAAGCATATAAAGGGATCTTTCAGAATCCATCATAAACGATGTCAGGGCTTGTTACTCACTTCGTGGCTTAACAGTCCCGGCATCATATACATAGCCCTTGGATCAGGGGCTATTTTTAAGTTTTGGGAAAGGAAGGTAACTCATGGAAGTGGAATTTAAGAAATTGATCCGACAGGCAGAAAAGCCTCAGAAAATGGAACCCGGAGATTATGTAGATTCTGACAGTAATCTTCTTTACTGCGGGAAATGTCACACTCCAAAACAGCACAGAATGCATCTGTTTGGAAAGGAATATGTAGTAACCTGCGTTTGTCAGTGCGAGCACGAGAAGCGTGAAGCAGAACGTGAAGCTCAGCGCAAAAAAGAACAGATGATGGCAATTGACCGCATGAAATCAGCCGGGCTGCAGGATAAGGCATTGAAAAATTACACTTTTGCAAATGATATTGGAGACAATCCGAATATGCCTAAAGCTAAAAACTATGTGAAACACTGGCAGGAAATGTACAGCGAGAATATAGGACTATTGCTTTACGGAGATGTCGGAACCGGAAAATCCTTCTTTGCAGGATGTATCGCAAATGCTCTGATCGAAAGAGGAATCCCGGTGCTGATGACTAATTTTTCGAAGATCCTTAACAGTCTCACAGGCATGTTTGAGGAAGACAGAAATGCGTATATCGAAAGCCTGAACAAGTATCCGCTTCTTATCATTGATGATCTTGGTATAGAGAGAAACACTGAATATGCCTTAGAGCAGGTCTTCGGAGTAATCGATGGTCGGTATCGAAGTGGCAAACCAATGATCATCACGACCAACCTTTCCTGGAACGATATAACAAACCCGGATCCCTCCGATCTGATGCATGTCAGAATTTACGACAGAATCCGGGAAGTCTGTCAGCCGATCGCATTTACCGGAAGAAATTATAGAAGCAAAAATGCAGAAAATAAGCGTCGGAAAATTGTGAGAATGCTGAATGAAGACTAAAAAGCACGGACAGTGCGGAAAGGAGGAAAGATGCAGGAATATACGACTGACCGGTCGCTTGGGCTTTGCATCACTACGACAAAGCTAACCACACGAGCCATCGTAGCAGCATATAAGGTTTATCAGAACAAAAGAATGCGTGGACCTAATATCAGGCATGGAAAGCAGAAACTTAAGCATCTCTTACGGCATGGCAGAGAAACGGATGTAGTGGAAGTAGCTTCCGGTGATATGAAAGATTTCAGGAAATTAGCAAGGCAGTATGGTGTCGATTATGCAATCCGTAAGGATAAAACTTTTGAAACACCAAAATACTTTGTCTTCTTTAAGTCCACGGACTTAAATGTTCTGACGGCAATGATGAAAGAAGCTGCAAGGCGGCAGCAGATCCGTGCAGAGAGACCAAGTGTGAGGGAAAAGCTTCAGAGGTTTGCCGAGGTTGTAAAAAATATCCCCGCAAAAGTCAGAGAGAAAGTGGAGGAACTGGGCGGAAGATGAACAATAAAAGTATGAAAAAATTCATTATCCTCAATATTCCCTATTTCGTGGCAGGGCTGCTTGCAACAAATATAGGTGAAGCTGTTCGCAGTGTACTTCTGCTGGATTCTTCAAAAAGAGCTATGGCTTTTATCCAAAGTTTAGGACCGGCGTTTTCCAATCCGCTTCCGTCTCTTCATCCGCTGGATATCTGTATAGGTCTTGCGGCAGCCGGAATATTCAAGGCACTAATGGTAATTAAAGCTAAAGATGCCAAGAAATTTCGGCATGGCGAAGAGTATGGATCTGCCAGATGGGGAACGCACGCGGATATAGAACCGTTTATGGATCCTGATTTCAAAGAGAATGTGATCCTTACTCAAACAGAAAGGCTTATGATGGGCAGCAGACCCCAAAATCCAAAGTACGCAAGAAACAAAAATGTGTTGATCATCGGAGGCTCAGGTTCAGGTAAGACACGGTTCTGGCTCAAACCAAACCTGCTTCAGATGCACAGCAGCTATGTCATAACAGATCCAAAGGGCGAAATCCTTCAAAGCTGCGGAAATGCGCTCTTGAAGAAAGGTAAGTACAGTATAAAGATACTGAACACCATAAATTTCAAAAAGAGCATGCATTATAATCCCTTCGCATATATCCATTCGGAGAAGGATATCCTGAAGCTGGTGACAACGCTGATCGCAAACACAAAAGGAGACGGAAAAGCAGGTGATGAATTCTGGACAAAAGCCGAATCACTGCTGTATATGGCTTTGATCGGCTATATCCATTATGAAGCACCTGTTGAGGAGCAGAACTTTACCACGTTGCTTGAAATGCTGAACGCTATGGAAGTCAGGGAAGATGACGAAGATTTTAAGAATCCTGTTGATTTGATGTTTGATGAATTAAAAGAAAAGAATCCGAACCACTTTGCTGTCAGAGAATATGCCAAGTTTAAGTTAAGTGCCGG
>JNJK01000056.1 GCA_000701625.1 Lachnospiraceae bacterium MC2017
ATTTCCATCTCTGTCATATTCAAGCTCGAAAAATGTACGGATCATTGATAGCGCAAGTGTTTTACCAAAACGTCTCGGACGGGTAAAAAGATTAACCTTACCACCTTTTTGAAGAATATCACGTATCAAAAGTGTTTTATCCACATAATAGAGATCATTATCTATAAAATCTTTATAGTTTTCGTAACCGATACCAATTTTTTTCATAGAAAAATCCTCCTGCTGATAGTTTAGCGAAATTGATTTGTTTTTACAAACAGGTTCTCGATTACAAAAGCCAAAAACTTCCAGGCAAAAGGTTATATCGATGAAGCGGTGGTTCTGATATAATCTATCTGTACCTTTGTGCAGATGTTAAGAATGCGCGCTGGCAGGACGACACATGAGATGATGATTTCTTCTCATAGTTTTTGCAGAAAGGGGCTTTACAGCCATGTGTAATAGGCCTACGTTTTCACAAGACAAGACAAGACAAGACAAGACAAGACAAGACAAGACAAGGGCATAGCTGCGCTCTTTTTGCGTCCTGCGGGGCGCTTGAAACTGCATACAACATTCGAGATGGATGACCGTCGGATTCTGATGGGGTTAGTATACCCTGTCAGGTTCGGCGGTTTTTGGTTTGCCGGAAATTAAATATGCACAGGCAGTCCGTTAGATGGACGATTGGGACGAAGAGGAGATGTCGGCATGGAGAAGAATATAAAAAAGATTTATATGAGAAAAGGAAGTAAGGGAATTCTAAAATGCATTATGACTTTTATACTTGCTGTAGCTATGATGACAGGAGCAGTGCCGGAAATGAATTTGACGGCACATGCGAGTTCATATTATACAACTTATCTGGTTACAAGTGAGGATACAGACCAGACGTTGCCTGACAAGGTCGTTCATTTTAATAATTATGACTGGTATATCATAGCAGACAACTCCACGGCGCTTGATGCTGGAACGATTACGCTGTTTGCAAAAGATAATATTGGTAATTCTAAGTTCAATCCGCGGTATTATGGTAATTCTTATAACGGATCAACGATAAAGGGCTATTTGGATAATCTGATATCCACCACCTTTCTTGATATGTCGGATGCAATAGTTAGTGTTGATTTGCAGGATGTAAATGTCACAGGAGTAAAACTCTGGCTTCTTAGTACATCAGAAACTGAGGGATTGAATATAAAAATCAGAAAATGCTCATCTAACTGGTGGCTGCGGACGCCTGTTTCTTCTTCAGTTATGGGTATTGACGGCGGTAATGGCGGGTTTTTCAATGCTCAATTCCCCCCCGATGTTGATATGTCTCTTGGCGTCCGTCCTGCTTTAAAACTGGACCTTAGTAAGGTGGGGTTTAACAGTGCAACAAAGACTTTTTCTGCGATAGGTCAAACAGTTAGCGTCACCAATGTGAACCTTGAATCATCTACGCCACAGACCATCGCTGTGGGTGATACGGTCTCTTTTACGGCCTCCATCACTCCGAATGAAGCCACAGACAAGACTGTTAAGTGGAAAATCGGAGGAACGGATGCGGGTGCATTGAAACTGTATACCGATGCGGCTTGTGAAACCCCGCTCGGTACGGATGCCACCGAAGTCATGACTGTCTATGCAAAAGGAATTTCGACAGGCAACGCCATCGTTACATGTTTAAGCAACTCGGACAGCGCCAAGTTCGCAAGCTGTGAAGTGACGGTAAACACTTTACAGACGCAGATTGAAGAAGTGCTCACAACCATTACGGCAACCGGAGCCATGCAGGCAAACTTCAGTACAGAGAATGTTGCAAGTTTGGATCTGCTGAAAGCTCAATTCAATGAAGTCAGTGGATGGAATGGAACTGATATGAGCATAGAGGTCACTGCTGCCGATGGATATACCATCACTCGCTGCGTTTTCTATGATGACGCCAATCATATTGCTACAGATAGTGTATCACCATTTAAGGCAGAAACTCATCACCTGGATACAATTCCATATGTAAATGGCGGCCCCATATATGAAGGTTCAAGAGGTATTAAAAAGATTGATGTGATCGGTTACTACACCGGGAATAGTGTGACCATCACACCGGGAAGCAATATGACAAAAACCTTGGATTCCGGAGATGCGCTTCAGAATGGTCTGTCTGGAGCGATGACTGCCGTAGTCTATACAGCAGACGACGGCTACTATTTCCCGACAGGTTATAATGTTGAGGACGTCAACGGAATCTCCGTAACCCGGGACAGTTACACGCAGATTACAGTGTCCGGGACTCCGACGGCGGATGCCGCAATCACACTGGCGGAGCCGACGGCGAAGACGAAGCCGGATGCGCCTGCGGTTTCGGCTGTCAATTGCACGACCGCAGCCAACAATGATGGGAAGCTCACTGGCGTTACGACTGCGATGGAGTACAAAAAGTCTGACGCAACAAACTGGACGGTCGGAACGGGCAACGACATCACCGGACTTGTCCCCGGAACATACTATGTCCGTTTGAGAGCAACGGATACGACGCTTGTTTCCGATAATCAGGAGCTGGTCATTTCAGCCTATACTGTTCCGGGGCAAGTTGTTGCGCCGGTATTCAATCCGGCAGCCGGGACATATACGGAAGCGCAGAGCGTGACTATTTCCTGTGAAACGACTGGTGCGGATATTTACTATACCACGAATGGCAGCGAACCTATGATAAGCAGCACGAAATATGAGGGTTCGATCTCCGTGGCAGAAACAACCACGATCAAGGCGATCGCTATTAAGGATGGTATGGAAAATAGCGAGGTGACCTCTGCTACATATACAATCTCTGAGGCGATGCCGACGAAATATGCCGTAACTGTAAATGACGGCACAGGCGATGGGGAATATGTTGAAAATACGACCGTGGCGATTACGGCAAATGAAGCTCCTTCTGGAAAGATATTCGAAAGTTGGACGAGTGACGACGGGGTGACATTTGCAGATGCGAATGCTACAACCACAACTTTCACGATGCCTGCGAAGGCGGTGACGGTTACAGCAAATTACAGAAATGTGGATACGGTTGCCATGCCGACATTTAGCCCTGTCGGAGGGACATATTCTTCTGCGCAGAGCGTGACAATTTCCTGCTCAACAACCGGTGCGGATATTTACTATACCACGAATGGAAATGAGCCCACGACAAGCAGCACAAAATATACTGGGGCAATATCCATTTCAGCGACCACTTCGGTTAAGGCGATTGCTGTGAAGAGCGGGATGACGAATAGCGCGGTTGCATCGGCGGTATATACAATTAAAACCAGTCCGGTTATCACGAAAGCTCCGGAAGCGATCACAGGGCTCGTTTACAACGGAAAGGCGCAGGCGTTGATCACGGCAGGGGAGGTTACGGATGGTACGCTTTACTATGCTGTGGTGAAGGCTGGCGATGCGGAACCCTCTGCTGAACTTTATACCACATCCATCCCCACAGCCACCAACGCCGGAACCTATTACGTATGGTACAAGGTAAATGGAGACAGTAACCACAATGACACAGAAGTGTTTGGGCCTCTGATTGTATCGATAGCAAAAGCTTCGCATTCTAGCAATGAGGTTCAGATAAAAATCATGAAGGGAGACAGTAGTACAACTGATTTATCGGGTTATGTAGAAGACGGCGGAAGTTTAACAGACTTGAATTATGTAGATGAAGATAATATTTTTGACAAAGATCCTGCTTTGGATGGCAGCAGCCTGAAAATAGTAGTTAAGGATGATGACTCACTTATAGGCAAAACTGCAAAAGTAAATCTGACTGTGGCAGATGCGCGTAATTATGAAGATTATGAGATAGTTGCAAAAGTAGAAGTAGTAGGCAAGCATGCA
The DNA here is from genome assembly GCA_000701625.1 of Lachnospiraceae bacterium MC2017. GTDB lineage: Bacteria > Bacillota > Clostridia > Lachnospirales > Lachnospiraceae > NK4A144. The sequence continues at coordinate 3,838 of JNJK01000056.1, forward strand.
CAAAATCTTGCATTTGATTCTAATTCTGCAGAGTTAAAGGTTGGAGACACTTATACAAATCATTTAAGTGGAGCAAAGACTGCAGTGACATATGCGAGCAGTGATGAAAGTGTCGTAATGGTAGAAAGTTCAGGCACAATAACTGCAATAAGTGAGGGAACAGCGACGATCACGGCGACGGCCGAGGAAACGGACGAGTATTGCAGTGCTGAGACAAGCTATACAGTTACAGTTGAAAAAGCGGATCAGCCAAGTGATACCACGCCGGAAAATAACGAGCTTCCGAGAGTTCCGTTAGCTGAAGGCGAAGCTTACGCTTCACCGACGGATAACATTGCAGCTATAACATCCTCCGGAAATATCAAGGATATGAAACTTGTTCTTTCAAATGTATTGAAGGCAGGTGTAGATCCATCAGGTCTCAAAATGACTGTGATAAACGGTTCAAAGCTCACAACAGTCGGAAAGGTGAAGGATAAGGATTCCGTCAAATGCACAGGTGGTGTAAAGGCAAAGGTAAGCAAGAAAACAGGAGAAGTAAAAATCTCATGTAAGTCCAGCGGCAGTATATCGCTTACAATGGATGACGGCGTGACATACACTCTGAGTCTTACTGTAGACAAGCCAAAAGCCCAGAAGGCTGCTAAGACAATGGAGAAGAACACCGCACCTGTAAAAAGGACGATCCAAGAGCTTTTCGGAACACAGATTACAAGTGGAAAACTCACGATAACAAAAGACAAAAACTCTAGGGCAGAAATTACAGAAGATAAGGCATTACTGATAAAGCCCGACGACAAAGACACGCTGGTAGCACAATATGAGTATCTCAATAAGAGATACAAAATAACTATAAAGATTAAGTGATAAAAACCTCCTGCCGGAGAAGCTTCAAAAAACAGGCTTCCGGCAGGAATTTTATTGTGCGATTGTGCGGTTTTCAACTGAGTGTTAATATAAAAATACTAGAGTTCGTGTTCAACTAAATGTGGGAAGGGTGAAGTAGAGATGGCGGTTAATATCAGAGCGTCCTATGACAGTTTTCGGGACTTGAGAGAAAATAATTCTTATTACATCGATAAGACTGAAATAATAGAAGAATATCTGATAGATAAATTTGATAAAGCTGTTCTTTTTGCCCGTCCACGCCGGTTTGGAAAAACATTGACGATGACAATGTTTAGGGACTTTCTGGATATCAGACAAGATAGCAGCTCCATTTTCGATGGATTGAAAGTCATGGAATATCCGGAATTAGTCAATAAATATATGAATAAGTATCCGGTCGTGTTTATTTCGCTTAAAGAGATTTTCGGGGACGATTTTGAGGCGATTTTTCAGAGCCTTCAGATTGCGATTTCAAAGGTTTGTGAAGTAAACAGAGAACTTCTTGATAGTGACAAGGTAAGTGAAGTAAGTAAGAACTTTTTTAAAAAGCTATGGAATCAGGAAGCAAAGCAGTCCAATACGGAGCAGGCACTTGATCTGGTATGTCAGATGTTAAAGCAGCATTATGGAAGACCTGCTTTCGTGATCATAGATGAGTATGATGTGCCTATGGCAAAAGCGTTAGGTACGCCGTCTTACGAAAAAGTCAGAGACATGATAGAACACATGCTGAGTTATGTGTGTAAGACGAATGAAAACGTTAAGGCGGTGATACTTTCGGGGTGTCTTTATACGGTTAAGAACAGCACTTATACGGGAGTAAATAATATTATTCCCTATACTGTTTTGTCACCGAATTTTGCAAGTTCCATAGGTTTTACGGATGATAATGTTAGAAAATTACTGGAGGATACAGGGCTTTTTGATCGGTATAAGATCGTAAAAGAATGGTATGACGGTTATATTTTTGGACGCGAAAAAATGTTTTGCCCTTGGGATGTGCTCTTATACGTTCGGTCTGTTTTGGATGGCTCCTATAGTGAGGCAATGGGACCTAAAAGTTATTGGGTGAATACATCGGAAACTTCGCTAAATATAGTTCGTGGATTTTTAGGTAAGACATCTGATGTGAATGAGAGCTTTGAGCAGCTCCTTGCAGGAAAAACCATTGATTGTGTTGTGAGTGATAATTTACCATATCACAGAATACATGAGAATGGCGAGAATCTGTGGTCAGCGCTACTTGAAACAGGGTATCTTTCAAAAGCGGTCACAGAGGAAATGACATTGATGCCGCTTCGTATCCCTAATAAAGAAATCCGAGCCGCATTTAAGCAGGAAATATGGGAGTTTTTTAAGGACAAAATATCTAATGTCTCTGTAAGGGATTTGGTAAATGCACTTTGGGCAGGCGAGAATAAGATTGCAGAAGATGCTCTTGACAGGATTTTGGAGGCTACATTATCTTTTTATCACAAGTATCAGGAATACAGTTATTACTTGATCTTAGATGGATTTTTTACCGGACTGGGTTATTTGGTACAGTCTGAACGTGAGACAGGTTATGGCAGAAGTGATCTGATCATACAGGATCCTGCGAGAAAAAGATGTCTTATACTTGAATTTAAACACGTAAAGACAGAGAATGAAATGTCTGATGCTCTGAAAGAAGCGCAACGACAGATGATAGACAAGAAGTATGAAAGTCGAGTTGTATATGAAGGGTACACAACTTATATGATGTATGCGATGGTATTTTGTGAAAAGAAG
>JNJK01000057.1 GCA_000701625.1 Lachnospiraceae bacterium MC2017
TTCAGTTATCAATGTTCACTGAGAGTCATTCATCTTTTTTGATGTATTCCTCTCACTTGGTAGCCGATGGGAGGAATATTTTTACAACCAGATTGGAATTTTTTATAAAAGCTGATGATCAGCTGAAAGATATGCCATTGAAGATTGTAAAGAGCCGATAAAGCTCAATAATAGGGAAAAAACGATATATACATTATCAACGTGATTTTGTTATAATTGTGATAATGTGCGTGCACAGATTTAAGGAGTTTTGGAGGCGAATAGCTTGGATGAAATACTTAAAACAGAAATGTTTGATGATATACTCAATATGATTTATTCAGCGAAGAAAAAAGCTGAATTTCAGATTAATTCCACTGTTATAGATTTATATTGGAACATTGGTGAATATGTTTCTAATAAGGCAGAGTCAGATGGATGGGGAAAATCCACTGTTAAGGCATTGTCTGATTACATTTTGAGCAAAGAGCCTGGTATCCGCGGATATTCTTCTCAGAATATATGGCGAATGAAGCAATTCTATGAAACATATAAGGACCATCCAGAACTCTCAACATTGTTGAGAGAAAATACTTGGTCTAATAATATGCACATTGTATCAAAAACAAAGGATTATCAAGAAAAGAAGTTCTACTTAGAACTGGCATCAAAGGAAAAATATCAGGCACGTGAGTTAGCAAGGCAAATTGATAGCGGATATTATGAGCGCATTTTATTGTCTAATGGAAAGGCACCTTCTGCTCTTGAACCGCAAAAGATATCTGGTGTGTTAAGAGATATGTATATGTTGGAGTTTCTTGATTTACCAGAGCCATATAAAGAGTTCGATTTAAAGAAAGCCATTCTTCGTAACATGAAAAAGTTTTTGCTTGAATTTGGAAGGGACTTCTTATTTGTAGGAGAAGAATATCACGTTCAAGTCGGCAATAATGATTATTATGTGGATCTGCTATTCTACCACAGGGAATTGCAATGCTTAGTGGCGATAGATTTGAAAATAGATGATTTTAAGCCAGAGTATATGGGGAAGATGGACTTCTATTTGGAAGCATTAGATCGTGATGTAAAAAAGCCTCATGAAAATCCAAGCGTAGGAATGATTCTTTGTAAAAATGCAGATACAGATGTTGTTGAATACTCGTTGAGCCGTAGCTTATCACAGACAATGATTTCCTAATACAAAACAAAGCTGATTTCAAAAGATGTTCTTAGGGATAAGTTGGCAGAGCTTTACAGCATTGCTGAGGAAGAATCCGAAAACTCTCAACAGCGTTGAGAGAAATAACAAACAAGATAGCATAGCACTTTAGATTTTGTAAAAGTCTAAGGTGCTTTTTTATATCCATTTTTAATGAGACAATCAAAAGATGAACAACAAAATCACTATAATTAAGGAAATAGAGAGCACCCAATACTGTTCCTAGCAAAAGTTCTGGCAAAATGGGGCAAGCTTGATTCTTTTAAGCATTTTTTTACTATATAAATACCTGTTTGTTAGCAAACACATATGCCACAATAAAATCTATCGTTAAAAGCAGCGAGGTCTCTGAATGAAAAGAATTAACTCAGCAGAGGATATCCAAGAGTTAAAAAAGAAACGTAACAAGCCATGCCAAGACCACCTTGGAAATCATTACTCTTCAATTAAGGAAATGTGTGCGTATTACAACATTGTTCCCGAAACATTAAATAGACGAATGCGAGTTTTTCATTTATCTCTTGAAGAAGCTCTCACACAGCCTGTAAAGCCCAATGGTGGGAAACATTGTAAAGATCACTTAGGTCATATCTATAAAAGCAAGAGTAAAATGTGCGAGCACTACAATATAAGCCGTAAGCTTTTCGAGTATCGGATTAACCATGGCTACACTTTGAAAGATGCTCTGACGTTCCCTTTGGGAACCAAAAAAACTGACAGGTCTTCCTGACAGTTTTTTCTCTTTAATATTATTCGTACTGACTTATACATATGTTTTTTCCTGATATTTTTACTATTGTTGTATTTACCACCATTCAGATATAGCATGTAATCATTACGTTTCACCTCCTGAAACCATGTTTCCTATTAATTAATCAGAACATCCTTCTACACCGCAGGCATAATGTAATTGAGTTTGATATCTTCTTCTGACATCTGCCTCTTTTCTAATACTGCCATCGAAATAACTCTTCACAAGTGGTAGTTATCGGAAGTTTAGGAATTCTATCTATGTAATCAAACGTTTTGATTTATACGTTATACCCTCGATTCTTCCAATAAATTTTAGCTAAATTCTCCATTCTTTTACATCCGAGTTTTAAATCCGTTTTAGATGGAAAGACATCTTTCGTTTCATTATTTAGTGGAAGCTTATTTGTTATGCTTAAAATTTTGTACTTCAATTCAAGTTTTTTATCCCATCCTTCTTCAAAATGACGCGGAATTACCTCACGACAATTATATGGAATCCTTCTATAATCTCTTGGTAAATGTATATATGGTAACTCATAATAATAATCTACTCCACTTGAATGCGAGATAATTAATCTTTGGCTTCCCTCTGGTCCTAAAAACTGAGTTTTATTACGTTTCTTTTCTCGTTCACGATAATCAAAAATTTCTTCTGTAATTAGCTTAAAATTATTATTATCTGAAGAATAAACCATCCTCTCTGAATGAATCATCTCATAACGATTAATTCTATTGACTTCTTCCTCATCATCACTTTCAATATGCCTAGTATTTTTAAACTTCGTATATATTTGATCATCATATATGACTAACAAATCTTTCGGAGATATTGGTATCAAAAAAACCACGCCAACATTATCGTACCCAAATCCCTGAAAACGCATAAATGGATTTAGGGTTATCACCGGAGAATCAGATGTTATCAGTTGATTCTCTGTTACATAATGAACGACAAGCACTCCTAAATCTTCTACATATTTCATCAAACTAGAAGCAACCAACACATTTTCTGCTGGACTTACTTCTTCCTCTGCCCTATTTTTACAATAACTTTCTGCTTCTTTGTCAAAAGTCCACCCGCGATGTAAATATAAAATTCGCGCATACTCTAATAAAATCGCTTCTCTTTCTTCCCTTGAATGAGCATTCTTATCACTTGTTCTCTGTCGCTGATAAAGCACAAATTCCTTTAGTAATGACACATCATTATTATCTAATCTTTCTCCAGCAATAATCTTTCTACATGCTGCTGCCCATTCTCCTTCCTTTTTAGAAAGTTGATTTTCTAAAACACCATCCTCGCCATAAAAATACTTTTTATAACACTGGCTCTCATAAAATACTCGATTTGATAATGCCATTTGCTTATTAAAGTCATAGACAAAAAATTTTCTTTCTGCATCCGAAAAAAACTTCAGATAAAATTTAGGCACGTAATGTTGTTTTTTCTTTGTACCATATATATTTAAATTCTGATTTTTAATATTCATTTTTCTAATGCTCACTTCTTTTATTCTTATAATTTTAACTATGCCCTTAACATTATTTATATAATCAGATCACCAAAAAACATATGCTTCACCGCTATACACTATCCAACTATCTTCCCCACCTCTATGCACTCTGTTTTAGCTGCATCTTTAAGGATTGCTATGTACTCATTTTTCATTCGTCTGGCAAAATCCTCAACCTCAGTCCATCTACTTGTCGAAGTGATATGATTTTTCACTAACCTGTGCATAGCTTTCCATATTCCCTCGCTTCTGATTAATTGAGACATAACATCTATTTTTTGAGGCAAGTCAATCTTTCTATAAAATTCTATTTCTTTCTTATAATTCTCTGGATTTTTTAACACCTTCCAGAAATGATCATTTGCCATTTTATCAAACATAAGCAACTCATGGAGTAGTACATCATACAGTTCATCATCACTACTATTATTCTTGAATTTCCATTCAACAAGTTTTTTATGCATCATAATCGCACACACAAACTTATCTACGCTTTCAGATTTGACCATCTGCGAGAGTGTATTCAAATCAAGGACAAGATCATATGCCATTCTCTTAGCATCTTCAGTCCTCATCATACCTTTGTGTGCAACTTCGTTTCTCACTATTGGAATATCAAACGCAAAATAAGGATACATCCGCAAAAGGTTATATTCATTCGCTTCTAATGTTTTTTTAGCTTTTTCCACCAATGTTCCTTGATTATCAGATTCTCCATATCGTATCTGACAATAATCATCAAAAAGCCCCTCTATCTGTATAAGACCTAATGTAATAAATGATTGATACTTTTTTTCATAGAAAAGAACACTTAAAGTCTCAAATATTTCCTGCCTCTTATGGAGATGATAATCACTTGCTACTCGTTCCAGTACCTTCTGCATAATATGATCCGATTCGACATAACGGTCCATTTGATTCCAGAACTGTTCAGATGAGTCAGAATAAAGCCTTAGCAGTTTCTGCTCCTCTTCCACTAATTGATCTAGCTCATACCTCTCTCTAACATACTGACTTACCTTTACAATTATTCCATAAGGATAATCTATTGAGTAGTAATCCCTGTGCCAAGCATACTTATACCTACTATTATAGAACTGATCCGAAAGCTCTTCTTTTTCACATTCACGATTTAAGGTATCGTAATTATGCTCCAAAAGAAAAGACAGTATTTTTCCTTCTACAAAACCATCGATTTCTCTTAATGCCTCTTTATTCAAATCACAAAAATATCTTAATTTTCTACGTTCAAATTCTAACTCATTGCTTTTTTCATTCTCTATTGCTCTATAACGAGCCTTATAACTCTCAAGACGCTTCTCTATTTCTTTGATATCCTTACAAAGATGACACATTAAATGAACATAATTTTTGAAAAAGACCGCAGGATTCTCAACGGCGCTCTTTTCTATACCCAACGTGGCCAGAACATAGTCTTCAATGCTCATGTAATCAACATTTTCCCTTGATACGACTATATCCGAAAGCATTCCATTACTATTTTTAATTTCATCAATACTCATATTAAAACCTCTTATTCAAAGTTGATTTCATACCGAATCAGCACTGATTAATACACTAAGAAACTGATTAATAACGTACATAATCATGCTACTTCTTCTGTAGTACATTATTTTGACCTTTACGCAATCTTCCGATTTCTTTGCATAGAATTTTTACTCTTCGCATGGTAATCCCCCCACTTTTTTGCAACTTCAGAAAGATATTCCATAAGATTTCTCCTGTCATAAATTGCATAAAATACATAAATATTAATATATTCGTAATAGCGAACATTCTCAAGTATCAGATTAGTCACGACTACACTTTGAAAGAATCTCTGACGTTTCCTCTAAGAAAAAAACCTGGCAGGATTTCCTGACAGGTTTTTCATATAATACCTATTTTATTTGCCATCTTTCTCTGTATTTAGACTCCTTAAGGTGTTACATTTAGTGTTACATTCATGAATTAATACTAAGGATTTATAAACATTTATATCATATTCCAAATCGAGCAATCAGCCTTAAAAGTCCCTATTTATCAGCATTTAAGAGAATATAAGCATTTACATGAAACCGGCAGTCAATTCCGATTCCTAGTTTCATAATTTCTTATATCTCCTTAAAAAATCTTTATTTTATGGGCTTTTCGCGTTTCCGCATATAGACCGGGCCACACCACGGGCCACATTCCATTGTTGATGGCATTAAGTTTTATACCACTTTTAACGCGTCAGCCACGAGATCAATCTCGCGATGTTTTTCATCCTCCGTAATATGTACGTATAGATTCATAGTAATACCGATATTAGAATGACCTAAAATCTTCTGCAGCGTCTTTGGCTTCATCCCACCCTCAATGCATCTAGTCGCAAACGTATGTCTGAGAACATGCATTGAAAATCTTGGAATATCTACACGGTCACAATATTTAAAAAGACCAGTATCATAGGTGCTGTTTTTGACCGGAGTGCCATTCCTACACAAAAAGACTGTATCCCTCCATTCAATCGGCACGAGCTTTAAGCTCTTATTTTTTGCTTTCTGGTTCTCTAAGATACGGATTGCTTCATCAGTAAGCGGTACTGTACGATATCCAGACTTGCTCTTGGGCGGACCGACTCTCCACTCACCAACCTTATAGCGATATTCCATCGTCCTCTCAATCTTCATTGTACGATTTTCGAAGT
>JNJK01000058.1 GCA_000701625.1 Lachnospiraceae bacterium MC2017
AACAGGAAGGTTATTATCACATTCACTTTTCTCTTTTCCGTAATCAGACCATTCTTCTATGATTTCATCCGAAGCGTTATTCTCAGTCAGTGCCTTATCTACGTCATCGTAAAGATTCTCAAAACAATCCATAAACGTTTCTTCAAATTCTGAAAAAAGCTTGTTCCTGTCTCCGGTTTTTGCCGCTATGACCGAATCAACAAACATTTTCAAAATAGCTTGTTTATGTCTCTCCGTCAGCTCCATACTCATATCTCACAATTTTATTATTCCGCCAATTTAATTACATTAATCAGCGGTTCTTCATAAGGATGGACTTTTCTAATGGCTTCCACAGTCTTGTCCTTGTTGGAATCTTCTACGTTTACTTCTACCTTCAGCTCAGGTTCTTCACTCCATTCACCTTGCTTGCCAATTGTCGGGTTAGATCCTTCTTCCGAAAACCAAACACCCGTGACAGGGTAATAGGACAAGCATCCCCGATAGTTTCCAATATGACCGGCATCGACTTCAAGTAACGCTCTGCGAAGATCTTGCAGCGATTCTTTCGGAATATAGATTTCTATTTTATACATACCCTTCTATTTCTCCACAAACCAAATTCTTGTCACTCTCATCTAAACAACTTCTTTAGCTCCTGAACGCTCAGCTCCGGTAGCGGTTCCATATTGATCATACTATCATCAACAAAAGGTTCATTCATTTCTGCCCTAGACCTAGAATCATACAGTTTGACTTTCCTCGATTGACGCAACTTTTCCTGCCAACTCCGCCCCCCGGAGATCAGTTCCTCCAGACTCTCTGCAACCCGATAAACCTTCTTCCTTCCGGGAATGTAATAGATTGGTTCTTCAAACTCAACATCCGGTATATGCTTGCACGCAAAAAATCCATTTCCACCATCAGTCGCGAAGAGACACAGATAAGGCACCGAATAGAATGGATTCTCAGGAATGTTATCCTCAAAAATAAAGTAAATCCCGTTTTTCTTGGAAACACGGTCATATTCATCCGCTTTATCTTCAACAGGCATCGCATAAATCTCTGTTCCCGCAGGCATAGCTTCAGCATCATTTATAAAAAAACTTGTTGGGCCATCTTCCCTACGGAACTGCTCATAATCATAGTATATTCTTTTCAACGGCATTCACTCCTTATGTTGTCTTCTACCCATATTTTAAGAGCAACCGCATTATTGCAATCAAGATTCTTTGCAGCAAAAACAAATGTTACATTTTGATCTTTCAACCACTCTTTGCACTGTATACAAAAGCGATTCGCTTCTTCGTTAACTTCCAGTTCCTGACCGTACTTCCGGCAGAAATCGTCAAATTTACCCGGCTCATGATCAAACCATTTTCTTAACTCTACAAAAGAAGCCAACTCTTTTATCCATTCCTCTTCCGTTCCCCCGGCTTCACTCCGATAATATTTCTAATCTGTTTATCAGTTGCAATAGGATAATAGTTTTCTTCACCCTAGTTCCGTTCCTGTTTTCTTTCACACTGAAAAGTTCGTTCAAATAGAGTTCTTATATCCTTCTCTTCTATTTTTTCTTGTATATTAAAACTGTCTTTTTTCATTTCAACTAATAACCGCGTATCAACTAATACATCCTGAATTGATAAGCTGAGTATTCCATACAGATAATAAATTGTTTCTTTAGGATTATTTTTAATTGATTTAATAATTCTATCAACAAACTCAACTCCAAACTTTTCCTTTATCAATTCATCATTTTGTATACTTTCAACCAATTCACTTGCTACTAATTCTCCATGAAAATCCTGGATTGTATCATCTTGATCCAATTCAATATATTCATTTATTAATGTAACGGTGTTGTGAACTGGAGCCTTAACTATATCATCAGAATAGTGAAAAAGCATTTCTTCAAGTCTTTGAACAAAGTATAGAATTCCATCATATTTTTTATCCCAAGCCAAAGATGATAAAACAACAAATCTATACGTTCTTCTGTACCTTCTATAGGAAGGGGATACTCTTTTCCTACAAACGCAAAACCTCTTCCCAGTTCAAGCAGAAACTTTATAACGTTATCAATAAGTGCGGATTTAAGCTGAGTTTCGTCATAATCTTCACTTATTGCCAAAAAATCGAAATTGTAAGGATCCTTGGTCATTTCCTGTGCAAGATCACTTTGAGGTGCCGGAAGCGAATATTTGAAATTAGATATAGCCTTTCCCTGTCGCTCGTACAAGTCTGTATCCAGGAAAATTTCAAGTACAGCTCTCGACCAGTTGTTTTGGATTATCTTTTTTACAAAGAATACTGCTTTAACACAATCTCCTTTGCAACGATCGATAATAAGTCTATGATGTCCCCAAGGAACAGAAAATAAATCTTCCCGTTTCAAATCTCCCACAAGTTGTGGGAGGTTTTGTGATGAGTCTAAATTTCCCACAGCTTGTGGGAGATTTGAATCCGAATACAATAAGTAAAACTTAGCTATATAGCGAAGATTTGTACTTGCAAATCCTCTGACTCCAGGGAGGGATTTCTTCAAATCATTACTCAAAGATTTATAAAAACCGCTTCCATACTTCTTTTCTGCTTCACGTATAACGATTTCCTGTCCTAAAAACCAATAAAAAGAAATCAATTCTTTGTTAACAGAAACTGCCGCCTTTAGGATGAATGATTTGTACATTTTTTGTTGCAGCTGATTTCAAATCCAAAAAACCCGCTTTACTTCTTGATCCAATCTCTTGGCGGAGCTACAAATTTGAGTTACTTTATCCCATCTTTCAGCTACCATATCACTAAAAGCTGCATAAGTACGCACATTTTTCTTATCACCTCTTACACGAATACCATGATAGTCTTTCTTTTTTGCTATAATTGTTTTCCATGGATCTTCTCGTGTCTCAATATCATCCATGCCATCATATGCAGCAACCACCCAAGCATCTGTGCTGTCACATGGGATTGTAATCACAATCTGGCTCATTTCTCCTGCATTAAGTGCAGATTTAAGAAGTTCCTCACCATGCTCCATCATTGCTTTAATTCCATTTTCATGGCTTTCGCAAGGAATGATTACAGGACATTCAGTAGCATAATTATCACAATAAAGAGGAAATACTTTTCCCTTATTCTCACATGTAGTTGAATCGCAAAGACAATGCGCTTCCTTTTCTTTTCTGATAACATCCCCGTCCATCTGTATGACAATAGCATCCATTTGTGGCTGAACCTCTTTCATCAGCATGTTGACAGATTCTGTTTCCTTACACCATCTCCACACGCCTTTCCACCCATTGCCAAATCGCCCGATCATATCCCGCTCTGGTTGAAGTGAAAGATATCGGTTGCATTCACCTGTAATCTTGTCTATTACCGCCTTTAGAACAAGATAATCTGTTGGGCCTTCCGAGACTATTCCTATTACTTTACTCATAATAACTCTGGAACGCCTCCTAAAACTCCATTGATCCAAAGCCTTGATAATGGCTGATTCATTTTGAGAAGTTTATCAGAAACCTGTATCCTATTTATCTCAACATGCCCCTGCCTGTTTCTTTCTGTCGTAAACAATCTGATATCGTCATTTGAAAGATCCAATCCATCAAGAACAAGCGGATTATGTGTAGTTATAAATACTGTCCTACCCTCTTCGATTATTTTTTGACTAAATATTTCCGTGACTTTCCGTGCAAGCCTCGGATTCATTGCATGGTCAAAACTATCTATTGCAAACATCTGTGGAGCTTTTTCATGCATAGCCAGTGCCAGCATAAACAAAACATATAATGCTCCTTCGCTTGCATCGTAGCCTGTAAATGATGCTGTATCTTTCAGATATTTATCCTTAAACTCTATAATCTGCTGAGTCGTAGGAACACCCGGGTTAAGGATTGTCTTCTTTGGCTTGCTGACCTTAAATTCCGATGCCCAGTCAATCAGTTCAAGCATATCCTCCATGTACATTGACCCAAACATGTAATCTCCATCATCCTCATGGAGAAGATCCTGTATTGCCTCTGCAAGCCGACCACCATTGAGACCAATCGGATTGATCTGCACCGGGTCTGCAACTGTTCCTCTTAAAGTTAGTGTATCCGGCTGATATATTCCATAATTTCCAATATACTTTGCTACTTCAGAATATTCTTTTCCTGCAAGCGACTCAGATATTGTAAAGTACCCAATCTTATTATTAAGCTGCGCACTGGATCTGTTACTACGACCATACACAGCTTCTCCATCGCAGGAAACGCTTTCTGCAAAATATTTCCAGGAGTCATCATCATTTGGAACAGTCAAATGGCTTATGTAATCATAATCATGCCCATCCAATTTCCATTCCAGAGAGAAGTCCACAGTTTTTGATTCCTTCTCAATAGACAAAAACTTAGATTTATATAGTGCCGAAGTACTGAGTCTCACGCCTTTCCTTTGCAAACTACTTGAATTAACTCTGTCTGTCATTGCCGCACTAAGGACACCTATTGCTTCCAACACAGATGATTTTCCCGAACCATTGGCGCCAATAAGTACATTGACTCTCCCCGGCTCAAACGAAACGTCATATAATGACTTAAAGTTCTTAATATTTATTTTTTTAAGCTTCATCTCACTCATTTAAACATGCTCCTTTTTAGAAAAACGCCTTATCTAAACTCAGTATCAGTATATCACTTTTCAAGAATAACTAGGCATCTAATTTAAAAACTTTCCTTTGTTTAAGCCTTTTATACAATTTTAGATATTACCAAAGCGAACCATAAGACGTTATCTAAATCATAATTAGATACTCGTTTTTTCTTAAATAATCACCTATCTAATCAACACATATATTTGTATCCGGAACTTCTCTTTTGCACTACCCACCTCATATTGTTTTTTATAAATAAATAGCCTATAATATTTGCACAGCAGTGAGGCCTACTGAATGGTTCGACCATTAAAGTGGCGGTTGAGA
>JNJK01000059.1 GCA_000701625.1 Lachnospiraceae bacterium MC2017
AGTAATGCTGATCAGATACTTGCATTTGCTGGGTTATCGCCATCTACATACCAGTCAGGGCAGCTTGATTCCAGCTATTCCCACATGGAAAAACGGGGATCTCGTTACCTACGGTATGCTTTGTTCAATGCAACAAAATATGTCTGCCACTGGGATGAGAACTTCGGCGCTTACCTCTCTAAAAAGATAAGCGAAGGCAAGCACTACAATGTTGCCGTCGGTCATGCAACGAAGAAACTGATACGCACCATCTACCGGATGGAACTTACAGGCGAAGCCTACCGGAAATAACCTTATTAACTTTACATCCTTTTCTGCGAGCACCTATTAAGATGCTCTATTTGTCATGCGATTTTCAAGGTACTGATTGAGGCATAAGCCTGCCTCCGGGCTATCTAAAACACCTAATGATGTTTTATTCAAAAATCTTCATTTTCTTATTGACTTTTAATAGTTAGTCTTTCTTTTCCCTCGCTTGCATATCCCTTTCCAACTCCCAAAATGGCAGCCATTATTGGTGAAACGCATATGCTGGAATCATTAACCACCGAAACCACAAGAAATCCCATAATAGATGATATTATTGCTGCAGTGACGATTCTTTTTTTCTTATCCTTTTCTGTCCTTGTCCTTTTTATAAGATTCCGAATAATTGAATAGATAATATTGATAAAGACAAGAAGAAATGGTAATCCAAGTTGTGTACAAATTTGTAGATATAGGTTGTGAGGTTTAAGAATTATATCCTCATAAGCAAATCCTGATACCAAAACCTTATCGATATCCTTCTGTGAAAAAATCAGAGGGAACGTATCGGGACCACCGCCCCAGAGCCAGTAGTGCTTTAATAAAGGAGCAGCTCTGTCCCAGATATATCCTCTTCCATGCAAGAATGACTCCCGATTTTCAAAAAATCCGTTTTTTTCAGCCGAATCCATGTCCATAAAGTTTCCATAGGCATTTATACTGTGGCACTTCCCGTAACTATCCATCCCCAGATACCACTGTCTATCCCCAAAAAATACAACAAACCCCTTTTTTCCATTGTTCAGACTAATCGGATTAAAATGAAACCCATAAAATACACTGCTTTCAGGAAGAATCGGTACTAACGTCTTATTCTCTATATCTTCTTCATAACCGATTGCCTTTCCCTTTGCGTCACTTAGCACAAAAAGAGGCTTTCCCGAAGAACCAGTTTCCATTTTTATAAGAATTTTCTCTTCATGATAAGAAAACTCTGCTGATTCCCCACCTGTAGTAAACGAAAAATCATGATATTTTTCGGGAGAATAAGAACGAATCCATTCGAAAGAAAGTACCAATACAAAAACGATCACGATACCCGCAGCTATCAAAAACAGCTTTTTTGTATCATTTCCAAATTTGATCAGAGATATTCCGGTAATTATACCTACACTACAAGCAGCAATCCCTGCTAGAGATCTGGATAAAAAAAGAACAATGACTGTCATTATGATCGCTGAATTTACTAGAGCACTTCCTTTATTTTTTTCAAGATATTTCCCAAAAATACTGATAATAAACAGTGGAAGTATGATTGCTGCATAAGTTCCGACATAGTCAGGATTGTATAATGTAGATGCTACAGATGTTCCTTCTGCATATTGCAAAATTCCTACCAGTGTCACCAATATCGAACCAGCTGCCAGAAAGAATATCATGTTTTGAAATCTATCCCGCTTTGTTTTTTCGTTTTTTATTATTAATTTGGCTCCGAAAAAAATAATAATATAGGCTAATATCACCGGAAACGGCTCAAATAATTCGTTTGCTCCCATAAACGAAAGCTTTTTATCAATAGAACAGAAAGATGATATCATCAGCAGTAGAAAAAGAAGCATTTCAGATATCATACTTTTCATATTTATCTTTTTTCGATACGAATCAATCAACACTATCAGTATCCATACTGAAACTACAAGCAACAGAACCATTTTTCCAACCAGATAATAGTCATTTTGATATTCTTTCATTGGAGAAAAATAATAACCCGCATATCGATTTTTCACTGTTAATGGTATTTCAACAAGCGGGAAAATTAAAAAAAGTATTATAAAAGGCATCATATGCCAATCAATCTCTTTTTTACCCCCTACAAATCCCAATACGCGCACCTCAATTTTTATTTATTTCTGTTTTTTCTATTGTGCTTTGCTTAATTCTGATGCATATGATCCATTTGTGTTCATGACCACATGCCGTTAACTACAAAGATAACACTGAAACGAAAAGTGCAATCCATACTTTATTCATCATAATAGCTCCTCCAATTGATCTCATTCCTTCTGTTCTATCGATTGAACATCATCTTCCTTGCAGGAGTGCTTCTCAATTCTATTCCCAATACATGCACATTATTAATTTATGATTAATTTATGATTAATTTTTTATTAATCTTTGTAATTATACGCTTTGGCGGGCGAAAAGTAAACCTATATAATACCATCTTCTATATATTTTAAACCTTATAAGTACTTATCCTATTCATTCGCCTTGTTTACGCTAGGGTACATGAGAGGTTTACAACATGAATAATGAGATTGTTTACGAAATGGGAATAAGGATATCAGAAATTAGACGTGCACAAGGAATGACACAAGAGACTTTGGCTGATAAATTGAATGTTACACCAAAGCATATAAGCCATGTTGAACGAGGTTGTACATCACTTTCACTTCCAAATCTTATCAAATTATGTTCTATTTTTGGTTGTAGCTTAGACTATCTTGTTCTAGGTTCGTTACATGACAAATCCCTTTCTCAAATTCCCATGGATCTAATAAATATCCTTCATTCTGATGATGAAGAAGAAAAGACACGACTACTACAGTATTTAAATATTTATACGGAATTATATAGAAAGGCTAAAAACAAATAATAAAACAAACTCAGCCGGAGCCGTTACTTCATCTGAGTAATATTCAAAAAAGGGCTGACTCCCGAAGGAATCAGCCCTTAATTTATGCTTGGACAAATATCTATTCAGATATGCGAATCACTGATAAACATTGAACTTACAGCGATTCTAAAAATGTAATCTATCTAGTAAGAATTACTCGATGATGGAAGCAACTCTTCCAGATCCTACTGTTCTACCACCCTCACGATTTTATCAGAATATAATCGTCGTGAAACACCTTGATTTTACTGGGTTTATTTCTGCATATTATTCATATTAGCCATATTATTACACGTTTTTGAATTTTAAAGTACCAAAAAGGTACCACGAGCATCATAGTGCCATTAATTTCTAATTTGAGTTTTTCGAGTTTTTTCGAGTTTTTTCGAGTTTTTATCGAGTTTTTAAATACCTACTCGATCTTCCCTTCCCCACCAACTCTATTAATAGCTCCTCCCTCATATTATCCAATGTATGACGGGCTTGTTGCTTTGAATAGCCACAGAGCTCTCTAACCTGCTCATTTGTTATAAATGGCTCTCTCTCAAGATAGTCTAAAATTCTACCTTTTGCCTTTATATAATCAATGGATCTGTCCTTAGTATATTCAACAGATGATTTTACCTTTTCATACATTTGTGCTGAAAGCATATAGGATTTTCCTGATACCTCAATAAGTCCCGCCTTATATAGACCATTAATAGTCTTCTGTGCCAAATCGTGTGTATCCTGTATAATTCTCTCAACCTCTGCTATTGTAATCCTTCTATTATCTGTTAAATATCTTAAAACCATCAATTCTGATAAAGTAAAATTCTTTTGCCTATCATTTTGCTCTTTTGCAATAGCCTTTACAAAATCAACATCATCTATAGCGCTATAGATTGTTAACGTAACAGCATCGCCATATGATCTATAAATCGGATATGACTTTCCTGACAAAACCATTTCTCTATAAATGATATCCACTCCCTGACCTGTTCTCTGCACATATTTAAGCCTTTGCAAAGTTTCGGCGATCAACTTATTCCTAGGCGCTGATGGATGTGTTATTATGTTACTCTCATTTATTCCATCTATAAATCCCCCCGGATTTTCTATTACAATCCTGTCAGGATAATGTTTTACATACACTGCAGCCTGACTCTGATAGTCTCTATGTGTAAGAGCATTTAATAATGCTTCCTGAAATACATTTTCAGGATAATCCAATATTTCCAAACGGAATAATCCAACTTGCACATTAACTATCTTGTTTGTATCCTGAATTCTTGTTGTCAAACGGTCAATAACCGAAATAATCGGCATTTTCAGATCCATTCGTGCATCATACTCAACAGTATTATTATCAGAGTAATGTAAATATATTACTTCTGCCTGTGGCAAAAGCTTTCTAATAGATTGTTCTTTTCCTACAAACAATAATCCAGCTATCGTGAGCTTTAATTCTCCATCATCATCCTTAACAAGCTCTAGATCCCTTAAAAAAGCAAGGTCATCCAATTCCACAAGCGAAGACTTTGGATCTCTGATTTTCAGTTTTTCTTTTAGTTTGTATATTTCTAGTTGAACAAAATCGCTGCGCGATGGCCTGCCTGGGCTGTGGCGCAGTTTTTCTTTAGCGACAAATAAAAAGCAGTGGAAGTACTTTTCGTAATT
>JNJK01000060.1 GCA_000701625.1 Lachnospiraceae bacterium MC2017
GGTGAAATAAGGTGACGTCAGGGTCAAAAGGTACAAATCCGATCGTGCTTGCACAAAGAGGATTTGGAACTTGGGACCCACAAAACAAAAATTTCCACAACTCGTAGAAATACGAGTTGTGGAAATTTTATTTGCTTATAACAAAGCTACAATGCAGCTTTTTTTACAGAAACAGATACCATAGGATACAGAACCTATATATCCGTCTTCGATTACGCCATCTTCGTATCGTTTATCCTTAATCTGTGTGAGGGCATCTTTTAGTCCATCTTCCATTTCATTAAATTTTTTTCTGACCTTAAATTCAAAAATATATGCCGGATCATTTCTCCTATTGGGATAGAGAACAATGTCAGCCCTGCCGTCACCGGTTTCACGATTGGACTTGGGGGCATATCTGGGTACACCGTAGAGAAGAGAGAGCATGAGTCCATGATAGAAACTTTCGGAACTGTCAAAAGTGCTTATGCTTTTTTCCAGGAGATTACAAAGAAAATCCTCCATTTTGACGGTGTCCTTATTAAGTACAGCGTCATGGAAATCTTTGAGATCCATCTCTTTAACAGCATTTTCGAACCATAATCTCAGTTGGTGCTCATATATTGAAGCGACTTCTTCATTTGGAATACGCAGAGTGAGATAAATATCTCTTCCGTCTTTTCGTTCTGAAACTTTACGCAGATATCCTGTAAAGAAAAGAAAATTCCAGAGATTATCGGCTTCAGCATGAATATCATCATAGGTTATGTCTTCATGTATACGTTTTTCGATAGTGCCGCCATTTATCAGTATATCTAATTCTTCTCTCGCGGTATCGTCAGCATCCCTTATCATATCTTTGATGATAGAATTTGAGGAAGTATTTGACCAATATGGCTCAGCGAGTCGAGTGGGAGCGTTAATGTGCTCATGAATATAATGTGTTACACTCCATGGATTATAAACTTCACATTCTCCGAATAAATATCCGTCATACCAGTCTTTCACATTCTGTACATTGTCTTGAAGACCATAGGACTTCAACATATCAAGAGTTTCTGCCGGTGTAAAACCGAAGTATTCACCAAAATCAGTGCTTCTTATTGAATTTACCGCAAAATTATTAAGTCCGGTAAATATGCTCTCTTTGCTGATCCTAAGGCAGCCGGTAACTACGGCAAGTTCAAGAGCGTCATTTGTTTTTAGCGCAGACTCAAAAAGTGAGCGGATAAAATCTGTCATCTCCTTATAAAAGCCGCAGTAATAAGCGTTTTCAAGTGGAACATCATATTCGTCAAGGAGAATGATCACGTTTGTCTTGTGATGTTTCTTAAGAAGACGTGAAAGTGTTTTTAATGCGGTTGAGTACTTTCCGACCTCAGCAATTAGAGCTTTTTTCATTTCCTCATGATCAGAAATATTCTTCTCGATCTCATCCCAAATGACCTCACCATTTAGGATTTTCAGAAAGATCTCTTTATCTTTGTCGTCCAACAAGGGAGACTTTGCTAAGTAGCTATGTCTGTCATATTCACCTATTATATCTTCGCGAAGTTTCAGAAAAGCATTTCTGAAATCGTCTGTTTTTCCTGATTTGAGAGAAAGGGCTATCACAGGATATTTCCCCATTTTGGAAAGGATCGATCCATCGCACTGCATGATCTTTTTGCCGGTGAAATAGTGTTTCTTATCGATCACATTCCCGTCAAAATCGTATTCAAGCTCAAAAAAGGTGCGAAGCATCGAAAGAGCAAGAGTCTTGCCGAAACGTCTCGGTCGAGTGAAAAGATTTACCATTCCGCCATTTTTTATGATATCCCTGATAAAAAGTGTCTTATCAACGTAATAGCAATCATCATCAATTATTCTTTTATAATTTTCATAACCGATTCCGATTTTCTGCATGATAATATCCCTTCCCGTTTGTAATCTTCGAGTGTCTTTTCAGTGATATCTTTTCGCTCATTAACTGCTGTTTTCTCCTTTATCCTAGCACAAAAAAAATAAGAACAAAAGTCTCAGTGGCGAAACTAATGTTCGTACAGTGTAGCACACATATGTTCCCGTGGCAACAAAATATAAACCTAACGAAAGTTGAATTGGGTAGATTATATTTACTTTGCGTAAACTAAAATAGGAAAAATTGAGTGTCGGACTATTTTCTGTCGAGTAATTGTGTCCGATAAAAATACAGAAGAGGAAATGATTTTTGAGGGGGCTTGACAGATATGCAGGATAGACGGACAATTTGCACAGCACAGCACAGCACAGCACAGCACAGCACAGCACAGCACAGCACTAGCTGCTCCACTAGGCTCATTCTGCGCCGCTGGCTTGAATTCACCAAGTGGCCAGCTATGGCTCACACTAACCTCGCGCTGCGCCACGGGCTTGCGCTCGCTAAGTGTTCTGCACAAGCACAGCATAGTAGATAACTGCGCCTTTTGGGGCGTTGAAAAAGTATATATTGATGATGGATAACCGTCGAATCTGACGGGGCTTTATGCCCTGTCAGGTTCGGCGGTTTTTTATGCAGCAAACTTAAAGAGGAGGGAAGGTTAATGAAACAAAAGAAGAGACTGTTAAAAGGAATATTTAGTATTTTGCTATGTTTTATGATGGTGATGGGGTTAATGCCCAATATGACAATACCGGCATATGCGGATGGGGGTACGTATCTTATCTATGTCGGTGGCACGCAGGTTACTGAGACTAATAAGGATAATATTCCTCCAACAAACGGTAAAAGTACCGGTACTGCGAGCTATGATTCGGGGACAAATACGCTTACGTTGAATAATTATACATATACGGGCGAAGGTTATAAACTAGCTGATTCTTACGCAGGTATCGGTTGGGACATTAGTAATGCGGATCTGAATATTGTTTTGGAGGGGGAAAACGAAATACATATTACTAAAAACGAAACAGTTAGTGTTATATACCTATATCGCGGTAATAACCTAAAAATTTCTGGATCATCCATTGATGATAAATTAGTTGTAAAATCGAATAATATTAATACTGGTTTTAATCAAGGGATTGTGAACGGACAAGCGAAGTCTATTAATATTTCAAATTGCAAATTAGAAGTGGAAGTAGGGGATCCTCAAAGTGGACAGGATGGATATGGAATTAAGGCAACGCCTTTTGCAAATGGAGAAATAAATATTAACAATGCAAATGTAACAACAAAAGGTAAAACAGCTGGATTAAGTGGTTTTTCTATCAATATTGATAACGCGTCCACAGTTACCTCAATAGGAGATACTCAGGCAGTTAAAGGAACTGTTAAAACAGCCGCGAATTGCAAGGGATGGACGGATACAGTAATGACCGATCCTAGTACGAGTATTGCGATGAATAGTACATCGGGAGTTCTATTTGATTCAACGTCAACGTACAAGGCAGTCGAATTTACGCCATCGCATGTTCATAATTTCAGTTATTCCGCGACTGGTGCTGCTATTACAGCAACATGCACTTCAGATTGTAATTTACCGGAGAAGAAGGTTTCATTGACGTTAAGTGCACCTACAAAGACGACCTATAATGATGGGAACAATGCTGCGGCGACTTTGGATTCGACTGCGTGGGTTGCGGCTGGACTGGTTGTACCGGAAATCTATTATGAAGGCGTTAGCCCTACAAGTTATGCAAAGACCACAGCAGCGCCTGCCAATGCAGGAAATTATAAGGCAACTATAACGGTGAGCGGTAAGACAGCCAGTTTGAATTACACTATCGCCAAGGCAGAACCGAATGCAGATGATGCTCCGACGGCATCTGCGACTTATGGTCAGACACTTGCGGATGTTACGCTGACCAATCCTAACGGTAACACTCCGGGTACATGGACCTGGGAAAGCGATGGGACTACCAGTGTCGGAAGTGTAGGAAGTCATACTTTCAAGGCTGTTTTTACGCCGACAGATACTGCAAACTACAAAAAGAAAGAAAACGTAGATGTGACAGTAACGGTTGGAAAGGCAGCTAATCCTGCAACTGTTGCAGATACAGCGGTTGTTAGAAAAAACAGAAATACTGTCGATCTTGCGGAATATATTGATATGAGAGGCGCGACAGGAACAGTAAGCTATGCGATCAATGGTGAGGCGAATGGATGTACATTGAACGGCAGTGTTCTGACTTCTGGGTCAGACACAGGCAGTATAACTGTGGATGTATCCATTGCAGAGGATGATAATTATCTCGCGCTTGCTACAAAGCATATAACTGTGACGATTACTGATAAGTTTACGCAGACAATAACAGCCCCTGATGTGACAGTTGCTTACGGTGAAACAGGCAAGAGAGTAAGTGCTACAACTACAGGTGACGGTGCGATCAGCTATGCCGTCAAGAGAGGTAGTGAGGACTATATCGATGTGGATGCTTCCACGGGTGAGCTGACAACCAAAAGGATTGGCACGGCTACCGTCATCGTTACTGCTGCCGGTACTGATACATATGAGGCGGCGATCAAAGAAGTTACAGTTACGATCACCAAAGCGACTGCAGTTGTTACAAAAGCTCCGGAGGCTAAGGAGCTGGTCTAT
>JNJK01000061.1 GCA_000701625.1 Lachnospiraceae bacterium MC2017
TCTTTTGTTTCGTTTTTTAATTAGTGCTTCTGGTGAGCGAGGATGTAGCCGATGGTGCCGGGCTTGTATTCTTCCTGCTTTTCAGGGCGCTTGCCGTTATTGGGCTTACGATGGTTGTTGTTTCGTTTGCCGTTGAGGGTGTTTTTCGTTGACTCATTGACACGGGAGGGACGCCGGAGGCAAGGTCAATATCATACACGCTCACCGTTGCCTCGTCGGAAGCGCTCCGCCGCCTATCTTCAGGTGCTTCGGTAACTCGGGCAGTTTGCTCCTATGCGCTCCGCGCGGAGCACAAACTGCCCTCAGACAATACCTCTCGCACCTGAGCTATGCTCGCGCTTCTGTCCTCGGCTTCCTAATTGTTCGCTTTGTATGATATTGTCTCTGCCTCCGGCTGGTTGCGACTTTTGTAATATGAAGTGAGGGGCTGGGTCTTATCGACCTTCGCCCTCTATTTCCTTGCGAAATCTATAAAACTAACTTGCGAAGTAGTAAAATAAACATGAAAAGATTTATAAACGAGGACCAAAAATGAGCAATAAGGCTAAAATTAGAGAAGAAGCCAAGAAACTTGTACCTATTGACGACATTATGTTCAGGAAAATGGCTGAGGATGACGGTTTCTGTCAGGAAATACTGCGTGTTATTCTTAATGATCCCAAACTGATAGTTGTAAGAAATCAGCCTCAGTTTCCGGTAACAAACTTACAAGGAAGGTCAGTCATACTTGATGCGCACTGCATCTTAGGAGATGGCCGCGAAGTCGATATTGAAGTACAGAAGGCAAATGATGACAATCATCAAAAGAGAGTCCGCTACAACGGCTCAGTATTGACTGCAAATATAACTGATCCGGGTATAAAATTTGAAAAAGTTCCCGATATATGCGTGATATTTATATCACGATTCGATATGTTCAAAGACGGTCTCCCTCTTTATCATGTAGACAGAGTTGTTAGGGAAAACGGCAGAATAGTCGATAATGGTTTTGAAGAGATATATGTTAATGCTGCCGTAAATGATGGCACGGACGTAGCAGAACTAATGGAAGTGTTTACAAAAGAAAACGCCTACAACGAGAAGTTTCCTCTGACTTCTGCCGGTAAACACAGGTATCGTGAAACTGAGGAGGGACAGCAGATTATGTGTGAAATAATGGAAAAGCTTAATGAAGAAACAAGGGACGAAATAAACGCTTTGATTATAAAACTTATGAACGAAAACCGTTTTGACGATCTACGCCGAGCAGCAACAGATGCCGACTACCAGAATCAGCTTTTAAATGAGCTGTTTCCTGAAAAAACGCATCAGCAATAAATACTTTACTTCCGTAAATCAGATTAAGCTTCATAGAAAAGAAAGAGGGCGGGGTCTTGATGACCCTCGCCCTCTTTTTTTAATTCTTTGGTACTTTGATCGTGATCTTTGCTTTACTCTTTCCGTTGGAGAATACCGGTGAAATCTTTGCTGTTCCTTGTCCTACTGCTGTGGCTATACCATCTGCTGTTACTGTTACTGCGCTGGTGTTTGATGACTCCCATGATACTGGTACTTCATCTGAACCTGTTAGTTTTTCATTTAGATTTATTGTGTTTCCGATTGTAAGTGTTTCTTTCTTCGGCAGCGTCGGATTGTAGTTTGTAACTGTGATGCTGCCGGCCTCTGTCCACGCGGACTTCTTTGTTTCCTTGATGTACTTTGTGATCGTAGCAGTTCCTGCCTGTTTTCCGCCGGTTGCTATACCTTTGCTGTTAATTTTTGCTACTTTCTTGTTGCTTGAGCTGTATTTTACTTTAACACCTGTGCCCTGTATAAGTGAACTTATATCTGTTTTTGATTTATAAAACAGTTTGAGTGAAGTTTTTTCATTGTTTCCAGAAACACTGGAGCCTCCCGGGGTATTCGGATTATCTGAGTTGCCAGGATTATCTGAATTGCCAGGATTACCCGGATTGTACGGATTATTCGGGTTATCAGGGTTACTCGGGTCATCCGGATTGCTTGGATTATCAGGATTACTCGGGTCATCTGGATTACTTGGGTCATCAGTGTCGTCTGTATCATCTGAGTCATCTGGGTTTTCTGTTACTGCTTTACAACCTGCTGGTATATCCCAGAAAGGATCTCTAGGAGCTTCTACTACTTTTGCTCCTGAAGGAATGACTGCACACCCTGCCTCCCAGAAGCCAGTATTTGGTCTATAATTCTCCATTTTCCAGCTTCTGCTTACCTCAACTATAAACTTCTTTGAGTCAGAAACTTCTTCCCTGCCTGTTGGTTTGTCTGAAAGTGTTATAACACTGATTAAATATCCATTTGCGAATGCTGATGCTGACCCTATATACTTCATGTCTTTATCAAGCATTGCACGTCTATGTCCTTGTCCGTTATAGCTATTGCTGTTATTCTCTTGCCAGCCAGTCACTAATGTTTTTGCTGATGCATAGTTAGTTCTACTACTGCCATCCAATTTAGCCATGTTTTCGTGCATATTTACATCATCATATAGACCAGTAGTAACCATCTTCTGATATACTTCATCAGCTTTTCTTCCGTTAGGTTTTAGGTCAGGTTCTAGGGGTTCAGAAGTATACAAGAAAGCCATCTCAGCAATTCTCTGTTTTGCAATTTCCTGCAAACCGTTATCTTTCTTGAGGGCCTTTAATCCTTTTACCTGTACTTTGTTATTGGACTTATCATAGTACCATGTATCTGATGTTCTGAATTTGTTTACTTCTTTGATGGTATCGCTGAAGTATGACTCATCTAAAAAGTCGGGAGAGTACTCAAAATACTCGTATTCTCTACTTCTTTCTTCGTACTCGTCATAATTTTCATTAGATTCTGTTGGCTCCTCTTCTGTTGGCTCCTCTATAATATGTTCAGTAGGAAGTTTACAAATTGCCATGGTAGGTATTCTTACAAATGTATCAGCTGGCCCAAATCCGTCATAATCTCTAATCTCAGATGTGTCAACTACTACAGTCTGTGTCTGTACCCCATCATAGCCTTGGTCTTCTGTTATACCTGTAGCTTTACTTGAAAATTCCTGAGCTACTACTGTTAAATCTCCAAAATGTACTACACCAACACCTACATGTGTGTAGCCCTCGCGTAACATATTACGCCTGTGCCCCTGGCCTTTAAATGAATCAACTTCTTCCTCAAGAAGATCTTGTGCATCGCTGATGAAAAACAACATGCCCAAAGCAAGATTTTCACCAGCTCCACTTGGTCCATTTGTATACTTGTAATATACTTCTTCAAATGTAGTTGAATCAGGATTTATATGCCCGCTCCTGAACAAAGTGTTACGTGCTCTCTCCATTGCTATCTGCTCAAGACCATAGTCATATTCAAGTGCATTTAGTCCTGATACTTCTATAATGCCTTCTGTTTTGCCTGATCTGCTGTGCTCTGATGTCTCAGTGTACTTACCAGTTGTAGGATTGTACATCTCCCCACCTGCAGGCATCTGTCCTTTTGAGCCATCATCTCTGTACCATGTATCAGATGTTCTGAAATTGTTAAGTAACTTAGCACCTTCTCTTGCTGCATCTCTGTCAAACTGCACTGTTATACTGTAATCATGAAGATTATCCACTTCATCAGGAGTGAGTCCTGTAGCATGTGTAAGGTACCATTCTCTCTCTTCATCTGATATTGGTCCAAGGTCTTTTGCATCCCAAGA
>JNJK01000062.1 GCA_000701625.1 Lachnospiraceae bacterium MC2017
ACTTAAACTTCGCACATTAAAAAGTGCATTAGAACCTTGATAATTCAATAAAAACTGGCATTAAAAAGGGCGTGATAACTCTGCCTTTGGTATAATTTAAGTACCACCAAAAACCATACAAAAGGAGCCTCACGCCTTGTCTAAGATTATATCACAGAACGACTACGATTCTAAGCAGATTACTGATTCAATCAGATACTTTTTTGAACGCTTTCATTTATCAGCTGTTCTAAAAGCATCCAATGCAAAGAAATCGAAAGGCACTACACCGCTCAAGATCATGAGTTATGCCTTTGCTTTGGTTTTTAGAAACAAATCTATGTACATGGACATGGTTCTTGGAAATAGCGAATTATCTTTTGCAAAGGATACATACTATCGTTTTATGAATAGTATCAGCATAAACTGGATTCGTTTTACAACGCTACTTGCTTCCAACATCTGTAATGGATCTATCGCACCAGCTACATCCGAAGATAGGGTTAATGCACTAATCATTGATGACTCCACATATTCGAGGAGCTGCTCCAAAAAGGTAGAGATGCTTGCAAAAATATATGATCATGCTAAAAAAGTCTACCTTTATGGTTTCAGAATGCTCACACTCGGATGGACGGATGGAAATACTTTCATTCCTGTTAACCATATCTTACTTTCATCATCAAGCAAATGTCAGGTCAATGACAGCAATCCAATTGATCATAGAAGCAATGGTTTCAAACGAAGAAAGCTTGCACTTATGAAGGGAACAGATGCAATGATCGAGCTTATCAAAGAAGCAAAGAAAGCAATGATCCCTGCTGACTACGTCCTTTTTGACAGTTGGTTTGCTTCACCCAAAACACTCATCGCTGTACAAAAACTTGGCTATGAAGTTATTGCTATGATAAAGCGTTCTGAAAAAATGACTTTCGGTTATGAAGGTCAGAAGCGCTCTCTCAAAGAAATATACAAAATGAATCGCAAGCGTCGTGGCAGATCAAAGTATCTGCTTTCTGTTACTGTTGATGTTGAGAAGGAAGGCACTGTTATTCCTGCCAGAGTTGTATATGTCAGAAATCGTTCAAATCGGAAAGATTATCTTTGCCTGATATCTACAAACGAAAATATAGATGAGGAAGAAATCGTTCGCATTTACTCAAAACGCTGGCAGATAGAGGTCTTTTTCAAGATGTGCAAAAGCTATCTCAAGCTAGCAAAAGAATGTAAGTCTCTTTCTTATGATGCTATGACAGCGCATGTTGCAATCGTATTTACTCGATATATGATGCTTGCAGTAGAAAATCGAGAATCGGAGGATCCCCGAACCTTAGGCGAACTGTTTGCATATTTCATGGACGAGGTAGCTGATGTCACATTTACTTATGCTTTCAACATCATCATGGAGATTTTTTCAAACATGATGATTGAAGAATTTGATCTCGATGAAGAAAAAATATCTGCAATGATAGACAAGTTTATATCTGCACTCACACCTTCCATGCAACGTCATTTACAGGTAGCGTGATTGGTACTTAATTGCCAATTTTTATTGAATTATCAAGATTCAGCTGCAGTTTTATAACTGCGAAGTTTCAGT
>JNJK01000063.1 GCA_000701625.1 Lachnospiraceae bacterium MC2017
ATATCTTCATCAGAGTAGCAGCCAGGATCAGGGATCTCTACAGCTTTTCCGTCAACTATCCTCTTTGGTGTTACTCCATCGGGCTGCATCTCTCTGGGCGTTACAGTAAAAGTTAATCCCTTAACCTTCCCCCCACGTCCACCTCTTTGAGGCTCATATGTTGCCTGAATATCTGAAAATTCGTTAATTACCTTTATTGCAGGATCAAGCTGTTTTCTCTTTATATTACTCCAGTCGAACGCATATTCTCCACTTTTACAAAGTCTCTCCCTTATTTCATCAAAATTGATAGCAGTTTTTTTTCTTGTAAGTTTTTTTACAGTTTCCTGTGTTGCCTCTACCCCTCCTACAAGTAATAAAAATTGTACGAGATCCATTGTTACCTGATAGCTTTTCACTGCTACAATCTGTTCCTGTGGAACATTTGGCCTTTTAGCATAAGAATCTCTTGTAAGAAGTTCATAGAGCCTGATACCGGCTCTCATTCCGAGCCTTAACATAATCTTTATGTTGAGCCTCGTATATTTCATCGAACTTTCAACAAGAACATCTCTGAGATCACCATTATAAGTAATTGTAAGCCAGGATTTTTCAAATCTGGCTCTTGTAATCACAGCCATATAATCAAATCCGTGTTTATCATCTACCTCAAGTTCGATATTCTTCTGAGTCAGACGATCGCAGGCTGATTTTATCGAATTATACGGCACCTTGCTTAAACCGCACAATCTTTTAATATCACTTGAATGAATCCTGACAACAATATTTTTCCCTGCCTCCGGAATCTCTGTCTCTTTAAGAAAGTAAATTCCAAGGTTCATGATCCGTTCTTCCCAGAGTGTTGCTGTATAATATGCGCCTATCAAGTAATTTGATTTTTTAAAAATATCCTCAACGCTCGGAATCAAAGGAGCTATACCAGACTCTAAAAAAGGCAATTCCATCTGCACTCCATCGTCCCAATCATCCATGTTGATACTATTTCCGTTATCTATATTTTCACTATTATCATTCATTATTGTAAACCCTCCACTTGACCCCTTACCTTCGAATGACGATTCCATTATACCCTATATTTACTACACTTAGCAAAGGAATTCATCTTTTTAGGACATACTTTCCCGTTTTCTCATAACCACAGATTGTCAACAACCAATTTTTGAAAATAACACATCTACGGCCTAAACTAAAAGTCTGTACCAAACAGCTAAAATTTTATGTATATTCATCTAAAGGTAAGTTAATAGATCTATATATTAAATATTATGTAAACCAACTGGCGCAATAATATGCTTATTTGTCCTATTAGTAAAACAATATAATCTCTTTTTGGTACTATTTAATATATCCATATTTCTTCTGCTCTTTTGGATTATCATTTAAATACTGACTTTACAAATCATCTTTTTTGTACTGACTTTGCAAAAATCATCTTTTTGGTACTGACTTTG